>JBEKZZ010000072.1:0-19552 GCA_049509335.1 Bradyrhizobium sp. | reverse complement strand
AGAGCACATCGATGCATTCATTAATGACTACAACGCCGACGCCAAACCGTTCGTCTGGACCAAGTCCCAAGTCCACCAAAAACGTCTCAAAGCACGTTTCGCGGATCAATGATTCCGGGTACTAGCAAGCTTCTCGATTAGTCCTTTCTTCCTCTTTCATCCGTTCGCGCGTCAGCCTGTAGAGCAGGTCATGCCCCGACATGACCTCGGCGAGGAAGCGGTCGAAAGCTTGCAGCAGGGAAGGTTGGAGCTCGACCAGGCGTCTGGCGCGGCCGGAGAGGCTGACATCGCCGTGTTGCGCGGCGTCCTCCAGCAGCAGGCGCACATGGGTGCGCGATACGCCGAACCGGGGCCCGATATCCTGATAGCTGATGCCTTTGCCGTCACCGGCAGCCTGCCTTTGAATGAGTTTGATCAGGACCAGCACCCCGGAATCGCGGTTCATGAACCGCATCACGGCAGGATTTCCGGCCATGATCTCGGCGCCCTTGGCCGAAAACTCGAGCGCGACCAGCCGGTGGACGCGCTGGAACGCCGCATCGCGCGCGATCGGCTCGGGATAGCCGGGTTTCGGAAATATCACGTGCAACGGCGTATGATGGTAGAACAGCCACTCCCGATCGAGCGCCATCATCTTCGCCGTCGGCGTCAGAATGCGCACCCGTCCATCGTGCTCGGTGGGGCGGGATTCAAGATAGCCGAGCTGGATAAGCCTTGCCACCAAGGCATCGATCCGGCGCGGGCTCGCCAATCTGAACCGGCTTATTTCATCCTTGAGCCGGCGCAGCGTCGGCCATGTCGAGCGATCGGCCACATGGTGGCGCAGATGCATCGACACGATCATGTTGAACGTCACCTGCCGCATCGCCTCGCTCAGCAAGCGGCTGCGGAACTGGTCGCCTTCGTGCAGCGCGAGAACCGCCTCGACAAAGGCCGCGCGGGCGGCCGCAAAGCGCGGATGGGCCAGAATTTCTTCAGGGCTGTGGATGGTGGCGGCGACGGACGGGGAGGGAGTGGACATCAGGTTTTTGCGGCGAGGGCTTTTCTGGCTTCGTGACTGTTCCAGTGATCGGCTGGGTGCGAATGGTCAAGCGGGTTACGCAATAATTGTGCCGGTGCGGAGCTGAAAGCGGACGGTTTCTGTTATCGGCCGTCATCGCGAGGCGTGAAAACGACGAAGCAATCCAAGATCTCCATCCGTCATGGCCGGGCTTTGTCCCGGCCATCCACGTCTTTGGTTCCGCGTGAAAGAAAGTAGGACGTGGATGCCCGCGACGAAGCGCGGGCATGAGGGATGGAACCCCAGATTGCTTCGTCGCCGAGCCTGTCATCGGGCCGCGCTTTGCGCGGACCCGTTGGCGACTCGAAGGATGTCCACAATGAGAAGGCGCGAACGAAGCACCGTGTCTCGAAGGATGCGCCGCGTTGGAACCCAGACTGTGGCTCGCTGACCACATGTTGTGAATAAACGAGATACACGCAAATTTTGCCGACCGCTGGCTGCCCCGCGCAGCATAGGGAGTGAAAGTGGAATGAATTTTTCACTTCCGGTTCGAAAAATCGTCGGGCCTGAAAAACCGTAACCAGCCGAGAATCGGCATACAAGGCGCGGGCGTGGGGCATATGAATAAACAGGTCGATGGTGCGGTTGCGATTTCGGTGGGGACAGCGGGGCGTTGCGTCGGAAAAGTCATACGAAGCGCGCGGGTATCGGCGGCGGCAATCGTGGCTTGTGTGATCGGGGCTTTGGCGGGGGCATCGCCTGGGGTCGCGCAGGACGCGACCTGGCTCACCACGCCGACCATCGCCGGGCCAGTCACGGGCAGTTTCGACTTCGACAACAGCGCGAACTGGAATCCGAACACCGCCGTACCTACCGGCACCGCGACCTTCGGTATGTCCTCCGGCACCAGCATCAGTTTTTCGAGCAACAGCTTCGCCCTTAACGACCTTGGGGGATTTACCTTCGCCGTCGGGGCGTCGAATTACACCTTCAGCAACAGCGGTAACCTGACCTTCAATGGCGCCGGTATCATCGTGAACGGCGGCAGCGCCGCCTTCACGAACAGCAACTTCGGAAGCAGCATCAACTTCTTCAACGACAGTACCGCCGGCAGCGCCACTTTTATGAATAACGGCGGCAGCGTCTTGTTCAGCAACGCCAGCACCGCCTCTAGCGCGACCATCACGAATAACAACGGCGGCCTTATCCAGTTCGGTATATCGGGAGACACCGCCACCGCCGGCAACGCCACCATCACGAACAACGGCAGCAGCACCGTGTTCTTGTCCAATACCACCGCCGGCAACGCCACGATCACGAACAACCTCGGCAACATCTTGTTCGGTTTCTTGGGAGGTACCGACACCGCCAGCGCCGGCAACGCCACCATCATGAATAATGGCGGCGTTACCGGTTTCTTCGCCAATACCACTGCGGGCAGCGCCACCATCACCAACAACAGCGGCAGTTCCTCCACCCAATTCAACGACACCAGCAGCGCCGGCGCCGCCCATATCACGAATATTAGCGGTGGCGTCACCGAGTTCTTCGCCAATACCACCGCCGGCACCGCGACCATCACGAACGGCGGTGGCGGCTTCGCCGAGTTCTTCGCCAATACCACCGCGGGCAGCGCCGTCATCACGAACAACAGCGGCGGCAACACCCAGTTTGGTCAATCCGGAGGTACCGACACCGCCAGCGCCGGCAACGCCAGTATCGCGAATAACGGCGGCAACACCCAGTTCTTCGCCAATACCACCGCCGGCGGCGCCGCGATGACGAATAACGGCGGCTCCGCCAGTTTCCACGACACCAGTACGGCCGGCAACGCGACCATCACGAACAGCAACGGCGGCCAGACCGATTTCTTCAACACCAGCACGGCCGGCAGCGCCCATATCACGACCAACAGCGGTGGCATCGCGTTCTTCATAGACGCCAGCACGGCCGGCAGCGCCACCATCACGAACAACAGCGGCGGCAACACCCTGTTCGGCGGCGCCAGTACCGCCGGCAGCGCCAATATCGCGAACAATGGCGGCTTTATCAGTTTCAACGAAACCAGCACGGCGGGTAACGCCACCATTACGAATACCGGTACCGTTGCATTTTTTAACAATAGCGACGGCGGAACTGCCCACCTGATCAACGGTACGGGCGGGACCATCGATTTTTCGAGCAGCACCGGGCCGAACGGCGAGGGCAGGCTCAGCGTCGGCTCGCTCGCTGGCAGCGGAACCTTTATCGTCGGTCAGCAACAGGTTGTAGCCGTCGCCGGCAGCCTCGCCTTCACGTCAGGCGCGCTTTATCTGGTGCAGGTGTCGGGGCCGAACGCGGGCCAGATCTCCGTTGGCGGCACGGCCACGCTGGCCGGCAATGTCGAGGTCGACGTGCTGAGCCGGCTGACGCAGAAGACCACCTACACCATCCTGTCCTCGGCGAACCCGCTGAGCGGAACCTTCAACTCGGTCAGTCTCGCCAACAATTTTGCGACCAATCCGACGCTGAGCTATGTCGGCAATACTGTCGAGCTGACGCTGGGGCCGGGCCTGCTGACGCCGCTCCTGCCCAACAATGCCTCCGCCAATCAGGTCAAGGTCGCGGGCGCGATCGATAACGCCTTGCTCGCCGGCAACAACCTTTCCAACGCATTCAGCGCGATCTTCAATACATCCGGCAATGCCCTGCTCAACGGCGTGACGCAATTGTCCGGCGAGACCGCAACCGGCTCGCAGCAGACAACGTTCAACGCGATGGGCCAGTTCATGGGGCTGTTGACCGATCCGTTCATGAACCGGGGTGGCGGGTTTAATGTCGCGCCGGGCGCGATCGGATTTGCGGAGGAGGAAAGCCAGGCGAGCGCCTATGCGGCAAAATCCAATCCGACCGACGCGTTTGCGTTCATGAAGGCGCCGCTGGCGAAAACCTACGATCCGCGCTGGAGCGTGTGGACATCCGCCTTCGGCGGGTCGCAATCGACCAGCGGCAACACAGCGCTCGGATCGAACAGCACGACCAGCAATATCGCCGGGACCGCGGTGGGCGCCGACTATCTGTTCTCGCCAAACACGATTGCCGGTTTTGCGCTCGCCGGCGGCGGCACGAGCTTTAGCGTTGCCAACGGCGGCACGGGTCGTTCGGACCTGTTCCAGATGGGCGCCTATGTGCGCCACACCCAGGGTCCCGCTTATGTCTCCGCCTCGCTTGCCTATGGCTGGCAGAACATCACGACCACCCGCGACGTGACGGTCGCGGGCTTCGACCAGCTCCGCGCCCAGTTCAATGCCAACGCCTGGTCGGGAAGAGTGGAGGGCGGCTATCGTTTTGTTCAGCCGTGGATCGGCGGCATCGGGATCACGCCTTACGCCGCCGCCCAGTTCGTCACCTTCGACCTGCCGGCCTATGCCGAACAGGCGATCACCGGCCTCAACACCTTTGCGCTCAGCTATGGCGCGCAGGATGCGACCGACGTGCGCAGCGAACTCGGCATCCGCACCGACAAGTCTTTTGCGATGGTAGATGGCATTCTTACTCTACGCGGCCGCTTCGCCTGGGCGCATGATTACGATCCGGATCGCTCGATCGCCGCGACGTTCCAGTCGCTGCCGGGCGCTTCCTTCACCGTCAACGGCGCGTCACAGGCCAGTGACTCCGCGCTCACCACAGCCTCCATCGAGATGAAGTGGAAGAACAACTGGTCGGTCGCCGCGACGTTCGAAGGCGAGTTCTCCAGCGTCACCAACTCCTATGCCGGCAAGGGCGTGGTCCGCTATCAGTGGTGAGGTGTTCCGTGCCCCGGACGCAGCGCAGCGCTTCAGCCGTGCGCTGCTGATCCGGGGCCTATCGTTCTTGCATCGGCTCTCAATGCTATTTTGAATAGGTCCCGGCTCTGCGTAGCGGCATTGCATGCCGCGACGCGTCCGGGACACGAAAGCACTTGCTCCCCACTTGACACGATTTCGCACATGCCACGTGATTTGCCCGTCGTGCCATCGTGTCGCAGGCGCTTTGCTTGCCGCGTCGGGCAAATCAGAGGCACTGATTTGGCCGTCCCGCGCCCTCCAAGGGGCGTATCGCGATCGTCACGAACGTTGGCGCGGGATGCGATGGCCGCAGGAAGCGTACCAGACGAATGCGCTTGTCTTGCGGACGACGAAGCCGCGTGGTCTTGACGCCTCGACGCTGGCGTGAAGCTGGCGACAATGCTCGCGCATTGCGCCGGTGACGGTGACAAAAGAGCCCGATCGCCGGAGAGAGCGCGGAATAAGTCGTAAAGCCATCGTGCGGGGAATGCCGGATCGTTTCGGCTGACCTGTGGTGACTAACTCGTGTGCTTTCTATTTTTGCGCACGAGGCTGCGGGCGAGCCAAACGCCCGGCATTCCCTGCTCCCTCTGTTGTTGGGGGACAACGACCGGCTTAAAGCTCGGGCGAAGTTCGCCGCGAGAACGCGGAGCTATGTGTGGATGACCGGGGCGTTCTGGCGGCGAGGGATAAGGCCGGCTGTGGCTCCCAAAGTCTGCCCAGCCGAGAAATATTGCTTCATTTCCTTGTCATTTCGGCCCTTTGGGGCTAGAACGCCGCCACGTCCGCAGCCCCCGCACCCCTGGAGGCTTGCTGTGGACGCTAAACGGGCCGCGATGCGGCCTTTAATTTTTGAAAAAACAAGGACTTAGACCGATGGCGACCGTCAAGGAATTGAAGGCGACCGCGCGTCCGAAGAGCGGCAAGGGGGCCGCCCGGGCCGAGCGTCGCGCCGGGAGAGTGCCCGGAGTGATCTATGGTGACAACCAGCCCCCGACGACCATTTCGGTCGATGACAAGGAACTGCGCCAGCGCATTCTGGCGGGAAGGTTTCTCACCACGATTTACGACATCGATCTGGAGGGCAAGAAGCACCGCGTGATTCCACGCGACTTCCATCTCGATCCGGTGCGTGACTTTCCGATTCATGTCGATTTCCTGCGGCTTGGCGAAGGCGCGACGATCCGCGTCAGCGTTCCCCTGCACATCCAGAAGGCCGAAGCTTCGCCCGGCGTGAAGCGCGGCGGCGCCGTGAACATCGTGACCCACACCATCGATCTGGAGTGTTCGGTCGATAACATTCCGCAGTTCATCGAGGCCGATGTCTCCAGTCTCGAAATCAGCCACTCGCTCCATCTGTCCGATATCAAATTGCCCGCAGGCGTGAAGTCGCTGACGCGCGAGGACGCAACGCTTGTCACCATCGTGCCGCCGTCCGGTTACGCCGAAGAAATGAAGGCGGCTGCTGCGGCTGCGGCTGGTGCGAGCGCTGCTGCGGCTGCTCCCGCGGCCGGTGCGGCTCCTGCGGCAGGTGCTGCCGCTCCTGCGGCAGGTGCTGCCGCGCCGGCGGCCGGCGCCAAGGCTCCGGCCGGTGGCGGAGACAAGAAGAAGTAAGAGGAGACGGGATGCCGCGCCATGCGCCTCTTTGTTGGTCTCGGCAACCCCGGCACGAAATACGCGCTTAACCGCCACAACATCGGCTTCATGGCCGTCGACGAAATTGCACGGCGTCATGGTTTCGCACCATGGCGCCGTCGCTTTCAGGGCATGACGTCGGAAGGCACCCTCGACCAGGAGAAGGTTGTCTTGCTTCGTCCGGAAACGTTCATGAATGAATCCGGCCGCGCGGTTCAGGAGGCTGCGAATTTCTTCAAGCTCGGCGTTGGCGACATCGTCGTGTTCCAGGACGAACTTGAGCTGCCGCCCGCGAAGGTGCGGGTGAAAATCGGTGGCGGCATTGCCGGTCACAACGGTTTGCGGTCGATTTCCGCGCATATCGGCAACGATTATCGCCGCGTGCGGCTCGGGATCGGTCACCCCGGCGTCAAGGAACTGGTTCACGGTCATGTGCTGTCGGATTTCGCCAAGAGCGATCGGCCGTGGGTCGAAGCGCTCTGTGAAGCGATTGCTGATAACGCCGGTCTCCTGGCCAGCGGCAAGGATTCGACATTCCAGAACAAGGTGCATCTGGCGATGCAGGCACGCGGATTTTTTGACGAGGATGACGGTGACGCGTAGCGCGTCTTCGCGATCAGGTTTTCAGGACGGATCATGGGATTTAAATGCGGTATTGTCGGGCTGCCCAATGTCGGCAAGTCGACGTTGTTCAATGCGTTGACCGAGACGGCGGCGGCGCAGGCGGCGAACTATCCGTTCTGTACGATCGAGCCCAATGTCGGCGAGGTCGCTGTTCCCGATCCAAGGCTCGACAAGCTGTCCGAGATTGCAAAATCCGCGCAGATCATTCCGACGCGGCTGACCTTCGTCGATATCGCGGGTCTCGTTCGCGGCGCCTCGAAGGGCGAGGGCCTCGGCAACCAGTTTCTCGCCACGATCCGCGAGGTCGACGCGGTCGCGCATGTCGTGCGCTGCTTTGAGGATTCCGACATCACCCATGTCGAAGGCAAGATCGCCCCGCTCGCCGATATCGAGACCATCGAGACCGAGTTGATGCTGTCCGATCTCGACAGCCTGGAGAAGCGCGTCGATAACCTTGCCAAGAAGGCAAAAGGCAACGACAAGGATGCCAAGGAACAGCTCGATCTCGTCAACCGCGCGCTGCTGTTGTTGCGCGACGGCAAGCCGGCGCGGCTCTTGGAGCGCAAGACGGAAGAGGAACGCGCCTTCGGGATGCTCGGACTGTTGACGTCGAAGCCCGTGCTCTACGTCTGCAATGTCGAGGAAGGGTCGGCAAGGGACGGCAACAATTTTTCCAAGCAGGTATTCGAGCGTGCGAAGCAGGAAGGCGCGGTCGCGGTCGTGATCTCGGCCAAGATCGAGTCTGAAATCGCGACGCTGTCTCGCGAGGAGCGCAAGGATTTCCTCGACACGCTGGGCCTTGAGGAAGCCGGCCTCGACCGGCTGATCCGCGCCGGCTACCAGCTGCTTGATCTCATCACCTATTTCACGGTGGGGCCGAAAGAGGCGCGCGCCTGGACCATCCATCGCGGCACCAGGGCGCCCGCGGCCGCCGGCGTCATTCACACCGACTTTGAAAAGGGATTTATCCGCGCTGAAACCATTGCCTACGCTGACTATGTTGCGCTCGGTGGCGAAGCCGGCGCCCGCGATGCCGGCAAGTTACGTCTGGAAGGCAAGGAATACGTTGTCGCCGATGGCGACGTGATGCATTTCAGGTTTAACAACTGAGATCGCGCGACGGGCTGCGTAGCCGGGTTACGCTAGTGTCCCGCGCCCTGATCGCGGATCGCGCCGAGATGCTCGTTGATGCGGAACACGATCAGGATGAATTCCGCCGCAATGCGCGAGAAGATGACGCCGACGACGACGCTGGCGATCGAGGACAATAACTGGATGAACCCTCCGAACGGACTGATCGCCATCGCGGCCAGACCGGAAAAAATGCCGGCGATGCCAAACAGGCCGATAAGCGCGATGACCAGCCAGTAAAATGTCTTGATGATCGTAGGCGTAATGAAGCGGTCCCACTGAAACAGATCCTGAAAATCGAACATCGGTTTTTCTCCGGCAAGTCGAATTTGATTCGCGCGATCCGTCTGTTTCGGTAAATGGCTAGCTCCGAATGGAGGTTCGGGCAAGTCGAAGGCGAGCCATGCGCGTGGATTGGGTTGAGATTGCTACAAAGTGCGGCCACAATCAGGCTTCCCGCAAGATGTCCCCCGCCATGAACACCCTTGTTTTCGAAGACTTTAAGCCGGGCCCCCTGGGCCGCTTCGGACCGCGGCACGTCATGGCCGAGGAAATTCGCGCCTTCGCCACCGAGTTCGATCCGCAGCCGATGCACCTGGACGAGGAGGCCGCCTCGCATTCCCTGTTGAAAGGGCTTGCCGGTTCGGGGTGGCACCTGTGCTCGATCATCATGCGCATGATGTTCGACGGCTTTATCGGCCGCACCGCATCATTGGGCTCACCGGGCGTCAACGAATTGCGCTGGCTGGCGCCGTTTCGACCCGGTGACGACATCATGCTCGATGTCGAAGTGACGGAAACGCGCGTCTCGCGCAGCCGCCCGACGACCGGCGTTGTGATGTTCAAGATGGTGGCGCGCAATGCCTCGGGACAGGCCTTGTGCGAGATGGTCTCGCCGATCATCGTTCGCCGTCGTGGCGAAGCCGCAACCAGCGAGGTTCGCTGATGCGCTTCTTCGAAGACATTCAAGTTGGGCAGCGGCGTGAACTCGGCTCGTTCACTTTCACGGCCGATGGAATCAAGGCATTCGCGACCCAATTCGATCCGCAAGCCTTTCACCTCGACGAGGAAGCGGGGCGCAAATCGCTGTTCGGCGGGCTGGCCGCCTCGGGGTGGCATGTCGGATCGGTCTGCATGAAACTCCTGGTTGGGGATGGCCAGCGTCAGGCCAGCGAAATGGCAGCCCGCGGCGAGAAGGTCGCGATCTGGGGGCCTTCGCCCGGCTTTCGCGAATTGCGCTGGATCAGACCGGTATTAGCCGGCGACACGATCAGCTTCGCGAGCGAGATCGAGTCGCTGCGTGCCTCGTCCAGCCGGCCCGAATGGGGAATTTTGGAGGCGCGCAACACCGGCACCAACCAAAAGGGCGAGGCGGTGTTCTCGATGTTGGCAATCGCCTTCGTGCCGCGGCGGCATAAGAGCGTCTGAAAAGGCCGAAACCAAACCCTCGCTAACTCATTTTGAACGAGTGCCTGCCAAATAGAAGCGGGGCAAGAGGAGAAACAATCATGGCCGACCGCCGCGGATTGAAATTGCTGGGCTTTATCTTTGCCACCGTGACGATCGCGGTGATGTTCACCACCGCCATGGTGGTCAAGGGCTATGCCGACGGCGCCTATTCGCTCGAAAGCGAGCGGATTACGGCTCAATAAGTCAGGGTCTGCTAACCATACTTGCTGAAAACGAGCGCGCCCAAAACGCCCTCTCACCGGCTCCAGATTAGCGCGAGAACCACCACCGCCGCGAGCAGCAGTCCGACAAAGCGGATCATGATGGTCCCGATATGTTGGGGTTGCGTCCGCAACGGAATTGGATCGCTGTTATCGGGCCGAACGGTCTTCATGCAGGAAATCCCCAAAGTTACCTGCACTTGGTCGCAAGCCGGGTCCGGAAGGTTCAAAACAGATCATCACATCAGCTTCGAGCCGGGTCGTTTGCCCCGGCTCGAAGTCTTGTACTTAACTGGTCAGCTATGGCGCAATCCGTCCGCGGTGCGCTTCCACTGCGCGACATTGTCGGCGATCATGCGCGTCGACTTCATCGCGGCCTGGCTAAGCTGGGCATAGCCTGAAATCTCTCGCTGAACGCGTTGCCCTTCGGCGTGCAACACGTCGCGCAGGCTCTCAAGCTCCGAAATCAGGTTCTCGATTTCCGCCAGCGAGGTTCCGGCCACGCGCTGGATCAGCGAATTGACATTGTTGGCGGTGGCTTCGGTAGCCGGATCCGCGTCGGTGCCTCCTACCATGTTCGGCGTCGGACGTCGCAGGTAAGCGATGTCGTTGCGGACAAAATCACGGATGCCGGCCTCGACCTCGGAGACGGCAGCGGAGTTTTCATCCTCGTCGATCGATTCAATCTTTTCGGAACGAATGGCGTTCATCGGCTTTTTTCCCTGTTTCGCATTGGTCGTGAGCGCGGACCACCCCCGCACGACCAAGTTGACGCCGCCATCTGGGCGTTCGATTTTGGCTGCATCGCGGCCAATCTGCGGCAATGAGGGTGCTTTCGCTGGACTTGACCATGACCGCAGGCGCGCCCGCCTACCAGCTCTGCTTGAAGCCGGCTGAAACACTTTTGTTGGCGATGCCGAGCGGGGTTTCGGCGATCGAGCCCGAAATATTGAAGCCGCCGACTATTTTTTGCTCAGCGCCGATCTTGCGCAGCCATTTGTCGTCGGTGGTGGACAAGGTTTGCCCTGCGGAAAAGCTCGTGCCGCTATCCGTGATGCCGAGCTTTGCGGATTGCTCGGTCGCATAGGTGGTGCGGCCGGCCGGTCCTGCCATCGGCGCCAGCCCCTGGGTCATGTTGTAGCCGTTCTGAATGGTGAGCGAGTATTGCTCGCTGAGGGACAGCGACTTGCTTAAGGAGGTGCCGAGCTTGCCCTGGTCCTGCGAGGGATCGACCCTCGCCTCGACCGTTGTCTTGTCCCAGATCGAGGCCACGCCTGGTGCTGTGATCGAGGCCCAGGCCGTTCCGGAAGATTGCGGCTCGTTGCCGCCGTTGCTGGCCTTCTCGGCCAGCAATTCCGCCAGCGTTGCCGGTTGTCGGACGACGGTCATATCGGCGCCGACGCGCGCATCCCAGAACGGTGAAATCGGTTGCTTGACGGAGACCGCGGACCCAAAGGCCTTCTCCTGGGCGGACCATGTCATCTCCTGGGCGGACCATGTCATCTCGCTGGCGGATGCCGCCGATGACGCGGGATGCAGCCTCACCGGCTTCGTCATCATCAACGTGGAAGCATCGACGTCGAGCAGGCTCCAGTCGATATCGAGATTGGCGATATCGGCATCTTCAGTCGCTGTCTGGTCTTCTACCGCTACCGCGGGATCGGTCGTTTCCTGCGGTTGCGGATCGGGTGTCTCGGGCCAGGGCGAGATCTTTGGAGGGGCCTGCAAAGGCACGTCTTGCAAAGACTTGACCTGCGCGTAAGCGGGTCGGCCATCAAGGCCGGACATCGCCGCCAGCAAAAAAAAATCCGGCCAAACCGTATGCCGCCCTGGAAACCATGTGCCCCGACCGCCAACCATCCGGATGATGAATGCTCATCATTGCGGAAATGTGGCGTGCAGGGAAGGTGCCCACAAGGCCTGCGGGGTCGCGAGGGTTAAATCCGCTCCACCAGCTATGACGCGATCCGCGGCAGGTGAATGGGATGGCCGAGCGCCTGCTCCACCAGATCGAACGTATCGACCAGGATGCGGATACTGACCAGTTTGCCGGCCTTGAATTGCGCAAATTGCGCCAGCCGGAGACTGATCGGCTTGTTGGCATCCAGCAGGGTCAGCGAATAGCGCATCATCGAGGCGGCGGATTCCGCGCCGAGCATGACCTGCTCGCGGTCGAACCGGTGCACCCGGATATTGTCCGCGACCTGGCGGATCACGTCGAGCACGGAGGCCTTGCCGCGGCGCGCGCCGAAAAACGGAAACATGTCGATCGGACCATAGATGGCCCAGTCGACATCCTCGTCGATCATCGCCTCGAGGTCTTCATACTGGCGGTCGTTGATCGCGCGATGCAACGCGCGAGAGAAACGCCAGAGACTATGCTCTGTCATTTTAAAAATTCTTCCCTGGACTGGATTGCTGGTCAGCGACCGGCCCTGATGGGCGTCATTTGCGACGCCGTCCCTGGTGACTGCCTGATATTTGAAGGTTCAAGTAATCCAATTCGACCAAAATACAAATGCAATTCTGCATTGCTCGAATGCTGATTACCTTCCGCTCCTGCCTTCCTGTGGGGCAGGGGGCGCCGGCTGGACGACGATCGCGTCATCGCGGGCGGCCATGAGGCCGAACAGCACCGCACAGCCAATCCCGCCAATGATGGCGCCGATCGGCATGAAGGTGAAGAATACCAGCATGCCGCTATAGCCTTCGAAGTTCGTGGTCTTGAAGATTTCGATCCATGCGAGCCCGGCTCCGATGCCGAGCGCCGCGCCCCCGACCGCTCCCAACGCCAGACCGAGCAAGGCGAATAGCACGATTTTCATGAGGTCTTGTTCCGAAACCGGGTGGCCCGCTGTTGGGTCGCCGCAAGGCGCCATCAGGTTCAATGCCCGCGGTGCTCCCTAGATGCTCTCTTTCGCCCTGGCGGCGATCATCGTGATGAAGTCCCGCTCCACCACCTGCTGGATCAGATCGAACGTGTCGATGATTTCGTGAATTTTGACGATCTTGCCGTCGCGAAGCGTAAAGAACACGGCCATATCGAATTGCACGATTCGGCTGTTGAGCCGCTTGCCGAAGAAGGCGCGAAGATGGACCGCGACCCTGTCGTCTTCGGCGGCGATGAACGGCATCTCATTGCGCATGCTGGAATAGCGCGCGTGAACCGTCTTCCACATCAGCCGGACGTCGTCCTTGCCCTGGTGGTGGCCGAGATGCGGCAGTATATCCACCGGCGCGTTGGAGAAAAAATCAATATCATCGCTGCAAAACGACAGCGCCCGCTCGATATCGCCGGCATAAAAAGCCTCGAGCAGGTCGATCACGCGGCGCCGGTTGAGTTCTTTGATCATCTCTTGTTCTCCGCCGGTGTTGGACCCGACTCGGCAAATCGCGTGCATTCTACCTGCGTTCGCACCCAAATTGTTTCGCAATCAATCGGCTAAACGATTTTTGATCACAGGTGTCGCGGGCGGAGCACTCGGCCGCGAAGGCTTCACAGCCCTCCTCCGCACGTCTATCGTCCGGCGCAATTTCGATGATTAGGGGGAAACACGCGTGAAACGTATTGTCCATGTGGCGGGCCTTGTTGCAGGCCTTGGCCTGTTGTTGTCGTTCCCGGCGGCGGCGCATACGCCACAGCAACCGCCGCACCAGTCCTACAACGAAGGCGATCTCAAGCTCGAAAGCGGCGAGGCGATCAAGGATTTCTCGATCTCCTATGTTACGCATGGGACATTGAATGAGAAAAAATCCAACGCCATCCTGATGGTGACGGCGATCGGCGGCAATCACCACCGCATCGATTTCATGATCGGTCCCGGCAAGGCGCTCGACCCCGACAGGTATTTCATCATCTGCACCGATGCGATCGGCAACGGGCTCACGACCTCGCCGAGCAATTCCAAAACGCAGCCGCGCATGAGCTTTCCGAAATTCGCGATCCGCGATGGTGGAATCGCAATACCGGCTGTTGAAGGAGAAATTCGGCATCGACCATGTCGTTGCCGTGGTCGGTCCGTCGATGGGCGGCATGCAGACGCTGCAATGGGGCGTCAGCCATCCCGGTTTCATGGATGCGCTGGTGGCGATGGTGCCGCTGGCGAAGACGCCGGCCTGGAGCGTCGCGGTGGTGGAAGCCTCGCGCAAGGCGATCATGACCGATGCGGCGTGGAACGGCGGCAATTACGACGCGCCCCCCGAAAAGGGCATCCGCCTGATGCGCGATATCCTCAACCTGCTGTCGGCGCGCACGCCGGATATGTATTCGGCCCAGTTCACCAACGGGATGGATGCGCTGCCCTGGATGGAGACGCAGGAGACCGCGATGCTGAAGGCGATGGATGCCAACGACTGGATCTACCAGACCTGGGCCTATGAACGTCACGACGTCGGCACCACGCCGGGTTTCAACGGCGACACGGCAAAAGCGCTGGCCTCGATAAGAGCGAAGACGTTGATCATGACCGGCACCAAGGACCTTCTCAATCCGGAATTCGAGCCGGTCGCGGCGGGCAAGAACATCGCCGATGTCAAGATGATGACGATCAGCCCCGGCACCGTCACCGGCCACGCTTCTGCCGGCGGCGCCATTCCGGCCGATGTCGAATTCCTCAACCGCGAGACGACGGCATTTCTGAATGGTGTCACGCCAAGCGCGGCGCGATGACGCCGCTGGATGGAACATAGTCACCCATTGTGGGGTTATTCGATCTGAAGCTGCCGTCAACCTTCTCACAGGAAAGCCCCGCCATGAAGATCGCATCCGCACTGCTCGTCGTTGCCGCGTTCGCCTTCGCGGCCGATCGCGCCGAGGCCAAAGGCTGCCTGAAAGGCGCGGTGGTCGGAGGTGTTGCCGGTCACTATGCCGGTCATCATGGGGTGCTTGGCGCGGCTGCGGGCTGCCTCTACGGCCGTCATCGCGCCAAGGAGCAGGAGCGGCAGCAGCAGCCGGCGCCCGAGCAGCATCAGAGCTTGCTCCCGCAAATGGATTACGGCCAGACCGGGATGTGAGGGGCGAGTCGCGTTCGACGGTTGTTTCACTTCGGTTCATTCCGGGCTTCTTGGTTCTCCTGGCGATGCGAAGCATCGTCCAGCGACGGTGTGGTATTATTTCGTGCCGTTCGCTAACGGCCTCGCTTAACTCGGCCTGCTCGGGCACGCGCCCCCTCACCATGAGGGTCTTCCATTCGCATATTCCGACCTCATCCTGAGGAGCATCGCTTGAGCGATGCGTCCCGAAGGATGGGCCAAGCAAGGAGCAGAACGCACTTCCGCCTTCCCGCGGCGTAACCACGCCCGGGTTGTGCAACATCGCTCGCCCCAGGAAGATGAGGGCGCAGGGAATGCCGGGCGCTCGTTGCGCCCGCAGCCTCGCGTGCAAAAAATAAAAGCACGGCGAGTAAGTCACCACGGTCACACCGGATTCACCCGGCATTCCCCGCGCAATGGTTTTAACGGGTTCCTTCGTGCTCTCTCCGGTGATCGGGCTTTTTTGTCACCGTCATTGGCGTAGATAGCGCAAGCATCGTCGCCAATTTGACGCCAGCGTCGAGGCATCAAGACCACACGACTTCACCGTCCGCGTGCAGCGCATTCGTCGTGTGCGCCGCAAGCGTCCATCGCATCCCGTGCCCAACGTTCGTGACGATCGCGAAACGCCCCTTGTGCGGGCAGGAGACGCGCGGAAAACTGCCCGTGATTTGCCCGACGTCACAAGCGAAAGCGCCTGCGACACGTTGGCACGACGGGCAAATCAGGTGGCGCGACGAAAAAGGTGTCAAGGCTTCGTTGTCATTGACACGATGGGCAAATCAATCTCGCCCGTCAGGCCATAGGCGAGCGGAAGCGACGCCGTCCTCGTCAAAGCCGAGCGGAAGCGACGCCGTTCTTCGAACGGCTATGCCCGGCCATGACGATCGAGCTATCGCAGCTTATCTCTGTTTCCTTGACTTCGTTTCGCCTGCCATGGCCTGATCGCGCCCGGGAGCATCGAACTTTCCCGTGGGCACAGGCGATGGTTGGACGATACCGCTTGCGTGCATGTTCGTAGTGTCGTTCAAGGGACATTCAGGGAGCGCGGGTTCAAGTCAGCCCGTATTTTTCAAAAAGTGAGGAAAGCCTCATGCGGCGCGCGAAAATTATTTTATTTTCTCTTTCTCTCGGTTTGCTGACGTTTCCGCTCCTTGCCGATCCGGCTTCGGCCCAGCAACCGGCCCAGGAGAAGCGCGTTGCGCTGGTGGTGGGGGACGGCAATTACGAAAAGCTGCCGCTGCCGACCGCCGCCAATGACGCCGGCCTGATCGCGCAAACCCTGCAAGCCGCGGGCTTCGATGTCATCGGCGCGCGCGACCTCGATGCCGACGGCTTGCGCAACAGCTTGCGCGATTTCATGGGGAAGGTTCAGGCCGATCCCGCCAACACGGTCGCGATGATCTATCTCTCCGGTTATGGCATTCAGTTCGCCGGCGAAAATTATTACATCCCGGTCGATGCGAAGATCAGCCGCGATACCGATATTCCGATCGAGGGATTGCGGATCAGCGACTACACGCGCCAGTTGGCTTCCATTCCCCTCAAGGCCACCATCGTCGTCCTCGACGCGGCTCGGGCGCAGCCCTTCATCGAGGGCGGCAACCCGCTTGCCGGCGGTCTTGCGCTGGTCGATCCGTCGCCGAACATGCTGATCGCCTTCAATGCGGCGCCGGGCACGGTCGCCCCCGACGAGACCGGGAATTACGGCGTCTACGCCCAATCGCTCGCCGAAATGATCCGCACCGGCGGACTGCCATTGCCTGATCTGTTCGACAAGCTGCGGCTGCGCGTCAGCGAAACCAGCAAGGGCGCGCAGGTGCCGTGGGACGACCAGAAGCTGACTGCGCAATTCACCTTCTTCGACCGGGCGCCGGATGCGCCGCCGGTGCAGGGTTCGCCCGATCAGGTCGCCGCGATTCGCGACCGGCCGTTGCGCGATCTCGGCGCGCAGGACGCTTTCACCGCCGCGCTCACCCGCGACACGTTCATGGCCTATAACGATTTCCTCGCCGCCTATCCCTCTGATCCGCTGGCCAAGCGGGTGAGGGCGATTCTGGCCGCGCGGCGCGAGGCGATCACGTGGCGCCGCACCTATCTGGCTGATACGCCCGATGCCTATTGGTCGTATCTGCGCCGTTATCCGCAAGGACCCCATGCCTGGGATGCGCGGCGCCGCCTCTCTATCCTGTCCGCCGCACTGGAGCCGCCGCAGTCCTTTGCCATGATGGACTATGACGTGCCGCCGCCGCCGCCGGACGAGATCGTCTATGTCGATCGCCCCGTGTTCTATTTTGGCGATCCCGAATTTGGCTTCGCGCCGCCGCCTCCGCCGCCGCTGTATTTCCTGGGGCCGCCGCCGGATGATTTCGTGGTGCTGGCGCCGCCGATTTTCGTGGCGGGGCTATTCATTCTGCCACGACCGGCGTTTGTGCCGTTCCCGGGATTTGTCAGGGCACCCGGCTATGTGCGGGCGCCGCCTGGCAACATCATTTTCAACAACATCCACAACACGGCCGTCATTAACGGGGTCATCAACAATCCCAGGCCATCGCCCGCCGCTCTCGAAGCAGCCGGCGGCCGCGGCGCTACGCTCGGACCGGCGTTGCCGAACTCGACCGCGCAACGTGCCTCGCTGATCCAGCAGGGCAAGTTGCCGCCGCCGGCAAGCGCGGCGATCAACCCAAGGGCTCCGGGTGCGCCAAGTGTTACTCCCGCCAACGTGGCGCCCGGTGCGGCGCCGTTCCGGCAGGAGCCGAGGGGTAACGCGCTGCCCGTTCCGGGCTTAAGGGGCACGCCGCCGCCTCCGGGAACGCCGGGGGCAAACCCCAACACCCGGCTAACGCCGCCGGGCGAACAAGGCCGACCGAATTTCCAGAACGAGCGAGTGGCGCCGGGTAACGAAAGGGTAGCGCCCGGCAGGCCGCCCGTCGGTCAAAACCAGACAACACCGCCGCCGGGTGTGGAGGAGCGGAGAGGACCGCCATCACCGGGAGCAGCGCCGCCATCGCGGCCGACCCCGCCGCCACAGCCGGAGATTCGGCGCGCGACACCGCCGCCGCCTCCGCCAAGGGCCGCACCACCACCGCCCCCGCCGCCGAGGGCCGCACCGCCGCCGCCTCCAAGGCCGCAACCGGCCGCACGGCCGGCACCGCCACCACCGAGGGCTGCGCCGCCGCCTCCGAGACCCGCACCGCCACGGCCGGCGCCGCCCCCGCCGAAGAAGTGTCCGCCCAATCAGCCGAGGTGCTGAAGAAGGGCTGACAGGGCCGTCACTCGTGTCCCGGACGCGGCGTAGCACCTTTTGTGGTGCGCCGCGGATCCGGGACCTACCCTTTTGCAAAGATGGGCCCCGGATCAGCTGCGCATCGCGCCATAGCGCGTCGAAGACGCGCGTGAACGCGCTTCTGGCGGCGCGCTGCGCAGCATCCGGGGCACGAAGAGGGAGCACCCCATGAACCCCTTGCCGATCGCCAACCCGGACATCACCTGCTTCTTTCATCAGTGGCTGGAAACTTTCGCCGGCTACGTGCGCGAGGTCGATTACGCCTCGGCACGCCCGCTGTTTCACCCCGAGGTGCTCGCCTTCGGCACGCACAACGATGTCATTCCCGGCATCGAGCAATGGATCGCGACGCAATGGGACAAGGTCTGGCCGAAGACCTCTGATTTCCGCTTCGTGATCGAGCAGACTTCAACGCTCGCGTCACCCGATGGCCAAATGGCGATCGTGATCACGCCGTGGACCAGCACGGGGTATCACGAAGATGGCACGCCGTTTCCGCGCCCGGGCCGCGCGACCATGGTGTTTTCAAGAAATGGGAAGGGGTGGCTGTGCACGCATTCCCACATGTCGCTCAATCGCGGTGTGCCGCAGACCAGCCACGCCAATCGGCCGGTGAAGGCGTCGTGAGTCGGCGCGCTATTATTATTTGTCCCCTTTCTCGGAGGGGCGTCGAACTGCGAGAAGATTTGGTAACTGACTATCGTTGATAAAGCCCATTTCTAGTGCGGCAGCCTTATTCAAAATTGCTGTTTGTGAGTGGCGCCCCAAATTGCTCCCATGTTCTGTTTCAGTTATGGCAAATCGTATTTGATGTTTGACGGCATTGCCCGACTTTGCTCCGACCACCTTCGCAAATGCTTCGCAGAAATCTTTAAAGTCTTGGTCACGTCCTCCACCCGGCGAAGACGTCTTCTTCCACTTATCGCTCGGACCAAATCGTCGAACGAGTCTGGTGTAAAGAACTCGACGAACATCTCCCGTCCAAATATCTGGTTGGTGCGTCATTCTTCTCCCCCGTAAAGTTGCGCTACAGTTAGTTGTGCCTGCGCTGAACTTTATTTCGTCTGAAATACCACCATCAAGATATTGCAACTAAAAGAGGCTCTTTATCAATATTACACTCAAGGGACGAATCATCAGCAACAAGTGTTTGCCACCGGATACGTAGATGCCAGACAATAAAAAGCAGCATTACGTCCCGAAAATGATCCTTCGCAACTTCGCATCAGACCGCGACAAGAAGCAGATCAATCGTAAGCGTGTAGGAGACCCCACGTAGCGCGAAACGTTCGAATAGCAGAGAATCTCCTGGTGGTATGTCTAGGAGGCTCCTGTGAGCGAACGTATGTCTGATAGCAGAAGTTTC
>JBEKZZ010000071.1:0-19553 GCA_049509335.1 Bradyrhizobium sp. | reverse complement strand
CGCCGCGCGCGGCACGAACGCCGCTGCGTACCGCTGCGGATTGACCCGTGGATACCGCGTGGCGCAATTGGCGCAGATTTTGGCGCTCCATCATGGCCGCCTTCAGCCGTTCCGCGGTTGCATCCGTCGACCCGTCATTGACGTAGATGATTTCGTAGTTCCAGCGGCCGTCGAGGGCAGCGGCAATTTCTGCAATCAGCGGCGCAATATTGTCGGCCTCGTTGCGCACGGGAACAACGATGGAAACGGCAATGGCGGCGATGTCGGAAGAAGGCAAATCTCACCCGTTAACCCTGGCCGGCGGCCGGCCGGTGGCTCGCTTCTTATGGGGCTGACGGCCCGGCGGCAACCCTTTTGAGGGGTCCTTCAGCGACCGGCGAAATGATGCCACGGTCGCCGATCGCAAATCCCAAGCCGCGCGCGGCGAACCAGTAGCGCACGCACATGGCCCCGATAATCCCGATCATGGCGCCTGCAACCACGTCGCTCGGATGATGTGCCAGCAGCACAAGACGGGTAAAAACGATCACGAGCGCATAGGCGATCATCACCCCCCTTAGTCGCGGCCAGATCGCGGCTACCGCAAAAGCCAGGGCAAAGGCCGTGATCGAATGCGCGGACGGAAAACTGAAATAGGATTCTTTTCCAGCGAAGTGGACGAAGTTGAAGGCGTTGGCCGGCCCGCCTACGAAGGGGCGGCCCCGTCCGACGATCCATTTCAGCAACTCACCGACAATAAGCGGCACCGATACTGCGAGCAACACGAATTGCAGACGCAACCCGGCCGCGAGCAGACCGCGCCGTGCCGGTCCATGCATGGCCGGCGCGACCAACCCGACCACAAGCAGCAAGACGGCAGTCAGCGACAGAACGTTCGTGTCCTTGCCGAAGTCGGTCAAAATGCGAAGCGGCCAAAGGCTCGCGGTGCCGCGGGGCGGCATCAGTGCGATTTCCCGCGCATCGAACCAGATCATCAGCGTGACAATCAATAGCGCCGCTATGATGGCTATGATCAGGGTATTGCGTGTCAGCCGCCGCGCAGCTTCGGCGCGGTGCGCCTGCGACGGCGGACGCACCAGCTGTGTCGCCCAGGTCGAAACGACGATGCCAAGGCGAGGAAGATAACCCGCGGGTTCATCGGCACCGGACTGAGTAGACATCTACTCCGTACCTTCGGAACGGAAGATGGCGATCGAAACCGGCCGGCCTTGCGAAATGTTGTAGCCTTCCACACGCGAGGCGACGTCGTAACGCAAGCCGATCGCCTCAGCGCGCTGGGCAAAGCTTCGTTCCGAACGCTGTTCCACCAGTGCAAATCGACAACTGCCCTGGGCGAGGAAATCTGCCGCTCCTGATCCGTCGGTCAGTAGCGTCGAGGTGCCGGTCATAAAGACGAGGCTAGGTTCATGGAAACCGGCAGCAGCCGCCTTCGGTCCACGACAGACGACATTGCGAAGCGCCCGCGCCACCTCGGCGCTGGGGAACAATGGCGTCAGCGCCGGCACCACAACGCCGTAAATGGCAAATGCGAGAAACAGCGCCGCCACCACGGCATTCAGCAACGAGCGTTCTGCGCGGTTGTCGTCATAGAGCCACCACGCGAACAGCCCGAAGATAAGAGCTGTGGCCACGAAGGGCCACGCCAGGAACACAGGCTGTCGCGTCAGGCTGACGGCACCGACAACGGCGGCGAGCGATCCGAGGGCCGGAATGATAAACCACCACGCAGCGCCGCTCGTGAGCCAGGAGCGGGACAATACGCGTCGTTCGAGCGCGCCGACGGTGAGGATTGCAATCGCCGGATAGAGCGGCAGGACATAGTGCGGCAGCTTGGTCAGCACCGCCTCGAACACGATCCAGGAAGGGATCAACCAGGCGAGCAGAAATTGCGCGCCCGGCTCTCGTCTCGCGCGCCAGACCGCGGGAGCTGCCATCGCCGCAAGTGGCGCACCAGGCCAGAATGTCAGCCAGAACAGCAGCAGATAGAGACCGGGCGGCATGCCGTGCGATTCCTGCGCCGATAGCTTGCTCAACATGTCGCCGCCGATCGAATCGGTGAAGAACGCGTCGCCGGCGCGCCAGAAAATTGCGACAAACCACGGCAGGACAAGAACCAGGAGCCAGATCAGGCCCCATACCGGCCGAAGCCGCCAAAGCCATGCCGCCGAGCGGTCGAAAAAGGCCAGCGTCACGATCGTCAAGGCGACGAACATGAGGATTAATGGCCCTTTGAGGAGAATGCCGCCCGCAAGGGCCGTCCAGAAAATCGCCGGCAAGGACCATGGCGGGTGAGGAGAATCGTCGCCGCGCTGCCAGGACAGATAAACCCGCGCCAATGCTCCCATCACAGCCACAACCGTCAGCAACAACATCGCGTCGGTCTTGGCGAGCCGCGCTTCCACGTTGAGCAGCACCGAACTGGCCATAATGAGGGCCGCCAGAATGGCGCCGCGCCGGGTGACAAAAGCAAGTGCTGTCCAGTAGGTCAGAAGCACTGCACCGAGCGCCCCGATCAACGACGGGACACGGTAAATCCAGATGCGAACCTGAGCGCGCGGCAGGCCAAGCGCGGAAGCGGCTTCGACCGCCGCCGCCTGCATCCAGTAGATGCCCACCGGTTTTTTGTACCGCACGTCATCCTGAAAACGGATGTCGACGAAATCGCCGCTTTCGACCATTTGTTTGGTCGCTTGCGCAAAGCGCGCCTCGTCCCGATCGATCGGAGGAATGCTGAAGAAACCGGGCAGGAACAACAAGAATCCGCACAGCATCAGGAGCGCAATGGCGCGGACATTATTGGCGGCTGAAAAATCCAGGAGGTCGACGAGACGGCTGCCCCGATCGACCCTTTTTTGAGGTTCGCGCGGCTGTCCAAACCGAGGGCGGGCGTGGGTCTCGCTCATCGGTTCCGCATACGCCGAAACCGCCGTCGCGACAACCGCTTAGCTAGCTACTATTGAATTCTGACAACAACTGTGTCCGCAGCGCCCTTGGCGTCGATAACCGTCAGTCTGGCAAAGCCCGGCCCAGGTGAATCGATCAGACGCTGGCGGCGGCCATCGAGTTCCCCGACCGAAATGCCGTTAACCAGCATGGTGATCGGAAGCACGCCACCTGCCACTTTTACCGGCATCACCGGCGACGACGTTCCATCCCCACCCGATGCGTCGATTTGGGAACCATTGAGCGGAAACTGGATGTGCGGCGCGCGCTCGCCATCCGTTCGAACCAGTTCGCCCAGCGGCCGGTAGCGCCGTAGCGGCAGCGGCAATTTAGCGTTACTGGCCATCAATGTGCCTTTGGGCGGCTTCGGCAAAGCCGCGGGCAGTTTGCCGCTGCGGGCAAAGGCGTCAAACAGGATCGGCGCGGCCGCCGTTCGGCCGACAATGCCGGGCGCTGGCGCGCCATCGGGGCGGCCGACCCACACGCCGATGGTGATCCGGCCGTCAAAGCCGATCGACCAGGCATCGCGGTAGCCATAGCTTGTGCCGGTCTTGAACGCGATCCGATTATGCACGCCGTTCTCCGGCGGAGGCGTCCCCAACAGAACATTGGCTACCTGCCAGGCGGCGACCTGATCCAGCAACCGCTGCGGCTCCCCTGCCGCCTCGTGCTGGCCTTGGAGTTCCCGCAACGGCCGCGTGTTGCCAAGCCTCGCCAACCCCGAATAGAGCATCACAAGATCCTGCAAGGTGATGCCAACGCCGCCGAGACCCATCGCCAATCCGGGCGCCTCGTCTTTCGGCAATTCCAGATTGGCCCCAGCCTGTCTAAGCCGCGAGGACAGCCGGCTTGCGCCGACGCGGTCGAGCAATGCGATCGCCGGCACATTGAGCGACATTTGCAGCGCCTTGCGCACCGGGACCGTGCCCTGGAACGTCATGTCGAAATTTTCCGGCGCATAGGAGCCGAAGCGGATCGGCCGGTCGTCAATCAGGCTTTCCGGGTGAACAAAACCGTCCTCAAATGCCAGACCATAGATGAACGGCTTTAGCGTCGATCCTGGCGAGCGCACCGCGCGGGTCATATCGACCTGACCGGCACGGCGATCGTCGAAATAATCCGGCGAGCCGACCCGCGCGAGCACGTCACCGCTGGCATTATCCACCACGAGAATGGCAACCGAAATACTCGGACCAAGGGCGGTCGCGCGGTCGCGCGCGAGGGTTTCAAGCGCTTGCTGCAGGGGCGCATCGAGCGTCAGCGCAATGACCGGCTTATTCTTCACCGACAACATCGCATTGTCGGCGGAGTGCGGGGCCAGGATCGGCATCGGCTTGCGCAGCTTCGGCACGGGCACTGCCTTCGCGTTTGCTGCGTCGGCATCGGAAACCACGCCCTCTTCGACCATACGGTCAAGCACGCGGTCACGTGCCGCTCGCGCCGCAGCCGGATAGCGATCAAGCCTGCGGTTTTCCGGTGACTGCGGCAGCGCCACCAGCAACGCGGCTTCCGAAAGCGACAAGCGTTTCGGCTCCTTGCCGAAATAGGCGATCGAGGCGGCCCGAACACCCTCGAGATTGCCGCCGAACGGCGCCATCGCCAGATAGAGGTCAAGGATTTGGTCCTTGTTCATCTGCCGCTCGATTTCGATCGCACGTGCGATCTGCCTGAACTTGGCTGAGATGGAACGCTGCCGGCGCGGCTCCATCAGCCGGGCCAACTGCATGGTGATGGTAGAACCGCCGGATACAATATGACCGCGGGTAACCAGCTGAAACGCCGCGCGGATGAGCGCTACGGGATCGACACCGGCGTGAGAACGAAAGCGATGATCTTCGTAAGCGAATAGCAATTTCAGATAGGTCGGGTCGACGTCCGTGGCCGCATTCACCGGCAACCGCCAGCGCCCATCGGCCATCGCATAGGCGCGCAATAATTTGCCGTGACGATCGACGATCGTCGTAGAGACCTCGCGCGCCTGCTCCAGCGGTAGCGGTCCGAGCGAGGCGACCCAGGCGGCGAACGTCACTGCCAAAGTGAGGCCAGCTAGAACCAGCGTCATCCAACCCGTTCGCCTGCGGCTACGAACGGGCCTGATCACGACCGCTTGCTCCGTCTCCGCACTCATTTGGCCGAGCGCACCTCGACCGAACCCGTGCCAGTACGCCCATAGCGCGAAGGATTGTACATGTCTTCGACATAGGCCTGCGGCAGTACATATTTGCCGGGCGAAACCGCCCGAACCACATAGGCGACCGTAAAGATCGACTTGTCATTGGCGGCGCGATCAACGGCCGCCGTGAGGCGGTCATCGCGGAACTCGGTGTTTTCGGGTTCTTTGCCGTCTTCGATCCAAGCCAGCGTGCCGGCGTCTCCAGACGAGACGAGATGCGGATTGTCGATCTCGAAGCCGGCCGGCAGATAGTCCGCTACCATGATGTGGCCGAACTCCGGTTTGGCCTCGGTGATCTTGAGCACCACCGCGAAGCGGTCGTTCTGCTTGACCTTCGAGACATCGGCCGGCTTGCCATCGAGGGTGAAGTAATTGCGCTCGATCTTGAAGCCGTTGGTGGCGGCCGGCTCCGGCGTAATCGGCGAGCCGCCGACCGAAACCACAGCCTGTATCGGCGCATCCCCGGTGTTGGTGATCTTGACCGGCTTGCCCGACATCTCGGTTGCCTTGTAGCTGCGATAGAGCGCGGTCTTGATCGGCGTGCCGTCGACATCAAGCGCCATGGTCTCGTTGGCAAGCGCTCGCGACGCCAGCACCAGCCATGCGTTTTCCTGGGTCGAGGTGTAAGGCGACAGCCCGCGCGCCGCTTCCACGCGCGACACGGCCTGCATCAAGGTAGTCCGAGGCGCATTGCCCTCGCCGGCCAGCGAGACCAGTGCTGCCGCATCGCGCAAGGCGCTGCCATAGTCGACGCGGCCGAATTCAAGCGCAGGCTTCGGCGCAAGACTATCGGCGGCCGCGGCATAGACCCGCTCTGCCCTCGCTCTGTCGCCGACCAGCGCCAGCGCCGCGGCGAGTTGCGCCTTCGCAATCGGCGTCGCCAGATTGTTCAGCTTGGTATCGGCGAGATAGCGCAGATCCCCGATCGGGGCGGTGCCGTTACGGGCAAGCACATAGAGCCCATAAGCGAGGTTTTTCCCGCCGTCTTTTTCGGGTTCTTCGGCATTCACGACCGAATTACGGATGCGGTCGAGCGCGCTGCGAAACAGCACGTCCGGCACGGTAAAGCCCTTCTCCCGCGCCCGTGTCAGGAAATCGGTCACATAGGCATCGAGCCATGCGTCGTCCCCGCCGGCCGACCACAGACCGAACGAGCCGTTCGAACCTTGCCGTGCCAGCAGACGGTCGATGGCATCGCGGATGCGCTGGTCAATCGCGGTATCCATCGCCAGATGGGCGCCTGCGGCCAGATCATTGACGTAAAGCAGCGGCATCGCGCGGCTCGTGATCTGCTCCGAACAGCCATAGGGATAACGGTCGAGGGCTTTCAGGATGGTCGCGGCGTCCAGCGCGTTAGAAAGGCCCGCGGAAATCGAAACGCTGCCGGTGCCTTCCACCAGATCGGAGAACATGTCCGCAGTCAGCGTCAGGCTCTCGCCCTTGGCCAGGGTGCGGATCGAGCGGCGCGTGAGCACCTGTGTCGCCGGCTTCACCTCCAGCGCATAATGCCGCGCCAGCGTCAGTCCGTTCGGCCCCTTGATATCGACATCGAGACTGGCCGTGCCGGTGCCACCGGCATCAAGGGCCAGCGACATCGACGCCCGCTGTTTGGCGGCGAGTTTCACCGATGTCACGGGATTGCCGCTGACTTTCACCGGACCCGAGGTTTTCACGCCGACGGTATAGTCGCCAGGCGCGCCTTCGACATTATCGAGATCAAAACTCATCGTGCCATGATCACCGTTGAGCAGGAAACGCGGCAGCGTCGCCGTCAGCACGACGGGATCGCGCACGGTGACATCAATCGTGGCGCGACCGAGTTTGGTCGCCGTCCACGCAATCGCCATCACCCGTGCGGTGCCGGCGAATTCCGGAATATCGAAACTCACCTCAGCGGTGCCGTCGGCGGCAACCGTCACGATCCCGGAATAGAGTGCGAGCGGCTTCTGTGTCGGCGGGCTGCCTTGCAATTCCCCCGCGCTGTCGCCGCCTGTCTTGAGCTGACCGCGGGTGCCCTGCATGCCATCGATCAACTGGCCGTAGAGATCGCGGACTTCGGCACTCATGCGGCGCTGGCCGAGATAGTAGTCGTCGGGCGCCGGCGGCTTGTAGTTGGTGAGGTTGAGGATGCCGACGTCTACCGCGGCAACGACGACCTTGGCGTCTTCGCCGGGATTGAGGCCAGTCAATTTCACCGGCAGCTTCATGGTGGTGTTGGGGCGCACCAGCGCCGGCGGCGACAGGCTGACGGCGAGCGTGCGCGCCTTCTTGTCGATGCCGAACCATTTGAGTCCGATGGCGCGGCCCGGCATACGCAGCGCGGCCGCATCAAGCGGACGGCGCAAGGTGGCGACCACATAGGCGCCGCTCCCCCAATCCTTGGCCACGGGAATCTTGACCTGGGCGGTGCCTTCCTTGATGTCCGTGGTTTGCGTGGTCAGCAGCCGATCGCCGAGAACATTGATCGTCAGCTTGCCGGCGGCGCGCGCATTGACCGAGACCACCATGGTATCGCCGGACTGGTATTCCGGCTTGTCGATCGAGGTTTCCAACAGATCGGGCGTATCGGCGCTGCCGTCCGAATACCAGCCGACGTCGAACTGGACCGAGGTCAGCGGACCGTCTTCGGCATCGGCCGATTTGACATCAAGGCGATAGCGCCCGGGCTGCGGCGACAGGGTGATGCGTGCGGGCTTGTCGACTGCGACCGTTAGATCGCCATCTTCCACACGCTTTGTCGACTTGACCGGCTCAAACTCCCAGGAGGAATTCTGGCGATACCATTGATAGCGGGACTCGATCTTCAAGAGTTCGTAGCGCAGGCCGTCGCGCGACAGCTGCTTGCCTTCGGGCGAGACAAACACGACGTCGAATGCGGCCTTGTCACCCTCCGCGACGTTCTTGTCGCCGAACAGCGGCTTCACGCCGATCATGGCCGCAGCCGGCGTCACCGGCAGCACGATCTTGCGTTCAACTGCGCGGCCGCCTGCTTCCGCCATGCGGATGAATATCTGCGCTTCCTGCGGACGGCTGGAAGTCGGTGGTTTAGCAAGGCTGACCGGGAAGGTGGCGACACCGTTGGCGTCTGATTCCGGCAAGTCTTCAATCGGGGTTCGCTCGTTGCTGGCGTTTTCCTCATCCGCTACGCCGAACTGATATCCGGCGAAGCCCGCGCGCCCCTCGGCCGGCGCTACCAGCATGTCGCCTTCGAGCTGAAGGCCGGAGGCCGGCGCGCCATAGAGGAAATGGCCGTCCACCTTAAGCTCTACCGGAGCATCCACCTTGATCTGCTTGTCTTTGCTGATGACGTCGAAGTCGATGCGTTCGGGAACATAGTCTTCGACCATAAAGGTCGTTTCACCCACCGAACTCCCCTTCGGATCGGTGAAGGCGCGCACCCGCCAGGTCCCGGCCGGAACGGCCGAATTGAGCGCCAGCGCCAGCGTCCGGCCGCCTCCGCCCTGATCAGGCAGCACGGCGCGGCGGAATTCGACGCCATCGGGGCGCTCAATCACCAGGGTCAACGGGCCGCCGGAAATCGCATTGCCCAGGCCATCGCGCACAAGCGCTGTGAGATAGACAGTTTCATTAGATCGGTAGACGCCTCGCTCGGCATACACGAAGGCATCCGCCCCCGACGGCACCGCCCTGCCCGAAACGCCGCGATCCGACAAGTCGAACGCATTGGATTTCAGGCTGAGAAAGGCATAGTCGGCCTTGTCGTTGGTCACCGTCAGCATGGCCGGTGAAAGACCGCCCTCGCCGCGCGCCAGACCTGCCTCGAATACCGCATGACCGGTGTCGTCGGTCTTGCGAGTAGCGAGAATCTCGTTGTTGCGCGCCACCAGTCGGACCTCGGCCTTGACCACGGCCTCCGTCGACGCCAGCGAATTCACGAACACATGGATGCCGTCGTTGCCCGAAAACGCCGCCAGTCCGAGGTCCGAGACGATGAACCATTGCGTGGCCAGTCCGCCACCGTCGTCGCCGCTGCTGTCGCTGCCCGGTCCCTTGGCGGCCGCGGTCATGACGTAAACGCCGGGCTGCATGGCGCCGAGCGCTTCATCGACCGGAAACGCCGTCGTGACGTCCTGGTTGAGCGTCATCTCGGTTGCGAGCTGGCCGGACCAGACCTTGACGCCGCGCTCATCGCCCAGACTGGACAATTCGTAGCTGTTCAAGGCGCGCTGAAAATCGCCGTCGATCACGGTGCTGATCAGGTTGCGGTCGCCGATCCGGAACACATTGACCGAAACCGAAGGAGTATTGACGCTGACCAGCGGAATGCCGCGCTGGCCGGTGCGCGGCAGCACATAGGCACGCCCTGTAAAGCGGACGAACGGTTTGCGGTCGCGGACATAGATGTTGAACTCTGCCGACTTCGGCAGGCCTTCCCTGACGGTCGACGGCAGGCCGGCGCGCAGGTTGATATTATAGCGCTCGCCATGTTTCAGGCCGTCGACGCAGAGCTGCTTGGCTTCGGAAGTGAGCGCCGGCTTGTCATTGCCGGCCAACGCCACGAACGGTGCGAAGTCGGTGCGTTTGGCAAGCTCCTCGGAGAACTGGAAGCAAGCCCGCGGCGAGGCCGAATCTGAATCGATCGTATAGTCGAGCAGCCGGAAGCCATGCTCGTCACGCATCTTTTCGTATTGGCCACGCACCTCGGCGACCTCGCGCTGGTCAAGCGAAAGCCGCAAGGCGTCGAGCGCCGGCCGCCACAGCTTGCGCTCCGACAGCGCCCGGCCGAGCACGGCGAGCGCATCCGCCTCGTCGCCCGCGTTCGCAGCCCGCTGGTAGGCGATATAGGCCGCCGTCGAGGCGCGTTCGAGCAGGAAGGTCTGCTCGCTGGAAGTCGCGGGACGGATCTGGAAGATGGTGCGGGCAAGCCGCTGCCAATTGCCACTGTCGTCGGGCGCGGTGGCGGCGATTTGTCCGAGGATTTGCAGGCCGGTCTTGAAATCATTGCGCTTGAAGGCGGCATCCGCGTCGCCCTTCAGGGCCGCGCCGGACTTGTTCACGGCGCCTGCCTCGCTCTTGATCTGGGCCTCGAGCTTGATCGCCGAATCGGCGAGGTCGTCGCGCTTGAACGGCTTGTCCGCCGCCTGGGCCGGCGGAAGGCCGACTGAAATCAAGGCAAACGACAGCGTGGCGCCAAGCAATGCCGCCCGAACCAACCCGATCATGATGGAGCTCCCGTGCGGCGAATGCGCCGCCATTCAAAAGAAGTGCGCTAAAAGGTGACGGACTCGTGGCGAAAAAGCCAGGGCGCGAAAAAATCGCATGCGACATGTGTCCAAGGCCTCAAATACCTTAACCCCGCCGCCGTCGCGGCGCAGCAAAAAGGTAGGACCGGCCGAAGCCGTCATTCCGGCCAGCTAGCCTTTGTCGCAAGTCACTGGAAATCGGTTCGGTGATGCTTGGCCAGAATGCTGATTTTTTACATTCGGTGGTGTAAAAGGCGCCCAACGGTCCCATAGCTCAACTGGATAGAGTAACGGATTTCTACTCCGTGGGTTGCAGGTTCGAATCCTGCTGGGATCGCCACGTCATTTTCCAGTCCCCGAGATTTCAATTGGTTGAGTTTCCTTTTGGCTCACCGGGTCCGAAGGTGAGCCAAATCCTGTTCCTGAAATGACCTTGGCGCCCGCGCTCTCCGCAAGTTTGATGCGGTTTGCTTCTTCGATATACCGCTGCGCCTCACCGATTGTTTTCCAACCGAACCACGCCATGAGCTCTGGAGCCGTTGCGCCATAGAGCGCGTGACGAACGGCGGCAGCCTTGCGCAAACCGTGGGCCGCACATTGTGGCAGCCCGGCTTCATCGCACCGATCGCGAAACCAATTGCCCAGCCCGGCCGCGGAAAATGGTTGCCCGTTTTCGGTCGTCAAAAAGGCGAGCTGATCGGATTTCGAATGCCGCGCGAGCTCGGCAATAAGCTCCGGCAATAGAGGAATATCAAACTGAACATTGGTTTTCTTGCGCCGCATCGACAGCTTGCCGTCCTTGTTGACGTGCTGCCGACCCATGCGCGCTACGTCGGAGCGCGCGTGACCAGTTTGGAGAAACAGCTCAAGGGCCAGCCTCGCTTTCGTGCCTGGCGCGTGGCGCGTTTTAAATTGAGCCACCTCGTCTGCTGACCAGGTGTGGAATCCCCCTGTCCTTTTCATCTTTGCGAGCTTCATGCCGACGAGCGGATCGGCTTTGATCATCCTGAGGGACAGGCAATGATCGACGAAGCCGCGTAACGCCTTTTTCCAATTACGCGATGCAGCGGGGCTTTTCTTATCGAGGATGATTTGGATCGCAGTCGAATGTATCAGCGCGATTCGCTTATCGCCGTGATCGTTCCTGAATTTCTCGAGGATGGCGCGGCGGCTATTCTGCGTACTTTGCGCGAGCCCTTTGGTGAAGGAAGCCGACTGATAATAAGAAACCAGCGCGGCGTTCACGGTTCCAGGAAGCGTGCGGTCGGAGCCTATCGACGGCGGCGCAGCCTCGCTGCTCATTGCGGCGTCATAGACCTCCATAAATCTTGGGGACCACGGCAAAGCGCCGTCCGGGATTCGCAGCCTGATCTTCTTCTGACCCGGGCGCCGGAGATAATAAACCCGCAGACCGTGTCGATTATCATGCTCGTGGACGAATGGTGGGTTCTTACGACGATCGATCATTTGACCGAATCCCACTCATTTGCAGGGTGCGGGGGCGCAACTTGTTCCGGCGCGCCGGCGATCACGACTATCTTGCCGTCACGGTCGATCTCAACACGCCTCACGCCGATACCGGCCGCGACGGCGCCTTTCAGCGCCTTGGTGACGTCCCCCTGCTTAAAGGATTGAGCGCCGCGGGACATCAGGCGTTGCCCGCCCGCTCTTCGTCCATGCGGACCCGAATAGCGCGAATAATCTCGCTGTTCTGCGAAGCGCCATTTCGTTCAGCCTCCCGCTCGATCCAAGCTTTCACATCACGAGGCAGCCGAACTAAAACTCGCTCCGCTTCAGTCTTGCGGATCATGCTTTTCTCCTTGCATTAACGATGATATCGCTGTGCCATATCCCCGTCAATTGAAATATGGCACGGTGCCATCAATGAAAAGACCGAAGAAGAAGCCGCAAGCACTTACCGGAAGGGCGTCCGATAAATTCATTTTGCGACTTCCTGACGGAATGCGTGCGAAGATCCAAGCGCTTGCTGAGCAAAAGGGCAGGTCAATGAACTCGGAAATTGTTGCTGCCCTGGAAAAATATATAGAAGCCGACGACAGTATTGGACTGGTTTGGGACGCTATCGAGGAAATCCAAAACCAAATTCGCGACCTAACGCGATCAGGTCGGGACCCAAACGACGACTAGGGTTAGGAGGTTGCCTGACAATTTATGCGACGCTGAATGGCGTGTCTTGAACCGTACGAACAACAACGGCAAGCAGCGCGGCAGCAGCCCGCTTCTTGATCGGAAATGTCAAGCGACGAAAACGATATCGCATGCACATAACTGACTTATATAGATAAAATCCAAACCCGATCCGGAACAAAGGCCGAAAATTTGAAGCCGGTCAGCGCTGGCTAAGCGGTATTAGGATGGCATTCCCGCTGGGACGTTCCGAATGGCCGTGGACGGCAACGAATCCCCTCGGCGGAAGTTGCTTCAGACACCAAAACCGGGGAAAACCCCGATGACGGCAGGTTCCGCAGCCGATAGACTGCGATTAATTCAAAGGATTCGCGGCATGTCGTCGACCGCTACCAAGCCCCAGACGCCAGCGCATCCACCACGTCGACGAAGCGGGTACACGCCGCCGCGCGATCGGCATTCATATCCGTTCGCCGATCTTTTGTTGCGCATTGGCCGCGCGCCTCTTGAAGATCGGCAGATGAACTTCTTGAGGGACGCGTCTCCTCGTCGCGAGGCGTCCGTATTTTATGCCGGCGAACTGGATCTCCTCGATGCCCCGACGGTCTCAATTGTCGGTACGCGCGAGGTGTCCGACGCTGGCTGGAAACGCGCATCCCAGCTCGCCCGTGAACTTGCGAAAAGTGGAGTGACGGTAGTTAGTGGCCTCGCGAAGGGCGTGGACACCGCGGCTCTGACCAGCGCGATTTCTAATGGAGGCCGGGTTGCCGCTGTGATCGGAACGCCACTCGATAAAGCGTATCCCGCGGAGAACGCCGAGCTGCAACAGCAGATCTATGCGGATCATTTACTGCTGTCGCCCTTCAACGAAGGTGATCGAGTCTTCAAGTCCAACTTCCCGGTTCGGAATCGCGTCATGGCCGCCGTCAGCGACGCCACCGTGATCATCGAAGCATCGGACACGTCCGGCACGCTCCATCAAGCCGCAGAGTGCGTGAGCCTCGGCCGCTGGCTATTTATCGCCAAATCTGTCGTCGAGGACAGAAACTTGAAGTGGCCGGCGCGGTTCTTAGGGCAACGCAAGGTGGGGGTGCTTTCGTCTTTCGACGAAATCATCAGCGCAATTGGACAGCCTTAAACTCATTAGCGTTTGCTCGTATTTGACGGACACCGATGTTGAGTGGCGCCCGGAAGATCATCGCGCATCCAAGATGGTGAAAGCGATCAAGGGGGATACCATCAACGGCTATTTTTCAAGCCCCGTTGGCGGCGTCTGGCGCAAATACAATCAAGGCAATGTCCACGAATTTGTCGACCGGGTCCCGCGGGCACTGGCAACCAATATCAAACGACACAATAGTGCGCCAGCAACGCTTGTTCCGATTCCCAACTCGCACGTCGTTGCAACCGATACGCCAGGCTTCAAGACGTTGGAGATGGCCAACAAGATCGCCGCACACAGCGGCGGCTTGCTGATCGTCAAGCCAGCTCTCGTCTTTCACACGGTGCAGCAAAAATCTCGCCACGGTGGTTCGCGCGATCCTGACTATTTCGAGAAAGCCTACAAGCTGGTTGAGGAGGTCGACGGTCCAATCATTCTCTTCGATGACGTGAGCACGAGCGGTGGACATTTGATCGGTGCCCATCGGCTCCTGCACGACGCAGCAAACAGCCCCGTCGTGTTGGCCTGCACATTCGGCCGCGCCACCAAAGTGCAACGGGAAAACCCGGTGGGGCTTCTCGAGGAGCAGATCGAGCTCTAGGCGCGCCCTGCTTGCGCATCGCGGCGCCTGGCACCCCAACCCCTAGCGGCTTTCCTCCACGCCCGATCGGCGGAATCATGAGGGATGCCAGCCCTCACCCGCCGCCGCGGCGACAATCCGCACCAAGTGACGTGGCACGTCTACTACGGCGACGTGCACGTGGGCACGATCGGCGAGCGGGCCGGCGTTCCGTTCGACGTCGATCAATGGCAATGGTCGTGCGGCTTCTATCCTGGCCTGCATCCGGGCCAGCATTGCTATGGGACGGCCGCCAGCTTCGGCGAGGCGCGCGCCGGCCTAGAGGCGGACTGGAAAGGCCTCCTGCCTGAGATACCTGAAGGTGCTTTCGAGGAGTGGCGTCATCAGCGGGATTGGACAGAACGCAAATATGCAATGTGGTCGCGCGGCGAGAAGTTGCCGTCGCAAATCCCGTCATCAATGATGCGATGCCCGTGTGGCGATCGATTCGACAGCCACGATCCGGAGCGCAGCTACGTTCACCGCCTGCACATTTACGCGAGAGACCGAGATAATGAAATTCGTCGAGCCGAACGCCTTCACTGATCCCGATGTAGCCGCTCGCACGCTGGTTGAGATCGCCAGCACTGTCGAGGCTGTGCAGGACGGCCGCATCTTCATCGAGATGGTGAACCAGCCATTCCTCAATGCCGGCGCCCCGCCGGGTCAATTCCGCGCGGCCCTGGCGCGTGCGATTGAGCTTGGCTGGCTCTGGCGTCATGAGAGCGGCACTTATGCGAAGTTCACACCGGCCGGTGCGAACCTATTCGCGTGAAATCCTCCAAACCCCTGGATCTTCCTGCTGCGGTTGCTCACGCCTTTGTCAATGACATGCGCGCGTTTTTTGCCGAGCCGAACCAACTCAAACGGGACCAGATCGCCGTTCGACAGCTTCACGCTCTGAAAGAACACCAGGGGCCTCGTGACAAGAAGCTACGGCTCAGTGACGTCAAGGAGATGTTCACGCAGATGAAAGAGTTGTCCGGTCAGAGGCAGCCGGGTCCGCGGTGAGGTACGTCCGGAGCACTTCTTGGTTAAGGGTCGAATCGCGGCCGCAAACACCATGATGTGCCAAATTGGAACCCTGCAAATTACCCCGTACCCAGATTGTCGAGGTTGACGGCCCGCGAAAGAAAGAGGTCTATTTGCGCCAGCACAGGTTGCCAGGCCAACGTCTTTGACAGACCACCCATCTTACGCCAAGCCGACAATTGTCGAGGTGACGTGCGAGATCGCCTTCGTTCGACAGTCGAGCGATCGATTCAGTTCGCGCTCCCTCTACGCGCTTTTCGGTGACGAGTTTCCCGAAATGCAGACGTTGATCGGCAACATGAACCTGCAAATTTTCGTCGGACCGCCAGGAGCCATTCCGCCCGCTGTGCAGGCGAGCCCGCAGGCGGCTGTTGGGGGGTTTAGACTGGGTAACGCTGCTAACAACGAGTTTATCCAAGTATCTGGAGCGAACTTCGTCTATCAACTCGTTGGGGGGACCTACCCGGGCTGGCCGGCTCTTAAGGAAAAGCTACTGGATCACTGGTCGAAGATTAAAGGCGAGGTGAAGCCGGCGAAATTGATCAAGATCGGCCTTCGTTACGTAAACTTGGTTGCAAAAGAACCGAATCACACCCATCTAGGGGACTGGTTACAGCCGTCGGCTGATCTTCCTCCGACGTTGATTGCGTCAGAAGGGCACTTCTTGGCTCGCATAGAAAGCTCGCCGTCAGCCGGCCATTTAAAACTAGTTTCCTTAGGAAATCAGGATCCAGGCATATCGACTGAGCACGGCGGGATCATTTTCGATATCGATCGAATTTGCCAGGAAGGTGAAATCCCGATGGATACGATTTCGGAAAAATTAGAGATATTGCACGACGATGTCTGGACGACCTTCGATTCGGCGAAGACCCCGTTACTGCACGCTCGCCTCCGAGGAGAGTAGATTTTGAATCAGGTTTCGCAGGCATTCACCTCCGGCCGAGCCGGCACCGGTCAGACCAACATCACGATGACTGGCATGCCCGCATGGGCTGTCGGCGCGGCGATGTTTACGCTCAGTTTAAATCCGTTGGGCACAGGCGTCAGCACCCTTTCAAACGAACTCGCTCGCGCACAGCAAATCTCACCCTTCGCTCGCAAAGACGGCTTCTTCGACCGTGTTGCCGACTATGCTTCCGATGATTGGGATGGTGACGGAGCGGTTGCCGTTTCGGCGGACGAGGTTGCAAATGCACGTTCGCTACTCAACGCCCTTAACGTTAGCAATCCCGAAATCGTAGCTGGTTCGGACGGATCGATATGTATGGAGTGGATTCGACAGAGCTCCACAGGCGAAAAGAAAGTTTACGTCGACGTCGGCCCCAAGGGAAAAGTGCTGACTTTCGCGCGGTTTGGCCAGTCATCTCCAATCGAAAAGCACTTCAATGAATACGGTCCGGACGTCATAGATCATCTCCGCGTCCTTTTTAGCATCTATGCGGCATAGGCTTGTTTGTGAACGCGGGAGATGCAGCAGAACCTGACGAAGTTTGGCTGCGTCCTGTGACAAACGAGACGCACCTCAAGCGAAACACCGTTCATCATGGAGCGCTGAAAAAGTGGATCGCACCGCCCGATGATCCGGCAAAGCCGTGGAAGCTCGAGGTTTCTGGTCGGCTCCGTTCATTGGTCGATAACATCTCTGCAGACGCAGTTCAAAGCGTCGATGCGCAGAAAGCAAAGCTGATGGCCTCCGGCAAGCCAGTTCCAAGTGTCCTGAAATATTGCGGGATTCTTTATTCGCAAGCCAACGATGTGAGAGCAATAGCCGAATTTGATGGTGACGTGATCTTCGATCCTACCGAGGATCCGGCGCACGCAAACATCGTGATCAAGGATAAAGGATTAGATGAGATACTTACGGTAACCGACACGCTCATCCGGAAGCTAGTCTTTCTGCAGGCAAATCAGGTTTCCCAGAATGCGCTCTTCTCTTCATGCGCATAAACGTCGATTACGAATAAATCGAGGATCGGTGCCTTCCTTCGAGCCAACGAGGGCAAGATACGCTGTCGGCGCCCCGCGAGTGGTAGTGGCATTTTCCCGAATTTTGGCAGCCGTGCGACCGCTCGTGGAGGAAGCGATGGTTGGCGATAAGGTCGCGACAAAGGCCTAAGTGGACATTTGCCGGAAAATCTTCGATCGTCTCCGATGCCCGTCCGGACAAAATGAATTGCGTGCATGGATGACGATGTGCAAGCTCCGCCGTCTCCTTGCGGCGATTCTGTAGTACTATGGCCAAGCTGGGGTAGATCAGTCTCTTGTCGATGCTGTAGAAGCCTGACGATACATCCACAAAGTCGACAGGTAAGGCACTCGCTTGATCCTGAAAGGCAGTCGCGCCGCGGCGGTCGAAGCTATCGTCGCCCGTTTTTAGCGAAATCCTTACCGAGGTTTCAAGACCAAGGCTCCGGCTTTCCAGAGCCCAAGCAGCCGCGAGCGCGAGGCAATCCGCTGAACCGTCGTATAATCGCGCGTCGAAAAGAAGACTGAAGAGGTAGCCGTGGGCCGCATGTAGCTGCACGTGTTTGAACCCAGCTTCGGCCGCCAGTCGGGTGCCGGCACGCAGATCGGTGAAAAGCTGCTGCAGTTGGCTCGACTCAACGCTGGCCGCGATCGCTCGACTTTTGGCGATCGCCTCGGTCCAATCTTTCGGACGGAAGCTCGTAGCGCCGGCATATCCTTCCCAAGTAGTGGCAAGCTGAATGCCTGGCATCGTGCCCCGAGATGCAATCGCCGAAGCGAGCGCCTTCCATCTCGGGTATCGCGAAATCCTCGGCGTTACCGCATTGACACCATAACCGCCTGGTATAACGACATTGCCGACGATGGCGCACGTGAGCGAGCGCGAACTCCGTTCTTCGTAGAAGGCAACCATCCGCTCATCAGGCGTGCCGTCGTGGACGTAGCCGGTGTTCAGACCGACGAAGAACGTCCTTCTAAGACCGCTTAAGATATTCATACCGATCATCGTTCAATCGCATCTTCTCGATCACTACCTTTTCGAGATCTGCGCCAATTAGGTGAGCGAGCCGCAGCAGGTAGATCTGGGCGTCGGCAAGCTCCTCCCGTAGCTTGGGCACGGCGTCGGCGAGGTCCGGGCCCTGGTAGCCCGGACGCGTAAAGGTCAAGTCGACCTTCTTGATTAGATTCGCAAATTCACCGATTTCTCCGATCAGACCCACCAAATCCTTGGAGATCTGATTGCAGCGCTCCTCGTCGCTCGCCAGGTCGACCGGAAACCCGTGCTTGCGATCGGCCTCTATCTGGCGGCGAACGAGGCTTGCAAGCGACTCCACGCCTGTTCCCGTCACTTCTCGATCGACGGGTATTGGCTCGCTGAGCCTAGGATCGCCGGCCAGTTGCTCGCGAGTTTTCTGCAGTTGATGTTTTATGGGCCATATCTCGGTATCGAACCCGTGCTGTCCTTGATACGGGCGGCGGGCGGGAGTTTCGAGTATCGTGAAATCTACCTTTGCTATGCGCTCCAACAGCGGAAGCATGATGTACTTGTCGCTAATGTTCTGGGTCACGATGCCTATGCGGCCTCGGAAACCGGGGTCGGCATAGGTAGCGACCGCGCTAAGTCCGACACTGAACAGCGATCCCTTGCTAACGATGCGGGCGAATACGTCGGCGTTAAGCGCGAGGCGTTCGTGGGTAATAAGAACGACACGGTGGCCGGGCTTGATAAGGATGTTGCCGCCCGGATCGACCGACCGTGGCTTCTCACTTTCCGTAAGGTCGTAGTAGACGTTCCCCATTCGCAGTTCGTAGCAAGCGCCGACGCACCCCTCTGGGACCGCGTCGAGCACAAGCTCGCCGCGCACAATGGCGGCTTCGATCTCATGATCCGCAAGCGTCTTGGTCACGTTCATTCCAGCGTACTCCACGGCTTTCCGATCCCCTCCCAGGGTGATACACGTTCCGCGTGCCCGCGTCGCCCGCATCCTGCTGCAGCGTTTACCTGGAAAGCCTCATCGACGCGAAGGGGCAGCATCTGCCGTGCGGCTTTTCGACCGGATTTCTATATGCCGGTCCGGGAGCGACGCGCTGGCTAGTGACGAACTGGCATGTCGTAACCGGCAGAAGACCCGACGATCCCGGAATGCTGATAGGCAAGAAGTCGTCCAGTCCGAGCCGGCTGCGGTTCGGGATCGCGGATCCGCATGGCGTCGGCTGGCAGCAGATGGAGGTCGTCCTTTACGGTGCTGACGGACCGACTTGGATCGAAACCGATCGCGAAAAAGGTGTGGACTTGGCGCTGAT
>JBEKZZ010000070.1:0-20245 GCA_049509335.1 Bradyrhizobium sp. | reverse complement strand
CCGTGAGAACTTCGAAACTTCTGCTATCAGACATACGTTCGCTCACAGGAGCCTCCTAGACATACCACCAGGAGATTCTCTGCTATTCGAACGTTTCGCGCTACGTGGGGTCTCCTACACGCTTACGAATCTTTTGCGTATTGGCGGAAACTATTTGCCGTTCCCCGTCGGATCGGCGGTTCCCTTCGTTTGATCCGCGGCAGGAATTCAAGCGACTTCGGACCATGAGCGCCCGTAGCCAGTTGCGTCAGGTCGCCACCGGCTCAGGCAGAACGGCCTTTTCAAGCAGCGCAGCTTTGGGCGGTTCCTCGCCGCCCACCCGCTCGATCCGGCCCATGACAAACAGGAACAGTAGCGCAGCTGCGATGCAATGCGCGCCGACGAAATAGAGCCCGGCGCCGTAATTGCCGCCTGTCATTTCCACGATGTAGCCGAACACAATCGGTGTCACGATGCCCGCGATGTTGCCGATGCAGTTAAAGATGGCGCCGGCCAGACCGACCGCCTCCTTCGGCGCGGTGTCCGTCACCACGGCCCAGGTACCGGCGCCGGCGGCGAGGCCCTTGGCGAAGTAGGCGAACGACATCAGCGCGACAATCAGGATGTTGCTGTCGGAGAGCGCGGCGAAGATCAGACTGGAAGCCGCAAACATGCCGACAATGTAGGGCGTCTTGCGCGCAAAAGTGATCGACCAGCCGCGCTTGATCAGTTCGTCCGAAATCCAGCCGCCCGAAATGCCGCCGGCGAAGCCGAACAGCGCCGGCGCTACGGTGGCAAAGCCTGCGGACATGATATCCATGTGACGCGCCTGCACCAGGTAGATCGGAAACCAGGTGATGAAGAAGTAGCTGAGCGCAATCGTGGCATACTGGCCGAGATAGACGCACCACAGCATGCGGCTGGTCAACAGTGCCCTCACGACCGCGCCGGAGACGTGCGGCTTCGTCCGCAGTTCCTCGCTATCGTCGATGTCCACCAGCGCACCGCCGGCGATGATGTAGTCGAGCTCCGCTTGCGACATCATCGGGTGCCGGCGCGGCTCTCGCATGAACCAGGCCCAGACGAATGCAGCGACAAAACCGATCGCGCCCAGGACGAAGAAGGGCCACGGCCAGCCGAAACTCGACACCAGCCAGCCGGCGAGCGGCGAGAAGATTCCTACTGCGAAATAGGACGCCGAAGCGAACAGCGAGGTGACCCGGCCACGCTCAAGCTTGGGAAACCACATGACCGCGATGCGGGCGTTGGCCGGAAAGCTCGGCGCCTCGATGAAACCAAGGATGAATCGCAGCGCGAACAGCAGCGCAACGACCCCGGCTGTGCCGCTCGCGAACTTGCCGACAAAGCCGAGCAGGAATGTCGCAAGAGACCAGATGACCAGTGTCACGCCGTAGACCCGCTTGGTCCCGAAGCGATCGAGAAGCAGCCCGCCCGGAACCTGGCCGATGACGTAGGCCCAGCTAAACGCCGACAACACGAACCCGAGCTGGACCGTGGTCAGGCCAAACTCGTCCTTGATACCGGACCCCGAGATCGAAAGGATCGACCGGTCGGCATACGCCACGGTCGAGAGCAGCAGGATCAGCGCGCAGATCCAGACGCGGACATGTGTTCTCTCGCCTGCGGTGGCTTGCGGCGGCGGCGTTTCCATGGTCATTTTTGAAGACCTCCACCAAGCGATCATTTTTTTGGAAGCTGATACCATCCGTCAGGAGATGTCGACCGGAGCCGGCATCGCATTGCGGTCGATCAGGGCATTCTGAGTGAGGAGTGTGTTGCGGACGGCGGCAGGGTCGACCGCGCCGCTTTGCGCAAGAACAGCCGCCGCCACACCCGCGGCCTGGCCGGTGGCAAAAGCAGTTCCCATCACACGGATCGAGGCTCCGGCCTGACGATCGCCATCCGCGGTGCGGCCACCCGCGAACAGATTTGGCGTGTCGGCGCTCATCAGACAGCGCAGCGGGATGTCGTAGGCGCCGCCGCCGGGCGGCAATTGCATGGTGCTCTCAAACGTCTCGCGGTCGTGCCATTCGACGCCCCAGGCACCGAGTGCAATGGTGTCTTCGTGCCGGATGTCTTTCTCGACATCCTTCCACATGAGTTGTTCGATCGAATTGATATGACGGGACTCCCGCGTCCCGAAGTCAGGTCCGGTGGAAACCAGATAGGCCCGCTCGCAGCCTGGAATCGTGCGGATGGCATCGAGATAGGCCCAGGCCTGCTCGCGGCCGGACATCTCGGCGCGGGTCATGCTGGCGCCGTCTCTGGGGTCATAGTCAGCGGACGCCAGATAGCACACCACGTCCCCCGAGCCGGGCAAACGGGCGACGACGCTCCGCTCTTTTGTCAGCGGACCGGCACCTCGCCCCCGTGCGGAGCGAACCGCATGGGATATGGCATCGGCGGAAACCTCGGTATCGGACAAGATACCGCCAAAGCGCGTGCCGAGCGTACCGAGGTTGAGCGCGCCGTGATTGCCGTAGCGTGTCGATGCGCGAGCAAAGAAGGCGAGGTCACAGTCGCCGGTGGCATCGACAAACGCCTTGCCGAATAGCCGATGCGCGCCGCCATGGTCGTGATACGTCACCGACGCGATGCGGTCACCATCGCGCTCGGCGCTTCCGACGAAGGCATGAAGCAACACATCGACCTTGTTCTCCCGGCAGATTTCGTCGAGCGCGCGCTTCGTCGCCTCGGGATCGATCACCACGAACACGCCGCGATGGCGACGGGGTGCACTGACGCCGCCGAGGCGGCGCAATTTGCGAACGACATCTTCGGCCACGCCAAAGACGGCTTGTCGCGGGCTTTCTCCCAGCGTGTAGAGACCGCAGTAAGTAAGAACGTTGCGCATCGTCGATGCGCCGCCGAGACAGCCGGCGCTTTCGATCAACAATGTCCGTGCACCGGTCCGGCTGGCGCCGACGGCAGCCGCGACCCCGGCACTTCCGCCGCCGGCGACAACGACATCATAATGTTCAGGCCGTTCCGGCATTTGGATTCTCCCGAGCATTCAGGGGCAGCGAGAGGAGGAGCGATTGCGAAAAGCCGCCCGGCCTCACTCAATATGAATGTTGTTGTGTTCGATCACCGGCCCCCAGCGATCTAGTTCTTGCTTCATGACAGCGCGGAATTCGTCCGGCGTATCGGCGACCGGCTCCATATAAAGCGCGGTCAGCTTTTCGCGAATTTCGGGCTCGGCCAAAATCTCGGCCACGGCCGCGCGTAGTTGATCCAGGATCGCCGCGGGCGTATTTGCCGGCGCCACAAGACCGATCCAGGCCCCGGCCTCGATACCATCGATACCGCTTTCCCGCAGCGTCGGGACATTGGGTAGCAATGCCGAACGCGTCCCGCTGGTCACCGCCAGCATCTTCAGCAAACCGGCCTCCGCCTGCGGCGCCACGGACGCGGCCGGGAGCACCGCCATCTGAACGTCGTTTCGGGTCAGCGCCGTCACCACGTTTGGCGATCCGGGATAGGCGATGTGTTCCGGATGGGCCTCGCTCTTCGCGGCGATCGCCACCATCGCAAGTTGTGAAAGCGACCCGTAGCCGATCGAACCATAATTCAGTTTCGCGGAATCTTTTTTCAATCGCGCGACGAGGGACGCGAAATCCTTCACGCCGAGATCATTGCTGACCACCAACACACTCGGCTGCGTTGCCACGATCATGATCGGCACGAGATCCTTGGCGGGATCGTAAGGGAGCGCCTTGAACAGCAACTTGTTGAGCACGAGCGGCCCAACGATCGACAGACCGAACGTGTAGCCGTCAGCCTCCGATTTGGCGATGGCATCGGTTCCGATGTTGCCGCTGGCTCCGGGCTTGTTCTCCACAACGAAGGGAACGCCGAGCTTTTTCTGCAGCCGGTCGGCGAGAATGCGGCCGACGGTGTCCGGCGTCGACCCCGCCGCAAACGGCACGATGCACCGGACGTTCCGCGACGGCCAAGCCTGGGCCATACCTGTCTGTGCCGTACATTTCTGTGCCGTGATGGCCGAGGTTGCCAGCAGGACGCCGGCCGCGATTGCGAGGTGGAGCTTGTTCATCGGAATCCTGATTTGGGAGTGCAAATTACACGCTGCGTTCAGCGCCGTCACGTCATTGACCTTGCCGCCTAAACCGATAGTCTCGCGCTACCGGCTGCTCCGCCGAATTCCAACGCATTCTGATGCGGTGCAAAAACAATAACCGGCAAAGAGAAACAAGGGGGGACTGAGATGACTGGCTTCGAACGCCAATCAAGCTTGGCAGCACTTGCACTGAGATTGATTATAGCCGGCTTCTTTGGATACCACTTCTTTTTCAAATTGCAGGCCGGCTTTGCCGCCAATGTCACTGCATTCGAGCTGAGAGCCTTTCCCTCCCCAACGCTGTTCGCTTTCATCGACATGTTCGTCGAAGCCTGTGTCATTCCCTTCCTGGTACTGGGTATCTATTCGCGGTTTTGCATGATCATGCTCATCCCTCTCATGATGGGGATCTTTGGCGTGTTCTGGCCACGTCCATTCAACTTCTCTCTGGGCGGAAGCGAGCTCCCGACCATGTGGTTTCTGGTCATGTGGGTGCTCATCATCATTGGCGATGGACGTTATGCGGTTCGCGTGCCGCATCTGGCTTTCGATGGACGTCATCCCTCCACGCGCCTGATCATCAAGGGAAAAGGAAATTGAAATGCGCGCTCTTCTCTTGTCATTGTTAGCGCTGTTGGTCTGGGTCAACCCGTCTTTCGCCCAGCAAGCGGCTCCCGGGAGCGCGATGGTTGATCTCAAGGTCCCATCGATCAACCAGCCGCTGCTGCCGATCTGGTACAACATTACGTACGTCTTTATCGCGCTGGTGGCCGTTTTCTTTGTCGTCGTTCTCTATCGTACGTTCAAGGACAAGACCTATACGTACTGAGCCCCTCTCACCAACGGAGGCTCCAGGGTGTTTCTGAGGTTGCGGCAGTTGCGTCTGGTGGCTCACGACCTGGAGCCGGTGGTCGAGGACCTGAAGGCGGTTTTCGATATCGAGGTATGCCAGCGCGATCCCGCGGTTGCCAAATACGGTCTTCATAACGCGCTTCTTCCGATCGGCAATTCGTTCATTGAGATCGTGGCCCCGACAAAGGACAACACGGCAGCCGGCCGTTATCTCGATCGTCGCAAGGGCGATGGCGGATATATGGTCATTCTCGATACAGACGAACTGGATCCATGGCAAAGGCATGTTGACGCCATCGGCGTTCGCGTCGCGGCACGCCTGATGTCGAACGGGTATCGTGGATTGCAACTGCATCCCCGCGATACCGGCGGCACGCTTCTCGAAATCAATTGGTCGGACGGAGGCGCCGACATCAACGCTGCCTATCATCCTGCTGGCCCTCGCTGGCAAGCTTACGTACGGACGACGGTTGTCAAAGCCATTAGCGGCGCTGAACTGCAGAGCGACCGTCCTTCGAGGCTCGCCACGAAGTGGAGCGAGATATTGAGAAAGCCGACCCGGCCGATCGATGGCGGATTTCGGATCGACATCGATCATGCGAGCCTTCGGTTTGTACCGGCAACGGACGATCGAGGCGAAGGACTGAGTGGGATCGATCTGCTGGTCACGGAGCGGGATCGAGCGCTCGACGTGGCCGACCGACGCGGACTTGCCGTCACCGACGGGTCAACCCTCATCGGCGGCGTTCGCTTCAATCTGAACGAAGCCGAACGTTAAGCCGCCTGCCATTTTAGAGCGTTGATATCGCGTTCAGTACGCTTTACGATTTTACAAAATCGCATCCGCCTTCGTTAAGCGGCCGCCAGGCCTGCTCCGGCGGAATCGTCTTGATCACAGTGTAATAGTCCCAGGCGTATCTGGATTCTTCCGGTTTCTTCACCTGGAACAAATACATGTTGTGAAGCTTGCGGCCGTCCGCGCGGATTGTCCCCTTGCCAAACAGCGGATCATCCGTCGGCAGTTCTTTCATTTTGTCGACCACCGCCTTGCCGTCGGTTGAAACGCCGTCGAGTGCATCCACCGCCCGCAGATAGTGCAGGGTCGCGCCATAAACGCCGGCCTGCAAAGCGGTCGGATAGCGGTCGTTGTTGAGCGGAGCAAACCGCCTGCTCCATGCGCGGGTCCCGTCATTGAGGTCCCAATAAAACGCTTCGGTGAATTTCAGGCCTTGCGCGATCCTTAGGCCCAGCGAATGGACGTCGCTGAGGTACAGCACCATCGCAACCACTTGCTGACCGCCCGCGCCTATTCCGAACTCGACCGATTGCTTGATCGAGTTGATGGTGTCGCCGCCGGCATTGATCAATGCCACGACCTGCGCTTTCGAGGCCTGCGCTTGCAGCAGAAATGACGAGAAGTCCTGGCTGTTGATCGGCGCACGTACGCCACCGACCACCACGCCGCCCGCTTTTTCGACCACGCGGCGAACATCCCCCTCCATGGTATGGCCAAAGGCATAGTCAGCGGTCAGCGTGAACCAGGTCTTGCCGCCGGAGGCGAGCACGGCAGTCGCGGTGCCCGTCGACAGCGCATATGTGTCGTAAGTCCAGTGAACAATATTCGGCGAACAGAATTTTCCAGTCAGATCGGACGACGAGGCGCCGGAAATCAGGAAGACGCGATTCTTCTGCTGCACGATGTTGCGAGCGGCGAGCGCCACAGACGAGTTCGGCGCGTCGATCACGACATCGACGCCCACGGTGTCGATCCATTCGCGGGTCATGTTGGCGGCAACATCCGCCTTGTTCAGATGATCGCCACTAATGACCTCGATCTGCCGGTTCATCCTGTGCGGCGCGGCGAGGAAATCGTCGACCGCCATTTTCGCTGCCAGCACCGAGCCAGGACCGGTGGCATCGGCATAAAGGCTGGACATGTCCGTCAAGACCCCAAGTCTGAGCGGTGGAAGTATGAGCGGTGGAGCTGTTGGCTGCGCCCGCGCCGCGCTCACGCCGAGAACCAGCGCTGCAATCGCAGACAACAACAGGTAACGCCCGGAGATGCTCGTCTCGGTCATGTCTCTTCCCCTCCTTCTCGCCGCGGACTTGTCTTCGACCGCTGGCTTTTCCCGACGCTCACGTCATCTCGAACGGCTCCTGGTAGCGTTAGCTCGGTTAACCGGTGGCGGCCGGTCAGGCGCGGTATGCCGTCTTGCCGGTGCCACGATAGAGCACGCGTAATTGCTCTTCCGTCACCGCCTTGTGGAAGGCGAGCGCATCCGTCTCAAGATCGCTCTTCGGGACGTATTCGGGTTCAAAGTGACCGTAATCGTCTTTGCCGCGCACCAATGTGGCCCAGTCCTTCTGACCCACCGCCTGCTTCAGGTGCGTCGGGATGTAGCGGATCGCTAAACCGATACGCCGATCGTCCGAGCGGTTCGGCTCCGATCCATGGAACAGCAACACATGGTGAAGCGAGGCCTGGCCGGGCTTCAGCTCGACAAGGACCGCATCCTTCTCATCGACCTTGACGGCGATTTCCTGCCCCCGCGTCAACAGATTGTTGTTGTCGAAAGTATCTTCGTGTGCGACTTGCGTGAGATGGGTGCCGGGAACGAATTTCATGCAGCCCGAGATTTTGTTGGCCGATGACATGGCGACCCAGGCGGTTACGACATCGGAGGAACTCAGTCCCCAATAGGTCGCATCCTGGTGCCACGAGACAAAACCGGGATCGCGCGCTTCCTTGATGAAGAAACTGGTGTTCCAGCAAAGGATGTTCGGCCCGATCACGTCCTCCACCGCGTCCAGTATTTTTGGATGCCGGATCATCTCATTGATCCAGGTGAAGAGAACGTGGCTACGGTGGCGCATTTCTCCCTTGATGGGACTGCCGCTCTCGGCCTCGTAACTTTCGAGCTTGCCGCGGAATTCCGCGACCTCCGCTTCGCTCAGAACATTGACTGGAAAATGATAGCCACGTTGGCGGTAACCGGAGACTTCTCGCTCGGTCAGCACTTTTGTCATTGGTTTCCTCCGCGACATCTGCCGTCTTTTCGGCTTTGCTTGCGAGACAAGCGCCGCGGCATTTGCCTGAGCGTGGCTGCCGCCTTTCAGCCTGTCAAGCAGCAACGAAGCGGTTCGCATCCGCATTTCTTATCTACAGAAAAACTGCGATATTTCGGCCTGGTCACAGCCTTCCCAGGAGGGGATATGCGCCGCCGTGCATCGCTTGTTACCCTTGTGTCCCTTTTTTTCAGCGCCGTCGCTGTCTCGGCGCGCGCCGATGATCGCCTCGTTCCACTTCCAGTTCAGCCGGCTTCACTTACTCTGGCGCCGAGACTGAGCAAAGGACAAGAGGTCATTGACCTGTCAGGCAGTTGGCAAGGATATGCTTCTGTCGGGCGCACAAGGGTCAATTATGATTGGCAGATTTCCCAAGAGGGCGCGAGACTATTTGGCGCCATTTCCTTATCTACCCTCGAGGGTCTTGATAAAAGCACCCACGCATTCGAGGGGACTATCCAGGATTCGGTCGTGGTTTTTCGCGTCACGCGGTGGCTCAGTCCTCAGCTCAGCACGTGGTGTATGGCCGCCGGGAAACTCAAATTGGACGAGACCACAGCGCCTGCTCGGCTCAAGGGTACTTGGGGTGCAAACCCGATCCCGGGCGGCTGCCCGACAGGCTCGCATGGCGGAGTGCAATTGACACGAAGATAGCGAATGCGCCGCGAGAGGATTCCATCCATGGCCACGATTACTTCGAAAACGACAACGCCGCTGGCGCGCGCCCCGGGCGCTCGCCTTGGTTCCGCTGCTCGAGGGCTGGTCGATGCGGGCAACCGGCGGGGTGGCGGCACATCTTGCCAATAGCGCCAATATTGCCGTGGGCGCCGAATTCGGCGGCATCGGCAGCTCAACGCAAATATGGACCTTTCGCGGCCGGGCGTCGGTGCCGTTCAATTAGCGTACAGATACGCGATCGCGTGAGATCGCTAATGGCTCGACGAATGCGCCAAAGCAACCGTGCTCGTGCAATAAGTGCGAGAACCACGAACGGGTTTTGAACCCTAAGACTGGATGGTGGCGGATGCAGTCCCGCGAAACCGGTCTCCGCCGCGATTTTCCCGATTATCAGGGAATTTAACCGGGAAAACCTCGATTTTGGGGCTCGTGGGCGAAAACCCGAGGCGAAACCGGCCTATACTTCAGCTAGTTGCGGGGACAATTCCCTAAGAAATTAAACGGGAATTTCCGCCGGCTAATCGGGAAGTTGCGTTTGTCAAAACGGAAAAAGTCGGCTCGTTCTGGGGACCCGTTGCTTGGCTTAGGTCGGCTGATGTCAATGCCAGCTTTTATGTCCTCGAACTCGTCGAATGACGGCGAGGGCTTCCTGGAGACAGCCCGACTGATAGCCGGCGACAACCCACCCCGGTGGTTGGCAAAACATCTTCAACGCTGGTCTTCGTCCGTCATGCTCGACGGAATGGTGCACGCGAAGCTATTCGGCAAGGCGGAAGCCCACGCCAGGCTCCGATCGCTAAGCGAAGCTGCCGGATTGGTTGATCGCGAATTTCATGATCCGGTGATTTTTGAGCACTTAGTAGCCAACGAATTCGGACCCATGCCCGAATTTAAGGGCGTCGATACCGTGCTTGAGGAAATCCGACGCCGGGCTGATATCGCCTCCTCGCGGCCGGCCTTACTTGCCACGGGATTGGACGAGAGGCTGGGGAAGCTAAGCGACGGCGCAAAATTAGTGGCGCGGGAGATTCGGGATTCTGCCCTGTCTGAATTTTTAAGAGCAGAAGAAATAATCGGACCTCCGGCACCGACCGCTAAACTGGATGTACTACTGCAAGAAATCAAACGGCAGGCCGATGCGGCCATGCTGTCACCCTATTTGGTGAATGAAGCCGGACAAGCGAAAGCTGGGCGCGGCCGAGCCTTGCCTCCAATGGCGAGTTCACCCCGGGCATTATGCGCTGCGGTGACCCTCGAAGCCTGGGCACACTTCCACGATGGGGAATACCCTGCTGCTTCAAACCACCTTCAGCTCTGGGCAGCCGCGGAGGAATACTGGCGCGCATGCGGAGGCGTGAAAGGGGGCTGGGATTACGGCCGGCCTGCGGCCTGGCGGCCTTATTTCAAGGAAGCTTCAGAGGATTCGTTGGCACGAATCCGGGAAGAGCTTCGAAGGCACATGAAATTATCGTCCGTGTATAACGATTAAATCTCAATAACTTGCCGATCATTTTGAAAAAAGTTCCCTGAGCGGTCGATTTCATCCACGCGAAATCCCCGGAGAGATCTGTTTTCCCTGGCTCGCGACCCCAGCGAGCAGGCATCCATGAAAGACAAGATCAAGTCACCCGACGTCACGCCAGGCAGCGAGAGCTCGAAGGCGACCAATAGGCAGATCTCGCACCTTGCGATCGGCGAATTGATCCCTGCCCCCCAAAATGCGCGCATACACACTCGGGCTCAGGTGCGCGCCATCGCCCGAAGTATCGAGGCGTTCGGTTTTAATGCACCGATCTTGATCGACAGGAACAGGCAAATCGTTGCCGGTCATGGTCGCTTTGAAGCGGCGAAACTGCTGGGTCTCCCTCAGGTACCTGTTGTCTTCCTCGACCACCTGACCGAAGTCCAGGCCAAAGCCTATCGGCTTGCCGACAACAAATTGACGGACAGGTCAAATTGGGACGACGCCAAGGTGGCGGCCCAGTTGAAGGAACTATCAGAGCTCGTCCTGGATTTCGACCTGACGGACACCGGATTTGAAATCCCAGAGATCGACGTTCGTATCCAGTCACTCGACGACCCGGACGAGGCCGATGCCGCGGATGAATTCGAGGCTGCAACCGGGCCGGCCGTGTCGATCCCCGGCGATGTCTGGCTCCTCGGGTCTCACCGTCTGCACTGCGCTAACGCGCTGGAGTCGACCGCGTACGCGATCCTCATGGAGAACAAAAAGGCTGCGGCCGCAATTACCGACATGCCGTACAACGTGCCAATCGGTGGCCACGTCAGCGGAAACGGCAAAACCAAGCATCGTGAATTCGTTATGGGTGCGGGTGAGCTGACCGACTCGCAATTTACCGAGTTGCTGACCACTGGCTTGCGATTTTTAGGCGCCCATACCACGCCGGGTGCCTTGATCTACACTTTCATGGACTGGAGGCATGCATGGAACGTGCTCAGCGCCGGCCGCGCGGTGGATTTGTCGCTCCTTAATCTCTGCGTCTGGTCCAAGACTAATGCGGGCATGGGGTCACTTTACCGGTCGCAGCACGAACTCGTATTCGTGTTCCGCAACGGCAGTGAGGCTCACCTCAACAATGTCCAGCTCGGCCGTTTCGGGCGGTCTCGAACCAACGTCTGGACATATCCCGGCGCTAACGGATTTGCACGTAAGGGCACCGAGGACCTCCTCGCCCTTCATCCCACCGTCAAACCGATTGCGCTGGTAGCCGACGCCATCCTCGATTGCACCAAGCGCGACGATATCGTCGTCGACCCCTTTATCGGCAGCGGCACCACAATTCTGGCCGCCGAGCGCACTGGTCGGCGGTGTTTCGGGATCGAGATCGACCCGATCTACGTGGACACGACTATCGCTCGCTGGGAGCGGCTGACCGGAAAGAAAGCGCTAAATAGTCAGGGGCTGACCTTTGAGCAGGTCAAACTCCAGCGGAGTGCGGCTCAATGAGCTCGGATGGGGACGACGACAAGACGGGCTACAGGAATCCGCCGGCACGAACTCGGTGGAAGGAAGGCGAAAGTGGCAACCGACAGCGCCGGTACCCAAAGCGCGTGGAAACCACGATCGAGTTGATCGACCGGCTGCTGTTGAAGCCGGTCGAGATCACGGTGGGCGAGAAGTCGCGCAAAGTCACCACACTGGAAGCGATCCTGTTTCGGCTCTGGCAGAAAGAGGTGCTCGGAGATACTCGCGCCCTGAAGATCAGGCTGAAATTCCAGGAGTTCGCGCGGCAGTACTCCAAGCCGCGAATTGAGACTGTCTTTGTCGATAACGAATACACCGCGGCCTTCGCCGCCATCCCCCAGATTGAGGACGATACCAATGGGTGATTATGAAGTCGGCCGCGGGAAGCCACCCAAACATTCGCAGTTCAAGCCGGGCAACAATGCCAATCCGAATGGACGGCGGGGCAAGAAGAAGCCGGCGGAGATCGCCGACATCATCGAAAACGTCTTGAACGGCCGCGCCGAATACCGCGAGCGTGGTCGGACCAAAAAAGCGCGACGACCTGAACTGACAATCAAGGCCCACATCAGGCTGGCCTTGGCCGGCAACCTGAAGAGCATCGAGGCCCTTCTCATGCTTCGTGCTCTCGCACAGACATCCAGCGATACCGGCGTACAACGGCTCGAAGTTACCGACTGGTTGCCTGATTATCCCGGCCAGACCGGCGAACAAAAGACCCGCGAGTTCGCATCTCGAACAAACGCGGAGGTTCCAGCCTGGTGGAAGGGCGCCGATTCCAACTCCGGGGAAAACGACAAATGACGCGCGCGGTAAACAATCGGCTCTCGTTGGGTACACTCCACTCTAGTCAGGTAAGGGCCTACTGGGCTTTGAAGCAGCACCGGTTCAAGGCGCTCAGGTGCGGCCGACGATGGGGCAAGACTGATTTCGCGAAAACCTGGATCGCGGAGGGACTCGCCCAAGGCTACGAATGCGCTTGGTTCGCGCCGCAGCACAAGACCTGGTCGGAGGTCTATCCCGAGATCGTCAACATGATCCGACCGGTTCTGGACACCAGTTCGAAGGTATCGGCCGTCATGCGCATGAAAAACGGCGGCCGTCTCGACTTCTGGACGCTGGAGAACGGCATCGCCGGCCGCGGCCGTCGCTATCATCGTATTGTCATCGATGAGGCTGCCTTCACAAAGGACGGCGACAACAAGACCGACGGCTCCATGATGGAGATCTGGGAAAAATCGATCAAGCCGACGCTTTACGATTATGGTGGCGAAGTGCTCATCTGCTCGAACACTGCCGGCAAGAATTCGGAGAATTTCTTTTATAATATCTGCGAAGACCCGCAGTATGGCTTCGGAACATTCCATGCCACCACCATGGACAATCCCGTGCTGCCGAAGCGGCTCCAGAATGAGACCCGAGAAGCCTGGATGCAACGGCGGGCCAAGATTCTCGATGATCTCAAAACCGGCAACGATCCCCTGGTCTATGCCCAAGAGCATCTAGCGGAATTCGTGGATTGGGCAGGCGTCGGTTTCTTCGCCCGCGAAAATCTGCTCGTAAACAATCAGCCAGTCCCGCTCCCCCAGCGCTGCGAATGTGTGTTTGCCATTATTGATACAGCCTCAAAGACCGGCACCGAGCACGACGGAACGGCCGTCGTCTTTTTTGCGTATGAACCCCATGGCAGCTCTTATCCGCTCACCATCCTCGACTGGGACATTGCCCAGATCGAGGGCGCCCTACTCGAGACGTGGCTGCCGATTGTGTTCAGGCGCTTGGAGGAATTAGCAAAGCAATGCCGGGCACGGTCGGGCTCGATGGGAGCTCATATCGAAGATAAGACTTCGGGAACGATTCTGTTGCAGCAATCTCTCCGTAGGGGGATGGCGGCGGCGGCCATCGACTCGAAGCTGACGGCGATGGGCAAGGATGAGCGAGCCCTTTCCGTCTCGGGCTACGTCTATCGTGGCCAAGTAAAGTACAGCGATCAAGCCTTCGACAAAATCATCACCTATAAACGACGGTCAAAAAACCATCTGGTCGACCAGATCGAGAGCTTCCGAATGGGAGACAAGGACAACAAGCGGGAAGACGACCTCCTCGACGCGTTTTGTTATGGGATTGCGATTTCGCTTGGCAATAGTGAGGGCTTTTGAAGACTTCGGAACTAAAACAACGGCCACACCGCAGCGGTTCACCTAGGCCTGATTAGTCGGGCGACGGAAGTGCTGACTCGCGTATCCCGCCCGGCCGACCGAATTCGCCAATCAGAATTTCCTTGCCGGAAATGCTGAAGCCATCCGTTGGCTGCGGTAGCGCCTTAGCTCCCAGGGTTCCTCACGGCAGCTCGCCCTTTCAGCGCGGCCGTTTTATTCGAGGAAGCGGGCCCTTCGTATTGGTGGAGTTCTGCCGCTTGGAAGGGCGAGACGACACGGCTTGGGCTGCGATCTCTTGAACGAAATCGAGAAAAGCCCGGACCTTTACCGGCGGCAGATGCCGGGAGGGATGATACGCATAGAGCGGATACCGTTCGTCGGACCATTGCGGCAAAATCTGCACAAGCTCTCCCTTCGCGAACATGGATTTCAGGCCGGGTGCTAGCATTTGAAACACGCCCTGTCCGGCAATGCACGCCGCAACTGCAGCCGAGGGATCGTCCATCATCAACCGACCGGTGGCGTTGATTTCGATGACTTTGCCACCGCGATGAAATTCCCACGGGAAAGGACGGCCAGTCTGCGGATCGCGAAACAGCAATAACTCATGGTGTACGAGATCGTGAGGCGTCCTCGGCTCGCCGTGCTTCTCGAGATAGGCCGGCGCGGCGCAGGTTACGATGAAGGTCTCGAGCAGCTTCCGCGCAATCAGCGAAGACGTGTCCGGCGGCCCGAACCGAATGGCGACGTCTACCCCCATCATCATCTCTTCCCGATAGTTGCTGGTCATGAGATCGACCGACAACAGCGGATATTGCGCCATGAATTGCTGCAGTTTCGGTGCGAGCACCATCCGCGCGAACCAAGGGTCGACGGACACGCGCAACCGGCCCGTAACCACGGCCGCCGCGCCCGCGGCCTCGGCGGCAGCCTCCTCCAGACCGGCCAGCAGCGGAATCACCTGGGCATGAAAGCGGCGCCCCTCCTCGGTCAACGTCACCTCTCTCGGACTGCGATTGAAAAGCCGCACACCGACGCGCACCTCGAGGCGCGCCACCGCGCGGCTGATGCCCGAGGGCGTCAAGCCGAGCATCTCTGCAGCTCCGGCAAAGTTGCCAGTCTCGCTCACCGCTGCGAGCACACCCGCGCCGGTTAGAAGCCGCGTATCGAAGCTCATGATGATCTCCAATCAATTAGGTCCGACACAGTGCCGGTCGGGCCTCCGCGCATGGCCGAGGCAAGCCAATCGTACAAGCCCGGCATGGTGACTGCAGATCACTATAGCACTGACTTTAATGCGCGTGAATCATCTCATGGCCGAGACTAGAACCTTCGCAGCGCTTCCGGTGGGAGCTGCAAGGGATCGTCACAAGGAACCACCAGGAGAAAGCCATGTACGCAATTACCGGCACTACCGGCAAAGTGGGCGGCGAGATCGCCCGCAATCTTATTGGCCAGGGCGAGTCCGTTCGCGCCGTCCTACGCAACCGGGCCAAGGCAGCCGACTGGGCGGCGATGGGTTGCGACATCGCGGTCGCGGACATGGCGAACGCAGAACAGCTTGCGGCGGCATTCTCCGGCGTCGAAGGCGTCTTCATCCTGCCGCCCTCGGATTTCGACCCCGCGCCAGGCTATCCCGAAGCAAAGCGGGTGATCGAATCCGTGAGCCGCGCGCTGACGACGGCCCGGCCGCCACGGATCGTGTGCCTGTCGACCATCGGCGCGGACGCACCCCACGACAATCTGCTGACACAGCGTACCCTGATGGAACAATCGCTGAATGCCCTCGGCCTTCCGGTCACCTTCCTTCGGCCCGGCTGGTTTATGGAGAATGCGCTGTGGGATGTCGCCTCCGCGCGGGACGAGGGCGTGCTGCGGAGCTTCCTGCAGCCAGCCGACAAGGCGTTCCCAATGGTCGCCACCAAAGATGTCGGCCTGCTTGCCGCCAACCTCATCCGGCAGGACAGCAGCGAAACACGGATCGTCGAACTCGAAGGCCCGGTCCGCGTCTCGGCCAACGAACTGGCGCGCGCTTTTAGCCAGGTACTCGGGCGGCCGGTCCGCGTGGAGATCGTCCTACGCGAGAAGTGGGAAGGCCTCTTCCTTGCCCAAGGCATGACGAATCCGTTGCCCCGCATCCGCATGCTCGACGGCTTCAACGAAGGCTGGATCGAATTCCAAGACCATGGACGCTCGGCGGTGAAAGGCAACACGCCGCTCGTTGAGGTCATCACGGCGCTGGTCGCCGGCAGCAAGGCCGCCTGAGGCGGTTTGTGATCGTCGGGGCGCGCGCCGAGCGCGCTCCCGTCTGCACAGAACCAATGAAAGGAATGTCTCATGAAAAGGATCAAGACCCAGGGCGTGAACATCCCCCGCCTCGGCTTCGGCACATTCCGGATGCCCGGCGGAGAGTCGCAGCCCGTGGTGGAAAGCGCGATCGCGCTGGGCTTCCGTCATATCGACACGGCCGCGATGTACGAGAATGAAGCCGCCGTCGGCGCTGCGATCGCAACTTCGGGTGCCAAGCGCGCAGAACTGTTCGTCACGACAAAGGTCTGGCACGACCAACTCTCGCCCGATGCACTGCGTCGCGCATTCGACATCGGCCTCGCCAAGCTGAAACTCGACTATGTGGACCTCTACATGATCCACTGGCCGAGCCGGGACATGGATATGGCCGCGACGCTGGAAGCCTTGATTGAGCTGCGCGAAGGCGGCTTGGCGCGGGCCATCGGCGTGTGCAACTTCAACCTACCGATGATCCGCCGTGCAGTCGAAGAGATCGGCGCACCAATCGCAGCCCATCAGGTCGAGTACCATCCCTTCCTGTCGCAGGCGCCGATGCTCCACTATATGCGCAGCAAGGCGATTCCGTTGACCGCCTACGCACCGCTCGCGCAAGGCCGGGCGGCGAACGATCCGACACTTGCTGCCATCGGCCGCAAGCATGGCGCGACGGCTGCACAGGTGGCAATCGCCTGGCTGCTGGACCAGGAGGGCGTCATCGCGATTCCCAAGGCCGGTCGCCCGGAAAGCCAGAAGGCCAATCTCGAGGCGCTCACCATTTCACTCGACGACGAAGACCGCGCTGCGATTGCTGCCCTGCCGAAGGATCAGCGCTTCGTCCGGCCGCCATTTGCACCGGAATGGGATGCTGTCGTATGATGGTCCCCTCCTTGAATGGACGCTCGATTTCCAAGGCTGGCAACTCAGCAAATTCGGGGGGCGGCTCAGATTCTTTCTTTAGCAAGCTTCTGACCGCTGCAGTGTTGGCTTGCGGAGCGACGCTGCCCGCCGCAATAGGCATCTGTCTTGGTCACGAAAATGTTGGATACGTCGCCTCCTTCGGAGCTTATCTCGTCACCATCACGCATGCGGGCCTGCCGATCGAGGGCCGGGCGCCACGGCTCGCAAGTACTATTTTCATGCTCTGCGTCGGGGCGATAGCGGGCGCCTCAGCCGGCCATCGTGTGTGGATATTCCTTCCCCTGGCAGTGATCGGCGCCTCATGGCAGGCTTGGACGGAGATTGCCGATACAGATCTTAGGTTTCCAGCGGCGATCGCCGTTCTGACGTTACTCGTGTCGACCGCGAACGACTCGTCGAACATCTCCATAGTGACATACGGAGCCGCGTTCGCCGGCGGAGCGATCTGGCAGGGACTGGTCCAGTATATCGCGGCTCGTCCGAGCGACAAGCCGCCGGCGAGTCTCGCGAGTGATATCGAGGCGCTCATTTTCAGCTTAGCCAGGGCCCGACAATTCATCGCCACGATGGCGACGCTGGGCGCGGTAGGCGGCGCAATCGCATCATCGCTGGCTATGCCGCACGCCGCTTGGCTGTTGACGACCGCGTTGCGGGTCATGAAGCCTTCGCAAATAGAGACACGTCTCCGACTAAAGCATCGGTTCATTGGTACGTCTGCGGGCGCACTCGTTTCTGCCGGTCTGCTTGGTTGGAAGATTCGGCCGCTGCTGTATGCGGGACTTTTCGGCATCATGCTGACCGCCATGCAGTTGGTGGGGGCCCGACGTTATGCCGTGTGGACATTCTGTCTCACTGTCATTGCCCTCGATCTCGGCCAACGAACCCACGAAGTCGGCTGGCAAGTCGCGGAATATCGGCTGCTGTTGACGATCGGCGGCGTAGCTCTCGCCAGATTCTTCAGTTTCCGCTTGCCTTAAATGCCGACTGCGGTGGTCGGCGTAGGCCGCGATGTCCGCAATCGAATTGCGGAAGCGCTCCAGCATCTCCCGGAAAAGCAGCTAACCGGCCGCAATCGGCTGGAAGGATTCGAAACCCAGATCTCAAGGTCGCGCACGCCTTCCATCACTTAGCACTATTTGTACGCCGCGGTGTTCGCCCCGGCCTTCCTAATTGCGAATTTAATTGAAGCGGCAAACGAGTCTATCCACTTCAATGAATGCGAAGATGCAATCCGCCCGATGACCTCAAGAATTGCGGGTCGTTGCTTCGCGATCTATCGCCCTCGGGCTGACTCGCGGCAATGGATGCGCGCGGACCTATTGGCCTTAGGTATATCGGCAATCGGCGGTTACGTCAGCCGAGGGTGGATCGGCGCGCTCGAATCGCACACTCTTCTGCGGTTCGAGCGCCTTCTTCGGAACGCACTCGAGGGAGTTCATTGCGTCTGTCATTGCGCGGTCGCGACCATCACTCCGCGCCCTTGTCAGGAATACATTCGGCGAGATCCCGTGATCGCGGAGATTGGATAGACAACCTCCGGAGGCCGTTCGGTTGAAATATTTGCGTTAGGCTGAGTGCCGATTGTCCGCAGCAAGATGAAGAGCAACCGCTGGAGTTTGGCCTATCGGCCTCGGCATCGATCGCGAATCTGACGTGGTGGCTGAGACCACCGAAAGAGGCATTGCTTCCAGGACAAACCCAGAGCCGCGGACGCTACGGATCATGGGCGCCTCGTTTGCTCCGTCCACCTTCCGGCGTAGCAGGCCCATCTGAACGTCGACAACATTCGTTTCAGGAACGAATTTGAAATGCCAGACCTCTTTCAAGAGTACCGCGCGGGTCAGCAATTGGTTGCTCCGTTCCATCATGTACTTTAACAATTGGAATTCTCTTGGACGCAAATCGATACGGCGGTCGCCACGCTTGGCAGCACGGTCAATGAGATCCAGCACCAGCGGTCCGACCTGCAGCATCGCTTCATTCGGGAAGACCGCCGGCCGACCCGACGAGTCTTCGCCCGAACCCGATTCAATTTCGGCAGGAAGCTCATCACGCCGCAAGGACGAGCCGTCCATCTGATCGACCATCTTCTCCAGCGTGGCCGATACCACCGAATGGACCATCTCTGCGAGAAGCTGCGCCATTTCTTCGAGCAACGTTGGCGGTATTCGTGCGCCTGAAATAGCGCGACGTCGCTGATTGGCCCGCGTTGATGAATTCGACGAGGATTGCTGCGAAACCACCGACTCGACGGCAACGAAGGCCGGAAGGTTCCGCTTGAGTTGGTCGCAGCTGTTACTATGAGTTCTCATGGCGAGGTCCTCTCCGCCGGCGGCGTGGTATCGAAAGCCGGATTTGGTTGATCACTGGCACCGCGTTCGCCGATGCCCTACCTCTCAACTTTACCGTGCCTTTCGCCCAATCCCATTGCCACCGAGTGTAGCTCGATTACCGAAATGGTTGCGTATATTCGATACCTGGGTTCAGCCAGCTCCAACCGATCTAAGCCGGACCGGTTCCTGAATGCGGTTCACGAACCTGATCGAAGCGCGCTTCGGTCGTCCGCTTGATCCGGTGATCTTGTGATTCTCGCTTGGGTCGGCCGCCGTCCGAACGTCAGAGAAGCACCGGCTTTGATGTCAGTTCGCGTCTGAACGACTCGGTGCGCGGGATGATGTCGAACGCAACAACTCATTTGAACCATATTGCACGAGCCATCGATGCGACCGACGAAGCCCGCAACATTCAAAGCATCGCAAATCTCGTAAACGTGCACGACCTCAAAACCACCCCAGTCTGTTTGACCGAGGCATACCCCACGAATTCACTTCCGGGCCTTTCCCTCTTGCTTTTTGAATACGTCCCAGAGAACTGCGGCGAGTTCGTCACCATCGAAGGGCTTAGTCAGGTAGCAGATCGCGCCGGCCCTCAATGCTCGTGCGCGCGTCCGATCGTCTGGGAAGGCAGTGAAAAAAATAAATGGCAAATCGCTTCCTTCGCTACGCAAATGCGCCTGGAGCTCGACGCCGTTCATGCCGGGCATTCGCACGTCGGAAATCACACAAGAAAATTCATCGAGCTGGTTCGATCGAAGCAACTCCTCGGCGCACGAAAACGTGTGTACGACGTATCCCAGCGATCGCACGAAGCTGTCAGTCGTTACGCGCACCGATTCATCATCGTCAACGATTGCTACGAGCGGAATATCTGATAACACGT
>JBEKZZ010000007.1:0-114267 GCA_049509335.1 Bradyrhizobium sp. | reverse complement strand
TCGGGTCAGACCCGGCCACTTCCGTGATTTCCGATGCCAAGAGACTGCGGGCCGACGACCCTCAGCCCGTGCCGGCTATTTGTGATGCTTGCGCAGGTAGGCGTGAAGCGAGTCCGTGCCGGTCTCGGCCAACAGGGTTTTCAGCATCATGTCCTTGCGCCGGCCTTTCGCGAAGTGCTCGCCATAGGTCTTGCGAAGCGACCCGATGCGCGTGTTGCCATGCTTCTTGTCGATGCGACCGGTCGTGTCGCGATGCCGGCCGTCCAGACCTTTCTTAGCCACCTTCTTAGCCATCTAACGCTCCCCTGCTGATCCAGTGCTCGCAGACTATCACGACGGCGAGGGAACGTGCAGGTCGCGCCATCATTCGTAACCTGTACGTCGATCTGAAGACCCTGTAGCTAATGCGAAAGTGCGCACTGGCTTGGCAGCCTATGCCATTGTAGAATCTCCAAAGCGCGCAAGAGGCTGTCTTGCCGCGATCCGCTTCAACCGAAGATCAAGACATGCCCTCCGTGTTCGAGACCTTAACCGCAACGCCGGCCATTCCCATCACGTTTGCGACCAAAGCGACATGGGAGGCAATCTCCGCCGGTCTTCCCGAACCCTCCCGGAAATTTGCCCGTGCCAACGCATTTGCAGCCAAGCCGGGAGCCCATCTGGCATTGCCAGCGGCCAGCGGCGAGATCGCGCAGGTGGTCTTCGGGCTGGACAGCGAGAGCAGCAAATTCCGCGATCCGTTCCGGCCTGGCCAATTGCCGGGCCTGCTGCCGCCGGGCGTCTATCGTTTCGCCAATGTCGCTCCCGATCACGCGCATCTTGCGACGCTCGCCTTCGCGCTTGGCTGTTATCGTTTTGGCCGCTACCGCAAATCGGAAGTACCCGAGGTCCGCCTGGTGCCGCCGGACGGGGTCGATATCGCCGACATCGCGCGGATGGCGGAGGCTGCCGCGCTCGCGCGTGATCTTATCAACACGCCTTCCAATGACATGGGACCGGAAGAACTGGCACAGGCGGCGCAACAGCTCGCGGAGCGGTTCGGCGCCGATTTCAGCTGCGTGGTCGGCGAGGATCTGACACGGCGGAACTTTCCCTTGATTCACGCCGTCGGCATGGCATCGCCCCGCGCCCCGCGCCTGATCGATTTCACTTGGGGCGACCCGTCCCATCCCAAGGTGACGCTGGTCGGCAAGGGCGTCTGCTTCGATACCGGCGGGCTCGACCTGAAGCCTTCCAGCGGCATGCTGATCATGAAGAAGGACATGGGCGGCGCCGCCAACGTGCTCGCTCTGGCGCAAATGGTGATGGACGCCCGCCTCAAGGTGCGGCTGCGGGTTCTGATTCCGGCAGTCGAGAATGCAGTGGCCGGCAATGCCTTTCGTCCACTGGATATCTTCACCTCGCGCAAGGGCCTCACCGTCGAGATCGGCAACACCGACGCGGAAGGCCGGCTGGTGCTGGCCGACGCGCTCGCGCTCGCCGACGAAGAAAAGCCCGATCTGTTGATTGATCTCGGTACGTTGACCGGCGCGGCGCGGGTGGCGCTCGGCCCCGACTTGCCGCCGTTTTACACCGACGACGAAACGCTGGCCGGGGCGATTTCGGCTTGCGCGAAACAGGAGCACGATCCGCTTTGGCGGCTGCCGTTGTGGCCGCCTTACGATAGTTGGCTCGATTCCAAGGTCGCCAACATCAACAATGCGCCATCGGGCGGCTTTGCCGGCTCGATCACCTGCGCCTTGTTTCTCCAACGCTTTGTAGAGGCGGCCAAGAGCTGGCTGCACGTCGATATCTATGGCTGGACGCCGACCGCCAAGCCGGCGCGCCCGGAGGGCGGCGAATGCCAGGCGGCGCGCGCGATCTATCGCCTGTTGAGCAACAGCTATGGATGACGATCCGCGCCTGACACCCGCGAGAGCCGACCTTGCCGCAAAATATCTCGAAGGCAAGGTCGAGGCGGCGCGCTTTGTCACCGGCAAGGAGTTCGAAATATCGGATGCGTTGGCGCCGCTTCGCCGCGCGCCATCTTCTGACGCGGAGCTCTCAACACAGGCGCTCAGGGGCGAGCGCGCAACGATCTATGACCGCAACGCTGAAGGCTGGGCCTGGGGCCAGCTCAACAGCGACGGTTATGTCGGTTGGTTGCCGGATCAGGCGCTGATCCGACCAGCAGGGCCGCCGACCCACAAGGTCACCGCCTTGCGGACCTTTGCCTTTCCGGGCCCCTCGATCAAGCTGCCGCCAACCGAGACTTTTGTGATGGGAAGTCTGCTGACGGTGCTGCGCGAGGAAGGCGCCTTTGCCGTGACGCGCGAGGGCTGGTACCTGCCGCGGCAGCATCTGGGCCCGATCGACCACCATGTCGGCGATTTCGTCGCGGTCGCGGAAGCGTTTGTCGGCACGCCCTATCTATGGGGCGGCAAGAGCAGTCTCGGGGTCGATTGTTCGGGACTGGTTCAAGTCTCGCTCACCGCCGCTGGCAAACCTTGCCCGCGCGACAGCGACATGCAGCAGAAGGGGCTCGGCAAAGCGCTCGATCCGCGCGACACCAAAAAACTCAAACGCGGCGATCTGATTTTCTGGAAAGGCCATGTCGCGATCGCGCGCGATACCGACACCATCGTTCACGCCAACGCGTATCATATGGCCACGACCATCGAGCGCACGCAGGAAGCGATCGCGCGCATCAAGGCGTCAGGCAGCGGGGTCACGGCAATCAAGCGATTGGGTTAGGCGCCAGGCGCTCAGGCCGCCTACTCCTGAAATATCCGAACATCATCCATGCCATTTGTGAAATGGTGTCGCGCGCCAATGCGCGCTATCTGATGCGTCTATAACCGATGAGTTCATCATGCCTCATTTGACCGCCCTGCTCGGCTTTGCCCTTGTCTCCCTCGGCATGGTGCTCACGCCGGGTCCGAACATGATCTATCTGATTTCGCGCTCGTTGACGCAGGGGCCCGCCGCCGGGATCGTGTCGCTCGGCGGGGTCGCGCTCGGATTTGTATTCTATATGTTATGCGCGGCGTTCGGCATCACCGCGCTCTTGCTCGCGGTGCCCTATGCCTACGACGCGCTTCGGCTTGCGGGCGCGGCCTATCTACTCTGGCTGGCCTGGCAGGCGTTGAAGCCCGGCGGCCGCTCGCCGTTTCAGGTCAAGACGCTGAAAGCCGATGGGCCGCGCAAGTTATTCTTGATGGGGTTTGTCACCAATCTCCTCAATCCCAAGATCGCGATGCTCTATCTGGCGCTGCTGCCGCAATTCATCGATCCCTCGGCAGGCAGCGTACTTGTGCAATCGCTGGTGCTGGGTTCGATCCAGATCGTGATCAGCGTCAGCGTCAACGCCATGATTGCGCTCGCGGCCGGATCGATCGCGCGCTTCCTCGGGACCCGGCCGACCTGGCTATTGGTGCAGCGCTGGCTGATGGGCACAGTATTGGCGGGATTGGCCGTGCGGATGGCACTGGAAACACGGCGGGCTTAATCCAGCTTCGCTTCCATGCCGCGCATGACGGCGGGCCGCGTCATCATCGCGTCGTACCAGCGGCCGACATGGGGGAAATCCGAGAAGGACACCTTGTGGCGCTCGTGACGCCAGGCCCAGCCGAGGATCGCGAAGTCCGCAATCGATAGCGGACCGGCGACAAATTCATGGTTCGCCAAGCGTCGATCCAGCACGCCATAGAGTCGGATCGTCTCGGTCATGTATCGCTTCAGGCCATAGGCGCGGTCCTGCTCGTTCTCCAGCGCAATGAAATGATGCACCTGCCCCGGCATCGGCCCAAAGCCTCCCATCTGCCACATCAGCCATTCATAGACCGGAATGCGATCGGCCAGAGATGAAGGCAAAAACTTGCCGGTCTTCTCACCGAGATAAAGCAGGATCGCGCCAGATTCGAACACGCTGACGGGTTTGCCGCCCGGTCCGTCAGGGTCGACGATGGCTGGAATCTTGTTGTTCGGGCTGATCGCCAGAAACGAGGGCGCCATCTGCTCGCCCTTGGAGATGTTGACGGGAACGACCTTGTAGGGCAGCCCCATCTCCTCCAGCGCCACGCTGATCTTGCGGCCGTTCGGCGTGTTCCAGGTGTGCAGTTCAATGGTCATCGGGAGTCCCTTGGGCGTTGATCAAGTGTTGGCGGGAGGAAAGCCTCTCGTAGCATCACCCGACAAGCCCGGAAACGGCCTCTCGCGCGGGCCGCTCCCCTGTTGACGGTGAGGGTTCCGCTCTGGATATGACGCCCATCCACGCATAAATTGCGCCTCCCATACGGGAGATCACTTTTGTCCAAATCCGCTTCCCGCGCCCGCCTCGTCGAGATCATCCGCAAGCGCTCCTTTGGCCGGGGCGAAATCACGCTGGCCTCGGGGCGCAAGAGCAGTTTCTACTTCAACCTCAAGCCGACCATGCTGGATCCGGAAGGCGCCGCATTGCTGGCCGAGTTGACCTATGAGGCGCTCAAGGACGACGGCCTTGATTATATCGGCGGACTGGAAATGGGCGCGGTCCCGCTCGCCGGCGCCGTCGCCCAGCTCTCCTGGCTCAAGGGCCATCCGATCGCGGCCTTCTTTGTGCGCAAGAAGCCGAAGGAGCATGGCGCAAGGCTCGCGGTCGAGGGTCTCGCCAAAAACGAGAGCCTGCACGGCAAGCGCGTGGTGATTGTCGAGGACGTCACCACAACAGGCGAATCGGCGCTGAAGGCGGTCGATGCGGTGCGCGATGCCGGCGGCGAAGTCGTGCTGGTGCTGACCATGGTGGACCGCGAAGAAGGTGCGATCGAAACCTTCGCCCAGGCAGGCCTTGCCTTCCGCTGGCTATTCCGCGCGAGTGAGTATCTGAAGGAATAGGGGTTCTCCCAAGAGCACTTTCTTTTGGGCGCCCCGGCCTCCGCTCATAGCTCGTTTACCATCCCGCACTAATGTGAACGGCGTCGGCCAATGCTGCCGGGGCGTCGTTTCAGTACGGGTGGAGTAAGCGTTGCGTAAGGAATTGACCGATCAGCGCCAGCGGCGCCGAAGGGCGTCCGTTGCTGCCACTGTCTTCGCCGGCGTCCTTCTTGCCAGCAACTTTGGGCTCGCACCACGCGAAGCATCCGCCGAGGGTCTGTTCGACCTGTTCTTCGGCGGGCTCCAGAAACAGCAGCAGCATCCGGCGCCGCCACAAGCGAATTTTTTCGCCGATCCTTCCCAGCAGCCCGCACCGCCGCCACGGCCCGTGGCCTCCAGCGGAGGCCCTGCTTTTTGCGTGCGAAGCTGCGACGGCAAGTATTTTCCGCTGACGCGCGGCAACGCCTCGCCGGTCCAGATGTGCCAGGCCTTTTGTCCGGCGTCACCGACCAAGGTCTTCTTTGGCAGCAACATCGACAACGCCACGAGCGTGAGCGGCGAGCACTATGCCGACAGCGAAAACGCCTTTGCCTATCGGAAGGCGCTACGCGCGGATTGTACTTGTAACGGCCGCGACGCGGCCGGTCTCGCGCCGGTCGACCTGACGCTGGATGCGTCACTGCGCGCCGGCGACGTGATCGCCACCACCGATGGGCTCGTGGCCTATTCAGGCATCAAGGTCGGCAATAACCAGAGCCCGGAATTCATCCCGGTCGCCTCCTACCCCGGCCTGACGGCCGAGGTGCGCGCTCGCCTCGGCGAGATGAAGGTGGCGCCGGTTGCGGCTGACGCAATTGGCAACGAAGCGCCGAATAGCGACGTGGCAGCTCCCTTCACACCGGCGCCAAAGCCCGCTCCCACGCGCAACAAGCATGCGGAATTGAACTGATAAACCGTCCAGCCTCATGGTGAGGAGCACGCCGCGCCCGAGCAGGCGGAGCGGCAGCGCGGACGTTAGCGAACGGCACCTAAAGCAGTGCGCGTCTCCGGACGACGCTTTTGCGTCGCCGGGAGAACCATGGCATGCAGAGAGCGGCCGTCCTTCGAGACGGCGCCAATGCGCCTCCTCAGGACGAGGTCCGTTGAACCGTCACCTTCCGACGATAACGCCGATCACGTTCGGCGCCGCGCGGTATTTCTCCTCGATCTGGGCCCGCGCGGCGGCGCGATTTTCCGGCGTGAGCAGACCCCGTTTCTCAGCCAGGATCATCCAGCAATAGCCCCACCAATCCGTCAGCATGCCGTCATCGTCGACAAGGTCATAGCCTTGCTCGGCGGCAAAGAGACGCGCATGCACCTCATCGAGCGAATCCAGGAAAACGTGGTCGGCATCGCAGAATAAGTCGTCGCTGATATCGTCCGTGGTGTAGCCCCAGACCGACTGGCAAACGGTGTTGAATTCCCGGTCGATCGCGTCGTCATCGACGAGCCGGCGGCGGGAGGTTTTATGCAGGCGCGACAGCGACCGGGCGAAGTCGGCGATGCGCGTGAGGGCGAATTGATCGCAGGCGATAGTGGACATGTAGTCCTCGAAAGCTCGGATAGACCATAGATGTTGTGTCGGGTGAATTCCGAATCACTATGATATATCAAAGACTTGCTAAAGTGTTCTTAATTTGTTCCAACCGAAGCGAGACTCTTCCCTTTAGTAGGGGCTGGTCTTGGAAGGGACGAGAAATGCCGAGAAGCGACATCACCCGGAAAGCCATCGAGCTCGGTCGCCAGAAGGGCTTTGTGACCTTCGATGAACTCAACGAGCTATTGCTCAACGAACTATGGCCTTCGCCCGCAACTTCACCGGAATACATCGAGGCCGTGATGGAGGCTTTAAGTGACGAAGGAATAAACGTTATTGAAGACGAGTGACCTTAGCCGGGCCAAGCATAAGCCTATTAAATCGGCCCGGTCCTTGCATGAAAATCATGCAAATATTGCACAGTAAAGCTCCGGGTTTCGATCCGCCCGCAAGGTGCGTATCATGGGGTCAGTCGCGGGATTCGTATTTTGTCAGAGCCTTCACTCCCAGTGAATTTGCCGGCGCCGGGCCAGCCCATCGATGAGCTGGCGCTGACGGAAATCAAGAGCGCGATTCTTGCCAAGCTCCGGCTTGCGATCGGCAAGGACGCCGGCATGGCGACCAGGCACGATTGGTACAAGGCCGCAGCGCTCGCACTGCGCGACCGCATCGTGCACCGCTGGCTGACGGCGGAGAAGCTGAGCTACGATGCCGGCCGCAAGCGGGTCTACTACCTCTCGCTCGAATTCCTGATCGGCCGCCTCTTCACGGACGCCTTGAACAATATGGGGCTCTTGGCGCTGTTCGACGCAGCGCTCGGCGATCTCGGCGTCGGCCTGGCGGATTTGCGCAAATGCGAGCCGGACGCAGCCCTCGGCAATGGTGGTCTCGGGCGTCTTGCCGCGTGCTTCATGGAGAGCATGGCGACGCTTGGCATTCCCGCCATCGGCTACGGCATCCGCTACGATTTCGGCCTGTTCCGCCAGATCATCAACAATGGCTGGCAGCAGGAATATCCCGACGAATGGCTGAGCTTCGGCAACCCCTGGGAATTTCAGCGGCCGGAGGTGATCTACCAGGTCCACTTCGGCGGCGGTGTCGAGCACGTCGAGGCGAAGGGGCGCGACCGCGCAATCTGGCATCCGGGCGAAACCGTGCAGGCGGTCGCCTACGATACGCCGATCGTCGGATGGCGCGGTCAGAACGTCAACGCGCTTCGCCTGTGGTCCGCGCGCTCGCCGGACCCGCTCAAACTCGACGTATTCAACACCGGCGACTACATCGGCGCCAGCGCCGAGGAAGCGCGCGCCGAATCGATCTGCAAGTTCCTCTATCCGAATGACGAGAGCCCGGCGGGCCGCGAGCTCAGGCTACGCCAGGAATATTTCTTCGTCTCGGCGTCACTGCAGGATCTGGTCAATCGCCATTTGGCAGCGGACGGACAAATACGCGGCCTTGCCGCGAAAGTCGCCGTACAACTCAACGATACGCATCCGAGTCTGGCCGTCACCGAGTTGATGCGCATCCTGGTCGACCTGCACAACATCCGCTGGGACGATGCGTGGAAGATCACGGTCGCAACCCTGTCCTACACCAACCACACGCTGCTGCCGGAAGCCCTCGAGACCTGGCCGGTCGAACTGTTTCAACGGTTGTTGCCGCGGCATCTCGAGATCATCTATCGCATCAATGTCGGCCATCTGGCGCTCGCCGAGGAGCGCTGTCCCGGCGACGTCGATTTCCGCGCCTCCGTCTCATTGATCGACGAGAGATCCGGACGACGCGTGCGGATGGGGCAACTGGCCTTCGTTGGCTCCCATCGCATCAACGGTGTCTCGGCGATGCATTCCGACCTGATGAAGGAGACCGTGTTCCACGATCTCAATCATCTCTATCCCGGCCGCATCACCAACAAGACCAATGGCATCACCTTCCGCCGCTGGCTGATGCTGGCCAATCCGAAGCTGACCGACCTGTTGCGCGAGGCCTGCGGCGAAGCCTTGCTCGACGATTTCTCCCGGCTCCAGCTTCTTGAAAAAAGCGCCGGCGACAGCGCATTTCAGGAAAAGTTCCGCAACGTCAAGCATCACAACAAGATCGCGCTGTCGCGCCTGATCGGCGAGAAGATCAATATCAAGGTCGATCCGGCGGCGCTGTTCGACGTCCAGATCAAGCGAATCCATGAATACAAGCGGCAACTGCTCAACATCGTGGAGGCGATCGCGCTCTATCACGCGATCAAGGACAATCCGCAAGGAAACTGGGTACCGCGCGTCAAGATCTTCGCCGGCAAGGCGGCGGCGAGCTACCGTTACGCCAAGCTGATCATCAAGCTGATCAACGACGTCGCCGAGGTGGTCAACAACGATCCGGTGATCGCAGGGCGCCTGAAAGTCGCGTTCCTTCCCGACTACAATGTCAGCCTTGCGGAAGTGATCATTCCGGCCGCCGATCTTTCCGAACAGATTTCGACCGCGGGCATGGAAGCCTCCGGCACCGGCAACATGAAACTCGCCCTCAACGGTGCCCTCACCATCGGCACGCTGGACGGCGCCAATATCGAGATCCGCGACCATGTGGGCGCGGAGAACATCGCGATCTTCGGCATGGAAGCGATGGATGTGGTGGTACGGCGCAAGCAGGGGCTGGACGCCACCGATGTGATCCGGGCCTCACCCGGGCTCTCGCGTGCGATCAACGCGATCGGCAGCGGCGAATTCTCGCCCGGCGACGCCAGCCGCTTTGAATCCATCGCCCATGCGCTGCGCCACCTCGATCACTACATGGTCAGTGCGGACTTCGATTCCTATTACGCGGCGCAGCGCGGCATCGATGCCCGCTGGCAGACGCAAGCAGCCTGGACGCGGGCTTCGATCCTCAACGTGGCGCGAATGGCCTGGTTCTCATCCGACCGCACCATCGCTGAATATGCCGACGATATCTGGAACGTTCCGGTGAACGGGCACGGACAGATCGAAAAGCTTCGCGCCGAAGGATAAAGTTTCTATTCCCTGACAACGCCTTCGTCGGCGGCTTCCAGCCTGAAGGCGGCCGCAAACAGGGCACGGGTATAGTCGGTCTTCGGACTCTTGAACAAATCCGCTGCCAGGCCTTTCTCCACCACCTTGCCATCGCGCATCACGATCAGATGACTGGCGAGCGAGGCCACCACGCGCAGGTCATGCGAGATGAACATGTAGGTCAAGTCGCGCTTGCGCTGCAGCTCGCGCAACAGATCGACCATCTGGGCCTGAAACAGCATGTCGAGCGCGCTGGTCGGCTCGTCCAGCACCACGAAATTTGGCTCCAGCACCACCGCCCGTGCAATGCTGATGCGCTGACGCTGGCCGCCGGAAAATTCGTGCGGGTAGCGGAAGCGCGTCGCCGGATCGAGACCGACATCGCGCAGCGCCCGGATCACGCGCGCCTCCCGGTCGGCATCCGAAAGGGACTTCTGGTGCACGGTCAAGCCTTCGGCCACGATATCACCGACCGACATGCGGGGGCTCAAGGCGCCGAACGGATCCTGAAACACGATCTGCATGTCGCGGCGAAACGGCCGCATGGCTTCGAAACGCAGCCCCTGGATGTCTTTGCCCAAAAAGACGATCGGGCCATCGGAAGAAATCAACCGCAATAGCGCGAGCCCCAGCGTCGTCTTGCCGGAGCCGGACTCCCCGACGACACCGAGCGTTTCGCCCTTGCGTACCTCCAGACTGACCCCGTCCACCGCCTTGATATGCCCAACCGTCGATCGCAAAAAGCCGCGCTTGATCGGAAACCAGACCTTGAGGTTATCAGTCGACATCACGACCGGCGAGGCAGGCCGCGGCGGTGCCGGATCCGGCTTGGGTTCAGCGGCGAGCAGCGCGCGAGTATAGGAGTGTTTCGGCGCGGTAAAGACCTGCTCGACGGGTCCGTGCTCGACGATCTTGCCGCCGTTCATGACACAGACCACATCCGCAATGCGCCGCACGATGCCGAGGTCGTGGGTGATAAATAAAAGACTCATGCCGAGCCGCTTGCGGATATCGGCCAGCAGCGTCAGGATTTGCGCCTGGACAGTGACGTCGAGCGCTGTAGTCGGTTCATCGGCGATCAGCAGGTCGGGCTCGTTGGCAAGCGCCATCGCAATCATCACTCGCTGGCGCTGCCCGCCGGACAGCTGGTGCGGATAGCTTCCAAGCCGGGTTTCCGGGTCGGGAATGCCGACCTGCGTCAACAGTTCAAGCGTACGCGCGCGCACCATCCGGCCACCAACATCATTGTGAAGCCGCAGGGCTTCGCCAATTTGCGCCTCGATCGTGTGCAGCGGATTGAGCGAGGTCATCGGCTCCTGGAATATGATCGAGATGTCGTTGCCGCGGATGCTCCGTATTTCGTTCTCCGAGAGCTTCAGTAGTTCGCGCCCCTTGAACAGGATGCTGCCCGAGGGATGCGACGCGGTCGGATAGGGCAACAGCTTCAGGACTGACAACGCGCTGACGGATTTGCCCGAACCGGACTCGCCGACCAGAGCCACGCACTGGCCGCGCAGAATCGAAAATGAAATGCGATCAACCGCAGTCGACCGCCCGCCCTGGTGGCGAAACACCACCGAGAGGTCGCGGACATCAAGCAGGGGCTGGTTGATGGCGTCCATGGCTTCGCTCACCTGAACGTCTTGCGGGGATCGAAGGCGTCGCGCACCGCCTCGCCAATGAAAATCAGAAGCGACAGCATGATCGCCACGGCAAAGAACCCGGTGAAGCCGAGCCAGGGCGCCTGAATATTGGCCTTGGCCTGCGACAGCAATTCGCCAAGCGAGGGCGAACCAGGCGGCAAGCCGAATCCCAAAAAGTCGAGAGCGGTAAGCGTCATCACCGATGAGGAGACGATGAACGGCAGGAACGTCATGGTCGCAACCATCGCATTCGGCAGCAGATGGCGAAACATGATGACAGCGTTCGACACGCCGAGCGCTCGTGCTGCCTGGATGTATTCAAAATTGCGGCCGCGCAGGAATTCGGCGCGCACAAGGCCTACCAGCGAAACCCAGGAAAACAACGCCATGATGCCGAGCAGGACGAAAAAGCCCGGCGGCAGCACGGCCGCGATGATGAGAAGCAAATAGAGATAGGGAATCGAATTCCAGATTTCGATGAAGCGCTGAAAGGAAAGATCGATCCAGCCGCCGAAATAGCCTTGTACGCCGCCCGCGGCGACACCGATGATCGAGGAGATGATGGTCAGGCTCAATCCGAACAGCACGGAGATACGAAAGCCGTAGATCACGCGTGCGACCACATCGCGGCCCTGATCGTCGGTGCCCAACCAGTTATATTCGAGATCGCGGCAGCTTTTGAGACCCTTCTTCTCCACTACTTCCTTGCACTGCGCTTCCGTCAGCCTCCAGGTCGGCCGCGACGGCGCAGCCGTCGGCAGATCGAGATTGTGGGTGTCGTAGGAATATCGGATCAGCGGCCAGACGATCGTGCCGCCTTTGTCGGCGATCAGTTTCTGCAAATAGGGATCGCGGTAATCGGCCGCGGTTTCGAAATCGCCGCCGAATGTCGTCTCCGAATAGGTAATCAAGGCTGGCCAATAGAGATGGCCATCATACTTGATCAGAAGTGGCCGGTCGTTGGCGATCAGTTCGGCAAACAACGAGACAAAGAACAGAAGCAGGAAAATCCAGAATGACCAGTAACCACGCTTGTTCGATTTGAAGTTCTGCCAGCGTCGGCGATTCAGCGACAACCGCTCGAACGCCTGCCCTGTCACCGGCACGGCTTCGCCGAGTGGAGCCGGCGTGTTTGTCTCGGGTGGCGGGGCGGGAGCTCCGGTGATGATCATCAGACTTCCCGCGCCTCGAAATCGATCCTCGGATCGACCCACATATAGGTGAGGTCGGTGATCAGGTTCACGACGAGACCGACCAGCGAGAATATGTAGAGCGTCCCGAATACGACTGGATAGTCGCGGTTGAGCACGCTTTCAAACGAGAGCAGGCCGAGGCCATCGAGCGAAAAGATGTTCTCGATCAGAAGGGAGCCGGAGAAGAAAGCATGGATGAACGCGCCGGGAAACCCGGCGATCACGATCAGCATGGCGTTACGGAAGATGTGACCGTATAGCACCCGTTGTTCGCTGCAGCCCTTGGCGCGTGCTGTCATCACATATTGCTTGCGGATTTCATCCAAGAACGAGTTTTTGGTCAACAGTGTCATGGTCGCAAACGCACTGAGCGCCATAGAAACAAGCGGCAGCACGAGGTGCCAGGCATAATCGACGACCTTCAAGTACCAGGGAAATTGCGACCAGCCGTCCGAGGTCAGCCCGCGCAACGGGAACAGATTGAGGTACGATCCGCCAGCGAGGAGAATGATCAGGAGGATCGCAAACAGAAAGCCCGGAATCGCAAATCCGATGATGATCACCGTCGAGGTCCAGGTGTCGAAGGGTGAACCTTCCAGGACCGCCTTGCGAATGCCGAGCGGAATCGCGATCAGATAGGTAATGAGGGTCATCCAGATGCCAAGCGAGATCGAGACCGGGAGCTTCTCCTTGATCAGTTGCACCACGCTGATGTCGCGGAAATAACTCTTGCCAAAATCGAAGCGGGCGTAATTCCAGACCATCAGGGCAAAGCGTTCAGGCGCAGGCTTGTCGAAACCGAACTGCTTCTCGAGGCTCTTGATGAAATCGGGATCGAGACCTTGCGCGCCGCGGTATTTTGAACTGACGACGTCAGCCGCCGCACCGCCGGGGCCCACGGGGCGGAAATCGCTGCCGCTGCCGGAGATACGAGAGTTGGCGCCGGTATCGGCACCCGAAAGCTGCGCGATTACCCGCTCCACGGGTCCGCCCGGTGCGAACTGCACCACAATGAAAGCGACGAACATGATTCCGAGCAGGGTCGGAAACATCAACAAGATTCGGCGTGTGATATAGGCGCTCATGAACTATTTCGCCTGCTCGAGCTTCTCGGCCTTGGCGGCGTCGTACCACCAGTTTTCCGGCGCGCCCACGCCGGATGCGTAGCGTGGCGGCTTGGCCGGATGGCTGAACGCATCCCAATAGGCGACGGGATGCGTGGCACGGTACCATTGCGGAATCCAATAGCGGCCGGCGCGGAAGACGCGGTCCAGCGCGCGGCATGCCACCGTCAGATCCGCTCGCGATTGCGCCCCGATGGCCTTTTCGACCAGCGCGTCAATAGCTGGGCTCGCGACGCCTGCCAGATTATATGAGCCCTTGGTGGCGGCGGCCTGCGAGGTGAAGTACGGGCGCAGACTGTCCCCCGGCGTCGCCGACATGCTGAGCCGCTCTGTTGTAATGTCGAAGTCAAAGGCCTCAACGCGCGCCCGGTATTGGACAGCATCAACCAGCCGCGGGGTAGCTTCGATCCCAAGCAAGCCGAGGTTTTGGATCAAAGATGCGTGGTGCGGCAGGAACGACTGCTCGTCGAGCAGAAATTCGACTTTGAACGGCTCACCATTCGGCAAAACCCGCTTTTTGTCCTTGATCGCAATACCCGCGTCGTTGAGCAATTGCTGCGCCTTGCGCAGCAGCGTGCGATCTTGTCCTGATCCATCGGACACAGCCGGTACGAAGGGCTCCCCGAACACCTCATCCGGCACCTGACCACGAAACGGCTCGAGCAGCTTCAGCTCTTCCGGCGAGGGCGGCCCACTGGCCACCATATCCGAATTCTGGAATGGCGAACTCGTGCGCGCGTAGGCACCGTACATCACGGTCTTGTTGGTCCATTCGAAGTCGAACGCATTGATCAAGGCTTCCCGCACGCGCGGATCCTTGAATTTGTCGCGCCGGATATTGATGAACCAGCCTTGTCCACCCGACGGCGTGTCGTCGGGCAAGGTCTCACGCTTGACGCGACCGTCCTTCACGGCAGGAAAGTCATACCGTGTGGCCCAGATGCGAGCGGTGAATTCCTCGCGGTAGAGATAGCTCTTGGCGGTAAAGCCTTCGAAGGCGACGTCGCGGTCGCGATAGAATTCGTAGCGGATGGTGTCGAAATTATAGCTGCCGCGATTGACCGGCAGATCCGCCGCCCACCAATCCTTCACGCGCTCGAATTCGATGAAACGGTTGACCTCGAATTTCCCAACCTTGTACGGCCCTGATCCAAGTGGGGTATCGAGCGTGGATTCTTCAAACGGCCGCGCGGCATAATAGGCTTTGGAGAAGATTGGCAGGCCCGCCACATACAGCGGCACGTCGCGAGCGCGATTGGGCGCGAAACTGACGACAAGCGTCGCATCGTCAACAGCCTCCGCCTTCACCATGTCGCGCAGCTGAACCACGATCAGGGGGTGGCCTTTCTCCTTCAATATCGTCAACGAGAAGGCGGCGTCCTGCGCGGTCAGTTTCGAGCCGTCATGGAAGCGCGCTTCCGGACGTATGGTGAAGCGATACGTCAATCTGTCGGGCGATATCTGCACCGACTTTGCCGCCAGGCCATACATGGCGTCGGGCTCGTCGCCGGCGCGCACCATCAGCGGCGCGAACGTCATGTCCATCCCTTGCGCGCCTTCGCCTTTCAGGACATAGGCGTTGAAAGAGTTGAAGGTCTGGTAAGACTGGTTGTAAGCGCGAACCGAAGGGATGAGGGAGAATATCCCTCCTTTCGGTGCATCGGGATTGACGTAGTCAAAATGCTGAAAGTCGGCCGGATACTTCAGGTCTCCGAACCCAGACAGGCCGTGAATATCCTGGCCTGTGTCTGCCGCCTTGGCTTTATGCAACCACGGCACACTCATCGCGCCAAGGCCCAAGCCCAGCACATGCCGGCGCGATAAAGACGCTATGTGCGGAAGCTTCCTCAAGATCTTTTGCCGGTCCTGGCGGCCTTGTCAGCGTCGAACCACCACAGGGACGGCAGACCCGCGCGGGCATATTTCGGTAGATCGGCATGGCTGAACCGGTCCCAGCGTGCATAACGCAAAAACCCGTAGGTAAATTGCGGCACGACGTAGAAATTCCACAGCAATACCCGGTCAAGCGCCCGCGTCGCGGCGACCAGTTCAGAACGGCTTTTGGCAAAGATGACTCTGTCGATCAGGGTATCGACCGCCGGATTCTTGATACCAATGATGTTCCGCGAACCGGGCGTATCGGCCACCTGCGAACCCCAATATTCCCGCTGTTCATTGCCGGGCGACAGCGATTCTCCCCAGAGGCCGAAAACCATGTCGTAATCGAAGCTGCGCTCCCGGTTTTCATATTGCACGCTATCGACGACACGGATCGAAGCAGTCACGCCGATGCGCTCCAGCGAAGGCTTGAAGAAGAGAGCGACCCGTTCGTTAGAGGGATCCTCAACCAGTATTTCGACCGTAACCGGCTTGCCGGAAGGATCCACGAGTTTGCGATCCTTGACCTCGTAGCCTGCTTCTTTCAGCAGCCGCGCGCTTTCCCGCAAATTCGCGCGCACCGCCTCGGGGTTGCCGCCGACCGGATTTTGATAAGGGGTCGTGAAGACTTCGGCCGGCACCTTGTCGCGTACGGTCTCGAGGATCGCGAGTTCCTCGCCTTCCGGCAAGCCGGATGAAGCAAGCTCCGTTCCATGGAAATAGCTGCTGATACGCTTGTACTGCCCAAAGAACAGCTGCTTGTTCATTTCCTCGAAGTCGAAGGCGAAATTGAATGCGCGGCGGAGGCGCGCATCCCTAAATTGCTCGCGGCGCAGGTTGAAAACGAAAGCCTGCATCCGGCCGGAATCGTTGACGGGAAACTCTTCCTTGATGGTCCGCTTTTCGGCCATCACAGGAAAATCGTAGGCCGTCGCCCACTGCTTGGCCGAGTTCTCCGCGATCCAGTCCACCTGATCTGCCTTGAAGGCTTCAAGCGCAACGATGTTGTCGCGGAAGAACTCGTAACGCAGCTCGTCGAAATTATTCTGGCCAACCTGAACAGGAAGATTGGCGCCCCAATAATCCTTCACTCGCTCGAGACTCACGGATCGGCCGGCGACAAAGTCCTTGATGCGATAGGGACCGGAGCCCAGCGGCGGCTCAAGGGTCGTTGCCGAGATATCACGTTTGCGGCCCTGGCCGTCAGTGCCTTCCCAGTAGTGCTTCGGCAACACCATCAGCTCACCGACGATCTGCGGCAGTTCGCGATTTCCGGGCGCGTCGAAGGTGAATTTCACCTCGCGCTCACCGGTCTTTTCAGCCCTCGCGACATGGCGATAGTACGAGGCGTACATCGGGCTGAGTTTCTTCAACTGCTCGAGCGAATAGATGACGTCTTCCGGCGTGACGGGCTTACCGTCGTGCCAGCGCGCTTCCTTGCGCAGACGATAGACGACCCAAGCAAAATCGTCAGGGTGCTGGGCTGCTTCCGCGAGCAAGCCGTATTCGGTCGCGACTTCGTCCTGCGACGTCTCCATCAGCTTTTCGTAGATCAGGCCCACCGCAGGCGCGAGCGAGCCCTTGATACCGGCGACCGCAACGTTGAAATTATCAAAAGTTCCGATCGATATCATGCGGGTTACACCGCCCTTGGGCGCATCCGGATTAACATAGTCGAAGCGCTTGAAGCCGGTCGGATATTTGAGGTCGCCAGACAACGACAGCCCATGGCGCCAGGCCGGCTCGCTTCCGGCGGTCTGAGCCTGTGCGGGACTAACGACGGTGAAGCCGGATGTTGTGCCAAGGGCTGGGGCCAGCGCGGCAAGCGCGCTGCCTTTCAAAAGATGTCTTCGGTTAAGGGCCAAAGGAGAATCCTGTGTTTGGTTCGCGCCGTCCCGAACGCAGTATAGGGCAAGGTTTCGGCCGATTAAGTTGCTTTTTGCTCATCATAATGCCGACCGTAGGGCGAAAGGCCGCGGTAACAATAGCGAGACTGGCCTGGCTCTGAGAGGAACCCGAGGAGGACCTTAAGGCCAGAACGCGAAACGGCCGGGGTTGAACCCGGCCGTTGAACAATGCCCGAATAATTTGCAGTTACTTTGCCGCCGTCGGCAAAGGCTGCGGGCTATCGGAAAGCGAGTTCAGATAAGCGAGCACGTCGGCGCGTTCGCTACCTTTCTGAATGCCGGCAAAGCCCATCGCCGTACCGGGAACGAAGCCCTTCGGATTGTCGATGAACTGGTTGAGGTCGTCGATAGACCAGGTACCGCCCTTGGCTTTCATGGCCGCCGAGAAGTTGAACCCGCGGCCCTCGCCCTTCTTGTCACCGACGATCCCGAACAGATTCGGGCCGACCTTGTTGGGCCCGCCCTTGGTGAAGTCGTGGCAGGCGGCGCACTTCTTGGCGGCCTGCTCACCCTTCTGGATGGAGGCGGTCTGCAACAGCTTCTCGATCGGCTCGGGCGGCGCCGCGGCGGCAGCCTTTTCGCCGCCAGCGGCTTCTTCCTTCACGGCGATTTCGAACCCCGGCTTTTCTGGCTTGTTGGGGGCGAAAATCGCGCTGGCGGTGAAACTCGTCACCAGCAAAATGAGGCAGGCCGCCAGGACGGCACCGAGAATTTTATTGAGTTCGAAGGAGTCCATTTTCGATCAGGCTCCAGGCCGGAAATGTCGACTTTTGGCCGGAGTGAAACGGCCGCGATGGTGCCGGGAATCGGGCTTTTGCGCCGCACTCCAAGCGAGGGATGAGATATCGGTTTGCCCGTGCTCTGGCAACCCGTATAAACGCTTTGGCTTTCGGCCCATCCCCATTATTTCCGGCCCCTTGTCGGGCGATAAGCGACCCTCATTCTGATGACCGATCATCGTATTTTGGTGCTGATTCCCGCCCGGATGGCGGCCACCCGCCTGCCCGGCAAGCCGCTATTGGAGATGGCCGGCCTGCCGATGATCGTCCACGTGCTGCGCCGGGCGGAAGCCGCGCGCATCGGCCGGGTCGCGGTCGCCACCGACACAGCCGAGATTGCGGCCGCGGTCACTGCGCATGGTGGACGAGCCGTCATGACCCGCGCCGATCATCCCTCCGGCTCGGACCGGATCTTTGAGGCGCTGGGCTTTCTCGATCCCTCTGGCGAGGCCGAGATCGTGGTCAATTTGCAGGGCGATTTCCCGACCATCAGCCCCGACAATATCCGCGGCGTGCTGGTCCCGCTCGCTGACCCCGCGGTCGACATCGCGACGCTGGCGGCGGAAATCCACACCGAGGAAGAGGCCTCAAATCCCAACGTCGTGAAGGCGGTCGGCTCACCGATTGGCCCACGGCGGCTGCGCGCGCTCTATTTCACCCGCGCCACCGCGCCCCACGGGGACGGGCCGCGTTACCATCACATCGGTCTTTACGCCTATCGCCGTGCGGCTCTTGAGCGCTTCGTCCGCCTGCCCCCCTCGCCGCTGGAGCGGCAGGAGAAGCTGGAGCAATTGAGGGCGCTGGAAGCAGGGATGCGGATCGACATCGGGGTAGTCGATTCCGTGCCGCGCGGCGTCGATACCCCGGCCGACCTTGAGGCCACGCGGCAAATACTGGCGAAAAGCTGAGCGGCTGGTACAAGGCGCCATGACCAAACCAACGACGACCAAGATCATGAAAATCGCCTTCCAGGGTGAGCCGGGCGCCAACTCCCATATCGCCATCGCCGAGGCCTATCCCGACGCCGAAGCTTTGCCCTGCCCGACCTTCGAGGATGCGCTCGCCGCCATTTCCTCCGGCGAAGCCGATCTCGGCATGATCCCGATCGAGAATTCGGTAGCGGGGCGGGTCGCCGACATCCATCATCTTCTGCCGCAGTCTGGCCTCTTCATCGTCGGTGAATGGTTTCTGCCGATCCATCACCAGTTGATGGCGCCGCGCGGCGCGAAAATAAGCGATATCAAGACGGTCGAGAGCCATGTCCACGCGCTCGGGCAATGCCGGCGCATCATCCGCAAGCTCGGCATCAAGCCGATCGTGGCGGCCGATACCGCCGGCAGCGCGCGCATCGTCACCGAGCGCGGCGACAAGAGCTGTGCCGCGATCGCCTCCAGGCTCGCGGCCGAGATTTACGGCCTCGACATTCTGGCCGAGGACGTCGAGGACGAGACCCATAACACCACCCGCTTCGTGGTGCTGGCGCGAAAGGCGGAATGGGCCAAACAAGGCTCCGCACCGCTGGTCACGACTTTTGTTTTCCGTGTGCGCAACCTCCCCGCGGCGCTCTATAAGGCGATGGGCGGCTTTGCCACCAATGGCGTCAACATGACCAAGCTCGAAAGCTATATGGTCGACGGCAATTTCTTCGCCACGCAATTCTATGCCGATGTCGACGGCCATCCCGAAGACAGAAACCTCGCCTTTGCGCTGGAGGAGCTGAAATTCTTCTCCCGTGAATTCCGCATCGTCGGCGTCTATCCGGCCCATCCGTTCCGCGCCACCTTCAGCGAGCGGCAGGACTGACCGGCTTACGCCGCTTCCTTCCTGGCTAATCCGAACGCATTCGCGAGCAAACCATAAGACTTCTTGCGTGCCTCGTGGTCGTAGACCGCAGTGATGACCATCAATTCGTCGGCCTGGTTTGCTGCGATCATCGGCTCCAGCTTCGCCATCACGGTCGCGGGGCTTCCGACAAACAGCCGCGAGCGATTGCGTGCGATCGCAGCGCGATCGGCTTCAGTGTAAGCGTAGGCCTGCGCCTCCTCGATGCTCGGCAGCGGAATATACTGTCCGCGATCGCGCAGCAGGCGATTGAGGTCCATCGACGCCGCGAGCCGCTCGGCCTCGGCATCCGTTTCGGCCGCCACAGCCGCCACCGCCAGAATCGCATAAGGTGTTTCGCGCCAGCCGGTCTGCTTGAAATGGGCGCGATAATTCGTCATCGCGGCAGTCGCATCATAGGACGCAAAATGATGCGCGAACGCATAGCCCATGCCGACCTGAGCCGCGAGCTCCGAACTGTAGTCGCTCGAGCCGAGCAACCAGATCGGCGGCAGCGGCGTATCATTGGGCATCGCCACCACCTTGTTGAAGGGGTGATCGGGCGGGAAGTTGCGGGTCTCCCACAGCGTCAATTCATGCAGCCGTTCGAGGAAATCGTCGCCCTCGCGGCGATCGAGCCGGCTGCGCAGCGCATAGGCGGTGGCGCCATCGGTGCCGGGCGCGCGGCCGAGCCCAAGATCGATCCGGCCTGGAAACAGCGCTTCCAGCATCTTGAACCGCTCCGCCACGACGAGCGGCGCATGGTTCGGCAGCATCACTCCCCCGGAGCCGACGCGGATGTTTTTCGTCACCGCCGCGATCTGTCCGATCATGAGGTCGGGCGCGGGGCTCGCGACGGATGCGAGGTTGTGATGTTCGGCAAGCCAATAACGGGTAAAACCAAGCGCATCGGCGTGGCGCGCGAGATCGATGCTGTTGCGGAGCGCCGCAGCGGGTTTGGTGCCTGACGTGACCACCGAGAGGTCGAGGATGGAAAGCGGAATCATGGCAATAACCTAGTGCCGCAGCCGGACGTTACAACGGCCCTGAAGCGCAGGCCGGCCCTCTAAGATAAGGCCGCCTGCACGTGTCGCTAGGCTGATATTGGGCCAAATATTCCATATTTCTTAATTCCTTCAATTTGCCCAACATTTTATCGAGTGCATAATTCACCTATCTTATTCATATATCATAATAAAATACATATTTCCCAATCGCCCACTCCGGTAAAAATTACAAGAAAATGAGATATATTTCATAGGTAGTGGGCAATTTCCCAAGACCAGTGGGCTATATGTTGCAGGCGCTTTCGCCTATTTTGCCAGTTCCTAAACAAAACCCGCGCACGTTGACTGCCGCAGAGCCTGTGAGTGCCATGAACGAAGCCACACTTTCCACATCCAATGGACCCCGCGCACAGAGCCAGCCGGCGATCTCCTTTGAATTCTTCCCGCCGAAGAGCGAGGAAATGGAAAAGAGCCTGTGGGAGACCATCAACCGGCTGGCGCCGCTCACCCCAAACTTTGTCTCCGTGACCTACGGCGCCGGCGGCTCGACCCGCGAGCGCACCCACGCCACCATCACGCGCATCCTCGGTGAGACCGAACTGTTGCCGGCTGCGCATCTGACCTGCGTCGGCGCTGCGCGCGGTGAGATCGACGACATCGTCGCCCGCTATCACGAGATCGGCGTCCGCCATATCGTGGCGCTGCGCGGCGATCCGCCCGGCGGCATCGGCACGCCTTTCTCCACCCATCCCGACGGCTATCAAACCTCCTCCGACCTCGTCGGTAGCATCAAGAAGCGATTTCCCGATATCGAGGTCTCGGTCTCGGCCTATCCGGAAAAACATCCGGAGAGCCCGAGCTTCGATGCCGACATCGATGGGCTGAAGGCCAAGGTTGACGCCGGCGCCACCCGCGCCATCACCCAGGTCTTCTTCGACAACGACCTCTACTTCCGTTACCTCGACCGCGTCCGCGCCCGCGGCATCGATATTCCGATCGTGCCCGGCATCATGCCGATGCACAATTTCAAGCAGGCGAGGAACTTCGTCACCCGCGCCGGCACCACGGTGCCGGACTGGCTCGCGGAAAAATTTGACGGCCTCGACGATGACGCCGAAACCCGCAAGCTGGTGGCCGCAACGGTTGCCGCCGGCCAGGTGCAGAAGCTCAACAAGCACGGCGTCGATACCTTTCATTTCTACACCATGAACCGCGCCGACCTCGTCTTCGCGATCTGCCATCTGCTCGGCATCCGCCCCGCAGGCGCGCAGAAGGCGGCTTGAACGATGACGCTGCCCACCTCCCCAAAGCGAACCGCTTTGCTCGCTGCTGCACGAGAACGCATTCTCGTGCTCGACGGCGCCATGGGCACCATGATCCAGGGCCTCGAATATGACGAAGCCGCCTTTCGCGGCGCGCGATTTGCCGATTTTCATCGCGACGTCAAAGGCAACAACGACCTCCTGATCCTGACCCAGCCCGAGGCGATCGAGGATATCCACGCCGCCTATCTTCGCGCCGGCGCCGATATCGTCGCCACCAACACTTTTTCCTCGACCTCGATCGCGCAGGCCGATTACGAGATGTCGGATCTCGCCTACGAGCTCAACCTCGAAGGCGCGAAGCTCGCGCGCGCCGCGGCACTCCGCGTCAGTGCCGAAGACGGCAAGCCGCGCTTCGTCGCGGGCGCCATCGGCCCAACCAACCGCACCGCCTCGATTTCCCCCGATGTGTCGAATCCCGGCTACCGCGCCGTCACCTTCGACGATTTGCGCGCCGCTTATGGCGAGCAGATCAAGGGGCTGCTCGACGGCGGGGCTGACTTGCTGCTGGTCGAAACCATCTTCGACACGCTGAACGCCAAGGCCGCGCTTTACGCGATCGCCGAGATCACCGAGGAGCGCGGCATCGATGTGCCGGTGATGGTGTCCGGCACCATCACCGACAAATCGGGACGGCTGCTGTCGGGCCAACTGCCGGAAGCGTTCTGGAATTCGGTGCGTCACGCGAAACCCATCACCATCGGCTTCAACTGCGCACTCGGCGCCGAGGATTTGCGCGCGCACATCGCTGACATTGGCCGCGTCGCCGATACGCTGGTGTGCGCCTACCCGAACGCCGGACTCCCAAATGAGTTCGGCCAGTATGACGAGAGCCCGGAATATATGGCGCGCCTGATCGGCGAGTTCGCCTCCGCAGGCCTCGTCAACATCGTCGGCGGCTGCTGCGGCACCACGCCCGACCACATCGCCGCGATCGCCGCCGCCGTGAGCCCGCACAGACCGCGCACCGTTCCGGAGATCGAGCCGCGTCTGCGGCTCTCCGGCCTTGAGCCCTTCACGCTGACGCCGGCGATCCCCTTCGTCAATGTCGGCGAGCGCACCAACGTCACCGGCTCGGCGCGATTTCGCAAGCTGATCACCGCCGGCGATTACACCGCTGCATTGCAGGTCGCGCGCGACCAGGTCGAGAACGGCGCGCAAATCATCGACGTCAACATGGACGAAGGGCTGCTCGATTCGGAAAGCGCGATGGTGACCTTCCTCAACCTTGTCGCCGCCGAGCCCGACATCGCCCGCGTGCCGGTGATGGTCGACTCTTCGAAATTCAACGTGATCGAGGCCGGCCTGAAATGCGTGCAGGGCAAGCCGGTCGTGAACTCGATCTCGATGAAAGAAGGCCAGGAGAAGTTCATTCGCGAGGCCAATATCGCCAGGCGGCATGGCGCTGCCGTGGTGGTGATGGCCTTCGACGAGAAGGGGCAGGCCGACACGTTCGCGCGCAAGACCGAAATCTGCCAGCGCGCCTACGACATTCTCGTCAATCGCATCGGCTTTCCGCCGGAAGACATCATCTTCGATCCGAATATCTTTGCGATCGCGACCGGCATCGAGGAGCACAATAATTACGGCGTGGACTTCATCGAGGCGACGCGGTGGATACGGCAAAACCTGCCGCACGCCCACATCTCCGGCGGCGTCTCCAATCTTTCGTTCTCGTTCCGCGGCAACGAGCCGGTGCGCGAAGCCATGCATTCCGTGTTCCTCTATCATGCCATCAAGGCCGGCATGGACTTAGGAATAGTCAATGCCGGGCAGATGGTCGTCTATGACGACATCGACCCCGAACTGCGCCAGGCCAGCGAAGACGTCATCCTCAACCGCGATCCGGGCGCATCCGAACGGCTGCTGGCGCTCGCCGAGAAATTCCGCGGCAAGGAGAAGAAGACCTCGGAACAGGATCTCGCCTGGCGCGAATGGCCGGTCGACAAGCGGCTTAGCCACGCGCTGGTGCACGGCATCACCGAATACATCGATGCGGACACCGAAGATGCACGGGCGCTCGCCACACGTCCGCTCGACGTGATCGAGGGACCGCTGATGGCCGGCATGAACATCGTCGGCGATCTCTTCGGCGACGGAAAGATGTTCCTGCCGCAGGTGGTGAAATCCGCCCGCGTCATGAAGCAGGCGGTCGCCTATCTGATGCCCTTCATGGAAGAGGAGAAGGCGCGCAATCTCGCCAATGGCATTACCGGTGATGGCCGCAACTCCGCCGGCAAGATCGTGCTTGCCACCGTCAAGGGCGACGTCCACGACATCGGCAAGAACATCGTCGGCATCGTTCTGCAATGTAACAATTTCGAGGTGATCGACCTCGGCGTGATGGTGCCGGCGGCGAAGATCATCGAGACCGCCAGGCGCGAGAGCGCCGACATCATCGGCCTCTCCGGCCTGATCACGCCTTCGCTCGACGAAATGAGTTTTCTCGCTGGCGAGATGCAGCGCGAGGGCCTCGACATTCCGCTCCTGATCGGCGGCGCCACCACCAGCCGGGTCCACACCGCCGTCAAGATCGACCCGAACTACCGCGCGGGACCGGTGGTGCATGTCAACGACGCGAGCCGCGCGGTCGGCGTTGCCTCCTCGCTGTTGTCGCTGGACAAGCGCGTGGCCTATGCCACGGAGGTTCGCGAAGAATACGCCAAAATTTCCGCCGCGCATTTCCGCGCCCAGGCCGACAAGAAGCGGCTGAAACTCGCCGACGCGCGCAAGAACGCCGTCGCCGTCGATTTCACCAGGACGCCGCCGAAGAAGCCGACCTTCCTCGGCATCAAGACGTTCCGCGATTATGACCTTGCGGAATTGGCAGAATACATCGACTGGACGCCGTTCTTCCAGACATGGGAACTGACCGGGCGCTTTCCCGCCATTCTCGACGACCCGAAAATTGGCGAGGTCGCGCGCTCGCTTTATGACGACGCGCGCAAGATGCTGGATCGCATCGTCAAGGAGAAATGGTTCACCGCGCAAGCCACGATCGGTTTCTGGCCGGCGAACGCCAAGGGCGACGATATCCTCGTCTATGCGGACGAGACGCGGAATACGCCGATCGCGACGCTTCACACGTTGCGCCAGCAGCTCGAAAAGCGCGAGGGACGTTTCAACAGCGCGCTGTCCGATTTCATCGCACCTCGCTCTTCCGGCGTTGCCGATTATATCGGCGGCTTCGTGGTCACCGCCGGCATCGGCGAAGATGTCGTCGCCGACCGCTTCAAGAATGCCAATGACGATTACTCCTCGATCCTGTGCAAGGCGCTGGCCGACCGGCTGGCGGAAGCCTTCGCCGAGCGCATGCATGCGCGGGTGCGCCGCGAATTCTGGGGCTATGCGCCGGACGAAAATTTCGCGGCGGATGAGTTGATCCTGGAGAAATATCAGGGCATCCGTCCCGCGCCCGGTTATCCCGCGCAACCCGATCACACCGAGAAGGCGACGTTGTTTGAGCTGCTCGACGCCGAGAACACGGCGGGCGTGAAGCTCACCGAGAGTTTCGCGATGTGGCCGGGCTCGTCGGTCTCCGGGCTTTATCTCAGCCATCCCGAGAGCTTCTATTTCGGCGTCGGCAAGATCGAGCGCGACCAGGTTGAAGACTATGCCGCGCGCAAAGGCTTCAGCGTTGCCGAGACCGAACGCTGGCTCGCGCCGGTATTGAACTATATCCCGGCGCAGGATCAGCCGGCGCAGGACCGCAGTGTCAAGCAGGCAACGCTGGCGCCGTCGCCCGCCAACGACGTCGAGCCCAGGGAACTGCAATCGCATCCGCCGGGCTGCAATTGCGCGGTGCATCTGGCGTATCGCAAGAAGAAGGTCGGGGCGGGGTAAGCGCCACCACACCGCTACGTATCCTCATTCAAATTTCAAACAACAGGATCCGAGCATCCGGGCCTCATGGTTCGAGACGCCGCGTCGCGGCTCCTCACCATGAGGGTCTAGCTTCTCACCACGTAAACCACCTCATCCCGAGGAGCCCGCCGTGGGCGGGGCGTCTCGAAGGATGGGCCACACCAATCGAAGACACACACCAGCATTCCCGCTGGCCCATTTCACCGCAGGTTCCGCCAAAAACATCGTCCCTCGAAAAACAGAGGGCGCAGGGAATGCCGGGTGCCAAGCGCACCCGCAGCCTTGCGTGTAAAAATAGAAAACACGCAAGTTAGTCACCACAGGTTCGCCGAAACATTCCGGCATTCCCTGCGCGAATGGTTTTAACGGTCTGTTCCGAGCTCTCCCTGGTGATCGGGCCTTCTTGTCACCATCCCCGGCGGGAAGCGCCAGCTTCATCGCCAGGTTGATATCAGCGTCGAGATATCAGGACCACACGGCTTGACCGTCCGCCTCAAGCGCGTTCGTCTTGCGCGCCAAAGCGTCCATCGCATCCCGCACCCAACGCTCGTGACGACCGCGAAGCGCCCCTCTTGGTGGGCACGGGACGCGCGAACTGAAGCCACTGATTTGCCCGACGTCACAAGCAAAAACGCCTGCGACACGTTGGCACGACGGGCAAATCAGCAAGGCCCAGTCGTGGTGGGCCAAGCCTCGGCCATGTGTGTTGGCTGCTATCGAAAGAGCCAGACTCTCAGTTCGGCAAGGGATACGACGGCGCGTAGTCCGCTTGCGACTTCCGCGGTTGCCGGACCAATGGCTACATAGGGCGCAAAGGGAAAGCAAACGACCGGCAATATCTTGTATTGCGAGAAATCGAACTTGCCGAGGCAAAGCGGATTATCCCTCATATAGTCGGTCTTTTCGGTCCATTTTCTCAACGCAACCAGTACATCCTGCTCGACCTGTTTGACGAGACTTCTCTCGCCTATGTCGTAGGCTGCCGAATAAGGCCGGCTCTTGCAGGAGACCAGCAAAAGCACGCCGTCTTTCGATCCGACTGCGTCGAGATCGGTCAGATCCTGGCCGCCGCGCTGGGGCTTTTTGCCAACCAGTATCTCGCGCATTGCCGGGCTCAACGCCCAAGGCGAATCGTCAATCAATGACTGCACGCTTTTTTCCAGCTCCGGACCTTTGAGGTCGCCGAGCTTGCCGCCTGCGGCCCTCAGGCTTGCCGTCTGATTCAACCGCATGGACGCCGAATAAAGGTCGAGGCAAACCAGATCACCGTCCGTCCGGACCGCCGGACCTTGCACCATCGGCCATGAGTTTCCCTCAAGCTTGCCTACCGCCCGCATAAGTTTTTCAATCGTGTTCGGGGTTCTGGTTCCCGGAAACACCGCGTTCGCGATTTTTCTTGCATCTGCGACGTACTGCGCAGGGGCCGATCTCGCGAGTTCTCTCGTCGAGAACAGGCAGCCGCACCTCATGACCTGAATTCTTCTTTCGCGAATGAGCTCGATGGTCTGATGCAGGAATGCGATCAGCAGGCCCGACTCGTTCTCCCACCACGGGCATCCCGCGTCATCCATGGCGCGGTTAAACCTGGCGAGTTCGTCCAGGCATCGATAGTCCAGCCCAAATCGGAGCAGATAGCCGAATTTCGACGGCATTTCGGGGCTCATCCTCGGGACGACCGGTATCCAGGATATGCAATCCCCCTTCACGCTCTCCTGGCTGCCGAGACCCGTGCGCGAGAACACCAAACCTTGGTCGACGTCGACCCGGCTATCGTACAGCTTGACGGCCCTTTCAAGCGCCGGCGTCGGTTCGGCAGAACCCAGGGCCGTTCTGGCAAAGTTGATGGACGCGCCCTTTCCGAACCAGCGCAGGTTCGTGTGGATATGCGACAGGCTGATGGTTCCTGCACAGAATGTGGCGACCGAGTTCGCAATCTCCACGTTGACGGAAAAGTCGGGAATGCCCCCAGGCGACAATTTGGCGCTTTTGCCGGAAATTATTTCGGCAAGAGCCGCATCGTAGACCGCCGTTGTTCGCAGTTGGCCGGCCCACCAATTTCCAGGCACGGCCCGCAGATAATAGAGCCATTGCAGCGGGGTATATTGCTGGGCTTGGGCGATCAGCTCGTCTTCGATCGTTCGGCGCGCCAATTCCAGATATTGAGCGGCCGCCACATCGTCGGCGCGACTCTCGAAGGCGGGCGCTGGCAGGCAGGGTCTCAAATCATGATCGAACTTCGCCAGGACATTTCTGGCAACGTCATCAAACCGCACTCCCTTGAAGCGGAGCAATGCACGGCTATCGTCAAAATCGACCAGTGTCATGGCTTGAACTTTGGATCGAGTTCGGCCGGGATCGTCAACCCGTTCCGAGCCTAGCACATTTCCGAACGAGATGCGGACGGGGCGCTACAAGCCTCAAGCCGGAGAACGCGGCGCGGTGCTGCTGTGCGGGGCGAATACGAAGGCGGCGAGGTTTGAAAATTAGCAAGACGGCCCCGCTTGACCGCGGTCTGAGACGCAGCCTTAATCAAGAGCAACGACGCGCAGCGCTGCTTGACGCAAGCGCGTCAAACGAACAACCGGGCGGGAAAAATGAAACTTGTATTTGGGGGAGTTCTCGCGGTCGCTGGCATTATTGCGGTTGGTGCTCTGGCGCAGTCGGCCGGCCCCGCACCGAGCGAAGGCGCCGCCTCTTTTCCAGAATGGGCCTATCCGGTCAATCCGCCGCTCGCGCCGTTTGACGCCACGGCGCTGAAGACCCTGCCGGGCAGCAGCCGGAGCTATACCCAGGCGCAGATCGAAAACGATTTCGCGCCGCCGGACTGGTTTCCCGAGGATCATCCGCCGATGCCGGCTGTGGTTGCGCACGGGCGGGAGCCGGCCGTGAAGGCGTGCTCCAAATGTCATGTGACCAACGGCGGCGGGCATCCAGAATCATCCGATCTCGCCGGCCTGCCGGAGGCCTATATCGTCCGCCAGGTGTCCGACTTCAAAGATGGCCACCGCAAGGGCGCGCGGGCCGGCTCGATGTTGCCGATTGCCAAGGCGGTGAGCGACGAGGAACTTCGCGAAGCCGCCAAATATTATTCGGCGTTGCCCCGTCCTTCATGGAATAAAGTGGTCGAGACCGACACAGTACCGAAGACGGAATTGCGCACCGGCGGAATGCGGTTCGCGATCGATGGCGGCAGCACCGAACCGATCGGCAACCGCATCATTGAATTGCCCCAGGCGCCGGAACGCGCCGACTTGCGCGACTCCCGCATGGGCTTTGTGGCCGATGTGCCTGTCGGCAGCATCAAGCGCGGCGAGGCGCTGGTGAAAGGCGGCGATGGCCGGACGCTGCCCTGCGCCACCTGCCACGGCCCCGACCTGAAAGGCATCGGTGAAGTGCCGCACCTCACCGGCCGTTCGCCGATGTATGTCTTTCGCCAGCTCAACGACATCAAATCAGGCACCCGCACCGGAACCAATGCGGAGCTGATGCAGCCGGTCGTGGCCAAGCTCAACCACGACGACATGCTGGCGATTGCCGCTTATCTGGCCTCGTTATCGCCATAGATCAAACGTTGAACGTTGAACGGTTATACAAGCGGCGTCAAAAAAGCCAGCCCGGGGAATGTCTGATGTTGCGACGGATAGGGTTTTGCGCTCTCGCACTGAGCTTTTTGTCTTCGCCTTCGGTTGCCGGAGAAACCAAAGTTTCCGTTCAGTTGATCGGCATCGGCGCGATGACGTGCGCTCATTGGCGTTCAACGGCAGCTTCGCGAGCGGAAGGGACCGTCTGGATCTTTGGATACTGGTCGGGACTCAACTACGTTGCGGCCGCAAGCGGGCAGGCCCAGGCAAGCTCGGAAGAGAAGATGGTGATTGCCGAGGTGGTGAGGGTATGCGCGAGCGATCCGTCTCAGGTCCTGGCCAGTGCAGCCTGGGCCGCCTATTTAAATCTCGCCGAGAAATAAGTTTCGGGGCGCGTTTGTTCGCGAACGGTTCGAGACCAAATGGTTCTAGGACCTGGCGGTCCTGGTGCCCTTCGCCGTGGCGTGATGGCGCGTTGTCGGACTGCTGTGCGCTCTCGACGCCACCCTTGAGGTATCTTGGACTTTCGTACCTCGATGATCGGCATATTCCTTGCCGTCGATCGGTCCGACGTGCGGAGGATCCCTGCCGAGATAGGGCCGCCCGATTCCGAATTCCGGCCCGTGCGCATCGACCCACTTCCAGAACTCTTCGGTGGAGACGCGCCGCTGCGCTCGCGTGTCGCCCTTGATGCTCACAATGTCGGCCGCAAGGCCGTGACCATAACCTCCGTGAGAGCTGCCGCCATGGTATGATCTGTCGTTGGCCGCCTTGAGACCGCTCGCAATGGATTGCCGGTAGTCGTCGCGAAATGCGCTGGTGATGCCAGGTGAAAGGCCGGCTTTTTCGGCAGCGAACAGCATATTAAAGAGCCTTCGCTTGAAAGCGACGTCCACGCCACCGATCACGTAATCCATCAGCGGCATGCCGACATGCTCCGCCGCCTTTCGATCCTTCCAGGAAAACTCTTCGTTGACGCTCGTGGTGATGGTCCTTGTAACCGTCACCAGTTTGCCTCTCTTTTTGACCGTTACCGCTCGCCGTTCCTGCTCCGCGACCGTGTCTTCCTTCGGCGTGCGTTGATAAAGCGCCCAGAGATAGCGATCCATGCAGGTCTCGACGACGAAGCATTCATCGAGGATCTCGATTGAATCGATGCCGCCATTCGCAGGGCCTGCGCCCTGATCCTCCGCCGTGATGGCCTTCACTTGCTCTGGCGATGCATCTACCTTTTCCGTCGGGTCTGCCATCGCTATCTGGACGACGGGTTCTTGTTCTTGCGCAGGAGCGCTCACACCGCCGGTCACTTCCGGAACGGCTTCGACAACGGCCGGCTCGATCTCGTCCCTGCCGAACGCAATTGGCTGAAGTTTTTCCGTCACGCTGGCGTCGGCGGCGAGAGCCGGCACGAGACTTTGCTGCACAACAGGGTTGTCACTTGCCGGAGAAACCGGCCCGGCACGCAGAATGATGACGAGAGCGACGAAAGCAATCGCTGGGCACCAGGCCGCTATTGCTGTCAGTCGTCGGTTCATGTCTCTCCTTTGGAGCCCATGGGGCATCCGGCGCAGACGATCTTTTGCGACGGAATCGATTTGTGCAATGCCGTGGGACGGTGGAACCGGCTTTTGGAGCGGAGATGTGGCCCAATTGCAACGGGTCTGATCGTGTCAATGGAACTCAATTTCCGCGCAATCTGCCGCCTCTGATGAAGGTCAGCTCTCGCTCTCGTCACTCGCGAGCAGGCCTTTGACGGCACGGGCCCAACCCTTCAGCTTCCGTTCGCGCGTGGCCGCGCTCATGTTGGGCTTGAAGCGGCGCTCAAGCCGCCAGTTGTCGGCGAATTTTTCCGGCTCGGGAAAAACACCCGCAGAAAGCCCGGCCAGATAGGCCGCGCCCAGCGCGGTCGTCTCCTGCACCATGGGACGATCAGCCGGCGCATCAAGCAAATCCGCCAACCGCTGCATGGTCCAGTCGGACGCGGTCATCCCGCCATCGACGCGCAGGACGATATTGGCCGCTTTCGCATCCGGCCAGTCGGCGCGCATCGCTTCCCAGAGATCGCAGGTCTGATAACAGACGCTTTCGAGCGCGGCATGCGCGAGCTCCGCCGGTCCCGTGTTGCGCGTCAGCCCGAACAGCGCGCCACGCACGCGCGGATTCCAGTAGGGCGCGCCGAGACCGACAAAAGCCGGCACCAGATAGACGCTTTGGGCGGAATCGGACTTTTCCGCGAGCGGCCCGGTTTCGGCCGCCTGCTTGATCATGCCGAGCCCGTCGCGCAGCCATTGCACGGCGCTGCCTGCGACAAAGATCGAGCCTTCCAGCGCGTAGGTACGCTTTCCCCGGAGTTGATAGGCAATCGTCGTGAGCAACTTGTTTTTGGAAGCGACCGGCGTCGTGCCGGTGTTGAGAAGCGCAAAGCAGCCGGTGCCGTAAGTGGACTTGATCATGCCGGGCGCAAAACAGGCTTGACCGATGGTCGCGGCCTGCTGGTCGCCGGCGATGCCGGCAATCGCAATTCCGCCGCCGAACAGATCAGGCACGGTTTCGCCGAAATGGTGCGAGGAATCCTTCACCTCCGGCAACATCGCCCGCGGCACGTTCAACAGCTTCAGGAGATCGTCGTCCCACACGCCCTCGTGAATATTAAAGAGCAGCGTGCGCGAGGCATTGGTGGCGTCGGTCGCGTGCACCTTTCCGCCGGTCAGGCGCCACAACAGGTAGCAATCGACAGTGCCGAACAACAATTCGCCGCGCTCCGCGCGCGCCCGTGCGCCCGGAACATTGTCGAGAATCCAGGCGACTTTAGTTCCGGAAAAATAGGGATCGATGATCAGGCCGGTCCTGGCCGTGATCGTGGGCTCGTGGCCTTCGTCCTTCAGCCGCGCGCAGATGTCGGCGGTGCGGCGATCCTGCCAGACGATGGCACGGTGGATGGCCTGGCCGGTGGCGCGATCCCATACCAGCGTCGTCTCGCGCTGGTTGGTGATGCCGATCGCGGCAATGTCCTTGGCCGCGAGGTTGGCTTTCTTCAGTGCCTCGCGGCAAACAGCAACGGTCGAGTTCCAGATGTCTTCCGGATCATGCTCGACCCACCCCGAAGCTGGAAAATGCTGCGGAAATTCGGCTTGCGCGATCGCCGCGACCGAAAGGTCGGCGCGAAACACCATGGCGCGCGAGGACGTGGTGCCCTGATCGATGGCCAGCACGAAGGACATTGGCGTTCTTCCCGGATTCTAATTGCCTGCAAGGCAAGCGGATTGGAAAGCGGACGTCAAGTTGGCTCTCGTGCCCCGGACGCTGCGCGGCATGAAATGATGCGCTGCTGATCCGGGGCCGATGGGAAAAGCAAACAATAGGTCCCGGATCTGCGGAGCAGCGTGAACACGATGCACCGCGTCCGGGACACGAACTTCGAGACTACACCGACGCGGTGGTCACGCCGCCATCGACCACGATGGTCTGTCCGGTCATGAAACTCGACGCATCCGAGCCGAGATAGGCGACCGCACCCGCGATTTCGTCGGGCTCGCCGATCCGCCGCAAGGGCGTGGTGGCGCAGCGGCGCTTCAGCCGCTCCTCGTCTTCCCACAGCGCTCGGGCGAAATCGGTCTTCACAAGACCCGGCGCGACGCAATTGACGCGCACGCCCTTCGGACCCCATTCGCCGGCGAGGCTCCGGCACAGCGCGAAATCCGCAGCTTTCGAAATGCCGTAGGCGCCGATCACGGTCGAACCGCGCAGACCCCCGATCGAAGAAATGATCACCACCGAGCCTTTGCCACGTTCGGCCATTTGCGGGATCGCGAGCGCGCAAAGCCAGATGTTGCTCTTGACGTTGGAGCCCATGATCTTGTCGAAGGCCTCGTCCTTGATATCGAGCAGCGGGCCGTAATAGGGATTGACCGCGGCGTTGCAGACGAGAATGTCGATCTTGCCGTAGTGCTTGATGCTGCCTGCCACCAGCGCCTCGACTTCCTCGCGGCGCGAGATGTTGCAGGCGATGACATGGGCGTCGCCGCCCGCCTTGCGGATGCCGTTTGCTACTTCCTCACAGGCGTCGGCCTTGCGCGAGGAGATCACGACCTTGGCGCCGAGCTTCGCGAGCAGTTCCGCCGACGAACGGCCGATGCCGCGGCTGGAGCCGGTGATGACGGCGACTTGTCCCGTGAGATCGAAGGGGGTGGATTTCATGGATGTCTCCGTGGTCGTCATTCCGGGGCGCGCATTTGCGCGAACTACGATGTGCAATTGCACATCGGAGAAATCTCGAGATTCCGGGTTCGAGGCTGCGCATCGCCCCGGAATGGACGGTTGAGATACCTACACCAGCCCGCCGCCGGCGGTGACGCGGCGCAGGTGATATTCGGTATCGCCAAACGTGTTCTCGATCATGGTCAGGCGCTTGAAGTAATGACCGATGCTGGCTTCCATGGTCATGCCGATGCCGCCATGCAACTGGATCGACTGCTGGCCGACGAATTTGCCGGACTTGCCGATCTGCACCTTGGCGGCGGCGACCGCGGTGGCGCGCTCTTTTGCGTCCTCGAAGTCGCAGGCCATGGTCGCAAACATCGACATCGAGCGCGCCTGCTCGACTGCGACGAACATATCGGCGGCGCGGTGCTGCAAGGTCTGGAAGCTGCCGATCGCCACGCCGAACTGCTTGCGCGTTTTCAGATATTCAACGGTGGCCTTCAACGACTCATCCATCAGGCCGACCGCCTCGGAGCAGAGCGCGGTGCGGGCTTCGTCGACCACACGCTCGATCAGCGGCAAGGCATTTTCGGGATCGCCGATCGCAGCATCCGCGCCGACCTCGACGCCGGTGAAGGTGACGTCAGCGGCATGCAGGCCGTCCTGGGTCGGGTAACCCTTCCTGGTCACGCCCTTGGCATTGGCCGGCACCAGGAACACGCCGATGCCGCTGGTGTCGCGCTGGCCGCCTTTGATGCGCGCGGTCGCGACCAGGGTGTCCGCTGCCTCGCCGTTGAGCACGACGAATTTCTCGCCGTCGATGACCCAACCATCGCCCTTCTTCTTGGCCGACGTCGCAACGTCCGCCAGATCGTAGCGCGAATTCTTTTCCAGCTGCGCAAAGGCGAAGGTTTTGCTGCCGTCGATGATGGAGGGGATATGCGCTTCCTTCTGCGCGGCTGAGCCGCCATGGCGCAGCAAACCACCCGCGATCACAACCGTTGCCAAATAAGGCTCAACCACGAGCGCGCGCCCCAAAGCCTCCATCACGATCATGGTCTCGACCGCGCCGGCGCCGAAGCCGCCGTCTCCTTCCGCGAACGGCAGACCAAGCAGGCCCTGCTCGGCGAACCGGCTCCACATCGTCTTGCTCCAGCCGCCCGGCTCTTTCATGTATTTCTTGCGTGAATCAAAATCATAGGAATCGCCGAGCAACCCATCGACGCTTTCCTTGAGAAGCCGCTGCTCCTCGGACAAATCGAAATCCATATCTCTTAATTCCTCATACCCGGTCTAACCATTTCGTCATTCCGGGATGCGACTTCTTGGTCGCAGGCCCGGAATCCATACTCATGATCGTGGTTATGGATTCCGGGTTCGCTCGCTCTGCTCGCGCCCCGGAATGACGGCTCCCCTAAAGCCCCAACACCGCTTTGGTGATGATGTTACGCTGGATCTCGTTCGAGCCGCCATAGATCGAGACCTTGCGATTGTTGAAATAGCTCGGCGCGATCTGCGCGGTCCATTCCATCGCCTCGTTCGAGCCGTCGTCGCCATGCTCGTCGAAGGGTGCGGCGAACGGGCCGATCACGTCCATCAGGAGTTCGGTGGTCGCCTGCTGGATTTCCGAGCCCTTGATTTTCAGTACCGACGACGCCGGATTCGGTTTGCCCTTGCCGTGCTTGCCTTCGTCGGCGACCACGCGCAACTGCGTGAGTTCGAGCGCCTTGAGTTCGATCTCGACCGCCGCCAATTTTTCGCGGAAACCCTGGTCTTCCATGATCGGCTTGCCGTAGGCCTCGACCTTCGACGCGAGATCCTTGATGCGGCGGATACGCTCCTTGGAGACGCCGACACGCGCGATACCGGTGCGCTCGTTACCGAGCAGGAACTTGGCGTAGTCCCAGCCCTTGTTCTCCTCGCCGACGAGATTTTCAACGGGAACCTCGACATCGTCGAAGAAGACCTCGTTGACCTCGTGTCCGCCATCGATGGTCTGGATCGGGCGCACGGTGATGCCCTTCGTCTTCATGTCGACCAGAATGAAGGAGATGCCGCTTTGCTTCTTGGCCGAGGCATCGGTGCGGCACAGGTTGAAGATCATGTCGGCGTGCTGGGCGAGCGTGGTCCAGGTCTTCTGACCGTTGATGATGTATTTGTCGCCCTTGCGCTCGGCCTTGGTCTTCAGCGAAGCGAGATCGGAGCCGGAGCCGGGTTCGGAAAAGCCCTGGCACCACCAGTCGTCGACACTGGCGATGCGCGGCAGATAGTGCTTCTTCTGCGCCTCGTTGCCGAAAGTGTAAATGACAGGGCCGACCATGCTGACGCCGAAGGCGAGCGGCGCCGGCGCCGGATGGGCCTGAAGCTCTTCGTTGAAGATATATTGCTGCACCGAAGTCCAGCCCGTGCCGCCATATTCCCTGGGCCAGTGCGATACGCCCCAGCCCTTCTTGTTCAGGATACGCCACCAGGTGACCATCTCGTCCTTGGAGAGATGACGCCCCTCGATCATCTTCTGCCGCGTTGCGGGCGGCACGTTATCGCGAAAGAACGCACGCACCTCGTCGCGGAACGCCATTTCTTCCTTGGTAAAAGCGAGATCCATCGGATCCTCCTGTGAAGCGAATATCATCTTTCTGTCGTTCCTGCGAACGCAGGGACCCATAACCACCGGCGTCTGTGAGTAGCAACGCCGTCTACCAAACCGTCAAAACAGCAACACCTCGCGGTATGGGTCCCCGCGTTCGCGGGGACGACGATTGCAGAATGGTCCCAGACCGGGACGACCAAAATTAATGCACCACCTCGAACAAACCGGCCGCACCCATGCCGCCACCCACGCACATCGTTACCACGGCATATTTGGCCTTGCGGCGGCGGCCTTCGATCAAGGCGTGACCGGTCAGCCGCGCGCCCGACATGCCGTAGGGATGGCCGACCGCGATCGCGCCGCCGTCAACGTTGATCTTCTCCGGATCGATGCCGAGCTTGTCGCGGCAATAGAGCACCTGCACCGCGAACGCTTCGTTGAGCTCCCAGAGATCGATGTCATCGACCTTCAGGCCGTGGCGCTTCAACAGCCGCGGCACGGCGAAGACCGGCCCGATGCCCATCTCGTCCGGCTCGCAACCGGCGGCGACGAAGCCGCGGAAGATGCCGAGCGGTTTCAGGCCGCGCCTGGACGCTTCCTTGTCGCTCATGATGACAGAGGCGCTGGCGCCATCCGACAACTGGCTGGCATTGCCGGCGGTGATGGTGAAGCCGTCGCCCCGCACCGGCTTCAGCGACGCAAGCCCTTCGGCGGACGTGTCCGGCCGCGGACCTTCGTCCTTTGAAAGTGTCACTTCCTTGAACGAGATTTCGCCGGTCGCCTTGTCGGCGACGCCCATCATGGTCTTGATCGGCGCGAGTTCGTCGTTGAACTTGCCGCCTTGCTGGGCAGCGGCGACGCGGCGCTGGCTTTCCAGCGAATATTCGTCCTGCCGCTCGCGCGAAATGCCGTAGCGCTTGGCGACGACTTCGGCGGTGTCGATCATCGGCATGTAGACTTCGCCCTTGATCTTCAGGAGCGCCGGGTCCTGGGTGTGAAACTTGTTGGCGTGATCGTTCTGCACCAGGCTGATCGATTCACCACCACCGCCGACCGCAATCTCGACGCCGTCGAAAATCACCGAGCGCGCCGCGAGTGCAATCGCCTGCAGGCCCGAGGCGCATTGCCGGTCGATCGTGGTGCCGCCGACCGTGACCGGCAGGCCCGCACGGAGCAAAGCCTTCCGCGCGATGTTGCCGCCGGTCGAGCCCTGTTGCAGGGCCGCACCCATCACCACGTCCTCGACCTCCTTGGGATCGACCTTGGCGCGCGCAACCGCCTCGCCGATGGCGTGGCCGAGCAGCGTCGCCCCCTCGGTGGCGTTGAGCGCGCCGCGATAGGCCTTGCCGATCGGGGTACGGGCGGTGGAAAGGATGACGGCATCGGTCATGAGCGACCTCCTGTTACGAGTTGTGGTTGTTTTTGCGCGGGCTGGCTTGCGGCCTGCTGGCTACGGAGTTCGTGACGCGAAAGCTTGCCGACCGGCGTGCGCGGCAATTCATCGACGAATTCGAGTGCGGCCGGAATCTCATGCTTGCCGAGCTTGCCGGTGAGAAACACTTTGAGCTCGTCGAGCGAGAAGGCCGTCGCGCCCGCGCGCAATTTGATGAAGGCCTTCGCCGCCTCGCCGCGATAGGCGTCCGGTATCCCGATCACGATCACTTCCTGCACGGACGCGTGTTCGTAAATCGACTGTTCGATCATCTGCGGATAGACGTTGAAGCCGCCGGAGATGATCATGTCCTTCTTGCGGTCGACCAGGTAGAAATAGCCGTCCGTATCCATGTAGCCGATATCGCCGGTGAGAAACCGCCCGTCGGCAAAGGCCTGCGCGCTTTCTTCCGGCCTGTTCCAGTATCCCCTGGTGACGTTCGGCCCCTTGATGCGGACTTCACCGATCTCGCCTGGAGCCAATACCTTGTGGGGATCTTCGAGCGCGACCACGTCCATCTCGATGCCGGGCAACATCAGCCCGATCGACCCGGGCTTGTCCGGCCCTTCCGTCGGATGGCCGGTGCCGGGCGAGCAGGTCTCGGTCATTCCCCAGCCGCTCTTCAGTTTCATGCTGGTCTTGCGCCCGAGGATCTTGGCGACCTCGACCGGCAGCGGCGCGCCGCCGGACATGCAGCTCGCCAGCGAGGAAAGATCGCGCTTGTCGAGATCGGGAAGGCTCGCGATCGCGATCCACATCGTCGGAACGCCGGGGAAGAAGGTGGCGCGCTTGATCTCGATGTCGCGCATGACCGCCTCGACATCGAAACGCTGGTGCAGCGAGATCAGATGGCCCAGCCGGAGCGAAGACAATAGCACGACTGTCAGCGCATAAATATGAAACAACGGCAGCACGCAGATCACGCGCTCGATCGTATTGCGCTCCAGCCGCGCGGGTCTGCCCCAGACCTCATAAATGGACACCGCGGCCGTCAAATTGCCATGGCTGAGCATCGCGCCTTTCGGCAGCCCCGTCGTGCCGCCGGTATATTGCAACACCGCGATGTCGTCGGGGGAAATATCGGGCCACTGCGCGGGCTGCGCCACGCCTTCGCTGAATTTCGCAAAGGTGACGATGGCCGAATTGTCCGGGAGCGGCGTATGCGGATTGCCGACCGCACCCCAATGATCGTCCTCGCAGACGATCAGCCGATCGACCAGGCCCTTTTCCAGGAATTTCAGCGCCGTCGGCAACAAGGTCGCGAGATTGGACGTGACCAGAATGCGCGCGCCGCTGTCGCTCAGTTTGTGCGACAGCGCGCGCTCGCCGTCGAGCGGGGAAAGATGGGCGATGCGGGCGCCAGCCTTGAGCGCCCCGAAGAAATTGACCGGATGATCGGGCGAGTTGCCGAGAAACAGCGCCACAGTCGTGCCCTTACTGAGGCCCGCGCGCAGGAACGCAGCCGCCGCGACATCGGCCAGCCGCTCCAGTTCAACGTAGCTGATGGCGCGGTCGCGAAATTCGATCACCGGCCGAGCACCGAACTGACCGGCCGCTTTGGACAACAACTCGGGCAGCGAGTTGCGCTCGATCGGATCGTCCCAATGGACGTCTTTCGGATAGAACTGTTCGCCGGGATGGGTCATGGGCGTGATGCACCAGTCACACCGCCGTTCCGGGGCACGCGAAGCGTGAACCCGGAACCTCGAGATTCCGGGTCTGGTGCTAACGCACCATCCCGGAATGACGTGTACGGCGAAAAACCCATCACGCCGCTTTCGCGGTCTGCGCCAAGGACGCAAACGTCTTGCCCTCGGCGGCGAGACGTTTGAGCAGGGGTGCGGGCTCCAGCGATGGATCGTTGGTTTCCTTGGCATAATAGGCCAAACGTTCGGCAATGTGCTTCAACCCGACCTGGTCGGCATAAAACATCGGACCGCCGCGATAGATCGGCCAGCCGTAACCGTAGAGCCAGATCACGTCGATATCGCCTGGACGCGCGGCGACCTTCTCCTCGAGAATCCGCGCGCCTTCGTTGATCATCGGATACATCATGCGCTCGAGGATTTCCTCGTCGCTGACGACGCGACGCTTGCGCCCGAGACGCTGCAACGTTTCGTCGATCAGTTTTTCGACCTCGGGATCCGGCAGAGGCGCACGCGAACCGGCCTCATATTTGTAGTAACCCTTGCCGGTCTTCTGGCCGAAACGTCCCGCTTCGCACAGCGCGTCCGCGATCTCGGACTTGATGCCGCGATCTTTCCGCGACCGCCAGCCGATATCGAGGCCGGCGAGATCGCCCATCGCGAAGGGGCCCATCGGCATGCCGAATTTGGTGACGACGGCATCGACCTGCTGCGGCAGCGCGCCCTCGAACAGCAGCTTCTCGGCCTGCTTGCCGCGCTGCGCCAGCATGCGGTTGCCGACAAAGCCGTCGCAAACGCCGACGACGGCCGGCACTTTTGCAATCTTTCGCGCCACCGCCACGGCCGTGGTGAGCGCGTCGGGCGCGGTCTTTTCGGCGCGCACGATTTCGCACAGCTTCATCACGTTGGCCGGCGAGAAGAAGTGCATGCCGAGCACGTCCTGCGGGCGCTTCGTCACTTTCGCGATCTCGTCGATATTGAGATAGGAGGTGTTGGAGGCCAGCACCGCGCCGGGCTTGGCGTATTTGTCGAGCGCCGAGAAGACTTCCTTCTTGATCGCCATGGTCTCGAACACCGCTTCGATCACGAGGTCGGCGTCCTTGACGTTCTCAAGTCCGACGACGCCGTTGATGAGCGCCATGCGCTTGGCGGGCGCATCGGCCGGGATGCCGCCGCGCGCGGCGGTCGCCTCGTAATTCTTCTGCATCACGCCCAGGCCGCGCTTGAGCTGCTCGTCGCCTGTCTCGATCAGGGTCACGGGAATCCCGGCATTGGCAAACGACATCGCGATGCCGCCGCCCATGGTGCCGGCGCCGATGATGGCCACGCGCTCCACGGTGCGCGGCTTGGTGCCTTCCGGAACCCCGGCGATCTTGGCGGCCTCGCGCTCGGCGAAAAAGGCATGGCGCTGCGCCTTGGACTGATCGCTCGATACCAGCTTGAGGAAACCCTCACGCTCCTTCTTGATGCCTTCGTCGAACGGAAAATCGATCGCCGCGCCCACGGCGTCCGCAGCCGCGAACGGCGCCTCCAGGCCGCGGGCTTTTTTCGTGAGCGCCGCAACCGCATTGGTGAAAATCGAGCGGTCGGCCTTGGCGGCCGCAAGCTTGCTGTCGTCGTCGCGCAGTTTTCTCAAAGGCCGCTTTTCCGCCAGCACCTTGCGGGCGAAAGCTTCGGCTCCGGCAGCGGGACCCTCGACGATTTCATCGATCAGTCCGCTTTTGAGCGCTTCAGTGGCCGAAATCGGATCGCCGCTGACGATCATCTTGACCGCCAGTTCGGGGCCCACCGCGCGCGGCAGGCGCTGCGTGCCGCCCGCGCCGGGCAATAGCCCAAGCTTCACCTCGGGCAGACCCAACCGCGCTTCCTTGGTCGCGACGCGGTAATGACAGGCGAGCGCAACTTCAAGCCCGCCGCCAAGCGCGGTGCCATGAATCGCGGCTATCACGGGCTTGGGCGAATTTTCGATCTCGCCCAGCACTTCATGAAGGCCCGGTGGCTTCGGCGGCTTGCCGAACTCGGTAATATCGGCGCCGGCGATGAAGGTGCGCCCGGCGCAGGTCAGAACAATCGCCTTTGCTTCCGGATCGGCAATCGCGCGCTTGACACAATCCATAATGCCACCGCGCACCGCGGCGCTCAGGGCATTCACCGGGGGACTGTTGACCGTGACGATGGCAACCACGTCATGACGTTCGAGACTGACCACTTCGCTCACGGAATTCTCCCTGGATGTTCTGTTCTTGCATAGCTTATTTCAAGTAGACCAACGTATTCCGCATTGCGGAATTGAATTCCGCATCTTGACAGGGAGGGTTATTTTGAAGCACGTCCCTTGTCAACAAAACCCCTCAACGAGAGTTCGCTGCTTGTAAGGTGCGGGTACAACGGTAGCGAACGTCAAGTCGAAACCATGAGCGAGCAGGCGTCGAGCGTCGGCGGTAGAGCATGAAGCGTCAAGGCAAGAAAGTGGCGACTGATCGCAGTTTTGTAGTCGCACTTTCCCGCGGTCTCGATGTGTTGCGTGCATTTCGGCCCAACGACGGACTTCTCGGCAATCAGGAGATCGCAGCCCGGACGAATTTACCGAAGCCGACCGTCTCCCGGCTGACCTATACCCTAACCAAGCTTGGCTACATTACGCCGGTTCCCCGGTTTGAGAAGTACCAGCTAGCGCCGGCAGCCATGGCGCTCGGCTATGCCGCGCTCGCCAATCTCGGCGTCCGTCATCTATCGGAACCCTACCGGGAAGAATTGATGCGCGAAACCGGCGGCGCGGTGGCCGTCGGCGGCCGCGACCGCCTCAGCATGATCTATTTCGGACAGAGCCGCGGCATGACCATCGGCGTTCAGCTCGATGTCGGTTCGCGCGTTCCGATCGCCACCACGGCGATGGGACGCGCCTATCTCTGGGCGCTGGGCGAAGAGGAACGGAACGCACTGCTGCGGGACCTGCGCGAACATTACGGTGCCCGCTGGGCCAAGATGCGTGACGGCATCGAGCGCGCCGGAGAAAACGTGGCCAAATACGGCTTTGTGATCTCGGCCGGCGAGTGGCATGACGACATCGCAGCCGCGGGCGTAGCACTAAAGCTTAATGACGGAACCGGCCCATATGCGTTTAACTGTGGCGCGCCAGCCTACCGCTTCACCGAGGACCGGCTGCGCAACGAGATTGGCCCGCGTCTGTTGACGATGGTCAGGAATATCGAGGCCGCACTCGGCGGAATAGCGCCGCAATTAAAAAAACAAGAAGGCCGAAAACTGAGAGCAGGAGGGAAAGTTGCACGTGTGGTTGAGGGGATCAGGTAGCCTTTGCCGCTTTGATTCAGCAAGGACTCCGGCTGGTTTTGGCTCTATGGCCTGCCGGTACGGTGAGCGATGAGCGCGGCCCAAATGGCGCAGGCGACATCGCCTTTGCTCGCGGTTTGCGACGTCAGTGTCGTGTTCGGCGGCATCGTCGCATTGAACGGCGTATCGTTCGACATGCACCAGGGACAGATCCTGGGCCTGATCGGACCGAACGGCGCCGGCAAAACCACGCTCTTCAACTGTCTGAGCCGGCTCTATCAGCCGAGCGCGGGCAATATCCTGATGGAGGGCAAGAGCATTCTGAGGCGCCCGCCGCACCGGATTGCCGAAATCGGAATTGGCCGCACCTTCCAGAACGTCGCCTTGTTTTCCAACCTGTCGGTGATCGACAACGTCCGGATCGGCGCGCACGCGCAAACCAGTAGCGACATCGTCAGCGATGCGCTGAGGCTTCCCCAGGCGCGCCGCCTTGAAGCCACGGTCAACGAACGCGTTCACGAAATCCTCGACTACCTCAAACTCGAAGACGTCGCCCACAAGACCGTTTCAGGATTGCCCTTCGGTACGCAAAAACGCGTGGAGCTGGCGCGCGCGCTCGCCTCCGAGCCCAAGATCCTGCTGCTTGACGAACCGGCCGGCGGCCTCAATCACGAGGAGGTTTATGCGCTCGGCGACCTCATCCGGCGTATTCGCAGCGACCGCAAGGTCACGGTGCTGCTGGTCGAACACCACATGGGCCTCGTGATGTCGATCGCCGACCACGTCGTCGCCTTGAACTTCGGCCGCAAGCTCGCGGAGGGCACGCCGGCCGCCGTGCAATCGGATCCGGACGTGATCAAGGCCTATCTCGGGAGCAAAGAGCAATGACCACGCTCCTCAATATCAAGGCGCTGAATGCCTATTATGGCCAGGTTCAGGCGCTGCACGGCCTTGAATTCTCTCTCAATGAAGGCAGCGTGACCACGCTGCTTGGCGCCAATGGCGCCGGCAAGACCACCACCTTGCGCGCGATCTGCAACATGGTCCGAACCACGGGCGCGATTGAATTCAACGGCACCCCCTTGACCCGCCGTTCGACCGAAAATGTCGTCCGCCTCGGCATTGCCCATGTGCCACAGGGCCGCGGCACGTTCACGACCATGACGGTGGAGGAAAACCTCCAGCTTGGCGCGATCACCCGGAGCAAGTCCGGCGTCGCCTCCGATATCGAACGCATGTATGCGCACTTTCCCGTGCTCAAGCAGCGGCATACCCAGCAGGCCGGCACGCTTTCGGGCGGCGAACAGCAGATGCTGGCGGTGGCGCGAGCGCTGATGCTGCGGCCGCGGCTGATGCTGCTCGATGAACCTTCATTTGGGCTTGCCCCGCTGATCGTGCGCGACCTCTTCAAGATTCTCGGCAAGATCAACCGCGAGGACAAGGTCACGATCCTGGTGGTCGAACAAAACGCGCAACTGGCGCTGGAAATCGCCGACCAGGCCTATGTGATCGAGACCGGTCGCATCGTGATGTCCGGCAACGCCAGCGAGATCGCGAACAACGAAGACGTCCGCAAATCCTATCTCGGCTATTGAGGGACCGCCGCCATGGAGCTTCTCACCAATCAGATCCTGGCCGGCATCGCCACTGGCGCGATCTATGCCTGCATGGCGCTTGCGGTCGTCATGATCTACCAGGCGATCGACCATCTCAATTTCGCCCAGGGCGAAATGGCGATGTTCTCGACTTTCATTTCCTGGCAGTTGATGCAGTGGGGCATGCCCTATTGGGGAGCCTTCCTGTTCACGCTGGTCTTCTCGTTCGCAGGCGGCATCCTGATCGAACGCGTCCTGTTCCAGCCGTTGGCGAAGGCGCCTATCCTGACTCATGTGGCCGGCTTCATCGCGTTATACGCGATCATCAACAGCTGCGCCGGCCTGATCTGGGATTTCACCATCAAGCAGTACCCGACGCCGTTCGGATCGGCGCCTTTCCTCGGCAGCCAGTTGATCTCGACCCACCAGGCCGGCATGATCGGCGTGACCGTGCTGCTCCTGATCGCGCTCTACGTCTTCTTCCGCTTCACCCGCATGGGGCTCGCGATGCGCGCGGCAGCCTCCGTGCCTGAGTCAGCCCGGCTGGTCGGGATCAATACCTCCTGGATGATTGCGCTGGGCTGGGGCATGGCAGCCGCGATCGGCTCGATTGCCGGCATGCTGATCGCGCCCGTCGTGTTTCTCGAGCCCAACATGATGGGCGGCGTTCTGATCTACGGCTTTGCCGCCGCCGTGCTTGGCGGCCTGACCAGCCCGTTCGGCGCCGTGGTCGGCGGATTCCTGGTCGGCATCATCGAGAATCTTGCCGGCACCTATATTCCCAACGTCGGCAATGAATTGAAGCTGCCGATCGCGCTGGCGCTGATCATTTTTGTTCTGGTTGTCAAACCGGCCGGGCTGTTTGGCCGGCCTATCGTAAAGCGAGTTTGAGCATGAGCGCCGTGCAGGAAGTCGTTACCGAAGCACCCGCCATCGAAGCCGTTCCAAAGCGGGCGATGACGCTCGGCGCGGGCACCTCGCTCGTCGTGCTGGCGTTGCTGATCCTGATGCCGTTGTTTGTAAAGAACTTCATCATCTTCCAGATGACCATGCTTTTGGTCTATGGCCTGGCGGTTCTCGCGTTGAACATCCTGACCGGCGGCAGCGGCCAGTTCTCGCTGGGACAGAGCGCGTTTTACGCGGTCGGCGCCTACACCTCGGCGATCCTGATGGAACACGCCGGCATCAATTACGCGCTGACGCTGCCGGTCGCGGGGCTGGTCTGCTTCCTGTTCGGATTCGCGTTCGGCCAGCCGGCGCTGCGCCTTTCCGGTGTCTATCTGGCGCTTGCGACCTTTGCGCTCGCGACCGCGATGCCACAACTGCTCAAGCTCGGCTATTTCGAATACTGGACCGGCGGAGTGCAGGGCCTGGTGGTGACCAAGCCGGATGCTCCCGCGGCCGTGCAAGGCATGCTGGCGTTGCTGCACCTGAAGAAGATGTCGCAAGACATGTGGTTCTATTACTTCACGCTCGTGATCGCGATTGCGATCTACATCTTCTCCGTGAACCTGTTGCGGTCGCGCTCGGGCCGCGCCTTCATGGCCATCCGCGATAACGAAATCGCCGCATCCGCCATGGGCGTCGACGTCGCGCTCTACAAGACGCTGGCATTCGGTGTCTCCGCAGCCATCACCGGCATTGCCGGCGGGCTGGGCGCGATCGCCGTGCAGTTTGTCGCACCCGACGGCTACACCATCACGCTCGCGATCTCGCTGTTTCTCGGCATGGTGGTCGGCGGCGTTGGCTGGCTGCCCGGCTCGATCGTCGGCGCGGCCTTCATCATCTTCGTGCCGAACATCGCGGAAGGCATATCGAAAGGCCTTTCCGGCGCCGTGTTCGGTATCATCCTGTTTTTCGTCATCTTCGCGGTGCCGCATGGCGCGAGGCAGGTCGCCATCGTTGCCCAGCATCTGCTCGGCCGCCTCAAGATCGACGCCATCCTGCCTCTCGTCGTCCGCCTCATGAAACGTTAGTCCAAGGAGAAAACGATGCTCTCGAAGAAACTACTTATTGCCGCTATCGCTACCGGCGCCTTCGCATTCGCTTCGACCGGAAGTGCGCTGGCGCAAAAGAAATACGACGACGGCGCTTCCGATACCGAAATCAAGATCGGCAATATCATGCCCTATAGCGGTCCGGCCTCCGCCTATGGCGTGATCGGCAAGACCGAGGCTGCCTATTTCAACAAGATCAATGCCGAGGGCGGCATCAACGGCCGCAAGATCAACTTCATCACCTACGACGACGGTTATAGCCCGCCGAAAGCGGTCGAACAGGCGCGCAAGCTCGTCGAAAGCGACGAGGTGCTGTTGATCTTCAACCCGCTCGGCACGCCGTCAAACAGCGCGATCGAGAAATACATGAACTCCAAGAAGGTCCCGCAGCTTTTCGTCGCCACCGGCGCGACCAAATGGGACGAGCCGAAGGAGTTCCCATGGACCATGGGCTGGCAGCCCAGCTATCAGAGCGAGGCGCGGATCTACGCCAAATTCCTGGTCAAGACGAAGCCCGACGCGAAGATCGCGGTGCTTTATCAGAATGACGATTTCGGCAAGGACTACCTGAAGGGCCTCAAGGACGGATTCGGCGCCAAATCGTCGATGATCGTTGCAGAAGAAGGTTACGAGACCTCCGAGCCCTCGATCGACGGCCACATCGTCAAGCTCAAGGCCTCCGGCGCCGACGTCTTCATCAGCATCACCACGCCGAAATTCGCCGCGCAAGCCATCAAGAAACTTGCGGAGATGAACTGGACGCCGTTGCACATCGTGTCCAACGTGTCGGCCTCGGTCGGCGGCGTGATCAAGCCGGCCGGCTTTGAGAATGCGCAAGGGATTCTCTCGGCCGCCTATGCCAAGGACGGCGCCGATTCGCAGTGGGACAACGATCCCGGCATGAAGAAATTCTACGAGTTTCTCGCGAAGTACGATCCCGACGCCAACAAGCTCGACGGCTCCGTGGTCTACGGCTATGGCGCAGCCCAGACGCTGGTTCAGGTGCTCAAGCAATGCGGCGACGATCTGACGCGCGAGAACGTGATGAAGCAGGCGGCAAGCCTGAAGAACTTCACGCCGGATACGCTGCTGCCGGGCGTCACTATCAACACCTCGGCGACCGACTTCGCCCCGATCAAGCAGTTGCAGATGATGCGCTTCAAGGGTGAGAAGTGGGATCTGTTCGGTGACATCCTGAGCAGCGAACTCAGCAACTAGCATTCCGCTCTGTGGAATCACCACGCGTCTCGAACGCCTACTAAAGAAGCAGCCCTCCGCACCTTGTGCGGAGGGCTTTTTCTTGTGAGCGACCCGGTAAAATGATACTCAGTCACGCAGCATCAAGAGCTTTCAAGCAAGAAAGCCGCGCCAGACACAGCCACCAGACACACTGGACGAGAGGGAGAACGTCATGACTGTTTTCTTGAACAGAACTGCGATCGCATCCGTTGCCGCATTCGCGCTCTTTGCCGGATCGAGCACCGGCGCACTCGCGCAGAAGAAATACGACGACGGCGCGACCGATACCGAGATCAAGATCGGCAACATCATGCCCTATAGCGGTCCCGCTTCCGCCTATGGCGTGATCGGCAAGACCGAGGCCGCCTACTTCAAGATGATCAACGACGCCGGCGGCATTAACGGCCGCAAGATCGACTTCATCAGCTATGACGACAGCTATAGCCCGCCCAAGACGGTCGAGCAGGCACGCAAGCTGGTGGAAAGCGACGAAGTTCTCTTCATCTTCAATCCGCTCGGCACGCCGCCCAATTCGGCGATCCACAAATACATGAATTCCAAGAAGGTGCCGCAGCTCTTTGTCGCCACCGGCGCCACCAAGTGGAACGATCCGAAAGACTTCCCGTGGACCATGGGCTGGCAGCCGAGCTACCAGAGCGAGGCGCGGATCTACGCCAAGTACATTCTGAAAGAGAAGCCCAACGCCAAGATCGGTGTGCTCTATCAGAATGACGACTACGGCAAGGACTATCTGAAAGGCTTGAAGGACGGCCTCGGCGACAAGGCCGCTTCCATGATCATCGCGGAAGAGAGCTTCGAGACCTCGGAGCCTACGATCGACAACCATATCGTCAAGCTCAAGGCGTCCGGCGCCGACATCTTCGTCGATATCGGCACGCCCAAATTCGCTGCCCAGGCAATCAAGAAGGCGGCGGAGATCGACTGGAAGGCGCTGCACATTCTCAACAACGTTTCCGCCTCCGTCGGCAGCGTCATCAAGCCCGCCGGCTACGAGAATGCGCAAGGCATCATTTCCGCGGCCTACCTGAAAGACGTCACGGATCCGCAATGGGATAACGATCCCGGCATGAAGCAATTTCTGGATTTCCTCGCCAAGAATTTCCCGGAAGCCAACAAGATCGATGGCTCGGTGATCGTAGGTTATGGCGTCGCGCAAACCATGGTCCAGGTGCTCAAGCAGTGCGGCGACGACCTCACCCGGGAGAACGTTATGAAGCAGGCGGCCAGCCTGAAGGACTTCCGCACCGAGGTGCTGCTGCCCGGCATCAAGATCAACACCTCGCCCAGCCATTTCGCGCCGATCAGCCAGCTTCAGCTGATGCAGTTCAAGGGTGAACGCTGGGTTTTGTTCGGCGATATCATCAGTGGCGAGATCGGCGGCTGAGTTCTTAAGCTCGTGTCCCGGACGCGGTGCGGCGTATCTTTATGCCGCTCCGCAGAGCCGGGACCCACACCCGTAAAGTATGGACCCCGGACCAGCAGCGCAGCATTACATGCTGCGCATGCATCCGGGGCACGCATCCAGCCCCCCGTCTCGCGGGGGTTTTCTTTTGCCACAAGGGGAGTGATAACGGCGGTCCTGCTCCGACCTTGAGCACCGACAAACGAAGCCGCGACGCCATGACCGACAGACGCCCTCTTTTGCGCGCGATTTTCGATGCAGCGGTCGCTGCCGCGCATCCCGATGTCGTGTTGTCGGCTCACTTGCGGCCTGTGCCCAAAGGCAAGATCATTTGCCTGGCCGCTGGCAAGGGCGCCGCCGCGATGGCCGCGGCAGCGGAGCGCCATTATCTCGATCGCCTCAAACTTGATCCCGAGCGGCTGTCTGGCATCGCCACCACGCGGCACGGCCATGGCGTGCCGACGCGGCGGATCAAGGTGATCGAGGCCGGCCATCCCGTGCCCGACGAGGCTGGGCTAAAGGCCGCGGACGAGACGCTCGCACTGGCGCAAACGGCAGGTCCGGACGACCTTCTGCTGGTATTGTTGTCGGGCGGCGGCTCGGCCAACTGGATTGCGCCGGCCGATGGCGTGACCTTCGCACAGAAACAGCAAGTGAACCGCGCGCTGTTGCGCTCCGGCGCGCCGATCGGCGAGGTCAACACCGTTCGCAAGCATTTGTCGCGGATCAAGGGCGGCCGGCTGGCGCGCGCGGGACAGCGCGCCGAAATCGTCACACTCGCGATCTCGGACGTGCCGCACGACGAGCCGTCGGCGATCGCATCAGGACCGACCGTGCCGGATCCGACGACATTATCGGATGCGCGCGCCATCGTCGCAAAATACCGTCTCGAAATCGACGACGCCGTGCGCCGCGCGCTCGGCGATCCCAACAACGAAAGCTGCAAGGTCGGTGATGCCGCCTTTGCCCGCGCCCGGTTCGAATTGATCGCGCGTCCGAAAGCCTCGCTTGATGCTGCCGTCAAGGTCGCGGCCGATGCCGGCTATGCGATCATCGACCTCGGCGCCGACCTCGAAGGCGAGGCGCGCGAGGTCGCCGCCGATCACGCGCGGCTGGCGTTAAAAGCCCGCGCCGAGGGCAAGCGGGTGGCGATTCTCTCCGGTGGGGAGCTCACTGTCACGGTACGCGGCAATGGCCGGGGCGGCCCTAACCAGGAATACGCGTTGGCGCTGGCAGCCCTTTTGAAGGACACACCGGATATTTCGGCGCTGGCCGCCGATACCGACGGTGCCGACGGCGGGGCCGGCTCGGCCTCCGATCCTGCCGGCGCCATCATCGACCACGCAACTTTCACCAAAATGAAAGTGCTGGGATTGGATCCCGCGGCCTATCTCGCCAATAACGACGCGACCGCCTTCTTCGCCGCAACCGGCGATCTCTTGTTGACCGGCCCGACGCTGACCAATGTCAACGACGTCAGGGTGATTTTGGTGGATTGACAGACCCTCATGGTGAGGAGCGCGTCTTCGCGCGTCTCGAACCATGAGGCCCCGATGGTGCTCTCATCCTTCGAGACGGCGCTGACGCGCCTCCTCAGGATGAGGATCCCTCAAAACTCGCTGGCAATCCTGGTCAGCATCTCAACCAGTGCGGCTCGCTTATCGGCACCCAGCAGTTCATTGAGGCGCGCCTCGTGCTTGGCGGCGACGAGTTTCTTCGCCCGCGAAAGCACCGCTTTGCCCTTGTCGGTCAGCACCAGATGATGCGAACGCCGGTCATTGACCGACCGCACACGCGCGCACAAATCGCGGCTCTCGAGGCCATCGAGCATCGCCACGAAATTCGGCCGGAGAATGCCAAGCGTATTGGCGATTTCGGTCTGGTTACGGCCGGGGTTGCGCTCGAGCAGGAAAAGCACGGAAAATTGCGCCGGCGTCAGTTGCAGCGGTGCCGTGCAGCGCAGAAAATCCTCGAAAATCTTCAGCTGCGCGCGTTTCAGCGCATAGCCGAGTAACTCCGACAATTCGCCCAGTTCGATCGGGGCGTCCTCGGCCTGCTTGCGGGCGAGGCCCCGTGCCTTGGCAGCGTCAGCGGCGGCTCTGGAAGCGGTCATCTATCGCGCTATGCTCGCAAAACCCTGCCGGGGCGGCGGGGCCTTGAGGTTATGTTTGATAATTGTTATCGAACATATCAAACTAAGCGGGCAAATTTCAACCGCTGTGACGCGAGAAATGAGGGAGCGGCCTGCTTGAACACGACCATCATGCTGTTCCTGCTCCAGGACGGCATCACCAATGGCGCGATCTATGCCCTCCTCGGCTTGGCGCTGGTGCTGGTCTTCGCCGTGACGCGCGTCATCCTGATTCCACAAGGGGAATTCGTCACCTATGGGGCGCTGACCTATGCCACGCTTGCGTCTGGCCAGGTGCCCGGCACCGCGCGGCTCGCGGTCGCCATGGGCGCCCTCGCCTTCGGCCTTGATCTCTTCACGCACCGGCGACATTTAAGGGCCGCTGTGGCCGGAAAAAGCCTTGCGCTGAACGTCCTGTTGCCGGTGGCGATCCTGGCCCTGACCATGGCGCTTGCGGATAAGCAAACGCCTGTTGCCGTCGACATCGCGCTTTCGCTTCTGATCGTAGGCTCAATCGGCCTTTATCTCTATCGCATCGCCTTTGCGCCGATCGCGCACACCTCCGTGCTGGTGTTGCTGATCGCAGCCGTCGGCTGTCATCTCGCGCTGCAAGGCATTGGCCTTGTCTTCTTCGGCGCCGAAGGCCAGCGCGGGCCTGCCCTGTCGAACGCCGCCTTCACCATCGATCCGCTGCGTTTCACCGGCCAGAGCATGGCCGTCTATGCGGTCACGCTCGCGCTGATTGCCGGGCTCTGGCTGCTGTTCAGTTTCACGCTGTACGGCAAGGCGCTTCGCGCCACGGCCGTGAACCGGCTGGGGGCGCGGCTGGTCGGCATTCGAACCGCGATGTCGGGGCAAATCGCATTCCTGCTCGCTTCGGTGATCGGCGCCATTTCCGGCATCCTGATCGTGCCGATCACCACGCTTTATTACGACACCGGCTTTCTGATCGGCCTGAAAGGTTTCGTCGCCGCGATCATTGGCGGCCTCGTAAGCTACCCGTTGACGGCGGTCGCGGCCCTTCTGGTCGGCATCGTGGAATCCTTCTCCTCGTTCTATGCCAGCAACTTCAAGGAAGTGATCGTATTCGCGCTGATCATTCCGGTATTGCTGCTGCGTTCGTTGGCCGCGCCCGCGGCCGATGAGGAAAAGGACTGATCTCGATGGGACAGCGGTGGCCCGTGGTGCTGTTCGCGCTTGTCATGGCGGTCATTCCGTTCGTGCCCGGCGTGCCGCCATTCTGGATCGTGCTGTCTGACAATATCGGACTTTCGGCGCTGGTCGCGATGGGGCTGGTGCTGCTCACCGGCGTCGGCGGCTTGACGTCATTCGGTCAGGCCGCATTTTGCGGCTTCGGCGCCTACACCACGGCGGTGCTGACGACCGCTTACGGCGTTTCGCCATGGCTGACCCTGCCGCTCTCGCTCTTGGTGAGCGGAATCTTCGCAGTAGCCCTCGGCCTGATCACGGTGCGGCTATCCGGCCACTATCTGCCGCTCGGCACCATCGCCTGGGGTCTCGGTCTGTTTTATCTCTTCAGCAAACTCGAATTCCTCGGCCGCAACGACGGCATTTCCCGTATTCCGCCGCTTGAGATCGGTTCGCTGAAAATGATCAGCCCGGACACGATCTATTTCGCGATCTGGACCGCGGTCATCCTTTGCGCGTGGCTGACGATGAATCTGCTGGATTCCCGTACTGGCCGCGCGATCCGCGCGCTGCGGCGCGGGCATGTCGCCGCTGAAGCGTTTGGCATCAAGCCGCCGCGGGCAAAACTTCTGGTTTTCATTTACGCCGCCGTGCTCGCCGGATTGTCCGGCTGGCTTTATGCCCATTTCCAGCGCGCCGTTAACCCGACGCCGTTCGGCGTCCAGACCGGCATCGAATATCTCTTCGTCGCCGTGATCGGCGGCGCGGGCTACGTTTGGGGCGGCGTGCTCGGCGCGGCCATCGTCGTGATCCTCAAGGAAATCTTACAGGGATATTTGCCCTATCTGTTTCACGGCGAAGGCCAGCTCGAGACGATCGTCTTCGGAATGGTGCTGGTGCTGCTCCTCCAGCTTGCGCCCGGCGGCGTCTGGCCATGGCTGATCCGGCGCCTGCCGTCAAAACCGGATCACAAGCCTGTCGATCCGTCGCTGGTCCTGCCACCCCGGGAAAGACCCGCGAGCGCGAGCGACGCCCTGTTGCGGATCGAGCATGCGCGCAAGCAATTCGGCGGCGTGGTCGCCGTCAACGACGTCTCCCTGGAAGTCGGAACGCGCGAGATAGTCGCCTTGATCGGCCCGAACGGCGCGGGCAAGAGCACGACGTTCAACCTGATCACCGGCATTTTTCCTGCTTCCGGCGGCACCATCTCCGTCCTCGGCAAGATCCTCCACCGGGCAACCCCGCAGGAAGTGACAAAGCTCGGCGTCTCCCGAACGTTCCAGCATGTCAAACTCGTGGCCGAGATGACCGTTCTCGAAAACGTCGCGATCGGCGCGCACCTGCGGGGACAAGCGAGCGCGCTGGCCAGCCTGTTTCGTCTCGACCGCAGCGACGAGGCCAAACTGCTCGCCGAGGCCGCGCGGCAGATCGAGCGCGTGGGACTGGCCGCGCAGGCCCATATGCTCGCAGGAAGCCTGTCGCTCGGCCAGCAGCGCATTGTCGAGATCGCACGCGCGCTATGCGCCGATCCGGTGCTGCTTCTGCTCGACGAGCCCGCGGCCGGCCTGCGGCATCTGGAAAAGCAGCGGTTGGCAACCTTGCTGCGTGAGCTTCGCGATGGCGGCATGTCGGTGCTGCTGGTCGAACACGATATGGGATTTGTCATGAACCTCGCCGACCGCGTCATCGTGCTCGACTTCGGCACCAAGATCGCCGAAGGCACGCCTGCGGCGATCAAGACCAATCCCGACGTGATCCGCGCCTATCTCGGAGCCGTGGCATGAGAACCGGCGCTTCTCTCCAGGTGGCCGATGCCCATATCGCCTATGGCAAGATCGAGGCGGTTCGCGGGGTCACGCTCGATGTAGCCGAGAACGAAATCGTCACCATTATCGGCGCCAACGGCGCCGGCAAAACGACGCTGCTCAACGCCATCATGGGCATTCTGCCGCTCAAAGGCGGCGTGAACTTTGCGGGCAACGACCTGACCCGGCTTGTGATCGAGGACCGTGTCGCAGCCGGATTGAGTCTCGTGCCCGAGCACCGCGAACTGTTCGCCGCCATGAACGTCGAGGACAATTTGCGGCTCGGCGCATTCCGGATCGCCAAGGCGCAGGCCAGCCAATCGATGGAACGCGTCTACACGCTGTTCCCGCGGCTGAAGGAGCGGCGGCGGCAACTGGCAGGGACCCTGTCGGGCGGCGAGCAGCAGATGCTCGCGATGGGACGCGCGCTGATGGGCGCGCCAAAACTCTTGATGCTGGATGAGCCGAGCCTGGGGCTCGCGCCCATCATCGTCGCCGACATCTTCCGCACGATCGGCGAATTGCGCGCCGGCGGCGTCTCCGTGCTGCTGGTCGAACAGAACGCGCAAGCAGCCCTTCAAATCGCCGACCGCGCCTATGTCATGGAGCTCGGCGAATTCGTCCTGCAGGGTCTGGCGAAAGACATCGCCGGAAATGCCCGCGTTGCGGAGAGTTACCTCGGGTTTACCCCCGAAGGTGGAGAGGCGTTCTAGATTTACGTCGGCGCTGCAGCCCGTCCGATCCGCCTTAGTTGCCAGATAGACAGAGCATGCAGCAGGATCGAACTCGGGACGGCGAAGGTGGGAGTGAGCACGGTCGGAAAGGCGCCCAACGACGAGGATGGGATATCCAGGCCGAAGATCTGCAGCGGCCCGGGTGTGCTGAGCATACCCATGGTGGTCGCAACCGCGAAGTCGAGCAATCCGAAAATATTCCAGGCCATCGCGGCCCTTCGACCGTTCTCGGCTCCAGATGCAAGCTGAAGCGCGACCGGCAAAGCCATGATGCCAGTCAGCATGTCGCCAATGCCGGCCGGCCACGCGAAGACGCCGGCGGCGGTGCCGTCCGCCCAATTGACGAGAAAAATGCCGCCGACGATTCGATAGACCTGCAAAGCTACCAGCCAGGAAGCTGGCGTTGCATCCAGGAATGCCGCGATCGATTTCGACCGCAACAACACGAAAAGCCCTATGAGGACGGGCGCAAAGATCGCGATCGGCAATTTCGGCAGGCGAGCTCCGGGAAGCGGCTGGAAGACACCGTTGACCGCGAGCTTCCACACCACTGCGAGCCAAACGGTCAAGACAACGGCGACACTGAGCCAGATGATGACACGCTTGCTCGCCGAAAAGTCCGTTCGAGACAGGCCCAGCCACAGGCCGGTCAGGATCGCGACATGAATCGCCAGGCGGGTGACAAACGACGGAATGCCGGTAGCCGCAAGGCCCGGAAAAGCCAGGTTGATCCCGACCCAGGCTACCGCCAGCGCGCCGACCAGCATCAACAGGCCGATCGTCGCCGTCTGGGATGGCTCTGTTTTGAACCCGGTTGAGAGCGTGCTCATGACATGGACTCCCTTATGCCAGTTACTATATTATATATAGTCACTATAATATATGATATTACTTTGTCAACATCAGCGCTTGTGATAAGATTTCGAACGTGCCTATCCGGGGGCGAACACAAAGCCGGGCAATGTCAAACGTGGGACCTTGATGACCGTCGACACCACGCAATTCTGTCCGGTCGCCCGGACGCTCGATATTGTCGGTGACCGCTGGACGATTCTGATCCTGCGCGACCTCATTCTGGAGGGCCCGCGCAAGTTTCAAGACTTGCAAACCGCGTTTCCCAAGATCAGCCCCAATACCCTGTCGGCCCGGCTCAAGACACTCGAGCAGCACGGTATTGTCGAGCGCCGGATCTATGAGGATCACCCGCCCCGATCCGAATATGTGCTCACTGACAAGGGTCGAGAGCTTCGGCCCGTGCTTCGGACGCTACGCATCTGGGGAGAAAAATACACCAAGCCGCCCCCGCAGCAGCGGGCGTGAAGCCTCAGGGAATTTGCGCTAGTTCCGCCTCGCTCCCTCCCCCGCACGCGGGAGAGGAGCGCGGCACCCCTCACATCGCCGGTACGTATTTTCCGTCCTTCACTGTCAGGATGATGCGAGAGCGATCGTCGAGGCCGGAACGGTCCTTTTCAGTCCAGTTGTAGACGCCCTGGCTCGCCACGATTTCGTGCTCGCTCAGGAGGGCTTGGCGGATCGCTTCGCGAAACTCGACCGTGCCGGGTTTGGCGCTCTTCAACGCCACTGGAATGATACGCTTGAGAACCTCGAACGCGTCATAGGCATGCCCGGCGAACTGGCTGCGGCTATTGGGGCCATATTTGGCCTCATAGGCCGTATTGAGCGCCAAGCCAGGTTTCTTCGTCAGCGCGCTGTCCGCCTGGCCTTCCGGATTCATCACCGGCCCCGCCGACATGATGACGCCTTCGGCGGAAGCGCCTGCGATCCGGATGAAGTCCATGCTGGCGGCACCATGGGTCTGGTAGATCAGGCCCTTGTAGCCGCGCTCGCGTAGCGCCGATTGCGGCAACGCCGCTGCGGTGCCGGAGGCGCCAACCAGGATCGCATCGGGATTGGCCGCGACGAGTTTCAGCACCTGGCCTGCGACGGAGGTATCCGGCCGGGCAAAACGCTCTTCATCGACCAGTGTCAGCCCCATCGGCACGGCCTGGCTCTTGAAATCGTTGAACCAGAGATCGCCGTAGGAATCGGAGTAACCGATATAGCCGACGGTTTTGATGTTATGCGCCTTCATGTGCTCGTACAGCACCTTGCCCATGATCGACACCGGCTGCGGCAGATCGACGGACCATTTCGCGCGCTCCGGCGTTACCGGAAAAGGTGCGAGGCCGAAATGCGGAATGCCGGCCTCGTTGGCGACGTTGGAGATCGCGATGGACGGCGGCGTGGTCGCCGATCCCATGATGATGTCAGCCTTGGATTCCGTGACAAAGCGGCGTGCGTTGGTCGTGGCGTTGGTCGGATCGCCGCCATCGTCGAGGACAATGAGCTTGAGCGGCACGCCCGCGATCTCCTTCGGCACGAATTCAAGCGCGTTGCGCTCGGGAACGCCAAGCGCCGCGGCGGGCCCCGTGGTGCAAATCGAGATGCCGATGGTGATCTCGCTGGTTTGCGCGGCGGCCGGAAGCGCCGGAAGCGCGAACGCCGTAGCAGCGGCAATGAGAAGCATCTTGTTCATGAAATTCCTCCCTACCTTGATTGTTATAATCTTATCGCTTCGCTCGGACGGATCGAGCCTATGGATCCAGAAATTTTGCAATCATTTCCTTCGGAAACGGCGCGGATTTCAAGCGGCCGGGATCGTCGGGATGATGCCCGACCAGCACCCGCGTCTCGAACGCCTCGATTGCCAGCGCATCGCCCTTGAACACCTTGTGGGTGACCTCAAAACTCGAACGCTTGATGCTTTCGACCCGGCTTTCGATCGTGATCCAGTCGCCGTGGGTCGAGGCAATATAGAACTTCGCCCGCGTGTCCACCATGGGGATGCCGACCAGGCCATACTTTTTGACGATGTCCTGCTTGGAGAAACCGGCCGCCTCGAACATGATCGAGGTCGAGTCGTCGAACATCTCGAAATAGCGCGGGTAATAGACGATGTTGGCGGGGTCGCAATCGCCCCACTGGATCTGTACGTCGCGTCGGTGCACGAACATTCCGATCAGCCTTATTTCGGTGCCATGCGCAGCGAGGCATCGAGCCGTACCACCTCGCCGTTGAGATAGGGGTTGTCGATCATCTGCATCGCCAGCGAAGCAAATTCGCTCGGGTCGCCGAGGCGGCGCGGAAACGGAATGGCGGCGGCGAGTGAATCCTGCGCCTCCTGCGGCAAGCTCCCGAGAAGCGGCGTCAGAAACAGGCCCGGCGCGATCGCCAGCACCCGAATTCCGAATTGCGCCAGTTCGCGCGCGATCGGCAGCGTCATCGCCACGATGCCACCCTTGGAGGCCGAGTAAGCGGATTGCCCGATCTGGCCGTCATAAGCGGCGACCGAGGCGGTCGAGACCACCACGCCCCGCTCGCCATTCGCCAGCGGCGCCAGCTTCGACATTTCGGTAGCCGCCAGCCGCAGCATGTTGAACGAGCCGACCAGGTTGATCTTGATGACGCGTTCGAAATCGGGAAGGGCCATCGGCCCCTCACGGCCGACCACCCGTTTGGCGACGCCGATGCCGGCGCAATTGATCAAGACCCGCGCCGGACCGTGGGCCTTCGCCGCCGCTGCGATCGCGGCTTCCGCCGAAGCCGCATCCGCGACGTCGCACGTCACCGCGACGCCGCCAATCTCGGCGGCGACGCTCTCGGCGAGCTTGGTATTGAGATCGCACACGGCAACTTTTGCGCCCTCTTTGGCGAGCCGGCGCGCGGTCGCAGCGCCCAGTCCCGATGCACCGCCGGTGACGATCGCGGCTTGATCTTTTAATTGCATGGCGTCCTCCTCAATATTTCCTTGGGCCTAAGGCGTTATCACGTCGTCGGCAGGTTGAGACGAATAAAGTATCTCGACGAGATCGCCGCGGTGGTCGAGCACCGCGCGCTGGTTGATCGATCCCTTGTCCGTGATTTCACCGCGATCGATCGACAGCGGCGTATCCAGCAGCAGCGCACGGGCCACCCGCGTCGAGGAACCGGTTGCTGTCGACTGAAACGCTGAAAATTTCTGCCGGAATGCATTGCGGACCTGTCCGTCGCGCGCGCACGCCGCGATATCGCTCGACGACAGCGCCGGATTGATCAGGCGGCAACCGTCGAGATCGAGCACGACCAGAACCGTAACCTCGTCGCGATTAATGCCGGCGATCACGACGTCACGTACCAGCGGCGCGCAGGCGGCGATGAAGCGGGCGCGTAGCGGACCGACGCTGACCCAGGTTCCGCTCGCGAGTTTGAAATCCTCGGCAATGCGGCCGTCGAAATCGAAGCCGGCGTGCAGATCTTTTGGGTCGGCGGCCTTAAGCGAGTCGCCGAGCTTGTAGAAGCCTTCATCATCGAAGGCCGCTTTGGTCATGTCAGGCTGGCGCCAATAGCCTGGCGTCACGTTTGGTCCTTTGGCACGTACCTCGAGCTTGCCGTTGTTTGGCACGAGCTTGGCTTCGTTGCCGGGAACAGGCAGCCCGACATGGCCGGATCGGCTGCTACGTGGATTGACGGACATGAAGAAAGGCGCGGTCTCGGTCGCGCCCAACCCGGTCAGGACAGGCACGCGGGCGCCGGTGGCCTGCACGGAGAGTTCGTCGAGACCGTTCCAGATATGCGGCGCAAGCGCTGCGCCCGAGAAAAACATCGCATGCAGCCTACGGAAGAATTTGTCGCGCAAGGCAGCGTCATCCCGCAGATAGGGCAAAAGCGCTTCATAACCCTTCGGAACGTTGAAATAGACCGTAGGAGATATCTCGCGCAGATTGCGCACCGTCTCCTCGATGCCGCCTGGCACCGGCTTGCCTGCATCGAGATACATCGAGCCGCCGTTATACAGCGTGAGCCCGATATTGTGGTTGCCACCGAAGGTGTGATTCCAGGGCAGCCAGTCGACGATCACGGGCGGCCCGTTCTTGAGGAAAGACAGGGTCTCGCGGATCATCACCTGGTTGGCGCAGATCATCCTTTGCGTATTGATCACAGCTTTGGGATTGCCGGTGGAGCCCGAGGTCAACAGGAATTTGGCTGTCGTGTCCGGGCCAATCGCCTCGTGTGCGGCGTCGAGACCGGGATGAAGCGGCGTCGCCATCAACTCGGAGAGCTTCGTCACCGCGCGATCCGATAACGTGCCGCGGGACACGGCGATCTCGACGCCGGCGGGAACATTGGCTTGCAGCGCCGACGCAAATGGGTCCGCGTCATCGACAAAGACAAGTCCGGGCGTCAGGAGTTTCATCAGATAGGAGAGCTTGCCGTAGTCCCTGGAGATCAGCGAATAGGCCGGCGACACAGAACAATATGGTACGCCCGCATAGAGCGCGCCGAAAGCGACGAGCGCATGGTCGATCGAATTGCCTGACAGGATGACGATCGGCCGTTCAGCCGACAAGCCACGCGCGATCAGCGCCGATGCGATATGCCGGCTTGCTGCCAGCAGTTCCCTATAGGTGAGTTCGCGCCAGCCGCCACGGCCGTCGCGCTCCGCCATGAAGACACGATCCGGCGCGGCATTCGTCCAATGGTGCAACCGGTCGGTGATGCGGACGGGATATTCCGGCAGCGCGCGAACCGGACGCAGATAGGTGGTGCCATCCGCCTTGCGGTCGATCGACACGGTGGGATCGCCGAACGCGATCGCGCGGAGCGAATGACCGCCGTCGGCCCGGGAGGCGCTCTCGCCGTCTCGCGTGGCGTTCGGCTGCGCGTTCATGTCGAACCCGGCTTTACCTTGGCGGTCTTGTGCTCGAGAAAGGCACGAATACGGCGTTTGGCCTCCTTGTCGCTTTGCGCCACTGTCGCCATCAGCGATTCCATCAGAAGCCCGGTCTGAGGATTGGACTCGGCTATCATCGGGAGTGCCTGCAGCACCGCGAAATTGGTGAGCGGCGCGTTGGACGCGATGCGCTGGGCAAGCTCCAGGGCCTTCTTGAGCGCCCCGCCCTCTTCGACCAGGTATTGCGCAAAGCCGTAGGCCGAGCCTTCGGTTGCCGAATAGACGCGACCGGTGAGCATCATGTCGGTCATGCGCGCAACCCCGATCAGCCGCGGCAACCGCACCGAACCGCCACCGCCGACAAAGATGCCGCGCTGTCCCTCGGGCAGCGCGAAATAAGCCGACGGTTCGGCAACGCGGATATGGGCGGCGCAGGCAAGCTCAAGCCCGCCGCCGATCACCGCGCCCTTCAGAGCAGCGATGACGGGTACACGGCTGTATTGAATGCGGTCAAACACCCGGTGCCACATCTGCGAGTGGCGCAGGCCGTCGGTCGCGTCATGATCGCTCAGTTCGGACAGATCGAGGCCGGAGGAAAAATGGTCACCAATGCCGTGGATGACGACGGCGCCGACGTCGTCGGGAAGCTTGGCAAAGCATTCGCCGATCTCGAGGATAATGCCGTCGTTCAGCGCATTGCGCTTGGACGGGCGGTTGAGCCCGAGGGTCAAGACGGCCCCCGCCGTCTCGGTCCTGAGCAGCGCGGCCTGCTCCGCATTGGCGGTAGCGTTTCCCATCGGCTTTTTTGTCCTGGCCAGAATAGTTATGTTTTATAACTATTCTGGCGGGAGTCAACGAATCTATCTGCACGCCTTCCGGGAAGCCTACCCCTGGCGGAGAGGGGACGTTACAGCACCCGATGCACGTCGATCACGACTCGGGCGGCATGGCGCGCGGCGGAAGCAACGAACAGGCTTTGCATCAGCCAGCGATATTTTGGTGCTCCGGTTTCGAACCTCGGCATGGTGCGGAAATAGATCAGCGCGGGATCGACCGCCTCACCGCGGTTGAGCTTTTGCACGAGTTCAAGCGGACCACGGCGAATGCCCCGGTTCTCGACATAGATCACCGCACCGTCGTCGGCCTCGATCGCGTATTTCGCCTCGAGCTCGATCGAGAAGTCCGGCCGGACGATCTGGAAGTCCGCGCCAAAGGGAAGGATTTTGCCGTTGAGGTCCTTGCCCCTCACCTCGCCGCCAATAATTGGAATAATACGGCGCTCGCCGGTGCCGATGTCGCCGGCCGACGTGACGGCGGAGACATGGGCGGTGATGGTGAAGACGTATCGGGTCGCAAGCACAGGTTCCATGGAACTACTCAGCTTTTGCCTTGTGCCCCCCATCCTGCGAGACGCATCGCTGACGCGATGCTCCTCAGGATGAGGTCTAACTCCTCATGGTGAGAAGCGCGGCAGCAACGCGCGTCTCGAACCATGAGGCCGTGCTTCCTATCGGAATAGTCAGCGCGCCATCATGTGCTGCGGCAACCAGGTCGCCAACAGCGGAAACGCAATCAGAATAATGAGGCGAATAATATCGGTGGCGACAAACGGCAGGACGCCCTTGAAGATCGTGGTGAAGGACACATCCTTGACCACGCTCTTGATGACAAAGACGTTCATGCCGACCGGCGGATGAATTAGCCCAAGCTCGACCGTCATCACGATGATGACGCCGAACCAGATCGGATCAAAACCGAGTTGAGACACGACGGGAAAGATGATCGGCACGGTGAGGATGATCATCGCCATGGCGTCCATCAGGCAGCCGAGCACCAGATACATCACCATGATGACCGCCAGCACGCCATAGCTGCCGAGGCCAAGCCCGGTGAGGAACTCCGTGACCTTTTGCGGCGTCTGCGTCACCGTGAGGAAATAGCCGAAGATCAAAGCACCGATCAGCACGGTGAACACAGCCGCTGCCGTCCGCGTCGCCTGCAACAGCGAGGCCAGAATCTTTTCCCGATCCAGCCTGCCGGTGAAGACGCCGATCAGGAACGCGCCGGTGGCTCCGACGCCGCCGGCCTCCGTCGGCGTAAAGCGCGGCAGATAAGGCAGGCCGTAGAGGCCGCCGATAACGAAAATAAAAAGCAGGGCCGGCGCCCAGATATCCTTCAGTGTGGCAAAGCTCTCGCGCCAGGATGTCTGCGGGCCCTTGGGAAGGAAGCCTGGCCTCAAATAGCCGATCAGCGCGATCGTGATCATGTACATCGTCATCGCCAGCAGGCCGGGAATGATGCCGGCCATGAACAGCTTGCCGATATCCTGTTCGGTGATGATGCCGTAGACCGCGAGCACCGTCGAAGGCGGCAACATCGCGCCCAGCGTTCCGCCCGCTGCAATCACGCCGGTGGCAAAGGATTGCGGATAGCCGAAGCGGCGCATTTCCGGATAGGCGACCGCCGAAAAGGTCGCCGCGGTCGCGACCGACGAACCGCAGATCGCGGCAAAGCCGCCACAGGCCGCAACCGTCGCAATCCCGAGGCCGCCACGCAAATGCCCGACAAAGCCGTTGGCGGCGCGGAACAGGTCGCGGCTCATGCCGGAATGGCTGACAAAGGTTCCCATCAGCAGGAACATCGGAATCACGCCAAACGTATAGTCGGTCACCGTGCGCATCGAAGTCTGGCCGACCAGTTTGAGCGCCGGCGTGAGGCCTACGAGATAACCGAAGCCGGAGACACCGACGAGGCCCATCGCCATGCCGACCGGCACGCGGAGAACCATCAGCACGAACAGCGCGACGAAACCAAGGATGGCGACGACATCGGTACTCATGCCGCGCTCACTCCGTGCTCTTGAGTTTGGGGTCGTGCATGTCCTCGGGATGGAAGATCAGCCGATAGGTGCGGATCGCGATCAGAAGCACGGCCGAAACGTCGCCGATCCACGCCACTGCGAAGAACGGCCAGGTCGGCATATGCAGGTCGAAGGTCGTCACATGGTCCTTGTAGGTCCCGCGCACCTTGTCGAACAAGGTCCAGGTCTGCACCGTCACCACGAACAACAGCACCAGCGTTGCGAACACGTCGATCCAGCGCTGATATTTCGGGCCGACATTGCCCCAGATGAGATCGACGGTGATGTGGGTGCCGCGATAGCTGGTGGCGGCGATGCCCCAGAAAATCAGGATGCCGAGCAGCATGCGCCCGATATCGAACGAATCCGGAATCGCGTAGCTGAACAGGTTGCGCAGCAACACCGCGACGAAGATGTTGACGGCCACGATGCCGACAAAGGCGGCCGCGATCCATTCGATCGTGTCGATGAAGCGATCCATGAAATGGCGCGTCATGTCTCGCTCCGGCGATGCACGGGATGACAGCCTTCTACGGCGTTAGCGCATTATACTTGGCGAGCGAAGCGCGCAATTCGGAAAGCGCGGCATCGGGATCGGCGCTGGTCTTGCGGACGCCATCGCCCCAGGTCTTGATCAGCGGCTCGGATGCCTTTTTCCACAACGCGGTCTCTTCCGGCGTCAGCGAATAGACTTCCTGGCCTGCTTCCGCCTTCACCTTGGGAAGGCCTGCGTCTTCGAACTCGCCCCAATGCTCGCCGACCTTGCCCGCCATTTCGGTGTTGCAGTTGTCGTCGATCGCCTTCTTCTGCCGGTCGGACATTTCGTCATATTTGTCCTTGTTGATGACAAAGGCGAACGTGGTGACGTACATCGGCGCGTCGATGTGATACTTCGTCACCTTGTCGACCCCGAACAGCACCAGCGACCCCGCCGGGAAAAAGACGCCATCCGCCACGCCACGCTCGATGATGTCGCGCACTTCGGGCGCCGAGGATTGCACATTGGTGCCACCGAGCAAGGTCACGAAATTCGCGATCGTTGCGTCCGCCGGGCGGATCTTCATGCCCTTGATATCGTCGGGGATGACGACCTTCCTGGTCCTCGTGTGCAAGGACGACGGCGTATGAACAAACGCAAGGCAGAACTTGACGTCCTTCATCTCCGTCACGGCATATTTGCGATACCAGGCGTCAAGGCCCATCGAGCCGCCCTTCGCATCCGACATCAGGAACGGCAGTTCGCCCGCGCCGATGATCGGAAAACGGCCGGGCTGATAGCCGGGATTGACGTAAGTGACGTCGGCGATGCCATCGCGCGCCATGTCGTAATGATCGAAGGCTTTGCCAAGCTGCTGCGCCGGATAGACGCGGGACTTGATGGTGCCGCCGGAGGCCTTCTCCACCGCGGCGCCCCAATCCTCCAGCGCCTTTTGCAGCGGATGCGATGCCGGCACCCAATGCGATATCTTCAGCTCAACCGTTTTTTCCTGCGCCAAAGCGGGTGTCACGCAGGCGGCAAGCCACAATGCAAGCAAAGCCTTTTTCATCGATCACTCCCCTTGGATAAGGCAGGCTTTGGTCAGCCGCTCTTTTACTTAACATGTTATAGAACATTTCATTGCCGTTTCAAGACGAGGCGAAGATCGCTCCAACTATTCTGTGCGATATGCGAACACGAATTGTCCCCAGCATCGCAGCACGACATCCGATTGAGCAGCGTCCCGCGCTTTTCCCGAACCGTTATATGTTATAACTACCGGTGGGGACTAGCGACACAGACAAATACTATCGGGGAGGAACGGTTTGCGGATCAAGGTCGCGATCATCGGTGCGGGGCCCGCGGGCCTTATGCTTGGGCAGTTGCTGCACAGTTACGGCATCGACAACCTCATCCTGGAGCGCCACACACCCGATTACGTGTTGGGGCGTATTCGTGCCGGCCTTCTTGAAGAAGGCACGGTTGCCCTGCTCGACAAGGTCGGCGCCGGCGCGCGCGCGCACGGCGAAGGCCTGGTCCATGAAGGCATCGGGCTTGCCTTCGGGGGCAGCCGTCACCGCATCGATTTGCACGCCTCCACCGGCAAGACGGTGATGATCTATGGCCAGACCGAGGTGACGCTCGATCTGATGAACGCGCGGCGCGCAGCCGGGTTGACCAGCATTTATGAGGCCGAACACGTCACGCCGCTCGATTTCGACACGGACCATCCTCGCGTCTCCTACGTCAAGGACGGCGTGACGCACGAGATCGCCTGCGACTTCATCGCCGGTTGCGATGGTTATCATGGCGTCAGCCGCGCCAGCGTCAAACCTCAAGCGATCGAAACCTTTGAGCGGGTGTACCCGTTCGGCTGGCTCGGCATTCTGTCGGAAACTCCGCCCGTCAGCCCTGAACTGATCTATTCCAACCATGCGCGGGGATTTGCGCTTTGTTCCCAGCGCTCGACCCATCGCAGCCGCTATTACGTGCAATGTCCGCTCGACGATCACATCGACCAATGGCCGGACGACCGGTTCTGGGACGAACTGAAGCGACGCCTCGATCAGGAAGCCGCCGACAAGCTCGTCACCGGCCCTTCGATCGAAAAAAGCATCGCGCCCTTGCGCAGCTTCGTCGCCGAGCCCATGCGGTTTGGCCGAATGTTCCTCGCGGGCGATGCCGCTCACATCGTGCCGCCGACCGGCGCCAAGGGGCTTAATCTGGCGGCCTCGGACGCGCATTACCTGGCGCTTGGCTTTCGCGAGTATTACGACGAAAAATCCGCTGATGGCATTGACGCCTATTCCGCGAAGGCGCTGGCGCGGGTCTGGAAGGCCGTGCGCTTCTCCTGGTGGATGACGTCGATGTTGCACAAATTTCCGGACAACGGCCCGTTCGGCGCGCGTATCCAGCTCGCCGAACTCAATTATGTCGTGAACTCGAAGGCCGCTGCCGCTTCACTCGCTGAAAATTATGTCGGGCTGCCGTATTAAGCGTCGGCGTTTCAAACGCACGCGCAAATCCCGTTTCAAACTTTGTAGGTGGTGATTTTCGCCTCGCATCCGTATTCAATTGCGGCTCATCAGAACACGGGCCGCCCATGACATCCGCCGATATTCCCGAAGGCTTCAATCGCCAAACCCGGCGTAGCCCCCTCACCGATCCCTGGGAGCCGATCTATTCGAAGCAAACGCCCGACGCGATCATCCTGGGACTTCGGTTGGCCACGGCGCACACCAACGCGCGCGGCTTCGTCCATGGCGGTTTGATTGCTGCGCTAACCGACAAAGCCATGGGCCACAGTTGCGGCCACAAGATGCGCGGCGCTCATTCGCTGGTCACGGTCAGCATGTCGATCGATTTCATTGGCAGCGCCCAGATCGGCCAGTGGCTCGCGGTCGAGAGCGAGGTGCTAAAGACCGGTAGTACACTCTGCTTCGCTCAATGCCACGTTACCGCCGATGGCGCGGTGATTGCTCGCGCGAACGGAACATTCCGTGTTGTGAAGAAAGAGCCCGAAACTATCCAAAATGCCAGTCGCTGATTTCGACCACGAGATCGATGAAGGTACGCACCTTCGCCGATAACAATCGCGAGGTCGGATAGACGATATGGATCGGCAGCGGTGGCGGCTCGAATTTGGCCAGTACAATTTTAAGCCGGCCGCGCTTGATCGCCTCCGCCGCCTGGTAGGCCAACACCCGTGTCAGGCCGCCGCCCGCTTCGGCATATTGGATTCCGGCATCGGCGCTATTGGTCGACAGGCGCGGCGCGTAATTTAGACGGATCTCGTTGCCGCTATCGACGAAACGCCAATCGGTTGAAGCCGAGTTTGCACCGAACTGGATGGTGTCGTGCGCGGCAATGTCTTGCGGCCTCCTGGGCTCGCCGCGGGATTTCAGATATGCGGGCGAGGCGACGACGATCCGGCGCATATCGCCGACATGGCGGGCCACCAGCGAAGAATCGGCGAGATGGCCGATCCGAACCGCGAGATCGACCCCCTCCTCGACCAGATTGACCATGCGGTCTTCCAGCCTCAAATCCGCGGACACCTCGCGATGGCGCTTGAGATAGGCGTTCATCACCGGACTGACGTGAAGACGCCCAAAACCGACGGGCGCGGAGACGACGAGCCGGCCGCTCGGCCGCGCGCGCTCGCCCTCGGCCGCAATCTCGGCCTCCTCGACATCGGCGAGAATGCGCCTGGCGCGTTCGAGGTAACGCGCGCCCGCGTCCGTCAACGTCACCGACCGCGTCGTCCGCTGCAATAAGCGCGCGCCAAGACGATCTTCCAGCGCCGCAATCAGCCGCGTCACCCCCGAGGGCGACAGGCCGAGCCTGAGCGCGGCCGGCGCAAATCCCTTGAGATCCGCAACCGTCATAAAGGCTTGCATGGCATCCAGGCGATCCATGGCATTATTTCATATATTGCAATGATCTGATGTCAATCTCAGCGATTGTTTTAGGAGGAAAACATGATCAACTCCAGCTGACGGTCGGCCGAGGCAGAACGGGCCTGGAGATTTCCGATGTCAGATTCGCATTCGCGCCTTTATTCCAGCGACGTTGCATTTAGTCCGGCGGTAAAGGACATCCAGTCCCGCAAGGGATCGCGGATGGCCTATGCCCATGTCGAAGACCGCGGCGGCTGGCGCACCGAGATCGACGAAGATCTGGCGGCGTTTCTGGCCGAGGCGAACAGCTTCTATTTCGCGACCGCCTCCGCCGATGGCCAGCCCTACATCCAGCATCGCGGCGGGCCGAAAGGATTCATCCGGATTCTCGACAAGAACGCACTGGCCTTTGCCGACTACAAGGGTAACCAGCAATTCATCACGCAGGGCAATCTCTCTGAGAACCCGAAGGCCTATATCTTCGTGATGGATTATGCGCGCCGCCGCAGGGTAAAGTTGTGGGGCGAGGCCAGGATCATCGAGGACGACCCCGCGCTTGTGAAATCGCTGATGCCGACGGATTACCGAGCGCGCCCCGAGCAGGCCGTGCTGTTTCGGATTGAAGCCTGGGACACCAACTGTCCGCAGCACATTCCGCAGAAATTCGATGCGGCGGATGTCGCAGGCGCGCTTGCTTCACGCGATGCGCGCATCGCCGAGCTCGAAGCAGAGCTGGCTGCCTTGAAAGGGCAACCTCGCCCGGAAGATCCTGCCTGAACTCAGGCGGCCTGCAACAACGGCGTCCAGGCAAAGTCGGGATAATATTGCCCCATCATGCGATCGGCATAGGCCACGAGATTACCGAACTGCGAGGCCCGCTCGCACAAGGGCGAGGCGAAGAACGGGGTGAGGATTCCGGCGACAACGCCAAACGCCGTCGCGTCCGCTCCGCACGGCGTATCGCCCATCAGGTAAGCCTTGTCGCCAAGTTGAACCGACACCGCGAGCAGCGAACGGATGGCGAGATCGACATCTTCGTCCGGGGCGTGGCGGCCGAGACCGCTGATCAGGTAATTCTCGGCAACGCGAAATTGCGCGTCCTCGCGAAGTTTTTCACGGATATGCGGCGGCGCGCCGTCGAAGAAGTGCGCCGGCCCTTTGGCGAAATTCTCAGGGTTCACCCAGCGCGCACCGATCAGTGCCCAGTACAGATGGTGCTCGATCGTGCGTTCGAACGCCCAGGCTTGCGCGCGCTGCTGCAAATTCAACGGCGCGTCGAAATCGAACCCGTATTTGGCCTCGATATGCGCGCGGATGAAGGTGGAATCGGCAATCGTCTCGGCATCGTCCTGGATATAGGGCAATTGCCCCTTGGGCGAAGCGGTCGGCTTTGCCTTTTCCTTGCTATAGGCGAGGCCCGCCATCCTGAGCTGGACTTCCGTCTTGGTCACGAACGGGCTGATTTCCGGCAAGCCGAAGCCGGGGCCAAAGCCATACAGCGTAATCAATGCAGCACTCCCTTTTTCCTGAGAAGCCGCTTCAGATTAGCCATTCCCTGCTGCCACCGTGGTGTCAGCAGTGGTGAGAACGTGGCCCAGAGATCGAGGCCGTAGAGTATGATCATCGGACAAACCTCTCGATTTGAGTGTTGTCGCCGTTATAATTGCCACCTGCTGCCAACATGGTGTCAGCATCCAACCACTCCTTCGAAAAAGATTTGAGTTACTCCGATGCGACGTGCCGACCGTCTGTTCCAGATCATCCAGGTGCTTCGGCGCACCCGCAAACCCTTGACGGCGGATGCCATCGCAGCCGAGCTCGAGACGTCCAAGCGCACGATCTACCGCGACATCGCGACGCTGATGGAACAGCGTGTGCCGATCCGCGGCGAGGCCGGCATGGGCTACATTCTGGAAAAGGGCTTCGACCTGCCGCCCTTGATGCTGACGCCCGACGAGATCGAGGCAGCCGTGCTGGGCGCGCAATGGGTCGCCAGCCACGCCGACGAAACGCTGTCGCGTGCCGCGGCAGACCTGATCGCGAAGATCGCTGAGACCGTGCCGGAGCGATTGCGTCCATTCGTGCTTGAACCCGCAAGCCGAGCCCGCCCGAGCTGGCGCAAGCAACCCGACTGCATCGACATGGTGCGGACGCGGACACAAATTCACGAGGGACGAAAGATCACGCTGCGCTATCGGGACGAACACGGACGCGACAGCGAGCGCACGATCTGGCCGATCGCGATCGGCTATCTGGAGGCGGTGCGGCTGCTCGCGGCCTGGTGCGAATTGCGCCGGGACTTTCGCAGCTTCCGCACCGACCGTGTCATTGATGCCGTCTATCTCGAGGAGAAATATCCCGAAAGGCGCGACCTGCTCCGGGCCAAATGGCGGCGCAGCCTGGTCTGGGAAGCCCCGAGCGATATATGACGATGAATAGCAGCAATCATTCTTCCGAGCCGGAAAGCCCATGCCAGGCCTGCGGCGCCTGCTGCGCCTATTCGCGGAACTGGCCGCGTTTTTCGACCGAGGACGACGCCGCGCTCGATCTCATTCCGGAAAATTTTGTCAACGAGAAGCAATCCGGCATGCGCTGTGACGGCGACCGTTGCTCGGCGCTGGCGGGACGGATCGGCGTTGCGACCTCGTGCACGATCTATGCGGTACGGCCCGAGGTGTGCCGTACCTGCATGCCGGGCGATGCCGAATGCGGCATGGCGCGCCGGAAATGGGGGTTGCCGTTGCTGGCGGCCGCTGCCCTTGAGTGAGGAAAGCGACGACTACGCCGTTACCGCTTTGGCGAACTCGGCGAAATCTTCGTCGTCGGGTTCATCCTCGATCGGCTTTACCGCCGAAAGCGGCTTGGTGGAGAGCGTGATCGGCTTGCGGTTGCCATAAGACGATGAGGCGGTGCTCCGCGTCGCCGGTTCGCGGGACAGAGCGAAAAGCGTCGAGCCGACGCGGCCGCCGACCTGAATCAGTTCGTGCTCGCTACAGCTTGCCGCAATCGTCAGCGCCAGCGAATAAAGATGGCTCCGGCGATAACAAAACAGCGCCAGCATGGCCCTCACATCGGGCGAAACGCTTTCCACCAACTGCGGCAGGCCGTGTTCGCTGGCACGATACATTTCACCGAGCAGGTCATCCCGGACCGGGCAAAAATCGTTCTCGAAGGCATCGCGGCTTGAAAACATTTGCATATCCCCTGATGCCGAGGATGCAATGCGACTCTCTAACGAAAGGTTAACCACGGCCACCGGTAGTGCTACGGAGAGCTTGATTGGGAGCCGACAATTGGAGCCGGGAGAGGCCGAATCAGTTCGCAGCCATAAAGATCGACAGCCCGAAGCCGGTCAGGTGATGAAGGGCCTGGTCGACGCCGATCAACGTCCAGAACCAGGGATGCTGATTCTCCTGCGTCACGCCCAGCCTCGAGGCGACAAGGCCCTTGCAGCGATCAACCGTGAAGTGAATGACAAAATCGATCAGGGCCACGAACCAGAACCTGGGTGCGACGATCAGGATCAACGCCATCGCGACCGCAAGGTGCACGCCGCAATGGGCCAATAGCGGAAGAAACCAGCCCGTCCTTTGATCCTTGCCGATCGCCATCCAGGAAGTTTGCAGTACAAAGTCGGCGATGACGTGCTTGACGGTCAGCAACACCATCCATCCGATCAGCGCGCCTACCGGAACCGAGGCGGACATGGGAGGAAACGACAAGCGGAAGCCCTCGAAAGTGAATGACGGGTAATCTTACGTAGGCTTCAGCGCTACTTCTTCTTGAACCCCGACAAATCGGCCGAGGCTACTCTTTTTATGACACCTCCGAGCCCGGAATGCACCATCACCGTCTTCGAAAAACACAAGATGTGGCCGAAGGGCGCATGGCTGGCCTGAGCATAGCCCGGCTGACGGCATGGACCGCGATTTGCAATCCGCGAGCATGTGGGTATCATCCCCCGACCATAAAATTATCGTTCTTTTTTAGGCATTTAGGACGTGGTTCGGGCGATTTTCGGCGCGGCTGGAGCAGTTCGCGCGGCGAAGGTGCCCTCAAGTTGCGGATATGGGCCATGAGTGCTGAAGTCCCAACGCCAGCCCCCGACACGCGACGTTTGCGTCCGCCGTTTCTCAACAGCAACCGCAGGCAAGTGATCCTGTTTGCGGCGCTGACACTGCTCCTGACGGTTGCAACCGTATGGAGCGGCCGCATCTGGCTGAGAAATTCCGAAACGCTGACCTTCGCGGTCGGTGAGTCCAATGGACCTGAAGCCCGTTTCGCCGCCAGGCTTGCGGCCATGCTCAAATCGTCTTCCTCGCGGTTTCAGCTCAAGATCATTCCCAACGGCGACAACGCCAGAGCGCTTGCCCAGTTCGACCGCAAGCTGGCCGACCTCGCCGTGTTGCGAACCGACGCCCGGATCCCGCCCCGCGCCCGCTCGCTCGCGATCCTGGAACACGACGTGCTGATGCTGATCAGCCCCGGCGACAAGAAGATCAAATCGCTGGCCGAGCTGAAGAAAAAGAAAATCGCGCTGCTGACGAGCTCGAGCACCAATCTCGCCTTCGTTCGCAACGTTCTCGACATTCCCGACACAGCCGGCACCAACTCGCGCCTGCAAATGGCGCCGCCCAATTCGACGCTCGACAAGCTGTTTGGCGCCGGTGGCTATGGCGCCGTCATCGCGGTCGATCATGCCTCCGCCATCGTCAAGGACAAGAGCTTCGAACAATCTGCCGGACGCGCACCATTCACGTTGAATGCGATCGACGAATCTGCGGCCTTGAGCCGCCGCTATCCCGGCATTTCAGAGGAAACGCTGGCCACTGGCCTGTTGTCCTCGACGCCCCAGCTTCCCGACGACGATCTGGACACAGTGGGGCTGCAATGGCTCCTGGTCGGTCAGGCCGCCATTCCGGCGAATACGGCGGGCGAGTTGGCGCGTACGATCTACGAGAACAAGGCAGAGCTCGCGCTTGACGACGGCTTCGCCTCCAAGATCGAACCGGCCGACGTCGACAAGAGTGCCTTTGTCGCCGCCCATCAGGGTGTCGCCGAGTATATCAACGACACCTCCAAGTCGTTCCTGGAGCGCTACAGCGACCTGGCCTATCTCGCCGCAGCCGCGCTCAGCGTCATCGGGTCGATCTTTGTTGCGCTCTATACCAAGGTCACGCGGGTCTCACCGGAGAAGGCCGGTGAACTCGCAACGGCGATCCTCGATATCGGCGAGCGCATCACCCATGCCCAGACCATGGAGGCACTCGACGGCTTGCACGACGAACTCGAAGGCGTGATGCGCGGCGCCGTGATCGGACTGCGCGACGGCACCATTTCCTCTGACGGGCTGGACACGTTCAAGCTCGGTTATGAATTCGCGCGCGACGAGATCGGCCTGCGGCGCGAGAGCCTGAAGCGGCAATCCGGCCACGACGGCAATGTGGTGGTCGTCAAGACCGCGCAAAGCGCTTAAAAACGATCAGCGCCCCATGTCCAATCCATCTGCCTTCGCACAGTTTGTGACCGCCACGACCGGCCGCAACATGACCAAGGCCGCCTCCCTTGCCGTCGCTTGCGGCATTGTGATGATGGTGCTGCTGACGGTCGATCCGGCCTACGCGGCCATGCACGATTATATCAACGTGCTGCTGTGGACTTGTCTCGCCTTTTTCGTATTCGAATGGGTGATCCGGCTCCGCCATGCCGCCCATATCGGTCGCCGAGGGGCCTATATCTTCTCACTCCGGGGTGTCGTGGATGCGGCCTCCGCACTGGCGGTGCCCGTTGCGCTGGCAGCAGGAGTACCCCCCAAATCGGCCTGGCTGCTCGGCATGTTCTGGGTGCTCAAGGTCGTCCCCGGCATTCGCGGCTTGCGGCAGTTGCGCCGGGTGCTGGTACTGGAATCCGGGCCGCTGTTGAGCGTGCTCGTGATCTTCCTGATGGTCCTCTTCCTCGCCTCGGTGGTGGAATTCTTCCTGGAGCGCGATCTTCAACCGTCAGCATTCGGCAGCATCCCGGCGGCCTTGTGGTGGGCGGTGGCGACCTTGACGACGACCGGTTATGGCGATGTGGTGCCGCTCACCCCCTTGGGCCGGATCATCGCCGCCGCCGTCATGATCTGCGGGTTAGGCGTGTTCGGGCTCTGGGCCGGTATCCTCGCCACCGGCTTTGCCGCGGAAACCCGCCGCGATAATTTCCTGCGTACCTGGGAATCCGTGAGCAAGGTGCCGTTCTTCGCCTCTCTTGGCCCGGCCGCGATTGCCGACGTCACCCACATGCTGCGAACTATCGACCTGCCGGCGCGCACCACCATCATCCGCAAGGGCCAGACCGGCGACTGCATGTACTTCATCGCCAGCGGCGAGGTCGAGGTCGACCTGCCAGGCAAGAAAGTCACGCTTGGCGAAGGCGCTTTTTTCGGCGAAATGGCGCTGCTCGGCAATAATCTGCGTTCGGCCAATATCACGACGACACGGGTGTCGCAGCTTCTGGTGCTCGATCTTGTCGATTTTCGGCTTCTGATGGCTCGTCACCCCGATCTGGGCGAGACGATCGATGCCGAAGCTCAGCGGCGCGTGCTGGAAAACAAGTAGCGGAGAAAGAAGAATGTCGGAAATCGACGCAAGCCCGCCCGTGCTCGAACGGCACGGCGCCCGCGCCACCATCCGCCTGAACCGGCCGAAACATCTCAACCGCCTGCAGGCCGACGACCTCAATGTGTTGTTGAAGCTGTTTGCGGAGATCGAGGCCGACCCCGCTATCCGCGTTCTGGTGCTCACCGGCACTGGCCGCGCCTTCAGCGCCGGCTATGACCTCAATTCGGTCGCCGAACGCGCCACGAGTGAAGTCGAGCAAAAAAGCGCCGGCTCCGCTTTTGAGGCGGTCGTCAACCGGCTCGAGGATATCGGCATTCCCACCATCTGCCGTCTGAATGGCGGCGTCTATGGCGGCTCGACCGACCTTGCGCTCGCCTGCGATTTCCGTATCGGCGTCGACACCGGCGAGATGTTCATGCCGGCGGCGCGGCTGGGTTTGCACTACTACAAGAGCGGCATCGCCCGCTATGTGACGCGGCTCGGACTCGATAACGCCAAGCGGCTATTTTTGACCGCTGAGAAAATCGGCGCGACGGAGATGCTGCGCATCGGCTACCTCACGGCGATGGTCCCTCCCGAGGCGCTGGACGAGGAAGTCGACCGGCTTGCAACTCTTCTGGCCGGAAACGCACCGATTGCGATGCGCGGCATGAAACGCACCATCCACGAAATCGCGCGCGGCACGCTTGATGAAGAGGCCGCCGATCGCCGGCATCGCGACAGCATGCGCGGCGACGAGATCAAGGAAGGCATCAAGGCCTTCGCCGAGAAACGGCCGCCGAAGTTTTGATCAAGCAGCGCCACCCTCATCTCGAGGAGCGGCCGTCAGGCCGCGTCTCGAGGGATGACCGCGGATTCGACTCTCATCCTTCGAGACGCGCGTAAGAACGCGCTCCTCAGGATGAGGACCTTATAATCCCGGCGATTCGCTCTATTCATCCACAAACACCGCCGCCTCCGCCACGCTCGCCCGCGACGTACGATAGCTGTTGATGCGGTGATCGCGGTCCGCGTAACCAAAAGATATCCCGCACACGACCCGCCGGTCGTCGCCGAGCTTGAAATGACGCCGAATCAGGCCGGACTGGTGCGCCAACGCGGCCTGCGGAATCGTGCCGAGGCCGAGCGCCTGCGCGGCCAGCATGAAATTACCGACATAGGCGCCGCAATCGACCGCGCCGTAGACGCCGAGCGCCTCGTCGGTGTGGATGATCGCCACATGCGGCGCGCCGAAGAAATTGAAATTCTCCAGCGCCTGTTTCGCATAGGCGGCCCTGTCGCCGCGCACGATGCCAAGCGTGTTGTAAAGCTGGAACCCGCTTTCGCGCCGCCGCTCCAGATAGACGCCGCGATATTCTCGCGGAAACGGAAAGTCGCCATCGTCTTTGCCCGAAGCCGCCGCCGCGTAAATCTCCTTGCGAAATTTTTCTTTTGCCTCGCCGCTCGCAATCACGACCTGCCAGGGCTGGCTGTTGCACCACGACGCGGTGCGCTGGGCCGTCTGCAATATCCGCTCGATGATCGGGCGCGGGACGGGATGGGGTTTGAAGGCGCGGCAGGAAAAGCGCTCACCCAGCAGTTCCTGGAGGACGCCGATGCGCTCTTCGGTGCTGTGTCGGCTCCCGGAGGGTTTCCCGGCGATCGTTGACATGTCTTATCGTCCCTTGGTCGGGATTTGGTTGAACGGCACATCCTTGTCGACGCGGATATCGCCAGGCAAACCCAGCACGCGCTCGGCGATGATGTTGCGCAGGATTTCGTCGGTGCCGCCGGCAATCCGCACCGATGGCGACGACAGCAACATCGCCTGGAACTGACCGCCGACTTCGGCGGTCTCCGGATCGTTCAGTAGGCCGCTGGCGCCTTGCAGGTCCATCGCATAGGTCGCGATATCCTGAAGCATCGCGCCTGACACGAGCTTTCCGATCGAATTTTCAGGGCCCGGACGTTCACCTCTGGACAGCGCCGAGATGGTTCGCATGCTGGTGTATTTGAGGCCACTGTTCTTGACCGCCCAGGAAGCAAGCTTCGAACGTGTCGCGCGATCGTCGATCGCAAGACCATCTTCGGTCATCAGGTTGCAGCAAAACTCGAACAGCTCGTTGAACCCGGTGGCGAGCCGCGCACCGATCGACATCCGCTCATTCATCAGCGTGGTGAGCGACACGTTCCAGCCGTCGCCGACCGCGCCCAGCCGCTGCGAATCGGGAACGCGCAAATTGGTGAAAAACACCTCGTTGAATTCCTGCATGCCGTTGGCCTGCTTGATCGGCCTGACCTCGACGCCCCGGTCTTTCATGTCGATGAAGAACATGGTCAGGCCCTTGTGCTTGGGCACGGCCGGATCGGTGCGGGTGATGAGCAGGCCGTAGTCGGCATAATGCGCGCCCGACGTCCATATCTTCTGCCCGTTGATGATCCAGTGATCGCCATCGCGTTCGGCACGGGTGCGCAGGCCCGCCACGTCGGAGCCGCCCGCGGGCTCGGAGAACAACTGGCACCAGATTTCCTCACCCGAGGCGATCTTCGGCAGATAGCGCCGCTTGTCGGCCTCGCTGCCGAAAGCCAGCAGCGTCGGCCCGCACATGCCCTCGCCGATCTGGAACGGACTTGTGAGCTTGAAGTAAATCCCCTCTTCCTGCTGCCAGATCACGCGTTCAACAGGCGAAGCGCCGCGGCCGCCATATTCCTTCGGCCAGTGCAGGCACACCCAGCCGCCTTCGGCCTTCTTCCTTTGCCACGCCTTGGCGACTTCGACGATGTCGTGCTTCTGCAGCCTGATCCGCCCGAGCGAAGCCTTCGAAAGTTCCGCCTCGAATTCGCGCGGCGCATTGGCGTCGACCCACGCTTTTGCCTCGGCGCGAAAGGCGGCTTCTTGCGGCGTGTCATCGAAGTTCATGGGCGGGTCCTTCTGTCATTCCGGGGCGCGCGGCAGCGCGAACTACGATGTACAATTGTACATTGGAGAATCTCGATCCAAAAACCTCTGGATTCCGGGTCTGCGTGCTTTGCACGCATCCCGGAATGACGACGTCAGCTCCGCCCCTTGGTCGGGATCTGGTTGAACGGCACATCCTTGTCGACCCGGATATCGCCGGGCAAACCGAGCACGCGCTCGGCGATGATGTTGCGCATGATCTCGTCGGTGCCGCCTTCGATGCGGGTGCCGGGCGCACGCAACAGCATCGCCTGGAATTTGCCGGCGACCTCCGCGTCCTCGGGACCGGAAAGCACACCGGCCGCGCCCTGCAAATCCATCGCATAGGCCGAGATATCCTGGATCATCGATCCCGCCACCAGTTTGCCGATCGAATTCTCCGGTCCCGGGCGCTCGCCTTTCGACAAGGCCGAGATCGCGCGCATGCTGGTATATTTGAGCCCGCTGGCGCGCACCGCCCAATGCGCGAGCTTTGAGCGGACGCCACGATCATCGATTGCGAGCCCGTCTTCGAGCATCAGGTTGTTGCAAAATTCGAACAACTCCGAGAAGCCGGTCGCCATACCCCCACCGATCGACATGCGTTCGTTCATCAGCGTGGTCAGCGATACGTTCCAGCCGTCGTTGACCGCCCCTAACCGCTGGGAGTCCGGAATTTTCACGTCGGTGAAATAGACTTCGTTGAAGTCGGAATTGCCGTTGCCCTGCTTGATCGGCCTGATTTCAATGCCGGGACTCTTCATGCTCAGGAAGAACATGGTGAGCCCCTTGTGCTTGGGCACAGCGGGATCGGTGCGCGTCAAGAGGATTCCATAGTCGGAATAATGCGCCCCCGACGTCCAGATTTTCTGGCCGTTGATGACCCACTCGTCGCCGCGTTTTTCCGCGCGCGTGCGCAGGCCCGCGACGTCGGAGCCGCCGGCGGGCTCTGAAAACAGCTGGCACCAGATATCCTCGCCGGAAGCCAGCGGCGGCAGGTATCGCCGTTTATGCTCCTCGCTTGCATAGGCCATCACAGTAGGGCCGCACATGCCGTGGCCGATAATGAAGGTGGAAGAGAGCTTGCCGAACGCGCCCTCTTCCTGCTGCCAGATCACGCGCTCGATCGGCGAAGCGCCACGGCCGCCATATTCCTTCGGCCAATGCAGACAGGCCCAGCCAGCGTCCGCCTTCTTCTTCTGCCACGCTTTGGCAACATCGAGAACATTGGCGCCCTTGAGTACGGCGCGACCGAGCGAGGAATTTTTCAATTCCTCTTCATATTGCTTCGGCGCGTTCGCCGCGATCCAGGCTTTCGCCTCGGCGCGGAATGCGGCTTCCTGCGGGGTGTCGTCGAAATTCATGCCGCATTCCTTTTCCGCATGCGGTCGATCAAGGCATCTTCCCAATACGACAGTGAGCCGAGCGAGAGCGCCGTGGCATTCGCGCGGCGGTAATAGAGGTGACAGTCGAACTCCCAGGTGAACCCCATGCCACCATGGACCTGGATGTTGTTCTTGGCGCAATGCTGAAATGCCTGCGTCGCGCTGATCCGTGCAGCCGCGGCGGCTTCCGGCAGTTCACCGGCATTGGTCGAGAGCGCCCAGGCGCCATAATAGCAATTGGAGCGCGCCAGCGTCGCCGAGACATACATGTCGGCGAGCATGTGCTTGATCGCCTGAAACGACCCGATCGGCCGGCCGAAGGCGATACGATCGAGCGCATAGTCGCGGCCCATCTCGAGCGCCCGGTCGGCGCCGCCGACCTGTTCGAAGGCGAGCAGCACCGCGGCCCGGTCGAGCACCTGAGCGATAATGCTCCAGCCTTCGCCCAAAGCTCCGAGCGGTTCGGCCTTGCAATTCTTGAAGACAATTTCCGCCTGGTTGCGCGATGGATCGATATTGGCGAGCGCCTTGGCTTCGACCCCGTCGGCCTTCATATCCACCAGAAACAGCGAAATGTCGGTCTCCCGGCCGGTCGAACCGGTGCGCGCGGCCACGATCGCGAAATCGGCAATCGCGCCATCGGCGACCGGCTTCTTCACGCCATCGAGCTTGCCGCCGGACGCCGCGAGCTTGATCGCCTGCGGAGACGGATTGCCCTTGCCTTCAAACAAAGCAAGCGTCCCGATCGCATCGCCGGAGGCGATCACAGGCAGCCATTTCTGCTTCTGCGCCTCGCTGCCTGCGATGAGCAGCGCTTCGGCGGCGAGATAGACCGTTGACGAAAACGGCACCGGCGCAAGCGCCCGGCCCATCTCCTCGGCGATCACGCACAGCTCCAGGTGGCCGGCGCCGGTGCCGCCATACGCCTCCGGGATCGCGACGCCGAGAAGGCCCATCTCGGCAAGACCCTTCCACAGATCGCGGTCATATGGCGCTTTACCGCCGATCACGGCACGCACGGCCTTGGGCGGACATTTCTCGGCGAGAAATTTCCGCGCGGTGTCGCGCAATTGCTTTTGTTCGTCGGAAAAATCGAAATTCATGCCGCTACTCTCCAGTGCAAAGCAAACTTTCTCATTATCGCGGCGCCATACGGATCGCGCCATCGAGGCGGATCGTTTCGCCATTGAGCATCGCGTTCTCGACGATGTGGACCGCGAGGTTGCCGTATTCGGCGGCATCGCCGAGGCGCGCAGGATGCGGCACCTGCGCGCCGAGACTCTGGCGGGCCTGCTCGTTCAACCCCATCAGAAGCGGCGTCAAGAAAAGACCGGGTGCAATCGTGTTGACGCGGATCTTGTGCTGGGCGAGATCGCGCGCGGCAGGCAGCGTGAGGCCGACCACGCCGCCTTTGGAGGCCGCGTAGGCGATCTGGCCGATCTGGCCCTCATAGGCCGCGACGCTCGCGGTATTGATGATGACGCCGCGCTCTTCTCCCACAGCCTCTTGGGTCAAGAGCCGTTCGGCAAACAGCCGAAGCACGTTGAAGGTGCCGATCAGATTAACGTTGATGATGCGTGCGAACTTGGCGAGCGGGTAGACGCCGTCCTTGCCGACGATGCGTTGCGATCCGCCGATCCCGGCGCAATTCACCAGCACGCGTGCAATGCCATGGGCGCTTTCCGCCTTGGCTATCGCGGCCTTGACCTGTTCCTCGTCGGTCACGTCGGCGGGGACCGCGATCCCTTTTACTTCAGCCGCGACTTTCTCGGCGTTCTCTTTGCTTTGATCCAGCACGGCGACCTTGGCGCCTTTGGCCGCCATCGCGCGCGCGGTCGCAGCTCCAAGGCCGGAACCGCCGCCGGTAATCAAGACTGCAACGTCCTTTAACTGCATGATGGCGCCTCTCCCTGTTCTTCATTCTTGCATGCACGCTAACCCCATGGCGCGGGTCGCCTCAAGCCTTAATTGATTGACTAAATGCGACCACGCCATTCTAATTCGCGTAACTAATCAAAAATTCCGCTCAATAAAATCAGGGAGAACGCCCATGGCCGAGGCCTATATCGTCGCCGCCGCGCGCACCGCCGGCGGCCGCAAGGGAGGCCGCCTTGCAGGCTGGCATCCGGCCGATCTCGCGGCCTCCGTACTCGACGCGCTGGTAGCGCGTTCCGGCGCGGCACCAGATCAGGTCGAAGACGTGATCATGGGTTGCGTCATGCAGGTTGGCGAACAATCCAACAATATCGCGCGCAACGCCATTATGGCGTCCAAGCTGCCGGAGAGCGTGCCCGGCACCTCGATCGACCGGCAATGCGGTTCCTCGCAGCAGGCCCTGCACTTTGCGGCGCAGGCGGTGATGTCGGGCAGCATGGACGTCGTGATCGCGGCCGGCGTCGAGGCAATGACGCGGGTGCCGATGGGGCTTGCCTCGCAGCTGCCCGCGAAAAACGGATTCGGCCATTACAAAAGCCCGAATATCGAACAGCGCTACCCCAACATCGTGTTCAGCCAGTTCACCGGTGCGGAGATGATGGCGGAGAAATACGGCCTCTCCAAAGACGATCTGGATGAGTATTCGTATAACAGCCACCAGCGGGCGATCGCGGCGACGCAGGCCGGCCGTTTCAAGGACGAGATCGTGCCGCTGCCGATTACACGCGCCGACGGCTCAAAGGATATTCACGCGGTCGATGAAGGAATTCGTTTTGACGTCAGTCTGGACGGTATCAAGAACGTCAAACTGATCGCGGAGAACGGCAAGCTTTCCGCCGCCTCCGCCAGCCAGATTTGCGACGGCGCCTCCGGCGTGATGGTCGTCAATGAAAAGGGCTTGAAGTCGCTCGGCGTTAAGCCGATGGCGCGGGTTCACCACATGACCATGATGGGCGGCGATCCCGTGATCATGCTGGACGCGCCGCTGCATGCAACGGAACGGGCGCTCAAAAAAGCTGGCATGAAGATCGACGACATCGACCTGTTCGAGGTGAACGAGGCCTTCGCGTCCGTACCGACGGCCTGGCTGAAGACCACCGGCGCGAATCCCGAGAGGCTCAACGTCCATGGCGGCGCCATCGCGCTTGGCCATCCGCTCGGCGGCTCCGGCACTAAGCTGATGACGACACTGGTCAACGCGCTCAAACAGCGCAACAAACGCTATGGCTTGCAGACCATGTGCGAGGGCGGCGGCATGGCCAATGTCACCATCGTGGAACGGCTGTGAGCTGTTGTCGCTTTTAGATACCTCATCCTGAGGAGCGCGCTCTTGCGCGCGTCTCGAAGGATGAGCGATACAGGACCTCATGGTTCTCCCGGCGATGCAACGCATCGTCCGGAGACGGCGCGGAGTCTAATTGCGCCATTCGCTGGCGGCCTAGCTCGGGCGGGTCGCGCTCCTCACCATCATGAAAAATCGCAGCATGAAAAGTCCGCCCACCCTCCCTGACCTCCCGCTGCCCGCAAGCATCCGCCCGCGCACGATCGAGGGCATCAACGGCCTCACCATGCATGTGCTGGAGTCCGGCTTTGAAAGCCGGGGACGCCCTTGCGTGCTGCTGCTGCACGGCTTTCCGGAGCTCGCTTTCAGCTGGCGCAAGGTGATGCCGGTGCTGGCAGAGGCCGGCTATCACGTGATCGCGCCGGACCAGCGCGGCTATGGCCGGACCACCGGCTGGGACGCGAGCTATGATGGCAGCCTCATGCCGTTCCGGCTGACTAACCTCGTGCGCGACGCGCTTGGCGTCGTCTCGGCGTTCGGTCACCGTTCGGTGGCAGCGGTGGTCGGCATGATTTCGGAAGTTCGGTCGCTGCATGGTGCGGCATAATCCGCCCCGACGTGTTTCGATCGGTGGTCTTGATGAGCGCGCCGTTCGCAGGTCCGCCGCGAATGGCCTTCGATATCGCGGATGCACCATTGCCGCCGAAGCGTGTCGATCCGGTGCACCACGAGTTGGCCGCGCTGCCGCGCCCGCGCAAACACTATCACTGGTACTATTCGACGCGCGAGGCGAACGACGATATGTGGCGCGCGCCACAGGGCGTGCATGATTTTCTGCGCGCTTATTACCATCACAAGAGCGCGGACTGGAAAGACAACCGGCCTTATCCGCTCAAATCCTGGTCAGCGGGCGAACTCGCCAGACTGCCGACCTATTATGTGATGGATCTTGCGAAGACCATGGCGGAGACGGTCGCGGCAGAAATGCCGTCGACGGAGGCGATCGCCGCCAACGCGTGGCTTACCGATGGTGAGCTCGCCGTCTACAGCGCCGAATATCGGCGCACCAGTTTCCAGGGCGGCTTGCAATGGTACCGCTGCGGCACGTCGGGTGCATTTACCTCGGAACTCGAGACCTGGTCGGGGAAGAGCATCGACGTGCCCTCCTGCTTTATCTCGGGACGGCAGGATTGGGGCACCTATCAGCGTCCCGGCATGTTCGAGACGATGCAGAAGACGGCCTGCACGCGCATGTCGGACATTCATCTCGTTGAAGGCGCCGGACACTGGGTTCAGCAGGAACAGCCGGGCGAAGTCGGCCGCTTGCTGTTGCAATTTCTGGACGCGACCGCCGCTTGACCATTCATCAAATCGCGTCCCGAACACCCCTCTTACTGGAACAATCCCCAAATACCGGCGTTGCCGACCGACGGGTTTTGCACCCGGATGTCTGAGATTGAAGGAGTGATTATGCATAAAACGATCACCGGACTATTGGGCGCGGTGGCAACGCTCGGCGTGGCCCAGGCCGCTCCGACGGCGGACCCGAGCGATGCTTTGAAGGCGAATTCATTTGCCGAATTACTGGAACCGATTCCCAATGCGACGGCGCTATTGAACACGATGGACGAAAAGCCGGCTACCGAAAATAACGTCCAGCTTGCTTACCATCACCACCACCATCATCACCGATACTTCCGGCGCCACCACCATCATCACCATCACCATTGGCGGTGAACGGCATCAACCGTTAAACAGGACCTCTTGAGGTCCTGTTTTTTTGCGATTCTTTTTAACGCTATTCCTGGCGCGCTTTCTCCTTCGCCGCCCGGTGCAGGTGCCGGTAAGTCCCGTCAAACACCGTGTCCGTCGAAGAGGTCCATTCGGTCCCAGCCGAGAGATTTGGCCGGTTATTATAGATGCGTCGGGCCTGTAACTCGCGTTCGGCGAACTCCTCCGAACTCATGGGCTCAAGCTCGAAATCGGCCTCTTCCGGAATCACGATGATCTGGGCGAAAGTCTCTTTCGGCCTGAAGATGTGGGTGCGCCCTTCGCCCGGCGCCTTGAAGACGCAGAAAAACATCATCGGCCACCAGTTCCGTATCAAGGCCGGGACCGCAATCGGCACGGTATCGCTGGCATCAGTGTAGAAACGCGGATGCGGTTCGGTCCTGATTGCCATGCCTTGCTCGACCTTCATATCGAGCAGAATCTGGTAGGTGTAGAACGTGTCGCCAAACTTACGGAACGGCGGCCATTGCAGCCCGCTGTCCGGCGGATCGCCCCAGTCGCTCTTCAGAACCAGCTGCCCGTCTCTCGTACTGACATGCAGTTCGTTGTCGTAGGGATAGAATAGTTCGATCCCGTATTGGGCACCTTCCGAAAATGGAACGCAGTGCCACACCTGCTCACGCGAACCATTCGCGCGTGGTTCCCGCTTCCCGGCCCATCCGGGGATCTCGAGCCGGGTTCGGCGCGGCGCAAGCCGCGGATCGTTGAGACGGTATCTGACTTTTCGCATGACGCTCCCCTGCATCGTGTCACGGGAAGTCGAACGAGCGGGAACCGGAACGGTTCCCTGAAAGGCAGACACGGAAATGGAGCCTGCGAATTGACCTCACAAGGAGTGATCGCTATACCAATTTAGAATAATTCTAAATTGTGGGCGAGCGATGAAGAATTTTGCCGATTTGAGCGAGCGGGAAGTGCTGGCGGTCGCGATATCAGCCGAAGAGGAAGACAGCCGCATCTATATGAGCTTCGCGGAAGACCTCGCGGAGCGCTACCCGGAATCGGCCAAGATATTCGAGGAGATGGCCGAGGAGGAAAAAGGCCATCGCCACCAGTTGCTGGAGATTTACGAGCAGCGCTTCGGCCCAAATCTGCCGCCGATACGGCGGGACAACGTTAGAGGTTTTCTCCGCCGCCGCCCGATCTGGCTAACCAAGAATCTGTCACTCGACACCGTGCGCAAGGAAGCGGCGACGATGGAGTTCGAGGCCGAGCGATTTTACATCAAGGCCGCCGAACAGACCCAGGACGTCGGCGTTCGACGGCTGCTCGCTGATCTGGCAGAGGCGGAAAAAGGCCACGAGCACGTCGCCGCCAAATTAACCGACGAAATTCTCACCCCGGACGTGCGCGCCGAAGAAGACAAGACACGCCGTCGCGTGTTCGTGCTGCAATATGTGCAGCCGGGGTTGGCCGGACTAATGGACGGATCGGTCTCGACGCTGGCCCCGCTGTTTGCTGCCGCCTTCGCCACGCACCAGAACTGGCAGACATTCCTCGTCGGTCTCGCCGCTTCGATCGGCGCCGGCATCAGCATGGGCTTTGCGGAAGCCTTGTCCGACGACGGCTCGCTCACCGGCCGTGGCTCACCCTGGCTGCGTGGCCTGACCTGCGGCTTGATGACCGCGCTTGGCGGGCTCGGCCACACCATGCCCTATCTGGTGCCCGACCGCTGGGCCAACGCCTTCTGGATCGCGACCGCGATCGCCGGCGTCGTGGTCTTCTTCGAACTCTGGGCTATCGCCTATATCCGCGCCCGTTATATGGACACGCCATTCCTGCAGGCCGTGTTCCAGATCGTGTTGGGCGGCGTCATCGTGCTCGGCGTCGGGATTCTGATCGGGGCGGCTTGATCTCGATCATTTTTGGTGATCAGCGGAGCAACTCTCCGGCCTCGGCGATGCCGACCGCGCGATCTCCGAGCAAAAGGTCGGTGATGGCGCGCTGCTGGCCATCGTCAGCGAGCCGGAACAGATCGCCGGCGGAAAGCTTGTGATCGACCACGAGCCGCGACAACAGCAGCCGGCGCGCATCGCCACGCATCTCGTGAATGCGATCAGCCTCCCATGCCAGAGCGACCGCGCTTGCGACATGATAGAGCAGGCTGGTGGCGCGCCGTGCTTCAGTCTCGTTCTCGCCGCCGCCTGCGACCTTGCGCGCAAATTCGATTGCCCTGTCGGCAAGCGCGCGCAGCCGGTCCCGGAACACATTCGGAATGCTGGGGCTATCATTGATCCTGGCATGCAGATCAGCCACTAGCGCTGCATCAGCACTGTGGCGGCCGACCGCCCGCGTGAGGGCATCGATGGCGACAATGTTGCCGGTACCTTCCCAGATCGAACCGAGATGCGCGTCGCGCAACAGCCTGGCGGTCGCGAACTCCTCAATGTATCCGATGCCGCCGCGCATCTCCATGGCATCGCCGCAGACCTTGCGGGCGTCGCGCGTCGCGCGGAATTTCAATGTCGGCGTCAGTATCCTCAACAAGGCGGCGGCGTCCTGGCTGCCGGCCTCGGCACGGTCGAGCGCGTCGGCCGTGATAAAACTCATCGACAGCGCCTGCTCGGTCGAAAGCATGATCTTCATCAATTGACGCCGCGCCAAAGGCAGGTCGATGATGCGACTGCCGAACACCACACGGTTTTTGGCAACCGTCATCGCGTCGTGATACGCGCGGCGCATCAGCGCGGTGGATTTCACGCCGTTGGAGAGCCGCGATGAATTGACCATCTCGGCCATCTGCACGAAGCCGCGGTCGAGCTTGCCAACGGCATAAGCAATCGCGCCTTCCAGCTTGATCTCACCCGAGGCCATCGAGCGGGTGCCGAGCTTGTCCTTCAGCCGCACGATCCGGTAAGCATTGGGCAGGCCGTCATCCAGCGTTCGCGGCATCAGGAACAGGCCGACGCCGCGCGTGCCGGGTCCGGCGCCTTGCGGTCGCGCCAGCAGCATCACGACCTTGGCGTCGGCATTCGAGCAAAACCACTTCTCGCCGTAAAGCCGCCAGTGGTCGCCCTCCTCGACCGCGGTCGTGGTCAGCGAGCCGACGTCGGAACCGCCTTCCTTTTCGGTCATGAACTGGCCACCCTGGGTCAGCTTGCTCATGTCGGTTTGCGTCAGGCCGTCAAGATATTTTTCCTTCAAGGCCTCGCTGCCGAAATTCGCGAGCAGCTTCGCGCAGCCATCGGTCACGTTGATCGGGCAGCCGAGTCCAAACTCGGCCTGATTGAACAGAAACGTAAAGGCGTGCTTGGCGACGACAGGATATTTCTCGGGCCAACCCATGATGCCCTTGCGAAGCGACATCGCATGAATGCCGAATTCGCCGAAGGCGGCGCGCTCGAGTTCACGGTAGGCCGGGTGATATTCGATCCACTGTGCGTCACGGCCGAAACGGTCGCGCTGATGCAGCACGGGTACATGCCGGTCGGCGAGCCTCGCGCATTCGTCGAGATGACCGCCGGCGAGCGCCCCAAGGCGGTCGAGATGTGGCTCGATATGACGAAATAATGCTTCCGGCAGATGGATGCGCAGCAAGTCCGCAAGCGCCGGATCGGCGCGGTAGAAATTCATTCCCGTCGTGTCGGGCGCGAGAAGGTCTGAATTCACAAAGCGCTTTTGCGAATGCTCATGCATTGAATTTCCTTGTTCGCTTCCTCATCTGTTGAAGCGAACTATCGCACATCCACCGCGAGATAAAAGTGAGGAACATCCGATGGACGCCCCAAAATACAGGAATGCCCTGATCGTCGGCACCGGCGCGGGCCTGAGCGCCTCGCTGGCGCGGTTGTTCGCGCGCGAAGGGATTCGCGTCGCACTCGCCGCCCGCAGCGTCGAAAAGCTGGGCGCGCTTTGCACGGAGACCAAGGCAACCGCCTATGCCTGCAACGCCACCGAGCCAGAGGAAGTCGAGCGCCTGTTCGGCCTGGTCGAGCGCGAGATCGGGACACCCGATCTGGTTGTCTACAATGCCAGCGCGCGGGCACGAGGCCCCCTTGTCGATCTCGTGCCGGCGGAGGTGGCGCAGGCAATCGCCGTGAGCGCGTTCGGCGGCTTCCTGGTGGCCCAGCAAGCGGCCAAACGCATGCTGCCCAACAAACACGGCGCCATCCTGTTCACGGGCGCGTCCGCCAGCGTCAAGGGCTACGCACAGTCGGCGTCCTTTGCGATGGGGAAATTTGCGCTGCGCGGCCTCGCGCAAAGCATGGCGCGCGAATTATCGCCGCAAGGCATTCACATCGCGCACTTCGTCATTGATGGCGGTATCAAAAGCGCAACGCGAACCGAGCCCGCCGACCGGCCGGATTCCATGCTCGATCCCGACGCGATTGCGCTGAGCTACTGGAACGTGTTGCAACAGCCCAGAAGCGCCTGGACCTGGGAGCTGGAGTTGCGGCCCTGGGTGGAGAAGTTTTGAGTGCAGGCGCCAGTCCGCGGTCCGTAGGATGGGTAGAGCGACCTCGTCCGCCGTAGCTGAACGAGCGAAGGCGGAAGCGATACCCATCGGCCGAATATCCGAAAGCGATGGGTTTCGCCTATTGCTCAACCCATCCTACGGCTTTGCTTGCAATGACGAGGGACCTTAGATCACCATCTCCGCTGCGCGCCGCTCCGCCACCAGCTTCCAGCTCGCGCAGGGAATATCCTGATGGATTGGATCGATATGCTTTTCAAAGCGCACCAGCTTCCAGTCGTCGGGATGACGCGTGAAGGCAAAACCAGACTTGCGCGCCAGCGCGATCATCACCTCGTTGGAACGCAAGGTGTCGCCGAATATCCTGTGCGCGCCGAGCGCAGCCGCCCGGCATTGCAGATTGCGGAGCAGCGCCCCGCCGATGCCCTGGCCCTGCCAGCGGTCGTCGATGGAGATACCGAACTCGAAACTTGCCGTCGTCGGATCGAATCCATAGCGGGCTTCGCCAACAATGGTCTCAAAGCCCCCGATCATCATCACCGCGATCACGCTGAAACGGTCATCCTCGCCGGCGTGAACAAAATGATCGAGTTGGCTTGGCGGCAACTCGCTCATCGCGCCCAGAAAGCGACTGTAACGCGAGCGCACCGAAAGATTGCGGAAGTAGTGCTGCAATGCCTCACCATCATCAGGTGCGACAAGGCGGACCGTCAGGGTGCTGCCATCGCGAAGCCGTAAGTGATCAATATGACGCGGATGTTCGGATAGGCGAAGTGCGGTCATGCGAGCCTCCCGTCGAACTTAAAAATCGCGACCGGCGCCCCTTTCGGGAAGGCGGCGCCGGCCTTGGCTGCTTGCTGCTTAAGCCCGCCAGAACGGTTTCTCGGCCTCGTGGGCGACATCGCTCCACGACAGTCCAACGTCATGCAGGTCCCGGTCGGACCAGTGGGTCAGCTCGTCGCGCTGACGCCAGCGGTCAAACCAGACTTGCAGACGATGGCTGAACCGGGAAAAAGTGCCTGATTCATGATTATTTGTCACACTCTCGCAAACACAAAGGGACATATGACCCTCCATAGCTGTAGTATTTGGAGGTAAATATCTGCGTATTTCGCGGTTGCGGCAAACGACACTTTGCGCCATAATACATGATATAAACTCATGATTGTAGCACCATGACGACCCGGCTCCCCTCCCTCAACGGATTACGCGCCTTCGAGGCCGCAGCCCGCCATTTGAGTTTCACGGCGGCAGCGGGCGAACTGAACGTCACCCAGACCGCGATCAGCCATCAGATCCGGCGGCTGGAAGAGGAGCTTGGGATTCGCCTGTTTGTCCGGCAGAACCGCAGCCTGACGCTGACACCGGAGGCGAAAGAGTACCTGCCGGGCATCCGCGCCGCCTTCAACGATCTGCGGCTCGCCACCGACCGTCTGTTGCGCAAGGACGATGACCGCGTGCTGACAGTATCGACGCTCGCGTCCTTTGCCGCGAAGTGGCTGTTGCCGCGGTTGTCCAGCTTCCAGCAGGCCCATCCCGAGATCGACGTCCACATCACCTCGTCGACCAGCCTCGTCGATTTCCGCCGCGACGACGTCGATGCGGCGATCCGCTACGGCCGGGGACATTGGTCCGGCCTGCGCGCCGACTGGCTGACGGCCGACGAACTGTTTCCGGTATGCAGCCCGGCGCTATTGAAAGGCGACAGGCCGCTGCAATCCCCGCAAGACCTCGCCCATCACACCCTGCTGCACTCCAGCGGCGGTTACGACGACGACTGGCGGCTATGGCTGACCGCTGCCGGCCAACCATCGGATATCTCGAAACAGCCCGGCTTGAGCTTCGACCTGATCCTGATGACCGTGCAGGCCGCCATTGACGGTCTGGGGGTTGCGATGGGCCGGACGTCCTATGTGGAAGGCGATATCGCCAAGGGCCGGCTGGTGGTGCCGTTCAAGATCGCACTGCCGGCCGATGCCGGCTTCTATCTGGTTTCGCCGCAGGCGCGGGCCGAATCGGCCAAGCTGTCGGCGTTTCGGCAGTGGCTGCTGGCCTCGATCCAGCGCAGCGGAAAAGTTGCCTGATTTACGGTTGGTCAGGCCGCTGTGACGTGGCAGATTGGCCGGACAAATAACCCTCGCGCGCTCGAAACGGGCTGATGCGGCATGGGATACAGGGAGAAACCTTAATGACGCCATCGTCCAGTTCGCCGCCGCCCCAATTGAAATCGCGGATCGGCGCCATTCTCCGGGCGACCAGCGGCAATTTCCTCGAACAGTTCGACTTCTTCCTGTTCGCCTTCTATGCGCCCCTCATCGGAAAAGCCTTTTTCCCTTCCGAAAATGAGACGGCTACACTGCTCTTCACGTTTGGCGTTTTCTGGCTCGGCGCCTTGATGCGTCCCGTCGGCGCGATCGTGCTCGGAGCCTATATCGACCGGATCGGTCGCCGCAAAGGCCTGATCGTGACGCTCACCATCATGGCGATTGGCACGGTGACAATCGCCGTTTGTCCGCCCTATGCAGCGATCGGGGTCGCGGCACCCATCATCGTGCTGCTCGGCCGGCTGATACAGGGGTTCTCCGCCGGCGTCGAACTTGGCGGCGTGTCGGTATACCTGGCTGAGATTTCGACGCCCGGCAATCGTGGCTTCTACACCTCGTTTCAGTCATCGAGCCAGCAGGTCGCCATCTTTATCGCTGCGATCATCGGCTATGTCCTCAACGAAGCTGTAAATGGTGACGTCATCGGAATAACGGGCGGCCTTGAAATCGCGCGGTGGCGGATTCCGTTCTTTATCGGCTGCCTCATCATTCCCTTCATTTTCCTGTTGCGCCGGACGCTTGAAGAGACACCGGAATTCCTGGCGATGAAGAAGCATCCCACGACGTCCGAGGTCTTCCAGTCCGCCGCTGTAAACTGGAACATCATCCTGCTCGGCATGATGATCGCAGTCCTGACGACGACGACCTTCTACTTCGTCACCATCTACACCCCGACCTTCGGCCAGAACGTGCTCAAACTCTCCACGCAGGACGCGCTTCTCGTGACGGTGCTCGTGGCGGTGACCAATTTTATCTGGAACCCGGTCGGCGGCGCGCTGTCCGACCGCATCGGCCGACGGCCGGTGTTGTTGGCGATTGCGAGCCTGTCCTTCGTCACCGCGTATCCGGCGCTGCTCTGGCTCACCGCCGCACCGACCTTCGGTAAATTGCTGGCGGTCGAGATGATGCTTTCGTTCTATTTCGGCGTTTACAGCGGCACCATGCTGGGCGCGCTGGTCGAGGTGGTGCCGAAGCATGTTCGCACTACGTGCTTCTCTCTGGCTTTCGCGCTCGCCGCGGCCCTGTTCGGAACTTTCACGCCTTTCGCATCGACCTGGCTCATCGACCACACCGGCAACAAAGCCTCTCCTGGCCTGTGGCTGATGTGTGCCGCCGCTCTTGGCATCGTCGCGACGCTTGTGATTTACCGCGGTGGTGAGGCTGCTGCGAAGGCGCACGCGGTCGCCGCCGAGTAACTGTTTCGATCATGCGCCACGATGGTATCGCCCTGCACCGATGCCGGTTCTGATTTCCATGCAAACAAGATAACCAAAGGTCATGGTCGACTTGACCCGTAAATACGACGTGCTGGTGATCGGCGGGGGCAATGCCGCGCTGTGCGCTGCGATCAGCGCGGCTCGCGACGGCGCCTCGGTGCTGGTGCTGGAAGGCGCGCCGAAATTCTATCGCGGCGGCAATACCCGCCACACCCGCAACATGCGCTGCGCCCATGATGCGGCGACCGACATCCTCACGGGACCCTATACGGAAGAAGAGTTCTGGGAAGATCTGCTTCGCGTCACCGGCGGCCAGACCGACGAGGAGCTGGCGCGCCACATGATCGCCGAGTCCAAGGACATCCTGCACTGGATCGTCCAGCAGGGCGTGCGCTGGCAACCTTCGCTCGGCGGCACGCTCAGCCTGGGACGAACCAATTCGTTCTTCCTCGGCGGTGGCCGGGCGATGTTGAACGCGCTTTACCTCACCGCCGAAAAACTCGGCATCGATACTCTCTACGATGCCGAAGTCATCGATCTCGATATCACTGACGGCATGTTCCTGTCCGCCACGCTCAAGCGCGGCGACGGGCATACGACCGTCACCGCCTCGGCGCTGGTCGCTGCCGCCGGAGGTTTTGAGGCCAATATCGAATGGCTGAAGCAATATTGGGGAGACGCGGCCGACAATTTCCTGATCCGCGGCACGCCCTATAACCGCGGCTCGGTCCTCAAATTACTACTGGAGAAGGGCGTGCAGGAGATCGGCGACCCCACGCAATGCCATGCGGTCGCGATCGACGCCCGAGCGCCGAAATTCGACGGCGGCATCATCACCCGCCATGATTCCGTGGTGTTCGGCATCGTCGTCAACCGGGATGGCCAGCGCTTCTATGACGAAGGCGAGGATATCTGGCCGAAGCGCTATGCGATCTGGGGACGCCTTGTCGCCGCCCAGCCGGGCCAGATCGCCTACATCATCTTCGATGCGAGTTCGCGCAACAGCTTCATGCCGACGCTGTTTCCGCCGCTCGAGTCCGACACCATCGCGGGCCTCGCCGAAAAGCTTACGCTCGATCCCCCCGCGCTGGAAAAAACCGTTGGCGATTTCAACGCGGCGGTGCGGCCAGGCACCTTCGATCATACGATCCTGGACGATTGCCGCACCGAGGGACTGACGCCGCCGAAGACGCATTGGGCGCGGCGGATCGAGACGGCACCTTTTTATGCCTACCCGGTACGGCCCGGCATCACCTTCACGTATCTCAGCACGCGCGTGAACAAGCAGGCGCGCATGCTGATGAAGGATGGCAAACCCTCCGCCAACATGTTCGCGGCCGGCGAAATCATGTCCGGCAATGTGCTGGGCAAGGGTTACGCCGCCGGCATGGGCATGACCATCGGCAGTGTGTTCGGCCGCATCGCGGGCCGGGAAGCGGCGAGGAATGCGAGGAACTGAGCCACGTTTCGCCCCATCCCTCGAGACGGCGCTTGCGCGCCTGCTCGGGATGAGGTCGTTGTTCCAGACACAGATCCAGCCCCTTATGATGAGGAGTTGCGCCTTGGCGCGACGTCTCGAACCATGAGGCCCCAATACAACCCGATCAGTTGGCTGGCCGCGAGCCGGGTAAGGAACGGAGAAACCATGTCACGATTGGCGATCGCCATAGCTACGGCAACTCTGACGTCGGCTAGCGCAACACAGGCCGAGCCCATCTCGCTGCGCGACATGGGCTCGTTCCATGTCGGCGGCCGCCTTGTCGAGATCAGCGGCAAGCCGATCAAGGAAGTGACGTTCGCGCCGGGCGGCGTGCCGGCGAAAGTCGACCCGAACGGCGTGTATCAAGTCGAGCAGATGTATGTGCAATATTTCCTGCCCGCCAATGAACATGGCGCGTTTCCGTTGTTGATGTGGCATGGCGGCGGACTGACCGGCGTGACCTGGGAGACGACACCCGACGGGCGCGAGGGCTGGCTGAATTATTTCCTGCGCAAGGGCTGGAGCGTTTACAATTCAGATGCGGTCGAACGCGGCCGCGCCGGCTGGGCGCAATACCCTGATATCTTCAAGAGCGAACCGGTGTTTCTGACCACTGCAAACCCCTTCGAGCGCTTTCGCATTGGCGATGGGCCGAACTCCTACGATCCGGATCCCGCCAAGCGAAAACTGATGCCGGGCAGCCAGTTTCCGAGCGAAGGCTATGACAACTTCGTCAAGCAGGGCGTGCCACGCTGGACCAGCACTGATGATGCCACGATCGCCGCCTATATCGCCGAGGTCGATCGCGTTGGCCCCTGCATCATCATGGTGCATAGCCAGGCCGGCAGCTTCGGCTTCAAGGTGGCGCAGGCGCGACCCGACAAGGTCAAGGCGCTGATCGCGATCGAGCCGGCGGCGGTTGGTGACCCCGCGAAGGTCGATGCGCTGAAGAATATTCCGACGCTGATCGTCTATGGCGACTACATTGACCGCGATTCGCGCTGGCCGAAGATGCGCGCGACTGGCGTGGCGTTCGCCGACGGCATCAAGGCCGCCGGCGGCAGCGTCGATGTCGTCGACCTGCCGCAGATCGGCATCAAGGGTAATTCGCATATGATCATGATGGACAAGAACAATGCCGAGGTCGCCGGCCTGATCCAGAACTGGCTGGAAAAGAAGGGCCTGACCAAGTGAACATATCGACAAAGCCGTCCAGCGTGCACGGCACCCAACTCCTGAACGAAGCAGATCGTCTGATGACGATCTGCAATTCCTGCCGTTACTGCGAGGGCCTCTGCGCGGTATTTCCGGCGATGGAAATGCGCCGCGCCTTCTCCGACGGAGACCTCAACTACTTCGCCAACCTCTGCCACGCCTGCGGCGCCTGTTACACCGACTGCCAGTTTTCGCCGCCACACGAATTCAACGTCAATGTGCCGCAAACCTTGGCCGCGCTGCGCACCGAATCCTGGGCGACTTACGCCTGGCCGCGCGCGCTCGCAGGGTTGTTCGCCCGCAACGGCCTCGCCATCGGCATTATTGCGGCCTTGAGCGTCGCCGCCTTCATCTTCGGCTTTGCGGCTTTAACCGATCACGCGGTTCTGACCGGCGTTCATACCGGCCCGGGCGCGTTCTATGCGCTGATGCCGCACAACGCGATGGCGGCCTTGTTCGGCGCGGCCTTTCTTTACGCAATCCTCGCACTTGTTATGGGGCTGCGCGCCTTCTGTCGCGATATCGGCGAACCTCTCGGCACCCTGACCGATCCGCCATCGCTGTGGCAGGCGATGAAGGACGCCGGCCAGTTGCGCTATCTCGATGGCGGCGGTGTCGGCTGTTTCAATGAAGACGAACGACCGACCGATCACCGCCGGATCTACCATCACCTGACCTTTTACGGCTTCCTGCTGTGCTTCGCCTCGACCTCGGTGGCGACGCTCTATCACTACCTTCTGGCCCACGAAGCGCCCTATCCCTGGTGGGACCTGCCGGTGGTGCTGGGCACACTCGGCGGCATCGGGCTCGTGATTGGACCGATCGGATTGCTCGCGGAGAAATCCAAACGCGACGCCGCGCTGGTCGACGAAAACAGCTCCGGCATGGACGCCGCCTTTACCGTGATGCTGTTCCTGACCGGGCTTACGGGGCTTGCGCTCTTGCTCTGGCGCGAGACATCGGCGATGGGTCCGTTGCTGGCGCTGCATCTCGGCGTGGTGTTCGCCTTGTTCATCACGATGCCTTATGGAAAATTCGTGCACGGTCTCTATCGCTACGCCGCGCTGGTGCGGTATGCGCGCGAGCGGCGCACGATGGGGCATGTTTAAGTTTGGTGCCGTCATTCCGGGATGGTCCGAAGGACCAGACCCGGAATCTCGAGATGCCGGGTTCGATGCTTCGCATCGCCCCGGAATGACAGTCAAAGATCCACCACCACGTAGTCGCTCTCGACCGACACCTTCAGCGTCTCGGCCACATAGGGCCCCTTCACCAGGCTGGTGCCGGGCTCGACATTGACGGCATAGGCGCGGGTACGAAACCGCTTCGGGTCGCACCATGATTGGCCGGTACGAATATCGAATTCCCACCCATGCCACGGGCAGCGGATGATCTCGCCCAATCGGGTGTATTCGATCTCGCCGGGATCGGACGATTGCGCAAGGCCGATCAATGCGCCTTCGCACAAGGCCGCGCCCTGATGCGGGCAGCGGTTCAACAGCCCGAAGAATTCGCCGTTGACGTTGAAGATCGCGATCGGGCGCTCGTCGATGGTGAGAAACTTGCGCGAGCCCGGCGGCAGTTCATCGACCGGCGCGACGACATGCCGAGTCATCTTGATTCACGCCAACCCATACAGCTTCTTCGCATTGCCGAGATAGAACGCCTCCCGGTTGAAGTCGCTGACACCGGGCGGCAGCACGCGTGACGGCTCGTCGAAATCCCAGTGCGGGTAGTCGGTGGCAAACAATAGCTTGTCCCAGCCGACCCATTCGATCAAATCGAACAAATGATCGCGCCTTTCGGGATCTTCCATCGGCTGCGTAGTCCACCAGATGTGCTCTCGAATGGTTTCCGAGGGCAGCCGCTTCACATGCGGCACCTCGCTTTTCAGCCGTTTCCAGTTCTTGTCGAGCCGCCACGAAAGTGACGGCGCCCAGCCGAAGCCGGCCTCGATCATGATCATCTTGAGGCTCGGGTGGCGATCGAACACCCCTTCCAGCACCAGACTTGAAAGCACGGCCTGCTGGCATTGCGAGTGGCCGACCATCTCCTCGATATAGAAGCTCGGCCAGCCCGAGGCCGTAATCGGATTGCCGCCGAAGCCGAAGGCATGCACGCCGATGGGAAGCCCGACTTCCTCGGCCGCCTCGTAAATCGGCCAATAGCGGCGCTGGCCGAGTGGTTCGACGGTGCGACTCAACAGCAGCACCTGGACGAAGTTCTTGTCACCGCCGCGCTTGCGGATTTCGGCGGCCGCGGTCGGCCCATCCTCGTTGGCGACGACGATAGAACCCTTCAGGCGCGCGTCCTTGCTGGTCCATTTGTCGATTTGCCAGTCGTTGATCGCCGAACAAATCGCGGCAGCGAGTTCATGGTTGCGGATGCCTTGTCCGGTCGCAAGCGGATTGAGCACCCCCAGCACAACATTGTTCGGGTCGAGATGCTGTTGCTGCATGAACGAAAGCGAGGAGCCTTGCGGGCCACCTTCGGGCGGATAGGCATCGCGGCGCGATGCATTGGGTTGCGCCTTCGGATAGGGCGGCCCCTCCATCATCCCCTGATAGGGATGCTTGCCAAACGTCTCGAGGTGCTCGTGCCAGCGCTTGGCGAGAAAGGGATGGAGTTCGGTCGCGGTCGCGCGCACGGGGTGAATGTCGCAATCGGCAATCGCCGTCTTGGCAGGCGCTTTGCTGTCCACTGACGAAGCCGCTCCCTGTCGCTCGCGAAATTGGACGTTCATGGCGTCGTCTCCTTCGTCACCCGTTCTTTCAAACGGGTGTATGTCGCCATGGGATTGTCGATCATGATCTTCCTGACCAGATCGGGCGAAATCCCCTCCGGCAGCGCCGCATCGCCATCGAATTGCCAATGCGGATAATCCGTCGAGAATAGAAGCAATTCGTCCGACTGCATATGGTCGAACAGGCGATTTAAGACTTCCGGTTCCGGCGGCGCGTCGATCGGCTGCAACGAAAACCGGATATTGCTGCGCACAATTTCAAGTGGCGCGCGGTCGACCCAGGGCGTTTCCATGCGGATGCCACGCCAGAATTTATGCAGCCGCCACAGATAGGGCGGCAGCCAGGTGAAGCCGCTTTCCAGCATCACCATCTTCAGGTTCGGATGCCGTGTGAACACGCCCTCCACAATCAGGCTGGTCAACTGGGTCTGAAACGCCTGCGCCTGCGCCACGTAGTCCTCGATGTGATAGGAGCCCCAGCCGACCGACGTCGGCGGGTTATGATAGCTCGACCCGGCGTGAACGCCGATCGGCAGCCCTAGCCGCTCAGCGGCGGCATAGATCGGCCAGTAGGCGCGTTTTCCCAGCGGCATGTCGCCCATGACCAGCATCAGGACCTGGACGAAACGCTTGTCCTGCGCGCAGCGATCGATTTCGGCGACGGACTTCTCAACGCTCTGAAGGGGAATGACGATCGAACCGCGCAGGCGGTCGTCCTTGTCGAGCCACTCCTTGACCAGCCAGTCGTTCAAAGCTCGGGTGAACGCCACCGCCATATCTTCCGAAAACACCATCTGCACACCGAACAGCGGATTACAGATGCCAAAGCTGACGCCGAACGGATCAAGCGCCTGCGCTTGCAAGTCCGCGAGGTCTGAGCCCGGCTTGCCCTTGCCCGGCCGCCAGTCCGGCCGTGCTGAAATCGGCGAATTCGGCGGATAGGATTGCGAGATGAGGTCGGTCATCCCCCGCGTGGTCACCTGGTCACGCCAATAGTCGTCGAGATAAGGCAAGAGACTGGTCAGATGGGGAACGGTGGGATGAAGGTCGCAATCCACACCACCCGCGATCGGCGACGTCATGACGCTGGCTTCCTCTCCGGTCCTGTCATTCCGGGATGGTGCTTTAGCACCAGACCCGGAATCTCGAGATTCCGGATTCGACGCCACGCATCGCTCCAGAATGACAGCGCTGCATTGAAGCAGGGCATGACCCACGCCGCAACCGGGGCAAAGGCGACGCCTGCATGCTAAAGCATAGGAAATGGGTTTTCCGATAAACGGGAGTTGAAGATCAATGAAGGACCTCATTGCGATCGCCGAACAGATCGCCGCCAAACTTGTCGCACGGAAGGAAACCATCGCAGTCGCGGAATCCTCGACCGGCGGGCTGATTTCGGCAAGCCTGCTCGCGGTGCCCGGCGCATCCGCCTACTTCCTCGGCGGCGCTGTGGTGTACACCCGCGATGCGCGGCGGCTTCTCGCCGACATTCCCGATGAGGCGATGAAAGGAATCCGCTCGGCGTCGGAGCCTTATGCTCAATTGCTGGCGAACCAGATCCGCGGGCGCTTTTCGACGACATGGGGCCTGTCGGAGACCGGCGCTACCGGCCCCACCGGCAACCGCTATGGCGACGCAGCCGGTCATAGCTGCATGGCGATCGCCGGGCCGGTATCGTCGGTCATCACGCTTGAGACCGGTAGCGCCGACCGCCAAGGCAACATGCACGCCTTTGCGGCTCGCGCGCTGAAGTTGTTGTTGGAGAATTTGTCGAGGTAATTTCTGTCGTCCCGGCCAAGCGAAAGCGCGAGCCGGGACCTATAACCACCAGCGTCAATGGGTACGGAGGCTGCGGCAGCAGCGTCCTTACATCTCAAATGCCTGTGGTTATAGGTCCTTTCGCGGGGGCGACGAGAGGATCACTTCTCCCGGAACGCGCGCATCAACTGATCGCGCAGCGGCTTGATCAGGTAGGACAACAAGGTGCGCTCGCCGGTCTGCACGAAGGCCTCGACCGGCATGCCCGGAATCATCTTGACCTCGCCGAGCCGCGCGACCTCTTCCGGCGGCATCGAAACGCGGATCGTGTAATAGGCCTGCCCGGTGCGCTGATCGGTGGTGACGTCGGGCGAAACACGGGTGACGACGCCGTTCAATTCCGGCGTGGTGCGCTGGTTGAAGGCCGACAGCCGCAGCAGCGTTTTCTGGCCGACCTGCAATTTATCGATATCCTGCGGATTGACCTTGGCTTCGACCTGAAGGTCGTCGGCCTGCGGCACGATCAGCATGACGGCATCGCCGGCGGTGATGACGCCGCCGACCGTATGCACGCTCGATTGCAGCACCATGCCGTCCTGCGGCGCGCGAATATCGACCCGGCGCAACTGGTCTTCCGCCGTGACCTTGCGCTCGACAAATTCGCCGATCTTGTCGTTGGTCTCGCGCAGATCCTTGGACACATCGCTGACCAAATCCTTGTCGACCTGGATGATCTGCAATTCGGTCTCGGTGATCTTGCCCTTGGCCTGGGCGCGCGAGGCAACGTACTGCGCGCGCTCGCCGGACAGTCTTGCCGCGTCGCGTTCAAGCGTGGTGAGCCGGCTCATTTGCACCAGATGCTTGTCGTAGAGGTCGCGAACGCCGGTCAATTCCTGCTCGACCAGCTCGATTTCCCGATCTTTCGCCTTCTCCTGGGCGGTGAGACCTGAAATTTCTTCATTCAACTGGGTGATGCGCTCGCGCAACTGCGCCTTCTGGCCGATCCTGCCATTGACGCGCACCTCGAACAGCTTGGTTTCGCTCGCCATGACCGCCTTGACGTCGGGGTCGTTGGCGCGATCGGCCAGCATCGATGGAAAGGTGATTTTGTCGAGGCCACGTTGCTCGGCCTCCAGCCGCGCCGCGCGCGCCCACAAGCCATCGAGATTCTTGGTGACGATCGCAAGGCTCGCCTTGGTGACGGTGTCGTCGAGGCGCACCACCACATCGCCCGCCTTGACGAGATCGCCGTCATGGGCACGCACCTCGCCAACCACCCCGCCGGTCGGATGCTGAACCTTCTTGACGTTGGATTCGACGACGATGGATCCCGGCGCGATCAACGCGCCTGAAATTTGCGCGGTCGATGCCCAGCCGCCGAGCCCACCGGCCAGCAGCACCACCACGGAAAGTCCGACGACCAGATGCTTCCGGATCGAAAGACGCGCTCCTTTCGGCTGAACACCCATCATGGCTTGGCGACGCCTCCTTCGGAGACGATCTTGATCGGCGACGGCGCAGCGACACGCTGTTGCAGCACCTGCCCCAACACGGTCTCCTTCGGCCCGAAAGCCTGCATGCGGCCATCCCGAAGCACGAGCAACTGATCGACCGCTTCGATGCCGATCGGCCGGTGCGCGACCACCACAACGATGGCGCCGCGCTCACGCGCCCCGCGGATGGCGCGCGTCAAGGCTTCATCGCCTTCGGTGTCGAGATTGGAATTCGGCTCATCCAGAACGATGAGGAAGGGGTTGCCGTACAGCGCCCGCGCCAGCGCCACGCGCTGCGCCTGCCCTGCCGAAAGGGCGGTTCCCTGCTCGCCGACCTGGGTGTCGTAGCCTTCGCGCATCTTGATGATCATTTCGTGGACGCCGGCTTCCTTGGCGGCCGCGATAATGCTGTCGGAAGTGGCCTCGGTATCGAAGCGGGAGATATTCTGCGCAACCGAACCCGCAAACAATTCGACGTCCTGCGGCAGGTAGCCGATGTAGCGGCCGAGCACGTCCGAGGACCATTGGTCGAGTGCGGCGCCGTCGATCCGCACCTTTCCGCGGGCCGGCTGCCAAACCCCAACCAGTGCCCGCACCAGCGAAGATTTTCCCGATCCGCTGGGCCCGATGATGCCAAGGCCGTTTCCGGCCGACAGCGCGAACGTCACGTCCTGTACAATGACCCGCTGATCGCCCGGCGCTGTCATACTGACAGCCTCTATGGACAGGCCGCTGGAAGGTGTTTGCAGCAGGGTCGGAGTAGCGCGGGCCGGCATCGATTCCAGCAAGCGGTTGAGGCGGCCCCAGCTTTGGCGTGCGGCCATAAAGCTCTTCCAATGCGCGATCGCAAGATCGACCGGCGCGAGCGCCCGCGCACTCAGGATCGAGCCCGCGATGATAATGCCGGCGGTCGCCTCTTGATGAATCACGAGATAGGCGCCGACCGCGAGCACGGCCGATTGCAGCATCATTCGCATGACCTTGGCGACAGCCCCCAATCCGCCGGACACGTCACTGGCGCGCTGATTGCCGTCGAGATAACTCTGGTTGGCCTCGCCCCAGCGCCTACCCAGCCGTCCGGACATCCCCATCGCGACCAGCACTTCGGCATTGCGCCGGCTGGCGGCGGCCAGATCGTTGCGCCGCGCCGCCAGTCCCAACGCCTGACGGGCCGGGGCGCGCGACAGGAACTCGGTCATGACGGTGAGTGTCACCAGTATGATCGCGCCGACGAGCGCGGTCACACCGATCAGCACGTGAAACGCAAAGCAGATCGCGAGATAAAACGGCAGCCATGGCAGGTCGAAGAAGGCGCCGGGGCCCATGCCGCCGAGAAAGCCGCGCACATTGTCGAGATCGCGCAACGGCTGAAGGCCCTCATTGCGGCCGCCGACAGTCAGCGGTAGCCGGACGACGATGTCAAACACGCGGGCATTGAGCGCCTCGTCGAGCGAGGTCCCAATGCGGCCGAGGATTCTTACCCGGATCAGGTCAAGGATGCCCTGGGCGGCATAAAGTCCGCCCGCCAGGATGATCAGGCCGACGAGGGTCGGAACGCTGCGGCTCGGCAGCACCCGGTCGTAGACCTCAAGCATGAACAGCGACCCGGTCAGATAGAGCAGGTTGATCATGCAACTCATGACGCCGACGCCGATGAAGGCGGTGCGACAGGCGCGCAGGGCTTCACCGAGTTCGGAACGCCGGACACCGGGAGCGGCTGCCATCTATCCTGATCTCTTCACCTGGGGATCGCGGCCCAGCCCAAATCACCGGGCCGCGGCGCAATATTACTGATTCTCGCGACAAGCGTCCAATGAAGTCACGTTAACCTAAATGCCTTCAGCTCAACCGCTTTTACTGCTTGGGCGGCCGGAACCAAGCCGCTTTTTTATGTCACGAAAGGGCGCCAAAAGTTCAAGGCCGGCCGGCAAAGGCCCGGCCGGCCTCGACCCTATTCCGCGTCAAAAGCGGCCGCCGGTCCGAATCAGCCGCACGATCAGCAGCAGGATAATCGCGCCGATCGCCGCAAAAATGATTTCGGATACAAGGCCGCTGCCGATCGAAATGTGTAGCTGCGGAAACAGCCAGCTGGCGATGAAAGCGCCGACGATGCCAATAATGATGTCGCCAATAATGCCAAAGCCGGCACCGCGCACGACCTTGCCGGCCAACCAGCCCGCGACCAGACCGACAAACAAAGTAACAAGAAGACCTTCACCGTGCATAATACTCCCCCCTGATAATGCGCGACGTCCTTCCCGCGCTGGCTGCAAACTTAGCCATTATTGGCCGACGTGACCATGCCAAACTGAACCCGGAACCCCGGCGGGGGGGGTGTTGGCCCGGGAAACTGACCGAATAACTTAAGCCGTCACGGGCGCAGAACTACGTTCCGCCAGGACACACCTTGCGATTCTGCCTTCTCCCATCTGCACGTTGGGCGGGAGGCGGTCGAGGCACCGCGCCTCGGCAAAACCGCACCGTGGCGCGAACGAGCAATTGGCGGGTGCCTTGTCCAGCGTTGGCGGGGTTCCCGGAATCGTCTCCAGCCGCTCGCCGCGTTTGGCACCATGGACGGTGGAGGCTAACAGTCCTTTCGCGTAGGGATGAACCGGCGAGCGCACGATCTGGCTGAGGGTGCCCTGCTCCACGATTTCCCCCGCATACATGACCGCAACACGGTCGCAGATTTCGATGGCGACGCCAATGTCGTGGGTCACGAAAATCACGGACATGCCGAACTCGCGCTGCAACTCGCGCAACAGCAAGAGGATCTGAATCTGCACGGTGGCATCGAGCGCCGTCGTCGGTTCGTCCGCAAGCAGGATTTTCGGACGGCAGGCGAGCGCCAACGCGATCATCGCGCGCTGGCGCATGCCGCCCGACATCTCATGCGGATAGGCGTCGAGCCGGCGCTTGGCTGAGGGAATACGGACCACTTCCAGCATTTCCAGCGCGCGCGCCACAGCCTCGCTCTGGCTCTTGCCTTCATGACGCATCACGGTCTCGGCAATCTGCCGGCCGATCGTATAGACCGGGTCGAGCGCCAGCGCCGGCTCCTGGAAAATCATCGAGACGTCCTGGCCACGGAAGGCCGACAGCTCTTCGTCATCGAGCGCAAGCACGTCGCGGCCGAGCACCCGGATGTGGCCCGCGATCTCCGTCCGTTTTTTCGGCAACAGCCGCATCAAGGCCCGCAACGTCACGCTCTTGCCGGAACCGGACTCACCCAACAGCCCCAGCACCTCACCCTCGCCGACGGAGAAAGAGAGATTGTTGACGGCATGTACCGTACGCTCGCCGGAGAAGCGAATGCTGAGGTCGCGGACGTCGACGAGCGCGGTCATGGCAGGCGCGGCACCTTTTCATGAAAATCGGTGGCGCGCTGGAAGGCCGCACCGATCCGCAGCAGTGTCGCCTCATCGAACGAGCGGCCGATCAGTTGCAATCCGACGGGAAGTCCGCTGCGGGTAAAGCCCGACGGAATCGACAGCGACGGCAGGCCGAGATAGTTGATCGGACGGGTGAAGCGCGTCAGCCGCTGGATCACGGCTTCCGCGTCAGGCGCGTTGCCGACGTCGCTTTCGGCAATGGTCGGCGCCGGGATCGGCGACACTGGCGCGATGACGGCGTCCACGTTCGCCGTGGCTGCAACATGAGCAGCCAGCGCCGGGCCGCGCCAGCGCAAGGCTTCGAGATAGGTGACACCCGAAATCGCGAGCCCGTTCTGAAGCCGCATCAACACCTGCGGACCGTAATCCTGCGGGCGCTCGATTATCCAGCGCTTGTGGAAGGCTGCCGCTTCCACCGCGAGCACCAGTTGCGAGGCGCCCGTGAGCTGGCGCTGGTCGGGCAAATCGACCTGAACGACGTGAGCGCCTTCGCGCTTGAACGTAGCAATCGTCGCATCGAGCACGCTGGCAACTTCCGCGTCGAGATCATCGACATAGAAGGCGCTCGGTACACCGATGGTGAGCCTTTGCATGGATTGCGCCGTAGCCGCGGCATAGTCTGGCACGGGTAACGCACTCGCGGTGGGATCGGCGGGGTCGGCGCCCGCCATCAAACCCAACAGGACGGCGCAATCTTCGACAGAACGGGCCAGCGGCCCGACGGTGTCGAGCGATTGCGACAACGGCATCGCACCGGCGCGGCTGACCCGGCCCACAGTGGTCTTCAATCCCGTCACGCCGCAGAAATGCGCCGGCATCCGGATCGAGCCGCCGGTATCCGAGCCAAGCGCGGCAAACGTCAATCGCGCGGCGACCGCCGAGCCCGATCCTGATGACGAACCACCGGTGATATGGTCCAGCGCAAAAGGATTATGCACCGCCCCGAAGTGAGCGTTGTGGCCGGTCGGGCCGTAAGCAAATTCCGCCATCTGTAGCGAACCGAGGCGGATAGTGCCGGCATCCTTGAGCCGTTGCAGCGCGGTCGACGTTGTCGTGGCGACGAAGTCGCGGCGAATGCGCGAGCCACAAGTCACGACCTTGCCGGTCTCGTAATACATGTCCTTGTGCGCCAGCGGCACGCCATGCAACGACCCGCGGCGGCTACCTTTTGCCAGCGCCGCGTCAGCGGCATCGGCCGCCGTCAAGGCCTCATCGGCCTCAACAACCATAAAGGCGTTCAAATGCGGCTGCCATTTCGCGATACGGTCGAGACAGGATTGCGTCACCTCGCGCGAGGAAATCCGCTTGTCTGCGATGGCGCCGGCAACCGCGGTCAGCGACATCAAGGCTGGTTCGCTGCTCATCGGGCCACCTTTTCGGTCTGAACGCGCACAAAGGTCGAAGGCTCGAGGTCGAAGGGCAGTGTGCCGGCGATCGCTGCAAAACCGTCGAACGCGGGTCCGATGGAATTGGCGATGCGTGCAGCCACTTCCTTGTCGACCGGGACACCTGCGGCGCCGGCGATGGCGCTAATCTCTTTTTCCGTGGGTCTTGTCATGTGTTCCTTCCCCCTTCCTGTTGTGGTGCGCGGCTGTGGCCTGAGCCTGGGATAGCCATGTAGCAGGCGGCCTGATGGCCCATTTTATCAAGCGCGGCGAGTTTGGGTGTCGCGCCAGCGCAGAGCGGCTCCGCAAACGGACAACGGGTATGAAAGCGGCAGCCGGCCGGCGGATCGATCGGATTGGGCGGGTCGCCGGAAATCGGCGGCGTCTCGGTTCTTCGATCGGGATCGGAAGAGGGCATCGCTGCGAGCAGCGCCCGCGTATAGGGATGCGCGGGCGCGTCCCATACCTGATCGACCGGACCGAGTTCGACGACTTCACCGAGATACATCACCAGCACACGGTCCGAGATATAGCGGACGACGTTGAGGTCGTGGCTGATGAAGAGATAGGTCAGGCCGAATTCGCGCTTGAGATCGGCGAGCAGGTTGAGCACCTGCGCTTCGACCGATTTGTCGAGCGCCGAAACAGCTTCATCGAGGATGACGAGACGTGGCGACAGCGCCAGCGCGCGCGCAATGTTGACCCGCTGCCGCTGCCCGCCGGAAATCTCATGCGGATAGCGGCCGGCAAAATTCTCCGGTCGCAGGCCGACTTTGCCTAAAAGCTCCCGCGCCTGCGCGCGGGCCACCATGTCCGCCATGCCATGCACTTTGGGGCCGAAAGCGATCGATTCCTCGATCGTCAGGCGCGGGTTGAGCGAAGCATAGCTGTCCTGAAATACCATCTGCATGCCGCGGCGCAGTTCGCGCAACGACAAGGCGCGCCCGACCTGCCTGCCGTCATAAATGATCTCGCCGGCGTCCCGCGCCATCAGGTGCATCAACAGCCGCGCCGTGGTCGATTTGCCGCAACCGGATTCCCCGACAATGCCGACGGTTTCGCCCTTGGCGATCGAGAACGACACGTCGTCGACCGCGCGCACCGTCTTGCGCGCGCCGAAAAGACCGCCGCGAACCGGGAAATGCTTGGTCAATCCTGTGACTTGCAGCAGCGGCTGCGCGGCGCCGCCGACATCCTCGATCGGTTTGAGCAATTCGACGCCACTCGTCCCCGTCATGGCCTAATTCCTGATGTCCATGGCCGAGCGCAGGCCGTCGCTGAGCAAGTTGAAGCCGATTGATACCGCAAAGATCATGACGCCCGGCAAGGCCGCGACCCAGGGGTTGACGTAGATCGCGGTACGCAAGGTGTTGAGCATCAGTCCCCATTCCGGCTCTGGTGGTTTGGTGCCAAGGCCGAGAAATGAAAGTCCGGCGGCCAAAATCATCGACACCGAAATCAACCCAGTGGCGTAGACGAAAATCGGCCCCAACACGTTGCCGAGCATATGCACGCGCATGATGGTGAACGGTCCGGCGCCCGAGGCGCGCGCGGCCTCGACAAAATCCATGTTGCGCACGCTGGTGGTGACGCTTTCGGAAACGCGGGTGATTTGCGGAATAAAGACGACGGTCAGCGACACGATCGAATTGACGATACCGGCCCCCAAGGCGCCCGAAATCGCGATCGCCAGCAGCACCGAGGGGAAGGCATAGAACACGTCGATCGTGCGCATGATCGCGGTGTTGACCTTGCCCCCGACGTAGCCAGCGACAAGGCCGAGCGAGGTTCCGATCACGAAGGCAAGGATGACGGGAAGAATGCCGATGATCAGCGACAGCCGGCCGCCATAGATCAAGCGGGCCAGCATGTCGCGGCCGAGTTCGTCGGTGCCGAGCGGATATCCCACTGTTCCGATATGGCGAAGCCGCCGGATCATCGAGCCTTGATAGGGATCGGCCAACCCGAGCCACGGCGCGCAAATCGCCGAGAGAAAAATCGCGATCAGGATAACCGCGCAAACCAGGCTGACCTTGTCGCGCAAGATGCGCCGTCCGACGGTCGCCCAGTAGCCGCGCGACCTTGTCGCGGGCGGTGCCTGAAGGGCTATCTCCGTCATTGCGCTCATTGGCGCTCTAGCTCCGCTTGATCCGCGGATCGATCGCGGCTTGCGCAATATCGACCAGCAGATTGAGGATGACGAAGAACATGGCCAGCACCAGGATGGTACCCTGGAGCAGCGGCAGGTCGCGCTGGAAGATCGCGGAGTTGAGCAGCAATCCCGAGCCCGGCCAGGAGAACACGGTCTCGATCAGGATCGAACCGCCGAGCATGTAACCCAACTGAAGGCCCATGACGGCCATTGCCGTCGGCGCGGCATTCTTGATGACGTGACGGAAGACACCGGTTTCGCGCAGCCCCTTGGCGCGTAGCGCCTCGACAAAGTCCTGGCTCAGGATGTCGCCGGTGAGCGCGCGCACCGTGCGGGTGACGATGCCCATGGGAATGACCGACGTGGTGATCGCGGGCAGGATCAAATAGCGGATGTGCTCCCAGTCCCATGCCCAGGCGGCGGAACCGCCGGGACCGGCGCCGACCGCCGGCAGCCAGCTCAACTGCACCGAAAAGATGATGACCAGCACCATGCCGAGCCAGTAATGCGGCACGGAGACGCCGGCAATCGCAATCGAGGTTGCAACCTTGTCGATCCAGGTGTCGCGGAAATAGCCGGCGATCAGGCCGAAGAACAATCCGAGCGTAAATCCGATCAAGGCTGCCGCGACCGCCAGCATCACGGTGTTGCCGACCGCGCGCATGACTTCAGCCAGCACCGGCCGGCCGGTCGCGATCGAATGGCCGAGATCGCCGTTCAAGGCTCGCCACAGCCACAAACCGAATTGCACCGGCAGCGGACGATCGAAGCCATAGGCGGCGCGCATCTGATCGGCGAGTTCCTGCGACGCATCGGCCGGTAGCACCGCAACCAGCGGGTCACCGGGCGTGATGTGCACCAACATGAAGCACACCAGCGCCACGCTGATGAGAATGGGAATCACGTAGACGATGCGGCGGGCGATGTAGATGAACAACGAACTACTCTCGGTTGGTCGGCATTGTGCGGCTTCAGGTCAGATCCTCGATGTATCTTTCGTCGTGCCCGGCCCTGTGCCGGGCATCCACATCTTCTCGTTCAAGGCTAAGACGTGGATGGCCGGGACAAGCCCGGCCATGACGAGAATACTCAATGAGGCGCCCCTCACGGCGCTATTGTTATCGGCGACAGATCGACAAACCAGCTCTTCGGCTGCACGAAACCCTTGATCTTCGGACTCATGGCGCGCGGCGCCACATCGTGGGCGACATAAAGGAACGCCGCATCATCGACCGAGGCCGCGTGCAATTCGGCCAGTGCCTTGTCGCGCTCGGCCGGATCGAAAGTCTGACGCGCCTTCGTCACGAGCTCGTCGAATTTCGGATTGTTGATAAAACCCCAATTGTTCGACACCGGCGGCGCCATTCCCGATTGCAGGAAACGCACCATCGCGAAAAACGGGTCCATCGCCGCATAGGTGACGTTGGTGGCGTTGGCGCCATTGGCGGAAGGGTCCTTGGCGCCGCGCCGCCAGTTGGTGAACAGCGTATTCCATTCGATGACATCGAGTTGAACGTCGAAATAACATTCTGCCAGCGCCTGCTGGAGATATTCATTCATCGGCACCGGCAACATCTGACCCGAGCCGGAGGCTGAGGTCTGGATCTTGACCGTCAGCCTTTTGTCTGGACCAAAGCCCGCTTCCTGCATCAGCTTTTGCGCCGCCGGCTTGTCGTATTTGATCTGGAAGGTCGGATTGCCGCGCCAGGGATGGCCGGGCTCGAAAGTGCCGGTCGCCGGCACCATCAGTCCTGCGAGCAAGCCATCTCTCAGGCCTTCGCGGTCGATGCAGAGATTTGCCGCCTTGCGCACGCGGATGTCGTTCCAGGGCGAGCCTTCGACGCGCGAGAACTGCCACGGCCAGACATGCGGCTCTTCATTCGCGTAAAGAACAAAACCACGCTGCTTGATTTCGGGAAGCGCATCCGGCGCGGGCGCTTCGATCCAGTCGACCTGGCCGGAGAGCAGCGCCGCGGTGCGGGCGTTCGCCTCCGGCATCGGCAGCAACACCAGCTTGTCGACCTTGGGAACACGCGCCTTGTCCCAGTAATTGCCATTCCTGGCAAGTTCCAGCCGCTCACGCGGCGTAAAGCCCGACATCTTCCAGGGGCCCGTGCCTGAGGCATCTTTCGCAAAAGCCTCCCATGCGGCTTGCGACCTGGCTTTCGCGTCAGCGCCGGACGCAGCATCGAACAGCTTCTGCCATTTCGCCGGGCTCGCCATGAACAGATTGGTGAGGTTGATCGGCAGGATGCTGTCCGGCTCCTTGGTGGTCAATTCCACCGTCATGTCGTCGATCTTGCGCGCGGAAGCCAGCGTCGGCATCCGTGAAGCGGTCACACCGACCTGGCTCGGATCGAACTGAACCGCATCCTGCTTGAGCACCTTTTCGACGTTCCAGACCACCGCGTCGGCATTGAAGGGCGAGCCGTCATGGAATGTGACACCTGGACGAAGCTTGAATATCCATTTCTTCTTGTCGGCCTCATCAACCTTCCACTCGGTCGCAAGGCCCGGAATCATCACGCTTGGTTTGTCGGCCGACGACAAGTCCCACGCGGTCAAGCCTTCATACATGGTCAGGCCGGTGAAACGGTTGCCCTCAAATCCCTGGTCGGGCTGGCCTAGCGTGCGCGGAATATCAGCCGCGGTCATGCCGATGCGGACCACCGTTTCAGCACGGGCAAACGGCGTCAGGAACGCACCCAGAGCGGCCGCAAGAACCAGCGCGGCGGCGCGACGTTTTCCCTTGATCTTGTTCAACATGCCGTCAATCCCTCGACTTTTTCGATGACTATTTTCTATGCAACTTTATGCAATGGCTGTGCCAGCAGCAATGGCTGTGCCAGCGACGGCGATAGCTCCCCTGAATGTGATGGTCCGCCTGCAACCGTGTGCCGGCCAGGCGAGAACAACGAGCCCAAGCCGGGATCCAGGCCAGTGGGCAAAGCCTTGACATAGACGGGTTGCGGGGAAACGAAGCTCTCTGACTATTTCGTCAGTAGCGCGAAAGCGCCGTTCCAGTCGTCAGGCGGTGGATTCTTCTGATAGTCGAGAATGCGCGCCTCGTAGAGATCGTACAGGAGTTCGAGGGAGTGGGCATCGTCGGTTTGGCGGCCGCGTTCGATCGCCGCCAACGCACCTTCCCAGTCGCGGCTACGGTAACATGCGAGCATTTCGATCGTCAGGTTGCGCAACCGCTGAAAGCGCCCGGATTGAGCGACGTCTTCGCGGCCCGCGATCGCATAGATGACCTCCGGCTCCTTCTTGCCTTTGACCATGATGAAGTCGAGTTCGAGGATGGCGAACTTGTCCTTTGCCGCGAGCGCCGTTTTGGAGCCCGCGATAATCGGAAATCCGTATTCCTTGGATTGCCCTTCGAGCCGTGACGCCAGATTGACGCTGTCGCCCAGCACCGAATAGTTGAACTTCAGATCGCTGCCCATATTGCCGACCACGGCGACACCGGTATTGAGCCCGACGCCGACGTTGATCGGAATGTAGGCATGTCCCCCTCCGTCAGCCTCGCTTTTTCGTACCGTGTTCAATTCGTCGATCTTTTCCAGCATGTCGAGCGCGGCGTTGCAGGCATTGATCTGATGCTCCTTGTCGTCCAGCGGCGCGTTCCAGAACGCCATGATCGCATCGCCCATATATTTGTCGATATAGCCCTTACGCGCCAGGATGGCATTGGTCAGCGGCGTCAGGAACCGGTTCATCAACGCGGTCAAGCCCTGCGGATCGCTCTTGTAGGACTCCGATATCGTGGTGAAACCGCGCACGTCGGAGAACATGATCGTCAGCTCGCGCTCCTCTCCGCCGAGCACCAGTCTTTCCGGTGAGTGCGCGAGCTGCTCGACCAGAACAGGCGACATGTACTGCGCGAACTGGAGGCGGACCTGCTTGCGCTGCGCCTGCTCGCGCACAAAACTCGCGAAAATCAGGGTCAAATAGATCGCGGTGGTCGACAGCAAGGGATAGGTGAAGTCGATCAGCAGCCGCTGCTCCCGGTAGTAGTACCAGGACGTCCCAAACAATACCGTGGCGAACAGGGCTCCGACGATGACCAGCGTGACCGGCCCCAAATTGGGAGCGAAGATAATAACCAGAATTCCCAGAGCCAGCGCGGCAAGGAGTTCAAGGCCGAGGGCGTAGTTCGGTTGTGACAGCACCGCGTGGATGAGCGCGGCTTCCAGCACCTGGGCATGGATCTCGACCCCTGGCATGTGCGGGTCAACCGGCGTGGTCTTGATGTCGTTCAGCGCGGCCGCCGAGGTGCCGATCAGAACCAGCTTACCCCTGATCTTTTCGACCGGCGCGGTGCCGTCGAGAACGCTGGTTGCCGAGACGTAGATCGAAGGGTCCTGGGCCGCGAAATGAACCCAAAGCTTGCCCACCTCGTCCGTCGGAATTTCGAATCCCCTGAGGACGAAGCTTTTGACGCCGTTCTTGTCGTATCTGGCGAGGATCGTCGAAGTTCCCGAGACGACTCGAAGCATTTCCAGAGTAAGCGACGGCATCATGTGTCCCTGCGCCTGCATCATCATCGGCACCCGCCGGATGATGCCGTCACGCTCGGGCACGATGGTGATCAGGCCCCGGCCTGCGGACACCTTTTCGAGAACGGGAACGTTGCGAAGCAGACCGGGGAACTCGTAGAAACGCGGATCGGCGGCGCCCGCCTCCAAACCACGCGTCGCAAAACCCGTGAAGGGAAGATCTTCGTCGATTTCCGAAACGACCTTGTCCAGGCCGGTTTCGCCCAGCACGACGCGCGCCCGCCTGATGGCGTCGGCCAGAGTCTGGTCGTTGCTCGGCAGCTGGCGCAACCTGCTTCGGGTCAACTCATCAAGGTAGCGCATAGAGTTGGCCGCGACGTCCGGGTTGAGCCGGTCGGGCTCGGAAAACACCACGTCGAACGCAATGGCGACCGCGCCGAGATTGGCGAGGTTGATGACCATGTCCGCCAGTTGCGTGCGCGGCCATGGCCACTGCCCGAATTTCTTCAGGCTTGCTTCATCGATGTCGATGATGGTGACGGGGCGCGCGGTCTTCACGCGGGGATCGAAACGCTGGTAAAAATCGAAGGTCCGGACGCGAAGTTCCTGGATCGGTTCGAAATCGGTGACGCGCAGCGCCGCGAGGCCAAGCAGCAAAGCAACGCATATCAGACGCGCATAGCCGAACCTGCGTCCGAACCTGCGCCGGATCAATCTAAGACGTCTCATGCCGGCAAATCGGGTTGGAGCAAACTCGTCGGGTCAGCCATCAATAGTGCGACTGCGTGCCTCACGACAAGTATTAACGGTTATCCGGTGTAGAGGAGCAAGCGCTGCTCACACGAAATGGAAGTCTGAGGCGTAAAGATGCGCCTTGACGAAACCAGACAGGCCGAGATGGTCGTGGCCGTCGCTTCCCGGGGGCACGTTGGAATAACCCTGGTCGGGGGTGGCGCTCGGGCCGCTGTGCAGGGTGTTCAACATCGAGCCCCCAGGCTGGAACGAATCCCAGTCGGGATGGAAATCCGGCGTCGGCGCATGGTTGTGCCCGGCAAAGTTGAAGACAAAACCGTCGGGAACGGCGGTACCGGCCGAGTTATGATTCGGCGTCACAATCGGGCTGACCGGGGTTTGACCGCCGGCTTTTACCGGCGGATCGACGATCAGCGTGTCGCCGTCACCATCGTTCTCGATGGTGAAATTCGCCAACTGATAGTTGCCGTCGAAGTTGATGCTGTCGAGCGCCTGACCGCTGGCATTGTACAGGGTCAGCGTGCCCGTGCCGTTGCCATGATCCGTATAGGTGGTCTTGTTCGTCGCGACATCGGCGAAGCTGATATCGGTGACGTCGATCAAATCCGAATTCGCCGTCGTCCCGTCGCCGGTGAAGCCGGCAATCGTTCCGGTGAAATCCTTGGAGTCGGCGAGCAGCAATTCGCCCGTGGTGCCGGCCGTGTTCGTAAAGTTGATTGTCGCCGAACTCGCGGCCATGATGCCAAGCACATCACCGCTGTCGATCGTGTTGACACCCGTCGCCGACGGATCATCCAGCAGGGTACCGCCCAAACCACCAATCGTCGTGTCCGAGTGAATTTCGAACTCGGCCGAGAAGTTGCTCCCGGTGGCGATATGAAGTGAAACGGAATCGGGGTGAGCGTGGGAGCTGTTGTTAGTGATCGTCAGCATATCAGTGGTGCTATTGAAGCTGAACGACATCTTGTTTGCTGTGTAGGCCAGGTCCGTCAGATCGACGTGATTTTCGGCACTCTCGGGGTCGGCCTCGACGAGGCCGGAGATCGTTCCGTTAAAGTGGTGTGAATCATCGAGAACCAGCAGGCCGGCTCCATCCGCCTGATCGAATTTTACCGTCACGCCGGAATAGCCAGACCCGCCGAGTTCGAGTCTCGCGCCGCTGGCGATATCGAGCGTCGCGGTACCAGAGAACGTGACGTTTTCGAGCTTGCTCGTGGTGCCCGTGAGCAACAGCGTACCATTGTCGTCGATCGTGCCGCCATTGATGGTGGTGTCGAAGAGTGTCAGCGTGCCGTGCGGGTCAATCTGGATAACACCATTGGTGTTGGTGACGACTTCCTGGATAACACTAGCAACACCATGTGAATTGGTCACGACTTCGCCATCCAGCACCACCGACCCTCCCACTTCGAAGGTGCCGGTGTTGGTGAACGGCGACGGGTCGATGGTGAGCGTGCCGCTGATTTGATGAATATTGCCGGGATTGATGATCGTGGTCTCGTTGATGAAGCTGATGCCGGTCGAGTCGAGCGTGCCATCGACGGTGAGCGTGCCGACATTGATAGTGCCGCCGTTGAGTGTCTCGGTGCCGGCTGCCACCGTCAGCCCGCCGGTGTCGCCGGCAAGGCCGATCGCGCCGGACAGGGTGCCGTCGGCAGCCGTCAGCGTCAGCGTGTTGACGCCGAGATCGACGTTGCCGGTGCCCGACAGCGTCTTGATCGAGGTGCCGCCGTTCGTCAGTCCGGAGATATCGAAGGTGCCGCCGTCGGCCACGCCGCTGGAGTCCGAGATCGAGCCCGAGCCCGTCAG
>JBEKZZ010000069.1:0-20256 GCA_049509335.1 Bradyrhizobium sp. | reverse complement strand
CGTCAAGCAGCTCGAAGGCGATCCCTTCGCCGAGCCGGGCGACGTCAAGAAGGGTGCGGTCGTGACCTGCGAAGTGCTCGACGTGAAGGAAGGCGGCATCGACGTGAAGATCGTCGGCACCGACTTCGCCACCTTCATCAAGCGGTCTGAGCTCGCCCGTGACCGCAACGATCAGCGCTCCGAGCGTTTCGCCGTCGGCGAAAAGGTCGATGCGCGGGTGATCCAGTTCGACAAGAAGGCCCGCAAGGTGCAGGTTTCGATCAAGGCGCTCGAAGTCGCCGAAGAAAAGGAAGCCATCGCGCAGTATGGCTCGTCCGATTCGGGTGCGACGCTCGGCGACATTCTCGGCACCGCGCTCAAGCAGCGCACCGACAAGTAAGTTTTTCGGCTTTTCGGCCGGAAACGACAGGCCCCGGTTTCGACCGGGGCCTTTTTGTTTGCTTCTTTCCCTCTCCCCTTGTGGGAGAGGGAAGCCTTGTTTTCTTCAAATTGCGCCGCAATTGATGTAATCAGGGCACGGAAATCTTAAGGGTATGCAGCAAAGACGGCATATCCTGTTCGAGGCATGCTTTCCGGGAGAATTTCGAATGTCGCTTGACTCAGATGTCATCGTCGATCGCCGCAGGATCCGGCGCAAGCTGACGTTCTGGCGTATCGCTGCGGCGTTGATTGCGATTGCGGCCATCGTCACCGTTGCTCTGGTCGCAGCGCCCGGCGGCCGAGGCGGATTGACCGCGGCAGGCTCGATTGCCCGCATCAATATCGAAGGCCTGATCCGCAGCGACCAGGAACGGGTCGAGGCGCTGGAGCAGCTTGAGAAGTCGCAAGCTGCGGCCGTCATTGTGCACATCAATTCCCCCGGCGGTACTACGGCCGGTTCAGAGCAGCTCTATGACGCGCTGACGCGGCTGAAGGCCAAGAAGCCGCTGGTCGTGGTGGTTGAGGGGCTGGCTGCTTCGGGCGGCTACATCACCGCGATCGCCTCCGATCATATCATCGCCCAGCAGAGCTCGCTGGTGGGGTCGATTGGCGTGCTGTTCCAATTTCCGAATTTCTCGGAGCTTTTGAAGACCGTCGGCGTCAAGGTCGAAGAGGTGAAGTCTTCCCCGCTCAAGGCCGCGCCGAACGGCTTTGAACCGACCAGTCCGGAGGCGCGCGATGCGCTGGATGCGCTGGTGAAGGATTCCTACGCCTGGTTTCGTGCCCTCGTGAAGGAACGGCGCGGCATGGATGACGCGTTGCTCGAAAAGGTTTCCGACGGGCGCGTGTTCACCGGCCGCCAGGCAGTCGAACTCAAACTGATCGATCAGTTGGGCGACGAGAAAACCGCGGTGGCCTGGCTGGTCGCGCAAAAAGGCGTCAAGGCGGACCTGCCGGTGCGCGACTACAAGCTCTCGCCGCGTTTTAGTGACCTGACATTCCTGCGGACGGCGGCCGCATTCACGTTCGATGCGTTGGGTTTGAGCGCCGTGGCACGGAAAATTGAGCAAACCGGGGTAGCGCAGGCCGCCGATCGTCTCGGTCTCGACGGCATGCTCGCTCTGTGGCACCCGGCAGGGGCGAATTGAATCAAATGGAGCGTTTCCGCACTGCCGTTCTGGGGTGCGGGGGCTGTCACATTACTGCATCGGGGCGATTGTCACGTGATTTCGCGAGGGCCAAATCTCATTTAGCGTCTTGACAGTTCAACATATTTTCACGGAAATGCGGAACCGAATGTTCCCGGATCCCCGTCTCGATGATCAAATCCGAACTCGTTCAGCGCATCGCCGAGCACAACCCGCACCTCTACCAGCGGGATGTCGAGAACATTGTGAACGCCATTCTCGATGAGATCGTCGCGGCCCTGGCGCGTGGCGACCGGGTCGAGTTGCGCGGCTTCGGCGCATTCTCGGTCAAGCATCGTCCGGCGCGCGCGGGGCGCAATCCGCGCACGGGCGCGCATGTGCCGGTCGACCAGAAGAGCGTGCCGTTTTTCAAGACCGGCAAGGAAATGCGCGAACGGCTGAACCGCGATGGCGAAGGAACGGACGCCGGCGCCTAGAATCCGGCCGTGTTCGCTTCAAAGACCATGACGGGAGAAGGTCATGCGCAAGTTTCTCAGAACTGTGTTGCTGGTTCTGCTGGCCGTGATCATTGTCGACTTTTCACTCGCCAACCGGCATTTCGTAACGGTGTCGTTTGATCCTTTCGCCTCTGGCGATTCGGCCTTTGATCTTCCGCCGCAGCGGCTATTTGTGGTTATCATCGCCGCACTGATCCTGGGCGTGCTGGTGGGCGGTTCGGCCACATGGTTCCGGCAGGGCCGCTGGCGCCGCGCGGCGCGCCAGCATGAGGCGGATGCGCGCGAGATGCGCACCCAACTGGCCGATTGGCGCGCCCGTGCCGCCATGTCCCAGCGGCAGGATCAGACGTCGCCAGCCATGGTCCCGCAGGTCGGATATCGGCGAGACAAGCAGGGCGCGACGTTGTAGAAGGCGCGCCAAGCGCGCTTCCCCTGCAGGCACCTTGCGGTCCCTTTAACCATTGTCTTTGGAACATGTCCTTGATCGTCAAAATTTGCGGCCTGTCCACGCGCGAGACGCTCGACGTCGCGCTGGATGCGGCTGCGGACATGGTTGGGTTTGTGTTCTTTCCGCCGTCGCCGCGCCACCTCAGTCTCGAGGTCGCGCGTGACCTCGGCCAGGCGGTGAAACGTCGTGCGGCCAAGGTCGCGCTCACGGTCGACGCGGATGATGCGACGCTTGCCGGCATCATCGAGGCTCTGCAGCCCGACCTTTTGCAGCTTCATGGCCGCGAGAGCCCGGCGCGGCTGCGTGACATCAAGCGGAAATTTGCGCTGCCGGTGATGAAGGCGCTTGCTGTCGAAACCTCGTCCGATCTGGCGGACTTGCCCGGCTATGCCGACGTGGCCGATCGAATCCTGTTTGACGCGCGCGCACCGAAAGAGGCGACGCGCCCCGGCGGTCTGGGCGCGGCGTTCGACTGGCATGTGCTGGAAAATCTCGATCTCGCTTTACCGTTCATGGTCTCCGGCGGTCTTCACGCCGGCAATGTCGGGGACGCCGTCCGCGTGACGCGCGCCGGTGGCGTGGACGTTTCCTCCGGCGTCGAGCGCACACCTGGCATCAAGGATCCCGACATGATCCGCGCCTTTATTCGCGCCGCGCGCGCAACCGAAGAGCTGATGGTTCGATGAACAAGCCGATCCCCAATTCCTTCCGCAGCGGTCCCGACGAGCACGGGCATTTCGGCATTTTCGGCGGCCGGTTTGTCGCCGAAACCCTGATGCCGCTGATCCTCGATCTGGAAAAAGCCTACGCCGCCGCCAAGGCCGATCCGGCCTTCCACGCGGAAATGAACGGTTACCTGAAGGATTATGTCGGCCGCCCGTCGCCGCTCTATTTCGCCGAGCGGCTGACCGGGCATCTTGGCGGCGCCAAGATCTATTTCAAGCGTGAGGAGCTCAATCACACCGGCTCCCACAAGGTCAACAATGTGCTCGGCCAGATCATGGTGGCGCGGCGCATGGGCAAGAAGCGCATCATCGCCGAAACCGGCGCCGGCCAGCACGGCGTTGCGACTGCAACTTTGTGCGCGCGCTTCGGGCTTGAATGTTTCGTCTATATGGGCGCGGTGGACGTTGAACGGCAGCAGCCCAATGTCATCCGCATGGAGATGCTGGGGGCCAAGGTGATCCCGGTGCAATCGGGCTCGCGCACGCTGAAGGACGCGATGAACGAGGCGCTGCGCGACTGGGTCACCAATGTGCATAACACCTTTTACTGCATCGGCACGGTAGCCGGTCCGCATCCCTATCCGGCCATGGTCCGCGATTTTCAGTCGGTGATCGGCGAGGAAACCCGCAAGCAGATGCAGGAAGCGGAAGGCCGCTTGCCGGATTCATTGATCGCCTGCATCGGCGGTGGCTCCAATGCGATGGGTCTGTTTCATCCGTTCCTCGACGATCCCTCCGTCGAAATCTTCGGCGTGGAAGCCGCCGGACATGGCCTGACGCAATTGCACGCGGCGTCGATCGCCGGCGGCCGCCCGGGTGTGCTGCATGGCAACCGGACGTATCTCCTGATGGACGACGACGGACAGATCCAGGACGCGCATTCGATCTCGGCCGGGCTGGACTATCCCGGCATCGGGCCGGAGCATTCCTGGCTGCATGAGATCGGCCGGGTGAAATATCTCTCGGCCACCGACGAGGAAGCGCTCGCCGCGTTTCAGCTGTTGTCGCGGCTGGAGGGCATCATTCCGGCGCTTGAGCCCGCGCACGCAATCGCCAAGGTCATGGAGCTCGCGCCCGAGCTGCCGAAAGATCATCTGATGGTGGTCAACCTGTCCGGCCGTGGCGACAAGGACGTGCCGCAAGTCGGCGATATCCTGCGGGGGAAGAAGAAGTGACCACCCGTATCGACGCGCGCTCTGTTCAAGGGGAAAAGTGGGGCCGCTCTTCTCTTCACCTCTCCCCGTTGGGGAGAGGTCGGCTGCGTAGCAGCCGGGTGAGGGGTCTTTCTGCTCAATCGAATCGAAGGGATGATTCGATCAATTCGAGGACCCCCTCGAGATTGTCATACACATCGATATTCGATACGCGGACGATATGGAAGCCGCAGGCCTCAAGCACAGCCGAACGCGCTTCGTCTCGTCTGACTTCCGACGGCCGGGAATGCGTGACTCCGTCGACCTCGACGATCAGTTTTCCATCTAGCGTGACAAAGTCGACGACAAATCGGTCGACTGGATGTTGGCGGCGGAACTTCCAGTGTGCGAGCTTGCGATTGCGTAGCGCCTGCCAAAGTCTGGCTTCGGCGCTGGTTTGCGAACTGCGCAGGGCTCGTGCTCTCGCCCTGAATTTATCCATCCCCCTCACCCGGCTGCTACGCAGCCGACCTCTCCCCGGCGGGGAGAGGTATAGCACAGCGTACGCCTGAACATGACCACCCGCATCGATGCGCGGTTTGCGCAACTGAAGAAAGAAAGTCGTTCGGCCTTTGTCACCTTCCTGATGGCGGGCGATCCCGATCCTGCGACCTCGCTTGCGATCATCAAGGCGCTGCCGAAGGCGGGCGCTGACGTCATTGAAATTGGCATGCCCTTTACGGATCCGATGGCGGATGGTCCATCGATCCAGGCGGCCGGATTGCGCGCGCTTCATGCGGGCATGACTCTGAAAAAGACGTTGGCCCTGGTACGCGAGTTTCGCAAAGGCGACGACGTGACACCGCTGGTGCTGATGGGTTACTACAACCCGATCTATATTTATGGCGTCGACCAATTCCTGAACGACGCCAAATCCGCCGGCGTCGACGGCCTGATTGTCGTCGATCTGCCGCCGGAAGAAGACTCGGAACTGTGCGTGCCGGCGATGAAGGCGGGATTGAACTTCATCCGGCTTGCGACGCCCACCACTGACGACAAACGCCTGCCGGCCGTGCTCGCCAATACGTCCGGTTTTGTCTACTACGTCTCGGTCACCGGCATCACCGGCAGCGCCAGTGCCGATTCCAGCGCGGTTGGCGCGGCCGTTGCCCGCATCAAGCGTCACACGGCGTTGCCGGTTTGTGTCGGCTTCGGCATCCGTACGCCGGAAGCAGCATCCGCGATTGCAGCCAATGCCGACGGCGCCGTGGTCGGCACGGCGCTGGTCGATGTCTTGCGCGGGAGTCTTGATTCGGAAGGCAAAGCCACGGCCAAGACCGTCGCCGCCGTGGCCGAATTGGCTACCGCGCTGGCGGCCGGCGTTCGCAGCGCGAAATAGGCCGCGATTTCGGGAAATGGTGTGGTACACGGCGGCCTTGCCGGGCAGTCCCGGGAACGCCATATATTTCAGACGAATGAAGGCAATTCGGAGCGCAATATGAATTGGCTCACCAACGTTGTCCGGCCGAAGATTCGCAATATCCTTCGCCGCGAGACGCCGGAGAATTTGTGGATCAAGTGCCCCGATTCAGGGCAGCTCGTGTTCTACAAGGACGTCGAAGCCAATCAGTTCGTCATTCCCGGATCGAACTATCATATGCGGATGGGCGCGGTGGCGCGCCTCAAGTCGATCTTTGACAACGAGACCTGGTTCGATGTGGCGCTGCCCGAAGTGCAGGCCGATCCGCTTCGATTTCGCGACGAGCGCAAATATGCCGATCGCATCAAGGATGCGCGCACCCGCACCGGACTCAACGATGCCGTCAAGGTCGGTTACGGCAAACTCGAGGGCGCGGCTACCGTCGTCGCTGTGCAGGATTTCGATTTCATGGGCGGTTCGCTCGGCATGGCGGCTGGCGAGGCGATCGTGCGCGGGCTTGAACTCGCGCTCGAAAAGAAATCGCCCTTCATCGTGTTCGCCGCTTCCGGCGGCGCCCGGATGCAGGAAGGCATTCTGTCGCTGATGCAGATGCCGCGAACCACGGTCGCGATCCAGATGCTGCGCGAGGCGAAGCTGCCTTATATTGTCGTGCTGACCAATCCCACCACCGGCGGCGTCACGGCGTCCTATGCGATGCTGGGCGATGTGCAGATTGCCGAGCCCGGCGCCTTGATCGGCTTTGCCGGTGCGCGGGTGATCGAACAAACCATTCGCGAAAAATTGCCGGAAGGTTTCCAGCGCGCCGAATATCTCAAGGACCACGGCATGGTCGATATGGTGGTGCACCGTCACGAGTTGCGCCCGACGCTGGCGCGGCTCTGCCGTCTCTTTACCAAATCGCCGGCGCTGGAGATCGCAGCGAAATCCGCCGCGCCGGTTACCACGCCGGCCACGATCCCGTCGGCCGCGGAGATGGCGCCGGCCGCGCCCTCCGCGTGAGCGATCTCTCCCCTGTGCCGCGCGACGATCTGATTGCGCGGTTGTCCAACCTGCATCCGGCGCGCATCGATCTCGGCATCGAGCGGATGCAACGCCTGCTGCAACGGCTCGATCATCCTGAACGCAAATTGCCGCCGGTCATTCACGTTGCCGGCACCAACGGCAAAGGCTCAACCGTTGCCTATTTGCGCGCGATCCTGGAGGCGGCCGGTTATCGGGTCCACGCTTTCACCTCGCCTTACCTGGTGAGGTTGAACGAATGCTATCGGCTCGGCCGCACCGGTGGCGGTGTTCTTGTCGATGATGAGGAATTGGTTGCCACGCTTGAGCGTTGCGAAAGCGCCAATGCCGGCGAGCCCATCACCCTCTTTGAAATCGAAACGGCCGCGGCGTTTGATCTGTTCGCGCGGCATCCAGCGGATGCGGTGCTGCTCGAAGTCGGCCTCGGCGGACGGCTGGATGCGACCAACGTGATCGATCGGCCTGCGGCCAGCGTCATTTCGCCGGTCAGCATCGATCACAGCGAATTTTTAGGCAATTCGCTGCCATCGATCGCGACCGAGAAGGCCGGGATCATCAAGCGCGGCGTACCGGTGATTTGCGCCGAGCAGGCGGGCGAGGCGATGGCCGTGATCGAAGCGCAGGCGCGGCGAATGCAGGCGCCGCTGCATGTCGCGGGCGAGGGCTGGCATGTCGGTATCGAGCACGGCCGGCTGGTCTATCAGGACGATCGCGGCTTGCTGGATCTGGCGGCACCGAGATTGTTTGGCCGCCATCAATTCGACAACGCGGGTCTTGCCGTGGCCACGTTGCGCGGGATCGACGCTTTCGAGATCGAGCCCTCTGCCTTCGAGGCAGGCGTCACGAATGCCGAATGGCCGGCGCGGATGCAGCGGCTGGGCCCCGGTCCCTTGGTCGATCAAGGGCCGGTGGGCGGGGAAATCTGGCTCGATGGCGGTCATAATGCCGAAGGCGGCCGTGTCGCGGCTGCGGGTCTGGGGGACCTTGAGGAGCGCGTGTCGCGCCCGCTGGTCGTGATCGTTGGCATGATGGCAAACAAGGATGCCGGCGGCTTTCTCGCCAATTTCGCCGGCCTGACCCGTCACATCATCGCAGTGCCGATTCCGGATCGCGAAGGGGCCATGCCGCTCGATCGCCTGACGCAGGCCGCGCGTGGCTTAGGCATGCGCGTGGAGAGCGCTGATAGCGTCGGGGCGGCCCTGAGGGCTGTCGCAAAGCTCGCTTATGAAATGCCGCCGCGGATCCTGATCACGGGATCGCTCTATCTCGCCGGCCATGTGCTTTCGGCCAATGGCACGCCGCCGACATAACCGTCACCGACGCAAACGGCCGGCGAATCGCCGGCCGCTTTTCAGAATTATTGGGACGAAAGATCAAACCGCGGCGGTGATCCACTGCTGCAACTTCGCCTTCGGTGCAGCGCCAACCTGACGGGAGGCCATCTCGCCACCCTTGAAGATCATCAGGGTCGGGATCGACATCACGCCATATTTCGACGCGGTCTTCGGACTTTCATCGACGTTCAGCTTGACGATCTTGACCTTGTCGCCCATGGCGCCGGCAATCTCATCCAGGGCAGGCGCGATCATGCGGCACGGGCCGCACCATTCTGCCCAGAAATCCACGACGACCGGGCCTTGTGCCTTGAGCACCTCGGCCTCGAAATCGGTATCAGAAACCTTGCCAACGGCCATTGTACTACCTCGTTCAGTTCGGGACGGATGCGGCAGAAAGAATCGCCGCCAGGATCATGGGTTGAAACTATGAACGCGTGGTTGCCGGGTCAAGCTTTGATCTCCCGTCCGTGATAGATGCCAGTTCGGCGTCCAGCGTGGGAGCCAAAATCTCCATCAATTCAGTCGCTTCGGTCCATAGCAACGCGGTCCGGATAGCGCGTAGGGGATAAAGTTTTTGCAGCATCGCACGATAAAGCGCCAACTGCCGCACATAGGCCTTGGGCGCTTCGCTCGCCAAAGCGGGCGGGCTCTGGTTTGTCTTGAAATCGACGATCAGCACTTGCGTGTCGGTCACCACCAGGCGGTCGATTTGTCCGGAGACGAACGCCGACACGCCGCCCGGGCCTTCGAGCCGGCCCACGATCGGCACCTCGGCGCGGCTACCGTCGCCAAATACGGCCGCAAATCTGACGTCACCGATCAAATCAAGCACCTTGGTCGCTAGCGCTTCGCGGTCGCGATCGGTCCAGTCGGGCGCATTGCGATGGAGAAAATTCAGCGCCGCGTCGCGCTGCCGCTCGGCCGCGACCTCGGGCAGGGATTGCAGCAAACGATGCACCAGCGTGCCGCGTCGCAAGGCTTGAGTGCGCTGCCCGACCGATTCACCCGATCTGATGCGCCGTGCATTGTCGCCGCTGGCGCCGGACGGACGCAGCAGGTCAGAGATGGCCGCCCTCGCCGGCAACGGCGTTCGCAGCCAGGCCGGCAATGCGTGTTGCGCGTTAGGTGTCTCCGCAACGCCGCCGCCTGCCTGAACGTTATCTTCCGGACGCATGTATCGTTTGATCTTGCCATCGTCCGTTTCGATGATCTCTTCACGCAGGCCGGACGCTGCCAGCCCCTTCTCCACCAGATCGTACCAGCAGAACTCGCGTATGGTTTTCGAATTCCCGGGCTTGATCCCCGCGACGATCAGCCGGTCGGCGGCACGCGTTATCGCCACATAAAGCAGCCGGCGGTACTCGTGCTCAGTATCTTCAAGCATGGCTTTTCTCGCCACCGCGACGGCCGAGGGATCGTCGGCCTTTTTGCCCGCCCAGACCGTGACCTCGCCGCCATTGCCACGGGGCAGGTGGATCAGCCGCAACCTTTGCGTATCCGAGGGAGAGGACGTGGTGTCGACCATGATCACGACGGAGGCTTCAAGGCCCTTGGCGCCGTGCACGGTCATGACGCGAACCTCGTCGCGCGAGATTTCCATGTCGCGCTTCACCTCGGTATCGGCCGAGCGCAGCCAGGCCATAAATCCCTGCAACGAGGCCGGCGCCTTGCGCTCGTAGTTCAGGGCGAGTTCAAGGAATTCGTCGAGTGCATCGTTGGCCTCATGGCCGAGCCGCCGCAAAATGCGTTGCCGGCCGCCGTCGCCGCCGAGCAGCCAGGCATAGAACGCAAACGGGGTCTCATGCGTGAAACGGCGTTCGCATTCTTCCAGCCGTCGCAACGCTTCCTGAAACGAAGCTTTTGTCCCGGCCTGCTCCGACAGCGCCTCACGCAAGGATCCCTTGCGGTCCCAAGCGAGTGCAAACAGGTTATCTTCGTTCAGCCCGAACAGCGGGCTTTTCAGCGCGACCGCGAGCGCAAGATCGTCCTGCGGCAAGAGCAAAGCGTCAGCGAGATTCATCAGGTCGATGATGGCAATGTGCTCGGTCAATTTAAGCCGGTCGGCACCGGCAACCGGGATGCTCGCATGTTTAAGGGCCTGAATGACCGCGTCGAAAATGTTGCCGCGGCGCCGGACCAGCACCAGCACGTCGCCATAGGTGAGCCGCCGCCGCGCGCTTTCGGGACCGGTCATGGTGCCGCTTGTGACGAGCCGCTTGATCTCGGCCTGAATGCGCCTTGAAAGTTTCACCTCAGGGCTTGTCACCGAAACGCCGTCGAACGGTGCACGCCAGCCTTCGATGTCATCGCGACTGTCGGCTTCTGCGAGCGGCCATAGTTCGATCAGGCTCGGGCCGGCGTCCTCGAGCGCCTCGTGCCGGGGCATGCCGTCGCGATCGGTGGTGATGCTCCGGTAGACGTCGGGTGACTTGAAGGCGCTTTCCACCGCGCGCAACACGCCCGCGCCAGATCGAAACGAGTAGGTGAAGGAGATCGACTCGAAGCCTAATCCGGCAGCTTTGAATCGCGAACTGAAGCTCTGCCGGCGTTCTGCGAACTCGAGCGGAGCTGCGCCCTGGAACGAAAAGATCGACTGCTTTTCGTCGCCGACCGCAAACATGGTGCGCGTGATGCCGTCGCGCGCGCCGTGACCTGCGGCGAATTCAGAAGTGATATGCTCGACAATATCCCATTGCCGCGGGCTGGTGTCCTGCGCCTCGTCGATCAGGACATGATCGACGCCGCGGTCGAGCTTGTAGTGCACCCAGCCGGCCGACACTTTGTTCAGCATCGCAAGCGTCTTGTCGATCAGGTCGTCGTAATCGAGCAGGCCTCGCTCTTGCTTTTCACGGCGGTAGTTTGCCGCTGCCGCCACTGCGATATGAAGCAAAGCCGCGGTGCGGTCGCGGGTAATCACGGCACGGCGTTTTTCGATCAAGGGAGCAAGACGTTGGATTTCGTTATCGAACAGGCGCGCGACCGACGGGTTGTCGCGGATAAGGGCCTTGGTCAGGACCGCCGCGCGCCGCTCTTTTTTATCGGTGAGAAAGACACAGAGATATTCGTCGACCTGTGCGCTGCCGGTGAAGCCCAAGGAAGCACGCAATTGTTCAGCTTGATTCTGATCTTGCTTGCTGCCGGCATCAAGCGCGTCCGCGATCTCCAGCCAGCGCCCGCGCGGAAGATAAGGTCCGTCGACGATCTCGTGCTCAATTTCTTCGATGCCGTCTGCCGGCGCCACGCCAAGCACGGCCGACATCTCTGCCGTTGCGGTCTCTGCGCCGCCGGCGGCGTCGGTCCAGGCCAGGAAATGGTCGCGGCTGAGGCAGGCTTCGCGAACGACGTCCTTGAAGGTGACGTCAGCAGCGTTCGCCATCGCGGTCTGAAGCGCGCGGCCCAGCACGCTATCGGGCGCGTTCGATGCTTCAAGGAACACCTTGAGGTTCGCGCGTTCCATCATATCGGCTTGGTCGCGATCGTCGAGCACCGTGAAGCGCGCGGGCACGTTGGCCTCGAACGGGAATTGTTGCAAAAGCCGCGTACACAGGGCGTGAATGGTCTGCACCTTCAGTCCGCCCGGCGTCTCCAGCGCCCGCGCAAACAGTTCGCGTGCAACCTTGCGCAGTTTTCGGTCGGGGTTGGCGACGCCTGCGTCGCGGATCGCGTCGTTGAGTGCATCGTCATCGAGCGTCACCCAGTGACCAAGCATGGTGAACACGCGCTCCGCCATGTTGGCTGCCGCCGCTTTGGTGAAGGTGATGCACAGGATTTTCTCCGGTGCGACACCAGTGAGCAGCAGCCGAACCACGCGCTGCACCAGCACATGGGTCTTGCCGGAGCCGGCGTTTGCCGAGACGAACGCCGACGAGCCGGGGTTCGAGGCGCTGGCCTGCCTGTTGCGGACCGCATCGGGGGTAGGGCGTATTGCCTTTACCATTCCGGGAGCCCCAAACCGCCGGCCGCCGACCACTCCTTGATCCGCGCGAGATCGTCATAACTGCCATAGCGGTTGGTCCACATCGGCAGGTTCAGCGACCGGTAAGGTTCGCTCTCGATCTCAAACTTGCGGATCAGCGCCTCAAGCTGCGCCCGCGCATAGTCGGCGGCTTCATCAGGCGGCTGCGGCGTCTCGTTTCTGATTTTCAGTTTCAGAGCGGTGTGCTCGCCCGGCGGATTGTTGCCGCTGATGCGCACATAGGCCAGTTCGCCGACGGATGAACCCGCATCGATGCCCTCGAAGCCGCCGGCGCGCAGGATCGCGGCCTCCAGCGTCAGTTGCGGCGACAATCCCATCCGAACCTGCTTTCCGGTCGGAGGCTGACCGGTCTTGTAGTCGAGGATGACGAAGCGGCCGTCGGCGCGGCGTTCGATGCGGTCGGCGCGCGCGGAGAGGTAGAACGTGCGTCCATTGTCGAGATGGATCGGGATTTCGCCACGGGTTTCGGCCTCGATCGCCGCGATGCCGCCGCGGCGCATCGTTTCCCAATCGGAAAACCACTGGACAATGCGCTGAAAGCGAGGCCACCACAGCGCACGCGCCTCCGGGCGCTCCATCAGCGGCGCAAAATGCTTTTGACCGATCTCGCGCAGCGCCCGGATGGGATCGGCCGGCAAGTCCCTGGCGAAACTCTTGGTGAAGTCGCCGAGTGCGTTGTGGATGGCCGAGCCGCGATCGGCAGCCGACAGCGGCATGTCGACGGGATCGAGCGCTTCCAGCTTGAGGATGTGCCGGGCGTAGACGGTATAGGGATCACGCAGCCAGTCCTCGATCGCGGTGACGGATAATCGGAGGGGTCGCGTGGCGAGAGGCGGCTTTGGCTCAGGCTGGCCAACCGGTTTCACCTCGTCGGATGCGTCGAGTGCCAATGCGAAGTGGACATATTGTTCGCCGGCCTCTTTGGCCGTTTCCCAACGCGCCTCGCCGGCGACGGCTTCCAGACGATGCAGAAAGCGTGAAGCGACCGCTGGCGCGCCGCCCGCCTTGGCGGAATGGCTAAGGATCACATCCTCGGCGCCGAGCAGCTGCGCAAAGTCATGCGCCGACAGACCGATGCGCCGCTCGGGAAGGTCGAGCCCGAGTTCGTGCCGCATCGGCCGGCTGAGCCAGGGATCGGTGCGTGGCGTCGGCGGCCATACCCCTTCGATCAATCCGCCGGCGATGACGCGGTCGGCCTGCATCAAGCGCGATTCCAGCGGGCCCAGGATGTGGAGCGTTGCGCCGGGTCTCTCCGGCCGTCGCACCGCGCGATCGCCGAACGTGGTCTGAAACACCTCGGGATAATCGGGCAGCGTCACCGCAAGGCCGCTTTGCCTCTGCTCTGCGAGCAGGTCGTCGAAGGCTGCGGCCAGCGCAAGGCCTTCCTGCCCTTCGAACGCAGACGCAACGCCGTCGCCGTCCGCCGACAGCGCGATGATGACCTCGCGATGCCGCGTGGCGATCTCCGTCAGATCGTAGGGCCGCGCCGGCGAGAGCGCTTCCATCGGCGCCAGCGCTGCCTGCAACGCCGTGATCAGCGTGTGAACGCGGTCGAGCTGTGAATCCTGCAGCCGCGCGCGCTTCTCCGATCCATGCAGCGAAGACGCTTCCTTCTTGCGATGCCTGGCGAGTTCGTTCCGGAATCGCGCGAAGTCCTGGGCCAAGCCCCTGGTGCCCGCTTGCGGGCGCGTCCCACGCAGCAGCGCCAATTCGAGCGCTTCGATTGCGGCAGTATGGGCGCCCGGTTCGCCGCCAAGCCGGCACAGCGGATGTTTGAGCAAGGCGAGCAACGTCGCTGGTTCCAGGCCGTTTGCGACGGCTTCTGCCACCAGGCGCGCGAAGATTCCGGTGGAAGTTTCGATCAGTACATCGCCGCCGGAATCATCGAAATCGAGATTCCAGCGCTGTAGCGCCGCCATCACGCGCCGGGCCAGCGCCCGGTCCGGCGTTACCAGCGCCGCCGACTTCTGCAAATCTGTGGCCTCACGCATGGCGATCGCGATCGCCAGCGCCTCCATTTCAGGATTGGGCGCTGCGATCACCGCGAGATTCTTCATGCCGTCGGCGACATGCGCGGCAATTTCCGGCCGGGCCAGGCGATCACGCCATTGCGCTGTCGCATTGGATGGACGCATCGCCTCCGACAGCAGCACGTCTCGGCCACCGGGCCTGGGGGGCTTGAGAATCTCGACATCGCCGCGCTTGAGGCCGAAGCGATCGAGCAGGGCGTGCATGGCGAATTGCGGATGGCTCGCCGCGGGATGCTCGATGAACCGGCCCTCGTCGTTGCGCTCGCCACCGATGCTTTGCCAGGCGCTTTCATCGAGATCGGTATCCAGTCCCGGCAGAACGACCGCGCCTTGCGGCAGCGACGCCACCACGTGCAGGAATTTTGCGGTCGCCGGCATCGATCCGGTCGAGCCCGCCGCGATCACCGGGCCGGCATGATGGGCGGCGAGGCGTCTGGCCTCGGCGTCGATCAGGCGGTCGCGTCGCTCAGCGGGCTCCATTTTTGCGACTTCCGCAAGATAGGCCGGCCAGGCCTCGCGCGCGATTTGCAAAAACTTGAGCGTGAGTTGCCAGTATTGATCGAAGGAATCTGGCACCAGCCCGTCAAGCGCTTTCCATCCGACGCCGCGCGTAACCATGTCGTCCATCAGCCGGGCGAGGTCGCCGGCAAGCGCGAGCGTCGACGCCGGACCGCCGACGACGAGCGAGGCGGAATCCGGACTCTTCGCCCATGCCGCTACGAGCTGCGCCAGTACCAGCCGACGCTCCAGTTCGCCGAGCTTCGGCGGAAGCTCCAGTGTGGCCGCGCCGCCATAGGAATCCTCGTCCTCGGCGAAGGCCAGTTCGTCTTCGTCGATGTCACCCAACGCGACGATGCGGGGCAGCAGCACAGCCTGGGTGCCGAGTTCTTCCAGAAATATTTCCCGCACCAGCCGCACCGAGCGCCGGGTGGGAAGATAGAGCGTAGCCTGTGTCAGCCTCTCCGGCTTTTTACGCGCCTCAAATCCCCTGACCAGCCGGCCATCGAGCAATGCTGCGACGACGGCGCGCAAGAATGGCACGGAAGAGGGAACGCTGAAGACGCGCATGGGCTGCCTGATTCGAGATCATGGCAATATAGGCGTTGTCATCACCCGCGAAAGCGGGTGATCCAGTATTCCAGAGACATCGAAGCTTATCGAGAGGCCGCGGCGTGCTGGATGCCCCGCCTGTGCGGGGCATGACGACGGATCAAGTCAATTGTTACGCCACGCTTTCGAGAAACGCCTCTTCGGCGGCGCCGATGGCGTCCGGTGTTCCGACATGCATCCAGGTGCCGTCGAGCCGCAAGCCGAACAGCCGCTCCTGCTCGTTGGCGGCGTCGAACATCCTGGTCAGCGAAAATTCGCCGTGGGGTGCGCCGGCGAACACAGTGGGGGAAATGATGGCAACCCCCGCATAGACGAACGGAACCACCTGATGCTCCTTGCGCCTGCGGAGCGCGCCGTCGGGCAGCATGGCGTAGTCGCCGTTACCCTCATATCCGATGCTGCCGGCGGTTGGCGCCATCAGCAACAGGATATCCATGCGCGCCGGATCAAAGGCTTCCGCAAGCCGCGACAGGTTCGGCCGCACGCCATCAATCCACAGCGTATCGGCGTTGAGGTGAAAGAATGGCGCCTCACCCAATAGCGGCAGCGCCTTGACAACGCCGCCACCGGTGCCGAGCACCTGGTCGCGCTCGTCCGAAATGATCACACGAGGCCGTTTGCGCGCCCTGACGTGATCGATGATCTGGTCGGGCAGGTAATGGACGTTGACGACGGCCTCGCTGACACCGGCGTCGCCGAGCTTGTCGAGTACGTGATCGAGCAGCGGACGGCCTGCCACGGACACCAGCGGTTTCGGCATCCGTTCTGTCAAAGGCCGCATCCGCAAGCCGAAACCGGCGGCGAGGACCATGGCTTTGTCGGGTTTGACGGGCATTCCAGACGGTTCTCGAACTCTCGTTTTCCGGCGGATTTCGCCAGCAACAACCCTCGAATCATACCACGGCGATTCGGGCCTTACAGTGTTGGCTGACCGCCATATTCGCCCGATATGACGGGGGTAAGACGGGCATAAGGTTGCATTTTGCCTTAGCTCTAGGCCTCGGCGGGACGGCGTGACTTTTTCTTCTTGTCGCCCATCTTGAGAAAATTGACGCCGATCTGGTCGCCATTCACCCAGGCGAGTTCGCACCGGCGATAGGCGAGGCCCGTCGAGGACAGCAGCAAAAAGAATTCCTTCAAATGTAGTCCTTCGACCGAGCCTTCGATCGTCAACTTGGCGCCAGTCTCGGAAACATCTTCCATGGTGCAATCGCGGCGCCACGTGCCGTCGATGCCCATCATCTGCGCGGCAAATCCCCGCTCGAACGTGACGCGTTCACCCCTGCGCCGCTCTGTCACCGACATACACTCCGCCCTTACCAGCCGCCCTTGCTCGCCGAATATCAACAAGGTCATGCCTGCGAGCAGGGCACCCGTCAGAATAGCTCAGAGATGGCTAACGTCCGGTAAATTGAGAACCAAATCGGATCAGGCTTGGGGCGGCGGGACGTGCGCGTCGTACCATCCGCGGATGCCTGATAGCACCGGATGCGCCAGCGAGCGCGTCAGATAAGTCCAGATTCGGGGCTGATGGCGCAAATATTGCGGTTTGCCGTCGCGCCGGTTGAGGCGGGCGAAGGTCCCGAGCAGGCGGGTATTCCGCTGCGCCGACATGATCGCATAGCTTTCGGCGAAACCGGCCGGATCGAACGTATTGTCGGTGGCGTGTCGGGCCTTGATGTACCGGGTCAGCAGTGTCAGTTCGAGCTGTTCGGGAACATCGATCCGCGCATCCTGCAAAAGCGAGACCAGGTCGTACGCGGCCGGCCCCAGCACCGCATCCTGGAAGTCGATCACGCCGACTCGCGAAATTCCCGATCGCTCTGCGAGCCAGATCAGGTTGGGAGAATGAAAATCCCGCAGCGCCCAGGTTTTGGGGAGCCCTGCCGTCTTGCCCAGGAGATCACGCCACTGCGCCACGAATTCATCGCGCGCGGCGGTCGGCGGCGCCGCGCCGCGATCCGGCAGATACCATTCGAGCATCAGCCCGATTTCGACCATCATCGCGTCGATATCGAAAGTGGGGATTGAATAGGTGATTTGCGGCGCCAGCGGCAGCGTTTCGGCAAGCGCTTCGCGATGCAATGCCGCGAGCGTATCGACGGCGGCCTCATAGCGTTCCGCGATCGGCAGCGGCGGCTCACCTTCGATAAAACCTTCGCGGCCGAAATCCTCGGTGATCAGGAAGCCGGCATCGAGGTCGGCATGATGAATGGCGGGCGCGGAAAGGCCACGCTCGCGCAGGCCATTGGCGATGGCGACGAACGGCTTGACGTCTTCGGCCAGGTGCACCGCCGCGCTATAGGATTTACCGTCGTAGATCGCAGGTCCGTCGGGCCGTCGGGGCGAGTTCATCAGGATGACAGCGTGATCGTCCCGCAACAGCCGCGCATAGGAGCGTGTCGAGGCATCACCAGCCATGCGCCGGCGTTTCGCGTCGACAAAGCCGGCGCCGGTGAGGAACTGCCGCAGCGCTTCTAACCGTGAGACCTGGGCGGCCGCCTTGCCATGGCCCGTGATCTCGGCGGCGCGTGCCGTCGATCCCAGAGCGGGGCGATGGCTGAACGCAATGTCGATCCGGTCTGCCGGCAGCGCGGAGGGCGCGCGCTCCGGCCATTCGATCAGCACCACCACGCCCTCCGGTAGAGGCGACAGGCCGATCTCTTCCAGCTCGCTGGCATCGTTGATGCGGTAGAGGTCGGCATGAATCAGCGGGAAGGGGGCGAGGTCGTAGCTTTGCGCCAGCGTGAAGGTCGGGCTTGGAACTTCGATTGCAGGGTCATCGGCGAGATAACGAATCAGCGCGCGGACAGCCGCTGTCTTGCCGGCGCCAAGGTCGCCCGAAAGCGTGATGACGTCGCCGGTGCCGATCAACAGCGCCAGATCGGCCATCAGGTTTGCGGTCGCGGTCTCATTCGCCAGCGCAACGGAGAATGTCGAAGGGCTGGTCATTCGGCGGCGCTACGATGCGCCGCCTGGTCGAAAGGGAAGTCGCAGGTGACGGTTGTTCCTTGCCCGATGACCGAATCGACGCGCACGCGGCCGCCGTGGAGCTCAACAAAGGACTTCACCAGCGGCAGGCCGAGTCCGGCGCCGCGGTGCCGCGATCCGTCGGAGTGGCTCTCGAACCAGTCGAACACCTTGTCCTTCACTTCCGGCGGGATGCCTGGGCCGCGGTCGGTCACCGCAAAAATCACATGATGGTCGGTGCGTTTGGCGCCCAGCGTGACCACGGAGTCCGGCGGCGAAAAATTAACGGCATTGGCGAGCAGATTATAGAGCACCTGCACCACGCGTCCGTCGTCGGCGACAAAGGTTCCGATATTCGGATCGACGTCGATCTTGAGCTCGATATGGTCGCGAGCCAGCCGATCCTGAATGCCCTCCGCGGCGTTGTCGATCGCTTTGCGGATATCGACCGGGCCGGTCTGGAGCTTCATCGCGCCGGCGTCGATGCTGGCGAGATCGAGAATGTTGTTGATCAGGGCGAACAGCGAATTGGTCGAGGTGGTGATGTAATTCAGGTACTCCGCCTGCTTGGGCACCAGCGGACCCGTCATCGGATCATTCAGCAGGTGCGCAAATCCGATGATGGTGGTCAGCGGCGAGCGCAGTTCGTAGGAGACGTGATGGACGAAGTCGACCTTGATCTGGTCGGCGGTCTCCAGTGCCTCGTTGCGCTCGCGCAATGCCCGCTCGACATTCTCGGTAGCGGTGATGTCCTGGAACGTCAGCATGGTGGCGCCGTCGGGTAGCGGCATGGTCATGCAGTCCAGCACGCTGCCGTCCTTCCGCTCCAGCTTGAGCGGTACCGCGACCCGGTTGCCGATCCGGGTCACCGCCTCGCGGATGATGCGCCAGGTCGCTATATCGTCGAACAGCGGCTTGCACCAGGTTTCCACGGCATCGATATGCGGTTGCTCGCCCAGCGCCTCCGCCGAGAGCTTCCACATGCTGGCAAAAGCCGGGTTGAACAGTTGTGCGCGGCCGTTGCTGCCGAACACGGCCACGGCCTCGGTGAGATTATCCAGCGTTTCGCGCTGCACGCGGATCAGGCCGTCGAATCGCCGCGCGAGGTCGAGGCTTTCGGTGACATCGTCGAACAGATAGGTGACGCCGCCTTCCGGATTGGGCGTGGTGACAACGCTCAAGGCCCGGCCGTCGGGCAAATACCAGGTGTCTTTTTCCGCATCGACAGCGCGGTAAGCCTCATGAAGTTTGGCCTTCCATGCCCGGAAATCCGGTTGCTCCGGCAGTTTGCGCGCGGCGCGAAGCCGGTCGAGCACGCTCGAATCGTCCGGATTGCTGTCGAGGAAGGTGCGATCGAGGTCCCATAGCCGGCGGTAGGAATCGTTATAGAACGCAAGCCGCCTTCTGCCATCGAAGACGGCAACGCCCGAGGACAGTTGATCGAGCGTGCGGCGATGGCCTTCGGCCATCCTTGCGAGCGCATCGCGCAGCGCGGTGGTTTCCGAGACGTCGATCGCCATGCCGACGCTGCCGCCGCCGACATTGAGCGCCTGAACGTCGTAAAAGCGACGCTCGCCGCCGACCACGATGGGCAGCCTCGCCGTGAACGCGGCCGTTTCGCTCAAGCCGCGTTCCATGTCGCTGCGATCGCCGCTGTCGAGCAGTTCGAGGTTGCGTTCGACGGCGTCCTGAATGTTGGCAGCGTCCGCCGCCCTGGCGTAGGCGCCATTGGCATATTGAAGGCTGCCGTCGGCGCGTTTGGCCCATATCGGCCAGGGCGCGGCTTGTGCGAAGCCGCCAAGCATTTCGGTCTCTTCCAGCAGCGCCTTGTGCTTCAGATGGGTCTCGGCCAGTTCCCGCCGCACGCCGGACAATTCGCGGATCCGGACAACCGCCTGGCCGCCGATGGCGCGGCCGAGGGCTTCGAGCGCATGCCCGGTCGACGTGGTCAGATTCAGGAGAAACCCTTCGCCGCTTTCGCGTAAGGTGTCGATCGCGCGA
>JBEKZZ010000068.1:0-21595 GCA_049509335.1 Bradyrhizobium sp. | reverse complement strand
AGAACCCCGGTTCCCGCCCAGACCATGCATTCCAGCACTTCGCGGCGGCCTAATCCCTTTTTCTCGTCGTCAGGGCCCTTTTTAGCCATGTCATATTCTCCCTATGGAGCCAGATACGGGCTCCAGATGGCGCAGAATTACGCCGTACGAGGGAGACTCGGGCTTTTCCGGCTTTATTCCCGGCAGCGGCCGTTTGGCTGGAAGGCCAATCGCGAAGGTTAAAAATGCCCAAACGAAAAAGGGGAAGCGGAAATTCCGCTTCCCCCCAATGGATTAACCCTGGATCAGGTCTCTACGAGTTCCGACTTAGAACTGGTAGCGGAGACCCACGCCGGGATCGAACGACGAGGCGTGGTTGCTGCCCGTCACGTTGTTGTTCACACCGGAGTTGCTGCCGTTGGCGAGCAAGAAGCCGCTGGCGAGGCCGTTGTTAAGCTGCGACCACATCACGCCGGCAAACACGTCGACATGCCGGGCGAAGCGCCAATCGATAACCATCGAGACCGCATCCAACGTGCCGGAGCAAGACGTCGCGATTGCCGTGCTGCAGGTACCGGTCGGGTTCGTCGAGTTCACGAAGCTGTTCTGCCACTCGTGGTAGTACGCGCCGGTGATATCGAGAGCCGGTGTGATCGCGTAACGAACACCAACCCACGCCGTCTGAAGGACCTTGTCGGTGGTGAAGTTGGTGTTGTTCGGTGCCGGAGCGATGAAGGCACCCTGAACGATCGCGCCCGGGTTCAGCGGGTTGTTCGGGTTGGCGTACTGGATCCATTCATAGCCACCGAAGAACTTCCACGGTCCGATGGTGTAACGGGCACCGACCGAAAACACGGTGTTGTCGGATACCGTCGCGGGCACATAGCCCTGGCCGATGGCAATGCCCGCGGCATTTGCCGCAGTTACGACCGACGCAGCAAGCGGCGAAGAGCCGATGCCGACGGAGTCGTAGATCTTGCCGCCGACGAAGTCGAGCGAGAAGCCCATATAGTCGAAACCGATGTTACCTTCGAAGGCGTTGCCGGTCGAGCTGTTGCCGCCGGTCTTGGCCTGAACTTCAGCCGCGAGCCGCACCGGGCCGACATTCAAACGATACTCGTACGAGTTGTCGTAAATGCGGTTTTCAGTGTTGCCGCCGCCGCCGTTCGCGCCCTGATAGGTAATAACCGACCAGGCGTTTGAACCGGAGAGCGGGTCATAGTTGACGATGAGATCCGAGCTCAGCGCGGACTGGCGGCCCATGGTGAATGTGCCGTAGGTCGGCGAACTGAGACCGAAGTAAGCGGCGTTGTTGAACATCTGGCCGCCCTTCGACGAATCGCCGAAGGCGTTCTGAGCGGCGATGCTCGTGGTCAGGCCGTTGTTCAGGCTGACCGACAACGGACCGTTGGCGTTGTTGCCGGAGGCCGGGTTGAACAGGGTCTGCAAGTTAAACACGGCATAGAGGTTGTCCGCGATTTCCTGCTTGCCACGCAAACCGATGAACGAGGTGCTGATCATGTTGGCGGCGACGCCGAAATACGCACCGTTGGAGTTCTTCGAGGTCAGATAGTCCAGCGGACCGCCGGCTTCCGGAGCGAACGGAGCACCATGGTTCTGGTACATGACGCCCATATCGATGTTGCCGTAAACGCAGATACCCTTGATGCAGATATCATCGTTCTCCGGCGGCTTGGCCTTGACCGCAGCCTTGTAGGGCAGGTCGGCCGCCATCGCGTCCACCGGATTGATGAGCACGGGCTTCGAGGTTTCGAGAGCCTTCTGACGCTTCTCAAGATCAGCGAGACGCTTGGTCATCGCCGCGTTCTGCTCACGCAATTGCTTTGCCTGAGCCTGGATGTCTGTGAGTTCATCGGCGTGGCCTGCGGCCGCCGAGAAGGCCAGAATGGCCGCTGCTGAGATGAAAGTCCTCTTCACGTAGGTCCCCCAAAATAGGCGCGGCACCAACGTACGCCGCGAACTGCCTGTATACGGAGCCTCGAATGAGGACTCCTTAGGCAGCCACTCTGCTTCAGGGGACACGGAAATACTGTAACCAACGCGCCACAGTCGGCCATGAAGCCATCTTTTAGGGGGGAGCGCCCCTAAACGAGTTGGCCCTGTTGCCGCAATGACACAGTCAGTTTTATATCTGGGGTAGTCTTTTCTGCTATTCTACAACTATTGATTGTTTCCTTTTGATCTCTTTCAAGCGGGGAACGGGCCCCGATTCTCAGGGTCCATTCTCGGTGTCTGACCAACGGGCCGGGTACCCAAACTCAAGAACCGGCTGGCTGGTGGTGGGCAGAGATAGAGAGAACGGTCTCAAATCGAACTCAGATATCTCTGCCCGTATTTCTCGTTACGCCTCCGTCAGAACTGGTAACGAAGGCCAACGCCGGGATCGACGTTGTTGAAGCGGTTGCTGGTGCTGCCAGCAGGGAGAGCCTGACCGAGGGCGTTGACCGTGGTGCCGATGAAGCCGTTGGCAAGACCGTTGGTCACCTGCGAGTACATCACGCCGGCATACACATCGACGTGCTTGGCGAAGCGCCAATCAACCACCACCGAGACCGCATCCTCCGTTCCGGAGCACTGGCTGGATACCGAAGTATTGCAGCCGGCAACCGCGCCGGTCCCAAAGCTGTTCTGCCACTCGTGGTAATAGGCGCCGGTGATATCGAGAGCCGGTGTGATCGAGTAACGAACACCAACCCACGCCGTCTGAAGGATCTTGTCGTTCGGGAAGTTGGTGTTGTTCGCAACACCGATAATGTAACCACCCTCGAACGGTGCGCCGGCCGCCAGCGGATTGTCCGGGTTGGCGAACTGAATCCACTCATAGCCGCCGAAGAACTTCCACGGCCCGATGACGTAGCGAGCACCGACCTGGAAGAATGTGTTGTCGGAGATCGTGGCTGCGATCTGACCGTTGCCCAGGGGCAAGGTCGTGAGCAGCGGCGAAGCGAGTTGCGCAGCGCTCAGGGGCGCAGCGGAAATCGCGTCGGTGATCTTGCCGCCGTTGAAGTCGAGCGAGAAGCCCATATAGTCGAAGCCGATGTCGCCTTCGAAGGCGTTACCGGGGCCGCTGTTGCCGCCGTTGCGCAGCTGCGCTTCAGCCGCCAACCGCACTGGGCCGATGTTCAAGCGGTACTCGATCGAGTTGTCGTAAATGCGGTTCTCAGTGTCGCCGCCGCCGCCGTTCGCGCCCTGGTTGGTAATCAGCGACCAGGCGTTCGAGCCGGACAACGGGTCATAGTTGACGATGAGGTCCGAGCTCAGTGCGCTCTGACGGCCGAGGGTCAGAGTGCCGTAGGTCGGCGAACTGATACCGAAGTAAGCGGCGTTGTTGAACATCTGGCCACCCTTCGAGGAGTCGCCAAAGGAGTTCTGAGCGCCAACTGCCAGACCGTTGTTCTGCGCGATCGAACCCGGGCCGCTGACATTGAGACCGTCGTTCACATCGAACAGGGTCTGCAGGTTGAACACGGCGTAGAGGTTATCCGCGATCTCCTGCTTGCCGCGCAAACCGATGAACGAGTTGCTCATCTGGTTCGGCGCAACACCGAAATACTGGCCACCGCCGTTCTTCGAGGGAATGTAATCCAGCGGAGCGCCGGCGAGCGAGCTGAGCGGCGCGCTGTGCGACTGCCAGTCCACGCCCATGTCGAAGTTGCCGTAAAGGCAGACACCCTTGATGCAGAGATCGTCATTCTCCGGCGGCTTGGCCTTTACCGCTGCCTTGTAGGGCAGGTCGGCAGCCATCGCGTCGACCGGATTGATCACAACCGGCTTCTGGGCCTCGAGAGCCTTCTGCCGCTTTTCTAGATCGGCGAGACGCTTGGTCATCTGTTCACGCAATTGCTTGGCCTGAGCCTGAACATCGGAAAGCTCGTCGGCGTGAGCCGTCGCAGCGAAGGCCAGGATGGCTGCTGCTGAGATGAAAGTCCTTTTCACGTAGATCCCCCACATAAAGCGCGGCACCAACCTTTGCCGCGAACTGCCTGGTTACGGAGCCCCGAATGGAGTCTCCTTGGCCAAGCACTTGCCTCATGGGGAAAAGAAATGCTGTGGCAGGCTCGCCACAGGAGTCCTGCAAGCCGACAGCTATAACGACCATGTGAGTCGAGCCTTTAGGATTATATACGTCATGTGATTAAATTCGTGAACCAGCTCGCATTTTTGAGAGTCGAAAGTTTTATTCGATCTCGATTTTGTGAAATATCGTGATGATTGGATCGCGACTCTGTTATGGGACCCCGACCGGGAAACGAGGGACAGAAACATCGCGATCCGCATTGGGGGAACGCAGATATCGGATGTTTCTGTCCCTTCATGTTCGTCTCGCTATCCCACGATCAGAACTGATAACGGAGACCGATGCCCGGGTCGTAGTTCGACGACCTGTTGACACCAATGGACTGCACGGTCGTACCGACGTTGTTGACGATGAAGCTGTTCGCAAGGCCGCCGGTGACCTGCGACCACATCACGCCAGCGTACATGTCCATGTGCCGGGCGAAGCGCCAATCGAGCACCAGCGAGACTGCATCGAGCGTGCCGGCGCACTGCGCCGATGACGATCCCAACGCGGCACAACCCGCAAGCGTCGTCGGGGAGGTGGCGAAGGTGTTATCCCACTCGTGGTAGTACGCGCCGGTGATGTCGAGCGCCGGGGTGATCGAGTACTTCACGCCAAACCAGGCCGTCTGCAGGATCTTGTCAGTCGGGAAGTTGGTGTTGTTGACCGTGCCGGCAATAAAGCCGCCTTGCAGGAAGGCTCCGGCCGACAGCGGGTTGTTCGGGTTGGCGAAGTCGATGTGCTCGTAGCCAGCGAACAGCTTCCACGGCCCGATGGCGTAGCGGGCAGCGACCTGGAACACCGTGTTATCCGAGACCGTGACCCCGAGTTGACCATTGCCGACGGCAACGGTCGGGAGTACCCCAACGGCCAGAGGCGCGGCGGAAATGGCGTCATCGATATGGCCGCCGAGGAAATCCATCGAGAAGCCCATATAGTCGAAGCCGATATCGCCTTCGAAGGCGTTGCCGGTACCGCTATTGCCGCCGTTGCCGAGCTGGGCTTCAGCCGCCAATCGCACCGGACCGATGTTCACACGATACTCATAGGAGTTGTCGTAGATACGGTCCTCGGTGACGCCGCCACCGCCGTTCGCACCCTGGAAGGTGATGACCGACCAGGAGTTCGAGCCGGAGAGCGGGTCATAGTTGACGATGAGGTCCGAGCTCAGCGCCGACTGACGGCCCATGGTGAAGGTGCCGTAGATCGGCGAACTGAGACCGAAGTACTCGGCGTTGTTGAACATCTGGCCACCCTTCGACGAGTCGCCGAACGAGTTCTGGGCGTTGTTGACAGCCAAGCCGTTGTTCTGCGCGATCGAGCCGGTTCCGCTGCCGTTCATGCCCGAAGCCGGATTGAAAATGGTCTGCAAGTTGAACACGGCATAGAGGTTGTCGCCGATCTCCTGCTTGCCGCGCAGACCGAGGAACGAGGAGCTCATCTGGTTGACGCCGACGCCGAAGTAGGAGCCCATGCCGCCATTCTTCGACACCAGCGTGTCGAGCGGACCGGGGGCCGTGCCCGCGAACGGCGCGCTGTGCTGGATGTACTGAAGACCCATATCGATGTTGCCGTAGACGCAGATGCCCTTGACGCAGATGTCGTCGTTCTCCGGCGGCTTGGCCTTCACCGCTGCCTTGTAGGGCAGATCGGCCGCCATCGCGTCGACCGGATTGATCGCCACCGGCTTCTGGGCTTCGAGCGCCTTCTGCCGCTTTTCGAGATCGGCGATACGCTTGGTCATCGCCGCGTTCTGCGCCGCGCTCTGCTCACGCAATTGCTTGGCCTGAGCCTGAACATCCGAAAGCTCGTCGGCATGAGCCGTCGCTGCGAAGGCCAGAATGGCCGCTGCTGAGATGAAAGTCCTCTTCACGTAGGTCCCCCAAAAGTAGGCGCGGCACCAACCATAACGCCGCGAACTGCTTGTTACGGAGCCTCGAATGAGGACTCCTTGCGTGAATTATCCTGCATCACCTCATGGGAAAATGTTGTCACCCGAACGCAACAGCGCATTCAGAAGCCGACAAAAATTCATAATATGATTTTTACAATATAAAAAACTTTTTACGATCTAAAAATTATTTTATAAAACCGCGGCCGCGAGCGGCCTTCTCTAAAAATTTTTTTATGAAAACACCAGAAGGCTGTTTTCTGCCTGCAATACCGCAGCCATTTACTCGAGCAGTTTGAGCTGCGCCTTCGAATTATTCTTGAAGGCTTGAAGTCGATTAATTGAATGCGAGAGCGAAAACGATTTCGAAAGATGCATTCGGAGATTCAAAAATTTTCTGCAAAACACGCCCATCGGAATCGAAAACGACGAAAACGTCCGCGATCGTCGACTCCCATCCGCGCAAATGACTCACACTCGCCGCTCCGGCGCAGAGCCTGCCTTCGCCGTCACCAAACGGCGGCCATCCATAGCTGGTGCGATATCCCCGGCGTGGCCCGATCGCGCCGGAAAACGGTCTGAAGGCGGGGCTTTCAAAAAAGACGACCAGCCATGAGCGGCGAACGGAGCAACCTGCTTATTCTCGCCTTGCCCGGCCATGGCGAAAACAGCATGCTCGCTCGCAACAAGGACGCCGGGATAGATCCCGGCCGCGAGGGGGAAACAACCATGAAGAACCGGGGGTTCGACCGGCGCGATTTTCTGAAAAAGGCCGCGGTCAGCGGCGCAGCCGCGGCGAGCGCGACGGCGGCGATCGCAACGCCGGACGCAGCGCAGGCCGAACAACCGGCCGAGACGCCTCCCGCCGCTGCGGAACCGGCCGGCTATGCCTTTCTCAATCTTGAGGAGGCGGCTTTTGTCGAGGCTCTCGTCGACCATATGGTTCCCGCCGACGAGGTCAGCCCGAAAGGCACCGACCTCGGCGTCAATATCTATATCGACCGCGCCTTGGCGGGGGGCTGGGGCAAAGGCGACCGGCTTTATATGCAGGGACCCTGGAAGCTCGGCGCCCCGAGCCAAGGTTACCAGCTGCCGCTGACGCCGGCCCAGCTCTATCGGGCGGGCATCGCAGCGACCAACGCCCATTGCCACAGGATCTACGGCAATACCTTCGACCGGATCACGTCAGATCAGCGGCAGGAGGTGCTCGTCGGCCTCTCCACCGGCAAGATCACCTTCGATAGCGGCCTGCCGGTGCGCGTATTCTGGACCACGCTTTATCAGACGGTGGTCGAGGGTATGTATTCCGACCCGATCTATGGCGGCAACCGCGACAAGGCGGGGTGGGCGATCATCGGCTTTCCCGGCGCCATCGCGGTCCATCGCGATCACGTCGCGCAGTATCGCGGCAAGCCGTTCCCGAACAAGCCTGTCGGCATCGCGGACATGAGCTAGGGGGAACAGCCATGGTAACCAAGCTTCCCGAAGTCGACGTCGTCATCGTGGGTCTCGGCTGGACCGGCGGCATTTTGGCCAAGGAACTCACCGAGGCCGGCTTGAAGGTCGTCGCGATCGAGCGCGGCGCGATGTGCACCCCTGAGAACGATTACGCGCTGCCCAACATCCGTGACGAGCTGCGCTACGTCGTGCGTCACGACCTGATGCAGAACACCGCGCGCGACACCATCACGGTGCGCAACAATCCGCAGCAGGACGCGTTGCCGATGCGCCGGCTCGGCTCCTTCCTGCCGGGCGAGGTCGTCGGTGGCACCGCCGTGCATTGGAGCGGCCACACCTGGCGCTGGACCGATATGGAGTTCAAGGTTCGCTCCAATTACGAGGAACGCTACGGCAAGAAGTTCATTCCTGACGACATGACGATCCAGGACTGGGGCATCAGCTACGCTGAACTCGAGCCTTACTACGACAAGTTCGAATACACCGCGGCGGTTTCGGGCAAGGCCGGCAACATCAAGGGCGCGATCCAGGAAGGCGGCAACCCGTTCGAGGCGCCGCGCGACCGCGAATATCCGCTGCCGCCGTTGACGCCGATTCTGTCGAGCGAGATGTTTTCGCAAGCCGCGCGCAACGCCGGCCATCATCCTTTCCCGCGGCCATCGGCCAACGCCTCGCAGGCCTACACCAATCCGGACGGCTCGAAATTCGGCGCCTGCCAATATTGCGGCTACTGCCAGCGCTTCGGCTGCGAAGCCAATGCCAAAGGCAGCCCGCACATCACGGTGATCCCGATTGCGATGTCGCGGCCGAACTTCGAATTGCGAACCAATTCCTGGGTCACCAGGGTGCTGAAGGATTCCGACGGCAAGCGCGTGACCGGGGTCACTTACACAAATGTTCTCAACGGCGAGGAGTTCGAGCAGCCGGCGTCGATCGTGCTGCTATGCGCCTATGCCATCAATAATGTTCACCTGATGCTGTTGTCCGGCATCGGCACGCCCTACGATCCTGTTTCGCAAAAAGGCGTCATCGGCAAGAACTATTGCTACCAGACCGGCGCCAGCGCGACGCTGTTCTTCGAGGGAAAATATTTCAACCCCTTCATGAGCGCCGGCGGCTCCAACGCAACCATCGACGACTTCCATACCAACTGGTCTTTCGACCGCGCGCCCCACGAATTCGTCGGCGGGTATATCATGGCCGGCGGCTTCAACACCCCGCTGCCGATCGGCTACCGCCCCGTGCCTTCAGGCACGCCGCAATGGGGCAGCGAGTGGAAGCGAGCGACCGCGAAATGGTACCAGGCCGCGATGGTCATCAGTGCCAGCGGCAGCGTGATGGCCAACCGCTACAACTGCTATGACCTCGATCCGACCTATCGCAACGCGTTCGGTCTGCCCTTGATGCGCATGACCTTCGATTACAAAGACAACGAGCACAGGATGGGCATCCACGCGGCGCAAAACATAAATATCATCGCCGCTTCGATGAATCCGACCAAACTCAATCCGGCTCGCGCGCGTACCGATCCCTGGACCGTCGTGCCCTATCAAAGCACGCACAACACCGGCGGCACCGTTATGGGCACCAATCCGCGCGAGAGCGCGGTGAACAAATATTTGCAGAGCTGGGATTGTCACAACCTGTTCGTGGTCGGAGCCAACGTGTTCCCGCAGAACTCAGCCTACAACCCGACCGGCCCCGTCGGCGCGCTGGCTTACTGGACCGCCGATGCGATCAAGAATCGCTATCTGAAGAATCCGGGGCCGCTGGTGAGTGCATGAGAAGAGTAGAGATTCTAGCTGCGGCCTTGTTGACCTCGGCTCTCGTCACAGGCGCGCGTGCCGAAGGCGACGCGGCGCGCGGCGAACTCAGCTTCAAGGAATGCGCCGCCTGTCACAAACTGGACGCCGGCGCCAATGAAGTGGGGCCGAGCCTGCACGGTCTGTTCTCGCGCAAGGCCGGTGAGCTTCCTGATTTCCGCTATTCGCCGGCGATGAAGCGCAGCGGCGTGACCTGGACGGCGGAGACGCTGGACAAGTACATCGCCGATCCGCAAGCCTTCATCCCCGCCAACCGCATGCCCTATGCCGGCATCTCGAATGCGGCCGACCGCGCCGATCTCATCGCTTACTTGCAGAAGGCGACGCAGTAGGGGCGGCCGGAACGAGATGGAGCACGTGGGGGCCGGTTTGCCCCTGTAGCGAATGGCCCAACTGCGACATCGGCCCGATCAGTTTCTACGGGAACTGTGTGGCATTTCTCACTCTCCGCCCGGTTGCCTTGATCGCCTCGCACATCGCAGCAAACCTCAATCGGTTACGATCCCCGCACGTCGTGCCGCCGAGGCCGCCTGTGTGCGGTTCACCACACCGAGCGCCTTGAAGATCGCGGTGATGTGCGACTTGGTGGTTTTTTCGGAGAGATCGAGCGCGCGGCTGATTTCCTTGTTGGACAGTCCGCGGCATAATTGGCGCAACACCTCGGTCTGCCGCTCCGTCAGGCGCCCGCCGAGCTCAAGCGCCGCACGACCGGACACGTCAGCGGTAGTGGAATCAAAATCCAGCATCAGAGGCGGAACGTAGATTTCTCCCGCCAGCACCAGACGTAGCGCGGAGAGGATATTTTGCGGGCTGGCTGATTTCGGCACATAGCCGCAGGCGCCTGATTTCAAGGCGAGACGCACGTCGTTCGGATCCTCCGATGAGGATAGCACGATCAATGGCAATTGCGGACAGCGTTTGACGAAAAGCGGGATCGCGTCCCTGCCGCTGTGTTCGGGCATGTTGAGATCGAGAAAGATCACGTCAAGATCAGGATTGGCCTCCGCCAGGCGCAATCCCTCCGCGGTATCTGACGCCTGCAAGACGTCGGCGCCGTTCTCAAATTGCTGGAACAGGGCGGCAAGCCCTTCGCGCAGGATTGCGTGGTCATCGACGACAAGTAGCTTCATCCGGGGATTATCTCCTGCATTTTTCAGCTCACGGCAAGCCGGGGGTGGAGCCGTCTTAGGTCTTAAGACAGGTCTTGCGACCGTGGCGGACCCTTGTATCCACCGCATCCGATCCAGGAGATGGTGCTCGATACCGTATAGCTTTTATAGTCGCGCCGCGATGTTCGCCGCCAGGCTGCGGCAAAGTAGGATCTTTCAGTGACGAAAATAGCCATGTCCCCGCTGCGTTTGAATGAACTGCGTGCGGAGCAGGTCGCGGGCTTTTATCGCAATTCGACGCCCGGGACAGTGGGCGGCATGATCGCAGCTCCGATCCTGTCGGGAATGCTACTCTATGAGAATGCCGTGTCCGTCCGCGTCGCGACGGCCTTCGTGGCGTTGCTGGCCGCGAGCACGCTGGCGCGGCTCGTTTTGATCCAGATCTACAAAAAAGCCAAACCGCCCGTGGAAGACTGGCGCCGCTGGGCCTTTTGGGCCATCGCGACCGCGCTTGTTGGCGGTTCGTGCTGGGGCCTGGGGGCGTTGTTTTTGCTCGACCCGCTCCGTCCCGAATATCAGTTCATCGTGCTCCTGACCTGCGCCGCTCTGGCGGCGGGAGCCATCACGGCGTTTGGCACTTACTTGCCGTCCTACTACTGTAACCTGTTCAGCATCATGGTGCCGAACTGCATCTGGTCGGCGTTGTATGGAGACGTCCTGCATTGGACCTACACCGTCCTCTCGGTGCTTTGGATGGCGGTGGTTGCAGCTCTTGCCAATTCGTTCGGGCAGTTGCTGGTAGAGGCGCTTGAACTGCAATTTGCCAATCTTGATCTTGCCAACGATCTTCTGCGCCAGAAGGAACTGGCCGACGCCGCCAATCTGGCCAAGTCGAGTTTCCTGGCATCGGCCAGCCATGATCTGCGGCAGCCCGTGCATGCGCTCGGCATGTTTGTCGGCGCGCTGCGTGACCGGCCTCTCGATGAGGCGAGCGGCCGGCTGGTGCGCCAAATCCAGAACTCCGTCGGCACGCTCGACGGCCTGTTCGCCGCCATCCTCGATATCTCGCGGCTGGATGCCGGGGTAATCGAAAGCCGGCCGCGGAATTTCGCCATTCAGCCGCTGCTGGAAAAAATTTGTCGTGACGAGATGCCGGAAGTCGATCGCAAAGGCATCGAGCTGCGGCTCATTCCGTGCACGTTGAATGTACAAACCGATCCGGTGCTGCTCGAACGTGTGGTGCGCAACCTCGTTTCCAACGCTGTTCGCTATACCGAAAAAGGGCGCGTGGTGGTGGGCTGTCGGCGCGGCGGCCGTCTTGGCATCGAAGTCTGGGACACCGGGCGTGGCATTCCGGTCGATCAGCAGGATCTGATTTTCCAGGAATTCTACCAGATCGGAAATCCGGAGCGTGATCGGACCCGCGGGCTTGGGCTCGGACTTGCGATCGTGCGACGCCTGACGCACATCCTGCGCATCCCGATGCGGGTGCAATCGCGTGTCGGCAAAGGCTCCGTGTTCAAACTCTCGGTGGCGCTGGCGCCGGGCAGCCAAGCGGCTACTGAGCCCGCGCCTGAAGTCTCTCTGGCCGTCCACCGGTCGCTATTCATTCTGGTCGTCGATGATGATGTGGCGATTCAGGACGCGATGATGGCGTTGCTGGTGGGCTGGGGACATCAGGTCGTGGCGACAGGCTCCTGCGCCGAGATGCTGGAGCGAGCAGCCAGCTTCACTGCCGCACCGGATTTGATTATTTCGGACTATCGCTTGCGAAACGGTGAGGACGGCATTTCCACCATCGAACGGCTGCGTTCGGAGTTCAACGGGGATATTCCCGCGATCCTGATTACCGGCGATACGGCGCCCGATCGAATCCGCGAGGCCGCGGCGAGCGACTGCCTTCTGATGCATAAACCGGTGGCCAACAGCCGCCTGCGCGCGGCCATAGCGAGTTTGGCATTGGAAGCGCCAACCAGTCTTTAGCTTCGCTGATGGTCCGATTCTGGCTTTGCACCCCGATCCGGCGGCGGGCACTTTTACAAGGGTTGGCGATGTGTGTTCATAAGACAACACGGCCGTTCTTTCTGGTGGTCTTAGGACCTCGTAAGACCTAGCGAACCCCCCGATCTTCAGCAAAGTGCCAACGTGTGGAGTCCCGTAAAAACGCGGGTTGCGTGTACGCACGCGCGGCGCTGTCTGCCTTGCGGGCTCGCGGGCCTCTCGACTGCCAACCGTGGACCGTTGGCGCGGACGCGTGGCCGGCAAATTGCCGGTGCTGCTGTGAGTGAGGAACTGGAAATGCGCGCGGTACGACGTGGAGTTGCGGCCGAAGCCGCGCGCGCATGGCTGGCTTCGACGTCCCTCGCGCTGCTTTCGTCATTGACGCTTGTCGCCGCGTTCACAGTGCCCGCATCCGCGCAAACCTTTGGCGGCGACGGCGGCAATTCTCCCCCATCGAGCGGGTCGAATCCAGGCGCAGGCGGCGGCTATGGTGTGGCGGGGACGGACGCGACATTTGCGACCGGCGGTTCCGCGGAGGGGGCCGGCGGCGGCGGCGGCGGCGTGGGGGCGGCGGGTGGCGCGGGCGGATCGGCCGCTGGCATAGCCGGCGGCGCCGGCGGGACGGCCGGAGCCGCCGGCACTGGCGGCAATGGCGGCGCGGGTGGTGGCGGCGGTCCGGGCCTGTTTGATCCGGGCAACACCAATAGCGGCGGTGGTGGCGGTGGTGGCGGCGGCGGTACCGCCCTGACGGCGACCGTTTCGCAGACCGTCTCAAGCTCGATTGCCGGAGGAGCCGGCGGCAACGGCGGTAACGCGGGTACAGATGCCGGGAGTGCTGGCGGCGGCGGCGGCGCTGGCGGCTATGGCGTCCAGGTCACCGCCGGCAACGCGACCATGACGGTCAGCAACGGTGTCACGGTCTCGGGCGGCACGGGCGGCAATGGCGGCGGCCGCGGGGCCTTTTCGAATGGCGGCAACGGTGGCGACGGCGGCATCGGCATCAATTTCGTCTCTGGCGGCACGCTCAATAACAACGGCACCATCAATGGCGGCGCGGGCGGCGGTGGCAACACGGCCGGCAACAACGGCGCCGGCGTCGAGGGCTCCGGTCTGTCCGTCGTCAACGGCGGAACGATCAACGGCGGCATTACCGGCTCCGGCCTGACCATCCTGAATGGCGCCTCGATCTCGGGCTTCGGCGGCACCGGCAACGCCATCACGCTCACCGGCGGCACCAACAGCTATACGGTGACGAGCCTCGGAGACGCGTCAGGCGGCGGGTTGAGCGGCGCAATCAACTTGAACAGCGGTACGACGCTGGTTCTGAACCAGACCGCGGCGGCGGGCGCGGCCGCCAGCGCCATCAATTATTCCGCCACCAATGCGTTCAGCGGCTCCGGCGCACTTCAGATCCTGACGGATTCGGGTAACGCTGTGATCATCGGCGGCTCGAACACAAATTTCACGGGCTCGACCACTGTCGAAGCCAACAGCATGCTGAGTCTTGCCACGAGCACATCGCTCGGCTCGGGCGTCCATGCGGGCGGCATTTCCCTGCTGGCGGGATCGAGCCTCTTCCTCAACAACATCGCGCTGCCGAACGCGGTCAGCGTGACCGGCGATCCGAACATCGAGGTCACCGGCACTGGCAATTCGATGGCGACCTATACCGGCTTGTCCACCGCGACGACCAATATTTTCGGGGCCGACAACAGTGCAACGGCTGACATTCTCAAGCTCACCACGGCGAATGCGAGCTATGCCGGAACAACTGTCGTCGGCGGCAGCGGTGGCCTCGCCGTGACGCTGCAGGGCGGCGCCGTCAACGCGTTCGGCAGCACCTCGGCCATGCAGGTCAATTTCGGCAGCGTGCTCGATCTCGGCGGCTTCAACCAGGCGATTGGATCGCTCAGCGGCGGCGGCACCGTCACCAACAGCGCCGTGTCGGGCACCAATACGCTCGGCATTGGCGGCGGGACGTCGTCGCAATTCGACGGCGTCATCCAGGACGGCAGCAACGCCAAAACGGCGCTGTCGCTGTCCAACACCGGCACCGTGCTCACGCTTTCCAACATCAACACCTATACCGGGGCGACCACGATCGGCGCCGGCACCACGCTCGCGCTGTTCGTCAATGGCTCGATTGCCTCCTCGAGCGCGGTCAATCTCGCAACCGGCGGCACCTTCGACATTTCGCAGACCGGCGGAACATCGATCACGACGCTCGGCAACACGGCGAGCGGCCAGACCGGCACGGTTTCGCTGGGCGGCCGGACGCTCACGATCACCAACGGTTCGGGCACGTTCGGCGGCGTGATCGCGGACGGCGGCATCGACAACAATTCCGGCGGCAGCCTGATCTTGTCGGGCGGCCATGAAACGCTGACCGGCAATAACACCTATTCGGGCTCGACGACCGTCAACGGCGGCACGCTTGAAGTCGATGGTTCGATCGCGAACTCGCTGCACGTCACCGTGAATTCCGGCGGCATGCTGACCGGTACCGGCGTCGTCGATCCGTTACCAGCGACGACGACCATCATGAGCGGCGGCACGTTGACGCCTGGCAATGGTACGGCGGGCACGTCGATGACGATCGGCGGCAATCTCGCCCTCCAGTCCGGCGCACTCTATGTCGTCTCGCTCAATCCAACGACCTCGAGCTTTACCACCGTGACGGGATCGGCCACGCTCGGCGGCGCGGCGGTGAGCGCGCTGTTTGCCAATGGCAGCTACGTCGCCAAGCAGTACATGATTTTGACCGCCGGCAGCATCAGCGGCGCCTTCGGTTCGGTCGCGAACACCAATCTGCCGTCGGGCTTCCACACTACGCTGAGCTACGACTCAACCCACGCCTACCTCGACCTGACGCTCAATTTCGTGCCGCCACCCGGACAAGGTCTCGGCGGCAACCAGCAGGGCATCGCCAACGCCATCATCAATTTCTTCAACACCAATGGCAGCATTCCGCTGGTGTTCGGTGGCCTGACGTCGCAAGGACTGACTCAGATCTCCGGCGAGACCGTGACCGGTTCGCAGCAGACGACGTTCAATGCGATGGGCCAGTTCATGGGGGTGATGACCGATCCGTTCATGAACCGGGGCGGCGGTTTCAATTCCGTACCGGGCGCGAGCGGTTATGCCGACGAGGCAAGCGCTTACGCCACGAGCAAAAAGACCGATGCGTTTGCGATGTTCACCAAAGCGCCGCCGGCGAGCTTCGAGCAGCGCTGGAGCGTGTGGACGTCCGGCTTCGGCGGCTCGCAGTCGACCTCAGGCAACGCCGCTTCAGGCACGAACAATTCCACCAGCAGCATTTTCGGCACCGCCGTCGGCGCGGACTACCTGTTCTCGCCGAGTACCATTGCCGGTTTTGCCATGGCTGGTGGCGGCACCAGCTTTAACGTGGCGAACGGTGGTACGGGCCGATCTGACCTGTTCCAGATGGGCGCGTACGTACGCCACAACCAGGGTCCTGCTTACATCTCCGCCGCGCTGGCTTACGGCTGGCAGGACATCACCACCAACCGCACGGTGACGGTGGCCGGCCTCGATCAGCTTCGCGCGCAGTTCAATGCGAACGCGTGGTCTGGAAGGTTGGAAGGCGGCTATCGTTTCGTCTCGCCACCCACGTGGGGCATCGGCATCACGCCTTACGCCGCCGCGCAGTTCGTGACCTTCGACCTGCCGACCTATGCCGAACAGGCGATTGTCGGCACCAACAATTTCGCGCTCGCCTACGGCGCGCATGATCCAACCGACGTGCGCAGCGAAATCGGCATCCGCACTGACCAGTCCTGGGCGCTCGCGAGCGGCATTCTCACCCTGCGCGGCCGCCTCGCCTGGGCGCATGATTACGATCCGGATCGCTCGATCGGCGCGACCTTCCAGTCACTGCCGGGCGCTTCTTTTGTCGTCAACGGCGCGGCGCAAGCCAGTGACTCCGCGCTGACCACCGCTTCCATCGAGATGAAGTGGAAGAACGGCTGGTCAGCGGCGGCGACGTTCGAAGGCGAGTTCTCCAGCGTCACCAATTCCTACGCCGGAAAGGGCGTTGTCCGCTACGTTTGGTAGTCTCGCGACTTCCGCCAGCGGGACAAAGCAGACATGGTGAACATCAGCGGGAATGTCCGCTTCCAGGCTTGGCGGACATCGCAATCCGCCAACCCGACAGCGTTTATGAGTTAACGGCCGGGCCACGCCTCGTGCGCGTAAAATTGAATTTCTCAAATCGGTCCAACGCGATTCTACCAGTCCAGTCCCCTCGCGGAAAATATTCGTCTTGTGCCGACGGGCAAATCAACGCCATTTGCTTCGGCCGTCCTGCGCTCTTTCAAGAGGGGCGCTTCGCGGTCGTCACGAACGTTTGGCGCGGGATGCGGTGGACGCTTTGGGTGCGCAAGACGAGCGCGCGTGAGGCGGACGGCGAAGTCGTGTGGGCCTGACATCCCGACGCTGATGTCAAACCTACGAGATCAGTATCTCGCAGGCGACGGAGACAATAAAGCCCGGTCTCCGGGGCGAGCACGAAGGAAACCGTTAAAACCACCGCGCGGGGAATGCCGGGCGAACCCGGTGTGACCGTGGTGACTTACTTGTGTGTTTTTTATTTTGCACACAAGGCTGCGGGCGCAACGGGCGCCCGGCATTCCCTGCGCCCTCTGACATTGGAGGGGTGATATTTGAAAAACTCGGGCAGGTCATGCTGCGAGAACGCGGAAGTGTGGCCCCAAGTCGTGTCGCGGCCCATCCTTCGAGACGCGTGCGAGCGCGCTCCTCGGGATGAGGTCAACCCAAGCGGCAAGGCCTCGACCCTCATGGTGAGGAGCGCAGCGGGGGCGCTGCGCGTCTCGAACCACGAGGCCTCATTCGCTGTTTGAAATTTGAAGTGGCGCGCCTATTCCAGCGGCTCGACCTTCACGATCGAAGCGCCGTGGTTGTTGCCGACCCAGAAGCTCACCGGCGTGGTGGAGTTGTCGACAAACACACGACGGATGTTGGTTGAACGCGGCAACAGATAGTTGACCATGGCGCCGGTCGCCGGATTGAGCCGGGTGACCTGATCGCTCAGCATCGAGCCGGTCCAGGCGTCGCCATTCTTGTCGACGACGACATCATAAGGCGACGACCATTTCGGCGGGACCTGCCACTCCCTGAACTCTTCCTTTTTGGTGTCGAACATGCCGATACGGTCGCCGCGATATTCGCCGAACCACAGGCGGTCCTGCGAATCCATCGAGCCGCGCCGCGGCGCTGAATTCGGGGTCGGGATCTCGAATAAATCGATCTGCCCGGTCTTGGCGTCGAGGCGGCCGATGTGCCGCTGGCGGAAATCGGTAAAATAGACGTTATTCCTGGAGTCGGGGATCACGTCGTATATATTGTGCGGTCCCGACATGCCCTTGAACGGCTCGAAGGTTTCGATTTTCCCCGTCGCGACATCGAGCCGGTGAATACCGGCAAAGCCGTTATTCTGCGCCCACACCTTGCCGTCGACGCCGGAGCTTTGCGGGCTCGCCATGTTGATTTGCGCCGCGTCGATATTCTCTTCGCTTTCGAGCGGCCAGAACTTGAAGGTTTCGGTTTTCGGATCGAACCTGGCGATCGTGGCCTGATACATGTTGCCGAACCACAGATTACCCTCGGGATCGCTGCGCAAGCCGAGCAGGCCGGTCGGGAAGCCGGGTTTGTGTTCGGGAATTGCAAATTCCGTGAGCTTGCCGGTGCGCGGATCGAGCTTGCCGAGATTTTGTTCGCCAAAGGAGGAGAACCAGACCATGCCTTGCTTATCGAGGATCACGTCATGCGGTTCGATCGTCTCGCGCGGCAGGTCGTATTCGGTGTAAATGACGCGGGTGGCGTCTCCGGTCGGACGCGGCAGGGTTTTGAATTCGAAACCCCAGGTGGGATGCGAGCTGAGATTGATGCTGGCGAGATAATCCGCCACACCGCGGTAGACCTGAACGCGCTGGTCGCCGCGCTCTTCCCCCAGACGCTCGGCACGGCGCAATTGCGGGTGCGAAGGCATGCTTTGATTCACATAGCCCTGCATGCGCGGCAGGATCATCGTCAGGAATTCGGCGGCGGTGTATTTCGAATTCAACGGACGGGAGAGCGTGTGGCAGCCGACGCAATTGAGCAATTGCCCCTTTTGCGCATCCGTGCCCGGCATGCTGGCGAGCCATTCGGCGTTGGTCAGTTGCGATGCGATATCTTGCGCGGCACGCAAGGTGAGGTCGGCGGTCGTCGTCTTGTCCGCCGCAACAGAAACCTGGGTGGGCCCATCGAGATCATAGCCCACCGCGCGGATGCGCAAGGCGTAGGCGCCGGGCTCCAGTTTCGCCGCAGGGAAACTGTAGCGGCCGTCCTTGCCGCTGACGACCGTCACCGTGATCGTCGATCCGCTTTTTCGGGCGCTGACAAGGACACCCTCCAGCGCCTCCGGCCCGGCGGTCACCGTTCCAGTCAGCGCAGTGCCAGCCTGTTGTCCGGCCGCTGGGCCGGCGGCCATCAAGCCTGCGAAACCGAGAAGGCAAACGAGGCCCGCGACCACCGAACGATGTGACATGAGCGTCTCTCCCCTGATTTTGATTGTTGTTATTTGTTGCCCACAGTGTAGAGGGCTGGATTGCGGAAAACCAGCCACCTACCGTGCAAACTGTGCGCGCCTCAGCTATGATCGGGGCGCGCTTCAAACGGGGAAAGACAGGATGAGTATCGACCAAGCCAGAGAGAGCCGAACCAATCTGCCGGGCATTGTCGCCGCGATGTTTGGCAATGCCACGGTCGACCGTGACTACGCGCCTTATGGGCTTTTTTTGTTGCGGATTTCGCTCGGGTTCGACTGGCTCGTCCACGCATTTCTGAAAGTTTCCCGCGGCATGTACACGCACGAGGCGCTGCTCGCGAAAAACGGCATCACGCCGCTGCTCGCCTGGCCGACCTTTGGCCTGGAAGTGATCGGCGGCGTCGCCATCCTGCTCGGCTGGTACACCCGCCAATGGGCAGCCTTCCTGCTGGTATTCCTGGCGGTGGTGGTCTGGATCAAATGGCCGGTCGGCTGGGGTTACTCCAATCCGGGTGGCGGCTGGGAATATCCGATGCTTTGGCTGGTCGCCCAGGCGGCGCTGGTATTGGCCGGCAGCGGCGCCTTCGCGCTCCAGGGCTCCAAATCCTGAACTTCCCCGAACTAATGAGCTGGCTGATTATTGACGTTGACGATCCGGCACTTCGCGGAGGTGCCGGACGCGCAATAGCCCATCGCCGCCTTGCGCGCCTCCTCCGGCGTCCTGCGGCCGGTGGCCCAGCCGAAGCGCGAGCTGTCCGCGACAGCGAACGCCTTGTGGGGGCCACTCTCGAGATAAGTCTTGAATGTTTCGCGACCCTGGCTGCTCAACCCCGGCGGCGTGGCGACGTTCGGCGGCGTGATGTCCATCAGGTGATCGCGCAGCGTGAGATTATTTGCGGCCAGAAACCGGTCGACGATCGGCGACCAGATCGGAATTCCGCTTGCGGTGGTGAAGAGCTGGTGACCGTCGCCACCGAAGGCGGCCGTTTTGACGAAAGTAAGATTCCCGCCCGCGCTGGAGAAGGCGCCTGTGAGCAACGGCACGAGCCGTGGACCGAAGAAATGATCGTTTTCAGCGGCGACCCACAACAACGGCACCCGCGATGTCTTGCCGTATTGGGCGAACGCCGCGATGAGCTGCTTTTCGCCGCAGACCGCATCCGGGCTGGTGGACCCCCGGCCCGGCGCGAAAGCGATCGCAGCGGCAAGATCGTTCGGGGCGTCCGCAGCCAGTGCAAGGGTCGCAAAAGCGCCAGCGGAGTGACCGATGCTGATCCACTTGCCCTTGCCGACATAGGATTGACCGCTCATGTATCTGGCGACCGCCGCGATATCGCTGGCCCCCTGCCGTCCGGCCGCCGCGTAATCGGGATTCGCGCAGGAGCCGTAGCCCTCGGCCCATTCGCCTTGCGAGCTTCCATAGCCGCGGCGCATGGGGACGACCACAACCCCGCCGCGCAAACGCAACCGCCTGCGACCACATCCGGTAAGGCGATGTCGCCGGACGATCATCGGCGTCGCGCGGCGAACCGTGGTTGAGCACTGCGAGCGGATGCGCAGCCCCGTCATCCGATCGCACCACGATGGCTCCAGCTCCAGCGAGCGGATTCCGCCCGGCGCGCTTACGGGGACACGAATGGCATCGAAACGAAGCTCTTCCGCCCGCGCCGCAATCGAGGGAAGAACGAGAGCCAGCATGAAGCATGCCGCAAGCCGCCCAAGGCGTTTCTTTGATTTCATGGAAGCCGCCGATTCGTCAGACAGGACCGTGCGCGGCAAACTGTATCGCCGACTACCTCAAGGCAATCGCTATCTTTCAACAGCTGAGTTTGGCGACATGAGCGACCTTCGGGCCGCGTCGTACATGACGGACGTCGATCAGGCCGCCGCCGCGCTCGCAAGCTGGCTGATAACCAGCCGGTTCAGCGTTTCGACCGACTGGAAATTTTCCGGCGTGATTTCCGACTGCGGAATGGTGAAATCAAACTCCGCCTCGACGGCGAGCATCAGGTTGACCATGTCCATCGACGTCAGACCGACATCCACCAGCAACGTTTCCGGATCGAGGTGGGCGGCAATTGCATTCTGGTCGAGGATGGACTTGACGAGAGCAAGCAGCCTGCTCTGAACGTTACTAACGGCCTGCATGTTCGATTCTCACCTGTCGCACCGATTTCAACAAGCTTGCCGCAAGGCGAGCCATGATGACGCGATTATAATTCAGCGACCATCTTAAAAACAGTGAATCCCGTTTGAGCCAAATCCTGGTTCCTTTCTTAACGCTAACGGCGATCGTTAAAAAACCGGTGATCGAAAAAACGTTCAATTAACTTATATCGCTGAAACGAACGACGTTTACCTCGAATTTGATCGACGCATTTGAATTAAATCCTTAAGCGTATGACTCGATCGGAAGTTGTACGCGCCGATACTTCGCACCGACAAACCAACGAGGCATATTTGCCATGAATGTTCAGCAAGTCGATATTCGTGACACGAGCCGAGAGAAGACCCGCGAACAATTCATCCTCGACCGCAGCTCCTTCCCACAACGAATCGCAGCCGTAGCCGCGGCCGCAACCGCGGAAGCCGAAGACGTCGACCGCGGCGCGCGCTTTCCGCAAAAAGCGATCGAAGCCGCGCGCGCGCAGAGGTTGCTGGGCGTTCAGATCCCGAAACCGCTCG
>JBEKZZ010000067.1:0-22164 GCA_049509335.1 Bradyrhizobium sp. | reverse complement strand
AACTGCTCGCGTCCGATCCCGCGCTTGCCTCTTGCGTGGTCGAGGATCCCAAGGGCGGCGGACGGACGCCGCTGCATTTGTTTGCAGACTGGCCGGGTCACAATCCCAATGCTGCCGCGATCGTGCAGACACTTGCTTCGGCGGGAGCAAACCTCGATGCAGCGGCGGTCGCGATGTGGCACCGGGAAACGCCGCTCCATTGGGCAGCCAGCAATGACGACGTCACGTTGATCGATGCGCTGCTCGACGCCGGCGCCAACATCGAGCACGATGGCTCTTCGATCGACGGTGGCTCGCCTTTGTCTTCGGCGGTCGGCTACGGCCAATGGCAGGCGGCGCGACGGCTGGTCGAGCGTGGCGCACAAACACTTCTGTGGCACGAAACGGCACTCGGAATGATGCCTGCGATCATGCGGCGGTTCGAGACCGAATCCGCCCCCGAGGCCGAGACGCTTTCGGGATCGTTCTGGAACGCCTGCCATGGCGGACAACTCGTAGCCGCGCGATATCTGCTGGAGCGTGGTGCCGACCTCAACTGGGCCGCGCCGTGGTCGGGGCAAACACCGCTCGATATTGCAGAGCGCGCGGGACGAAGCGATGTCGCGGCATGGCTTCTCGAAAACGGTGCGATCCACGGCAAGAAGAACGGCTGACCGGTCCGGCTAACGCAATATACTCAGCAAGAAACCTGCAAAAACAGTTGAGAGGCAACATGAAGGGATGGCGCGCGCGGATCGGATTTCTGGTGCCACCCGGAAATCCGACAGTGGAACCAGAAATGATGCAGTTCGCGCCGTCGGGCGTATCGCTTCATTTCACGAGGATGAACGCGGAGGGTCCGGCCGGGACACACACCGGTCAGGAAGAGCGCAACCTGAGCCAGGTCGCGAGTGTGCCTGCTTGCGTCAAATTGCTTTCGATGGTGTCTCCCAAAGTCATCGCGATGGCGCATACGGCGACGAGCTATACGCTCGGACAGCAACGCGAGGCCGAACTCGTCGCGCAGATGGAAGCCTTGAGCGGCGCCCGTTTCATCACCGCCTTCGGAAGCGTGCTCGCGGCCTTTTCGCACCTCGGCGCGCGGCGGATCGCTTATGCCACGCCCTATTCCGCCGAGATGACGGCACGCGGCAGGCAGCACATTGAGGCATGCGGGCTTGAGGTCGTCAGCTCCGGCCATCTGTCGAACGCGCGCAACATCTATGAAGAAACCAGCGAACGAGCCTATGCCATCGCCCGCCAGGTCGATCATCCCGACGCCGACGTGATCTTTCTTTCCGGCGTCGGAATGCCGACGCTCGATGCGTTGAAGCCGCTGGAGGAAGATACCGGCAAGCCCGTGATCTCGGCGGCGTCGGCCATGATGTGGCATGCGTTGCGGACCGCGGGCGTAGGCTGCTGCATCGAGGGATATGGCGCGTTGCTTGAAGGAAAAGAGATACAATTTTAACTAATTTATTGGCGGACTTGAAACGGCCTCGCCCCAGAATGAGTGTCGAACACGGTTAGTCAGCGCGGCCGTCGTTCTTGATGCAACCAAATTTGATCCCTTTGAGGAGGGTGCAATGCATTTTGTAGCCGGAGTGCTGGCCGTGTTGTCCGGCATCCTTTACGCCGCCGGAAATAACGAAATCGGCGCCTACGGGCCGACCATTTGCAGTTATGGCGGGACGTTCTGCGACCACCCTTCCTATGTGTTCGTGGGCGGCGTGCTCGCCGCGCTCTGGGGCACCTTCGTCAGCATTCGCTAAGCGACTACTTCCGGCGCCTTAGCGCGCGGCGAATCCATTTGCGGCCGATCAGGGTTTGGGATTCGGCGGATCTATTTGCTTCGGCATCTGCTGATCGGGTTCCGGCGCAGAGTCGTCAGGTCGCGTTGGCGCGACGACAGCACCCGCGGCCCGCGCCGCCTCGCCCGTCGTGTGATAAGTGGCAACCTCGGCGGTCTGCAAATGCGGACGGGTCCACGGGCCGTGATCGACGAGCAGCATCGCCAATATGCCGAAGATCGCAATCGCAAGCGCGACATACACCGGCCGCACACCTGTATACTTCGAATGATCGGAGACCATCGAACACCCTCTCCTGACGTTTCCCTGGAACGTCAATGACGGGCGGCGATGAAGGTTCCGCCCTTGCGGCTGCCTCCGTGTTCCCCGTCCAACAGCGAGTTTGAAGTTCCAATCAATATCCGGATTTTTAATCTGACGTCACACGCCCTCTTTGCGGACCGCAATGCCACTGAGCAGCGCGACCACTTCGGCTTGCCGGCTGCAACCGGTCTTTTCGAGCACCCCCTGCACTTGAGTGCGAACCGTGTTGCGCGATACGCCTGAGCTTGAGGCCATCGTTTCGACTGTTTCTCCCGTCGTCAGGCCGCGGGCGACGCGCGCTTCTGCCGGCGTCAGATCGAAAAGCGAGCGCACCAGTTCGACCGGCGGCGCCTCTGGAAACGCCACCGGCATCATCACCAGCACACCCGCGCAACGCTGGAAAATATCGCGGCTCGCGCCACGGATGGGAACAACATGCACGACCATCGCGGCGTTGGCTTCGACCCCGCGACTGGCAAAGGAGAGCACCGGGCTTGCGCCTTCCACGTCAAGGCTGGCGACCGCCCGCTCGAATAGCGCGTGGGCGCTGGCATCCTTCAGCGATATCCGGTCTCGGGCGTGCCACCTGATTTGGCCGGCGAGAGCCTCGATCAACCTGTTTGCGGCGAGAACCTTGCCTTGATGATCGAAAATCAGCGCGGGCAAGCCGAGCAGGGCCAATGTCTCGCTTGCGATACGCGCGCGTTCCAACTGGAGCCGCGCCGACATCAGCGCGCTGCGCGCCAGGTGAGGCCGCAACGTATCCAGTTGCTGAACGACGGAAGTCTCGACAGGGCCGCGCGTACGAAATCGTTCCAGGGTGAGGCAGAGCGTCTCACCGGTCGGCAGCGGCATCGCTGTCCCGGTGCCCCAGCCGAGTCCCGCGGGCCACAGCAACTCGCGATAGACGGGATCGGCGGCCATTTCTTCTTCGGTATCGTAAAGCTCACCCTCCAGCACGAAGCCGGCATGCTGGACGGCACGCAGCCGCGCAACCCGCTCGCCACGCGTCACCAGATCGCTCCGGGCAAACAGCTCAATCCCGGCGCGCAGCGGTTCTGAGGCCGTCCAGCTCTGGACCTTGGTCGACGAGGCCACGAAAAACGTGCCGCCAATGGCATCGGTCATTTGCGCGAGCCGGTCCAGAACGTTCGGCCAGAGCTCGGGCGCGAACGAGCATTCGTAGATGTCGTCGACTAGCCTCTGATCCATGGAGCTGACCTTCGCGCCGCGTCCAAACTCTTTGTCAAATCGCCTTCATTTCCGAGAGGCCTTTTACTTCTGGAAAATCTTCACTTCTGGGAAGTCTTGGCCCGGAACGCGGTGGTGACAAGCTGTATCGCCAACGCGTCCGCGGTTTCGAAACTCATGGATGCAAGAATCGGAACGAGCTTGTTGCCCATCAGCACGTTGAGAACCATCTCCACGTTTTCACCTTTAAGGTTTACCGTCGAATTCTGAATCATCGGCAGTTCGAACGGTGGCGCGCCCTCGAGTTTGACTCGCACAATCTTCCCCTTCTACCAAAACAGAATGGCCCGGTGGGTTGCAGTGTCGGCGCTGCCTGACGAGGCGGTCATCGTCACCGCGTAGAAGCATGCCAGGGAACCGTGCCCTGCTTGCTAGTTGGCTGTTGCCTTCCTATGGTCGGTTGCCGGTTTTACGGCGTAATAAGGAAACGAAATTATGTTTAGATTATTCACAACGAGAATTGGATCAGCCGCTATCCTCGCAACTACGATATTGGCTACGGGAAGTTTTCCATCTTACGCGCACGATAGAGACTGCATCAAGTATGGCAATAGAACCGATGCCGGTTCATCCGGCGTCCATGTTGAAAACACTTGCGGGTTTCCCGTAACTTTCGTCGTTTACGGGAATGGTATGGATTACTTGAATTTGAAACCCGGTCAGTCATTCAACTGGACAACCGGGTCCTTTAGTCGCTGGACAGCTTGTCGTGGCCTGTCGAATACCAATTGTTAGTGCAGCGGTCCCGCGTCCAGGGCCGTCCCTATCGTTGTTTTCCGACAGCCGTCCCGAACACCCTGACATCCAGGCTCCGATAGCTGCTTCCGCTTGTCGCGACAGAAAAGCTCGGTATGTCCAAATCCAGTCTATACGCGTCGCTTCGCAGATATTTTCGCAAGACGTGCGATAGCTTCCCAAACGAATCCGGGTCGCTTTTCATGATATCGAAGTAGAAGAAGGATTCCCTTGGCCCGTCTCTTGTTTGCAGCTTGAATTCAAACTTGTCCGGACCAGGCACCACCTCAAGCACGCTCACATCCTCCAGTTTCGCCGCCAAGGCCATCGTTGAAATCAAACATAGCCCTATCCAACATGGCCCCAATGCCAGCTTCTTCATTTCCGTCTCGCTCGGTCGGCGCGTGCCATTCCTGCCCGCTGCAGGCTTTAGCCCGATACGAAACATACATGGCTGACGAACCCCGGCAAGCTATCGCAGCCGACAATTACGCGCGCTTGCCGGCGGTTGCTCCACCGCAACTGTTAAACCGAAGCTCTGGATCGCGTTCGTCGGAGCTTCAGGGGGTACGTGCAACCAGGCTTGCCGCCGCCTCAACCACCTGCTCGGAAGTGCAGGGTTTGCTGAGGATGGGGATTCCGCGAAAGGCTTCCGGGAGCGCATGGCTGTTATAGCCCGTCACGAAGGCGAACGGGATATGGCGCTGCGACAACGCCTCCGCGATCAGATCCACCGGACTGCCATGCAGGTTGGCGTCGAGCAACACACCGTCGAAACGCGACTGCTCGATCAACTCACATGCCTTCTCGACGGAGCTCACCGGCCCTTCCACTTCAGCTTTGGCGCCTTCGAGTGACGCGACGATGTCGAGCCCGATCAACGGCTCGTCTTCGACCACCAGAAACCGGCGCCCTTCGAGACTGCATGGTCCTGTCATGGCGGTCGCACTTTCAGCTCGCGCGTTGATCGGCGCCGCCTGAGCGGCGCTGACGATGCCGGAGCCGAGCGGCAGAACGATATTCCAGCTAATCCCCTCCGGCTCCCACGTGATGTGAGCTTCGCCGCCTTGTCCCTTGACGCTTTGAGCGATCAACTTGGTGCCAAAGCCTTCCGTGGGGGAAGGTATGACGCGGGGGCCACCACGCTCCGTCCACTGGATGCGCAGCGCATCATCCGCGACCCAGGTTACCAGCACGTGGCCGGTTGGGGCCGACAGCGCTCCGTATTTCGTGGAGTTGGTTCCGAGTTCGTGCAGGATCAGCGCCATATGAAGGGCTAACTGCGAATCGAGCTCCACTCTGGGGCCCTCAGCGGTCAGTCGCGTATCATCCGCGCGTCCAAGAAGAACCTGATCGCCGATCAGTTCGCGAAGTTCAGCACGTTGCCAGCTTGTCGCACTGAGAAGGGTGTGAACGCGGGCCAGCGCCTGAACCCGGCCGCCGAAACTCCTGGCAAATTCCCTGGGGTCGCTATGACGCATCAGCGTCCGCTGGGCCATGGCTTGCACCACGGCAAGCGTGTTCTTCACCCGATGATTCAGTTCGTTGAGCAACAGACGCTGGGTTTCGGCGCCGCGTTTGCGCTCGATCAAGTCCGCCGTCGGCCGTGCCAGAATGTCGAACATGCGAAGGTCGCGCTCGGAAGGACGGTGCGGCCTGGTCCAATGGGTCGAGATTATTCCGACCAGTTTGCCGCTACGCGTAATGAGCGGCGTGCTTTGCCCGGCCCGGATACCTGCCGCCAGCAATACGTCGCGGTCCGGCTTGCCGGCCATGAAGGCGCAGTTGGCGACGTCCTCGGCAATCGCACGCTTGCCGGTTCGCAACACCTCGCCGCATGTGCAGCCGGAATCGGCGCGCACCCATTCCCAAAACTTTACACCCTCTGGAAGCAGTCCTCTTGACGCCAGCAGGCGCAGTTCGCCGGCGGGGCCACGCTCGGGGTGAAGGATCTGCACCGTGCACACTTCGGAACGCATGATCGTGGCGGCAGCCTCCACCAGCTTGTCGTAGAGCGCATCTTCATGGTCTTCGTCCAACAGCTCGAGGCTGATTTGCCGCAACAGCTCGCTGTCTCGCAATTCGGATTCGAGCTCGCTTTGTGTTTCCTGGAGTTTTTGTACGGCGGCGCGCCGTTGTTCGGCACGCTCGTGCCGGGAAATGATGACGGCAGCGGTCTGCGTGATCATGCTCGCAAGCTCGGTATCGTTCGCGGACGCCTCGCGCGGCTCGGGCCAGTAAAGCGCGAACGTTCCGGCGAAACGTCTGACGGCCGTGTGGATGGGGAAACTCCAGCATCCGCGATAGCCGAACCTGGCAGCCATCCGCAACCAGGGCTCCCAGCGTGGATCGGCTCTCACGTCAGCCGTCAACACAGCCTGACCGGTCGCAAGGCCGCATGCGATCGATTCCGGACCGACGACGAAGCCATCGACGGCTTGTGCATATTCGGCCGACATACCGACGACGTGATGCAAGGCGGTGCCATCCGGGTCGGTGATATAAAATGCCGCCCGCACGCCGGAGCCCAACGCGGCAATGGCGGTGTCGACGAGAATGCCAAGCGACTCGGCAAGCGGTGCATCGCTAAGAGCTGATTCAAATGCCTGCCTTTGTCCCGAAAGCCAGGTTTCCCGTTCACGCAGCGCGTTCAGGTCGAGAGCATCGTGAAACGCCGGCATATACGGCTGATGCTTGGTTTCCGTGAGCATATCGACTTCCTGCAACGAAAATCGCTCCTCGGCGGGCCCTTCAGCCTTGCATATCGGGCCGACGAAATAAAGCAACGAAGCCGGTGGAACCTTGGGTGAATCCGGTGGAACCCTGGATAATCGCGAGGTAACTCGATGGTTCCCGTCCACGATTTAGCAGGCTGGGCAGCGGTTTCCCGGCCGCGGAGGGGTAGAAATGTGGGCGTCAGCCGACGGGGCTGCGGGACTTGGCTTAGAGGGACTTGGTTGAGAGGGACTTGGCTCAAGGACTTGGCGGACGCCGAGGCATTATAGAGCGGGGCTTTTCAACGCCGGCTTGTTGGTGCCTGGCAGATATCGCGGCCTCAGCGCCGCCGCGCGCAGAGCAGATGGCCTAGATCGCATTCGTCGGCGTCGGGCGATCGGTGATCTGCTGGCCGAACAGGCTCGCGATCAACTCCACCACGTTGCGCGCGGTGCGGCCGCGCTCGTCGAGAAACGGATTGAGCTCCACGATATCGAGCGAATGCACGATGCCGGAATCGTGCAGCAGCTCCATGATCAGATGCGCCTCGCGATAGGTCGCCCCGCCCGGCACCGTGGTGCCGACGCCCGGCGCCACATCGGGATCGAGAAAGTCGACGTCGAAACTCAAATGCAGCACGCCGCCCGCCGCCTTCACCTTGTCGATGACGCGCCGGATCAGGACACTGACGCCGAATTCGTCGATCCGGCGCATGTCCGCGATGCTGACGCGGCGAAGGTGCACCAGGTCTTTCTCCAGTTTGTCGATCGAGCGGGTGCCGAACAGCTCCAGCCGGCTCGAATCGATGGAGGCACGCGGCTCAGGGCCCAACAGACCGTCGAGCCCTTCCTCGCCGCACAGAAACGCCGCCGACATGCCGTGCATGTTGCCGGTGATGGTCGTCGCCGGCGTGTTGTAGTCGGCATGCGCGTCCAGCCACATGACGAAAAGTTCGCGGCCCGTTTCGCGGCAATGACGCGCCACCCCGTTGACCGAGCCCATGGAGAGCGAATGATCGCCGCCGAGAAAGATCGGAATGGCGCCGGTTCGCGCCAGATCATAAGCGCGCGCGCTGATGGTGTGGATCCAGCGCTGGATTTCCCGGTAATGCCTGGCGTTGTCGGGCGGGGTATCCGCGAGCGCGGCGACGCCGGCAACCGAAAGATTGCCGTGGTCCTCGACCGCGAAACCGAGCCCCTCGAGCAGGGTCAAGAGCCCTGCGGTGCGAAGTGCATCCGGTCCCATCAGCGTGCCCATTTGCGACGCCCCGATCTCGATCGGTGCGCCGAGGACGGCGATCTTTTTCGCTTGCGCTGAAACATTCACGGCTGGAAACCTGAATATTTTGTCACAAAACGATGCGAGCTTAGCTGTAAGCGTTCGATTCTGATATTCCGGTTGGCGTCGAATCGAGGAAATCCGCCAGACTTCCGCTCCCACTACCTCTGGATGTATAAAAAGACTTTAACAATTGATTCCATAACTTGATCTTTATCAAGGCGAGCAGACAATGATTGCCGCTGTAAGGGTTTCAATCTGAAAACCTGGATTTTTCTGGACTTGGATAGCGATGGGCGAGGACGAACACCGCATTGCAGCCAGGCATCGCGTTCTGAAAGGCGGCCGGATTCAGTTCGGCGGCGGCTCGATCGATTGCACGGTGCGCAATATTTCCGAGACTGGTGCTGTGTGACAAGCCCGCTCGGAATTCCGACCGAGTTTATGCTGGAGACGGACGGCGATCATCGCCGCTGCCGCGTCGTCTGGCGCAAGGAAAAGCGCATCGGCGTTACCTTTGAAAAGGAAGAATCGGGCGGCTGAGCTTCGTTCGAGAAGGAGGCTGCCGCGCATACGCGTAAATCGCGATCGGCGGCCGGAAGGCGGTCAGGGGTCGTGTTGATTGCTATCTGACCGAAATCTTCTTCAGACTATATTTGAGCTGGCCTCCCGGTCCGACCGCATCCATGACACTGCCTTTCAATGTCAGCGTCCAGGCGCCAGCAAGGTCGCTTCCTTGCGGTACAAGCACTTTCAGCATTTTTCCTTCCTCAGTGGCATCGAGAAGCAGGGGCGCGTTGAGAAACGGGCCGGCGGATCGCCAAAGAACCTTACGGTGGCTTTTTTCGCCATCGAAGTACGGCACCAGCGCGACCTGAAGACCAGAAAATTCCCTCTCCAGCTCGATGTAATTCACATCGGAATAAACGACGAGTCCCGCAGGGCTGTTTCCCTGGTCTGCTGCGCGCGCCGCCTGGTGCCCAGGCATCAGTGACAAAATGAGCGCGGCAGCAAGGCGCATCGTGAATTGCTTCGGCGACACTTTCACCTTCCGTGATCCTTTCCAAGATAGCTTTCGCGTGCAACGAGTATAGTTTTTGCCTTGCGGCTTTTTCAACTTCCGCAATGAGGTCTTGCGGACGGACATCAGGCGAAACATTCCAGACTCGACCAGCCTGTTATATTTGCGTGGGAGGGCCTGCGAATCAGCGATAATCCGCGCTTCAAACTTGCCCCCAAAGCCGCCGCGCCGAGCCCGTGACCCAACCGCGAACCAAACCAGCCGCTTCGCCCCACTGGGCCCCTCGCCTCGCGCAGGAAGCGCGGTTGCGCGAGCTCGATCGCCTGCTCGCCGGCGACCAAAGCGAGGTGAATATCGTACTCGAAATCGAGCGCGCGGCGCTGCTCGGCGCGCTCGACCGAAAGCAGGACGCGCAAGCGGCGTTCATCGAACTTCTGCGCCGGCATCCGACCCATTTCAGCGCGCTCAACGAGTTCGGAACGTGGCTTGCCGCACAAGGCTCGATCGACGCCGCCTGCCGCGTCTATGCCGAAGCGATCCTGCACCACCCCGAGAACCCGATGGCGCGGGTGAACCTCGGCAATCTCCTGCTTCGCGCCAACCGCCACGCGGAAGCGCGTACGCATTACGAGGCTGCCTTAAAGGCCGACCCGGATCATGCCGCCGCCCATCAGGGCATGGGCGCGGTGCTGTCGGACGAAGGCGACCGCGAGGCGGCTGCTGCACATTTCGCTAAAGGTTTTCGCGGCCACGCTGTCTCGACCTTGCCCTATCGCGGCAGCGGACCGCCGATCCCGCTGTTGCAACTGGTGTCCTCCGGCGGCGGCAATATTCCGACCGCGCCGTTTCTCGACGACTGCGTGTTCCTGACCACGGTCGTGGTTGCCGATCATTTCGATCCCAGGACGCCGCTGCCGCCGCACGGGCTTATCTTCAATGCGATCGGCGATGCCGATCTGTGCCAGCCGGCGTTGGAAGCCGCGATCCGCCTGACCGCGCGTTCCAGGGCGCCCGTCATCAACGATCCGCGCGCGGTGACGACGACAGGACGCATCGACAATGCGGCGCGGCTGGCCGCTCTGCCCGGCGTGATCACGCCAAAGACGCTTGCCGTGGCGCGCGATGTTCTCGCCGGCCGGGAGGCGCCAGCCTGGATGGCGGAGCACGGTTTCGGATTCCCGCTGTTGTTGCGCTCGCCCGGCTATCACACCGGACGCAATTTCGTTTTCGTGGAGAAGGCCGAAGATCTCACCGCTGCGGTCGCCGAGCTACCGGGCGAGGAGATTCTCGCGATCGAATACCTCGACGCACGCGGCAAGGACGGCAACGCGCGCAAATATCGCGTGATGATGATTGGCGGAAGGATCTTTCCGCTGCATCTGGCGATTTCGCGGAACTGGAAGGTGCATTATTTCACCTCCGACATGGCCGACAAGCCGGACCATCGCACCGAGGAAATGGCGTTTCTCGCCGACATGCGCGCGGTGCTTGGCGACAAGGCCATCGCCGCACTGCAGGCGATCTGCGAGCGGCTAGCGCTGGACTATGCCGGCATCGATTTCGGGGTGAATGCGAACGGCGACCTGCTGCTGTTCGAAGCCAACGCCACCATGGTGATCGCCTCGCCGGATAACGACCCGCGCTGGGCCTATCGGCACGGCCCGATCACAGCCGTGATCGACGCCGTGACCGCGATGATCAGGCAGAAGGCGGGGCGCGCTTAGAGCGGAACCTTGCGATTGTCCGAAAGCCTGCGCTTTCAAAGCCCTCCAGATATGCCAAGGTGCCTCCACGGGGCAGGGAACCGACGGCATGAGCGATCTGCGCGAGTGGCTGCAAGCAAATAATCTGGAACAATACGCCGCCGCGTTCGAGGCGAACGATATCGATCTGGATATCCTGGCCGAGCTCGATGACCGCGATCTCGAGCAACTCGGCCTGTCGCTCGGCAACCGCCGCCGGCTGTTGAAAGCGATCGGCACGCGCAACGCCGGGACCGCAGAAACTCCCTCCGATCAGGCCTCCCTCCCCGGCACATCGTCCGCCGCGCCCGAGTCCGGCTCCAGCGATGCCGAGCGGCGGCAAGTGACTGTCATGTTCATCGATATGGTCGGCTCCACGGCGCTGTCGGCGAAGCTCGATCCGGAACTGCTTGGCGGGGTAATCCGGCGATATCAGGACGCGGTGGCCGGCGTGATCGGACGCTATGGCGGGTTCGTCGCCAAATTCATGGGCGACGGCGTGCTGGCCTATTTCGGTTTTCCCCGCGCCTTCGAGGATGCCGCCGAGCGCGCGGTTCGCTCCGCCATCGGCATCGTGTCGGAAGTCGGCGCCATCGAAATGCCCGGCGGCACCCGCGTGCAGGCGCGGATCGGCATCGCCACCGGCCTCGTCGTGGTCGGCGAAATCATCGGCACCGGCATGTCGCAGGAGCGCACCATTGTCGGTGAAACGCCGAACCTCGCCGCGAGGCTGCAAGCGCTGGCGGGCACGGACTGCATTCTGGTCAGCGAGTCCACCCAGAAATTGCTCGGCGGCCTTTTCCAGCTTACCTACACCGGCGACCACGAATTAAAGGGCTTTGCCCGCCCGGTGCCGGCCTGGCAGGTCTGCGGTGAAGCCTCGGTCGAAAGCCGCTTTGCCGCGATCCGTGCCGGAGGCCTGCCGCTGATCGGCCGGGCGCATGAAATGGGCCTGATGCGCGAACGCTGGCATCTGGCGCGGCAGGGTGAAGGCCAGATCGTGACCGTGATTGGAGAGGCCGGGATCGGCAAATCGCGCACGATCGAAGCGCTGCAGCAGGAGCTTGCAGGCGAAGCGCCTACGCGCATCAACCTGCAATGTTCGCCCTACCACAGCGGCAGCGCGCTCTATCCCGTGATTCAGTATCTCACGCGCGCGGCCGGGCTTGTGGCAAGCGATCAGGCGGAAGTGCGCGCCGAAAAACTTCGGTCGCTGTTGACGGCGCGGCAGATCGCGGGTCCGGCCGCGCTGCCATTGCTGGCCGAGCTGTTGTCGATTCCGCTGGCCGAGCCCGCTCCAACGCCGATGCCGCCGGCGCAACGCAAGGCAACGATGCTCGCTGTGATCGTCGAGATGCTGAGGCAAGCGAGCCACAGCGATCCGGCGCTGGTCCTGCTAGAAGACGCCCACTGGATCGACGCGACCACGCTCGAGATGGTGGCGCGGCTTGTCGACAGCATCAGCCGCGCGCGGCTTTTGATCGTGGTCTCGGCGCGGCCGGATTTCACCGCGCCATGGCTCGCACGGCCGCATGCTACCCTGATCACGCTCGGCCGCCTCGGCCGTGGCGAATGCATGCAGGTGGTCGCGAGCGTCGCCGCGGCGCATGGCCTTGCGGCGAACACGATCGCTGCGATCGTCGCCAAGACCGACGGCGTGCCGTTGTTCATCGAGGAATTGACCCGGAGCGTGATGGAATCCGCGGGCGAGGATTCCGCGGTGCCGGCGACGCTGAAGGATTCGCTGATGGCGCGCCTCGACCGCCTCGGCGGCGCGCGCGAAATCGCCCAGATTGCCGCCGTGATCGGCCGGCAATTCACTTTCGCGCTGCTGGAAGCGGTTGCCGGGAAACGAAGCGGCGAGATCGAAGATCTGCTGGCCAAGCTGGTCACTGCTGGAATTGTGTTTCCCGAGGAGCGCGGCCTTGAGCGGAGCTTCAACTTCAAGCACGCACTGGTGCGGGATTCCGCCTATGAAAGCCTGCTCTTGATGCGCCGGCGGGAATGGCACGCCCGCGTCGCCCATGCGCTGGAGCAGCACTTTGGCGACGTCGCCGCCAACGAACCGGAATTGCTCGCCCATCATTTCGGCGAAGCAGGAGAACTCGCGCGCGCCTGCGACTACCGCATGCGCGCCGGCGACCTGGCCGTGCGGCGTTCGGCCTATGTGGAAGCGATCGCGCACTTCACGGCGGGGCTCAAGCTCACGGAGACCATGCCGCCGCCAGACGGTTTGCGCCTCCAATTGAACTTCTGGCTGAAGCTCGGTTCGGCTTCCGTCGTCACCCACGGCCTGCAAAGCCGTGAGGCCGAAACGGCCTATATCAAGGCCAGTGAGATCGGCGATCAGCTCGGCGACGGCGCCGCCTCCTTCCAGGCCAAATGGGGCCTCTGGATCAACGCCAATCTGAGCCGGAAGACGGCGCTGGCACGCGACCGCGCCGGCGAACTGGTGTCACTCGCGCAACAATCCGGCGATCGCGAATTGTTGCTGGAGGCTTATCACTGCCAGTTCTCGACGGCGTATTTTCGTGGCGATGTCCAGGGCGCGCTCGAAGGCTGCCAGCGTGTCGTCGCGCTGTACGACATGAAGGAGCACGGTCACCTCGCGCACGCTTTTGGCGGCCACGACCCCGCCGTCTGCGGCCATATCCAGTGCGCCAATTCGTTGCGGCTGTCGGGTGAAGAACAGCAGGCAACGCTTCATTACAAAGAAGGATTGGCGCTCGCCGAAATGCTCGATCACCCGAACAGCCTCGCGCACGGACTGCACAATGCCGGCATCGGCTATCAGATCGGGGGCGACCGCGAGGCGACCTACACGGCGGCGCATCGCGCGGCGGCGCTTGCCGAAAAGTTCGGCCTGCCGCCCTGGCGCGCGAGCAGCCAGATACTGGTCGCCTGGGCGACGGCGACCGGCGCCAGCAACGCCGATGCCGTAGCCCTGATCGATGCCGAGATCGCCAATGCCACCGCGGTCGGTCCGCTGCCGCAATATTATCTTGGGGTCGCGGCGGAAGTGTTGCTCGCCGCCGGCCGGCCCGCGGATGCGCTTGCTCATCTCGACCGCGCGATCGCAGGCATCGACGAGGCCGGGATCGGCATCTACCTGCCCGAGATCTATCGGTTGCGCGGCGCCTGCCTGCTGGCGCTTGACCGCCGCAACAAGGCAGACGCGCAATCCGCGTTCGCCACCGCCGCCGAGATCGCCAAGCGCCAGGGCGCCGTCATTTTCGAGCGCCGCGCGCAGGCGTCGATGTCAGAGCTCGCAGGGTAGGAATGATCGGCTTCCCCGAGTCACCCGCCACGACAGGCTAAAATCCGAGAACCACTCGGGCCGTACTTGCGACGAAGGGTTGGAGCCGGATTGGCTCCGGCGCCGGAAGGAGCCACGGCGGTCATGTTGCAAAGCAGCAAAATTGCAACTTTCCAAAATTTAATTCGTCTGTGTCATGGGTCTTGGCACGGGGTTGCCGCGTTTAGTCACCACATTGTCAAAAACAAAGCATCGGGACGGAAGCGATGAAACGGGCCCTGGCGATATTGGCCTGCATTTGCGCTCTCTCCGGCGGCCTCTACGTCGCCGCCAGCAAATGGGCCATTCGGCATCAGACGCTTGATCTGTTCGACGCCTCGCGCCAGCGCGCGGTGTCGGTCGATGTCGCCGTGCGCCGCGACTATGAGACGAAGGCCAACGCGGGCATCTCGAAACTGCCGGTCGCGATCATCTCCAACGGCAACACGGTGAAGAACACCGAATATTCCTTCCTGGAAAACGTGCTGGCGGCGCGCGGATATCTCGTGGCGAGCATCCAGCAGGATCTGCCGACCGACCCGCCGCTGGTGACCAAAATCGGCATGCCCTACGTCGGCCGCCTCGACGTCTACAAGCGCGGAGAGGCCAACATTCTCTTTGTCGTCGGACAATTGAAGAATATGCAGCCGAATGCCGACTACGATCACCTGACCCTGGTCGGACATTCCAACGGCGGCGATGTCGCGATGTACACGGCGACAGAACATCCCGAACTGGTGTCGAAGGTCATCACGCTGGACAACCTGCGCGTTCCCTTCGTGCTGCACGACAAGCTGAAGATCCTGTCGTTCCGCTCGAACGACCCGAACTTCAAGACCGATCCCGGCGTGCTGCCGACACCGGAGCAAGCGAAGGCCGAGGGCATCGACATCATCAAGACGCCGTATCAGCACACCTGGATGAGCGATCGCGGCCCGGAAAACGCGCGAGAAACGATCCAGGCAGAACTAGACAAGTTCCTGGGCGCTTCCCCCAACAGCGACCTGTCGCCGGTACAGACCGACAACCCGCTGATCGCTAAGATGGGACCGGCGCCGTATCCGTAAGCGCGAAAATCCATTCGCGTTGGAAACCGCACGTCGGAAAAAGCACGCCGTAAACCGCACGTTGGAAATAGAACCTGGACCCGAATGGAACCCGGTCCATTCGGCGGCCTGCCTAAAAAGTAGCCGCCGCGCGATTCAATTTCCGGGCGAGCCCATGCGTAGCCCATCTTTTCAAGTGTGTCAGGAATCGGACATAGTGAGGCCAATTCAGGCGACCTCGTGTGAGTCGGCGTTACCTCGCAAGCAACAAACAGAAAACACGCGGAAGAAAAGCACAACTGGAGAAGGTGCAATGCTGAACTTTCCCCGACCGACGCCGACGTGTACGCGTTTTCAAACGACGGCCGAAATGGCCTGCATCAAGTGCAACGAGCAGATGAGGCTCGTGCTCATCGAGCCGCGCGACGGACACTTCAATCTTCTCACCTATTCCTGCACGGCGTGCCCGGCCAGTGAGGCGTTCCTGAAGGCGATTTGATCCGGCTCGTGTTTCGAGGCGCATTGCTGCGCGCGCCTGGCGAGGTTGGTCGCGACAAGCTCTAGAATTTCGGCTTGAAGTCCTTGGCAACCGACATCACATCGCCGGTCATTTGCCGCATATGTTCGCCGGCATTGGTGAACTGGCTGCGCAGGAATTCCGACTGGATATGCATGGCCTGCTGAAGGTCGGTGGCATGCACGAGCTTGCGGGCATGTTCGAACGCCGCCGTCATGTTCTGCTGGGTGAAGGCCAGCGCCTGTTTCGATATTTCCGTTCCCGGGCTCGGAATCGAGGCGACGGATTTTTGGGCGGCATCAAAAAACATGCCGAAGGCACGTTCGGCCTGGTCGATGGTCTTTTCGGCCAAATCCCGCAACTCGGCAGGTACTTCCAGTTTCGGTTCGGACATTGGCACCATCCCTCTTGTTCCTGATTGGCTTTCCCTCGGGAATTAGCACAGTTCGGAAGCCGAGGCGAATGAGAGGGAAACCTTTTGAGGCACCGGCCAGCCGCCGTCATATTGAAGGCGTTTGCCAACGCTAACTCGCAACTGGACGGGCAGCGAATGTCAAATCCACCCCACCAGGCAAGGTTCAGATTGCATTCAGATTTGGCCATCTAAGCCATGTCCGGCGGGGCATATTCGAAAAGGGAGAAACCATGACTTTAAGGCGATTGATGACTGCTTTTGTGATCGCAGCCGGCGTCGGCGGATCGGCCGGGATCGTTGCATCACCGGCCCACGCGCAAGGCGCGGTGGAAGCGGAAATTCTCGGCTTCCATCAGCTGTGCGAAAAGGGCGACCGGAAAGCCTGCGTCCGTTTCGGCATCCTGATCGGCCGCAATGAACAGCGCGGCGCGGACTGGCGGCGGGCGCACGCCGACTGGTTCTGGTTTGAACGCTAAGTTCTAAAAGGCCAACAAGTTCTCAAAGCCAAAGCTCGGAAACACAAGGAGGCCGCCCTCAAAAGCGGCCTTTTTTTGCCGCAACGGTTTATCGCCGGCCGCCGCGCAGCCATTGTTTTGAGCTTTAAAGTTTCGAGCTTAAAGCTTTGAACTTAAAGCTTTAAACTTGAAGTTTTAAGCTTAAAAGCTTGCCAGTTAAAAGGTTTCGTCAGCGGGTTGTGAAGCGGCCGTTCATGCCGCCGGGAAGCGGCGCGGGATCGGTGGCAAGATCCTCGACCCAGGCAAGCACCTCGGAACGCTGTGCCGGCGAGAGCTTGATAAAAGCCTTCCACAGCCTCAAACCCTGCACGGTCTCGTTCGACGGATAGCCAAGCGTGGCGCTGACTTCTGAAACAGATGTGCGGTTTTTCATCTCGCGCCTTCTAGCAGCCAGGTGAGGTGGAAAGTATGCCAAGGAACACCCCCCCCGGCAAGGCTGCGTCAGAGTATACCGGCCGCAAAGAAACTTCGCGCTCAGAGACAGCCGGAGGTAGCAGGGCTCACCTTGTGCTGTAATTTAAGGCCTCTGCATGCACTTTCGACACATTGCGAAATACCGGACGCCAAGAATCGCCCGAACACTTTAGAGAGATTCTGATAGGGTTTGAGAGGCCGTTCACTCGGCTTCGTCATTTTTTCTTGCCCGCGTAAGTCGTCGAAAACGAAGGCAAAACTCACTTTTAAGTGACCCTCTTAAGTGCCCCTCGCGCTGGCAGCGTCCGAAATAAACCCTTCTTGTTGCTGTTCCCATCATAACGGAAACGGAATGGAAGATCTGTTCATGCAACCTGCTGCCCTGCTCTCTCTCGCCACCGCGGTGCCTCCACACACCTACCTGCAGAAAGACGTCATGAACGCCGCGTGGAGCGTCTTCGGCAGTCGCTTTCCCGACTATGAACGCTTCACCAGCATTTACGCCAATACCGGAATCATCAAGCGCCACGGCGTCAAGCCGTTCGAATGGTACCTGACGCAACGCGGCTGGCCGGAACGAACCGCGGCCTACCTCGAAGGCGCCGAAGCGCTTTTCGTCGATGCCGCGACCAAGGCGCTGGCCAATGCCGGCCTGAAGGCAGCCGACGTCGATACGATCGTCACGGTCTCTTCGACGGGCATTGCGACGCCGAGCCTTGAGGCGCGTGTCGCCGGCCGCATGGGCTTTCGCTCCGACGTCGCGCGCGTGCCGGTGTTCGGGCTCGGCTGCGCCGGCGGCGCCTCGGGCCTTTCGATCGCATCGAAGCTCGCGCAAGCGAATCCCGGCACCAACGTCCTGATGGTGGCGGTCGAACTCTGCTCGCTTGCGCTTCGGCTCGACGAACTCACCAAAGCCAACATCGTCGCCACCAGCCTGTTCGCCGACGGCGCCGCCGCGGTTCTGCTGCGCGCGGGCGATGGCGGCGAGACGCTGGTCGAGGCCGTCGGCGAACATTTGTGGCCCGACACCCTCGGCATCATGGGCTGGAATGTCGACCCTCTCGGCTTTGGCGTGATTTTCCGCCGCACCATCCCCGACTTCGTCACCGCCGAACTCAAGCCTGCACTGACGCAGATTCTCGCGCGCATGAAGCTGAACCTGACCGATATCGACCAATTCATCTGTCATCCCGGCGGCGCCAGGGTGATCGACGCGATCGAGACGACAATGTCGCTCGGTCAGGGCACGCTGGAACATGAGCGGCAGGTGATCGCCGATTACGGCAACATGTCGGCGCCGACGGTGCTGTTCGTTCTCGAACGCGCGCGCGCGAAAGGCTTGCCACAGCGCTCGCTTCTCACCGCGCTCGGCCCCGGCTTCACCGCCAGTTGCGTCTCTCTGCGGCAGGCGGCGTGACGGCAGCGGAGATCATCCTCGCGCTTGTGACGGCCCAGCGCGGCGCCGAATTGTTGCTTGCCCGCCGCAACACCAACGCGCTGATGGCGCGCGGCGCCATCGAGGTCGCGCCCGCTCACTATCCGCTGGTGGTCGCCGTTCACGCCTCCTGGCTGATTTTGCTCTGGGCCTTCGGGCATGACCAACCGATCAACCCGCCCGCGCTCGCGGCCTATCTCGCGCTTCAGGGTTTGCGTATCTGGGTGATGTCGAGCCTGGGTAAGCGCTGGACGACGCGCATCATCGTGCTACCGAACGCGCCGCTGGTGGCGGCCGGTCCCTATCGCTATCTTCGCCACCCCAATTATACGGTTGTTGTCGGCGAGATCGCGGTTCTGCCGTTGGTGCTGTATCTGCCGTGGCTGGCGGTGCTGTTCACGGCCCTCAATGCCCTCGTGCTCTTCATTCGCATCCGCGCCGAAGACCGCGCGCTCAAGATCTTGCGCACGAGCACGGCGCAGGAAACGCCGTCATGAGCGAGGCGGAAAACATCCTCACGGGCGAGGCCATGGCCTTGCCGGACAACGCCGACGCCAGGACCTGGCTCGGCTTCATCCTGATGTGCCTCGGCATGTTCATGGCGATCCTCGACATCCAGGTGGTCGCAACTTCGCTGCCAGCGATCCAGGAAGCGCTCGGCATCTCGCGCGATGCGATGAGCTGGATCCAGACCGCCTATCTGATCGCCGAGATCACCGCGATCCCGCTCACCGGCTGGCTGACGCGCGTCTTGACGCTGCGCTGGCTGTTCGTTGCCGCCATCAGCCTGTTCACGGCTGCTTCCATCGGCTGCGCCTTCTCGGACAATTTCGCGACGCTGATTTCGTTTCGCGTGCTGCAAGGTTTTGCCGGCGGCGCGCTCATCCCGGCGGTGTTCTCCGCCGTATTCCTGTTGTTCCCGCTTCGCCTGCACGCGGCGGCGACCACGCTCGCCGGAGTCGTGGCGGTGCTGGCGCCGACGGTCGGGCCTGTCGTCGGCGGCTGGATCACCGAGACCTGGTCCTGGCACTGGCTGTTCCTGATCAACGTCGCGCCCGGATTGCTGGCGGCTGCCGCCACGCCGTTCCTGTTGCCGCAGGACAAGGTCAACTTCGCCGAATTCGCCAGTCTCGATCGCCTCTCGTTGCTGTTGATGGCGATCGCGCTGGCAGCCCTCGAAATCGGCCTCAAGCAGGCCCCGCAGGACGGCTGGCTGGCGCCGCGCCCGCTGGCGCTGTTCGTGGCGAGCCTCATGAGCGGCTGGATTTTCGTGTCCCGAACGATCAAGGCCACCCATCCGGTCGTCGAACTGACTACGCTGCGCACGCGGGCGTTCGCGGTCGGCTGCGCGTTGAGTTTCTGTTTCGGCGTCGGGCTGTTCGGCTCGGTCTATCTGATGCCGGTGTTTCTCGCCTATGTCCGCCACCACGACGCCTTCGAGATCGGCAGCATCATGTTGGTGACGGGTGTGGCGCAACTCATCATCGCGCCGATCGCCGGGCTTCTGGAAGGGCGGTTCGACCCGCGCAAACTGTCGGCATGCGGCTTTGCGCTGTTTGCGGTTGGCCTGGGCTTAAGCGCCTTCCAGAGCCGTATCGCCGATTTCGACGAGATGTTCCTGCCCCAACTCGTTCGCGGCATTGCCATCATGTTCTGCCTGTTGCCGCCGACGCAGCTCGCGCTCGGCGCACTGTCGCCATCGCAGGTGCCGGACGCGAGCGGCCTCTTCAACCTGATGCGCAATCTCGGCGGCGCCATCGGTATCGCCGTGATTGATACCGTTCTTTACGGCCGCACCGTCGGCCACGGCGAGGTCCTTCGCGAGCGCCTGATGGCCGGCGACGTATCGGCCGCTCAGGCGATCGGTCTCGACCCGCAGACTTTTCTGCATCCGCCGGCCGGCGCGACGCCGGCGACGATCGAGTCTTACGTCAGGCCGATGGTGGAACGCGCGGCGTTTGCGATGTCGGTCAACGAAGCCTGGGCGCTGCTATCCGCCGTCGCGCTGATCGCGCTCCTGCTGGTGTGGTTCGCGGGAAAGCCCTTGAAGGACGCATAGCCGTTCCCTGAATGCGCGTTTCCAACGGAAACCCGGCCGCAACGTGATCACAATTGCGGGCCCGACAGGTTCAACTCACGCTCCGCGCGGAAAACATTGGCATAGAGGTTTGCTATCCATTGGCGTCCACTCGACGTGACATTGAGGTAGCGTATCGCCGTCTGGATTTGCGGAGCGACGTTATTCCAATAGAACTGCGGGTACTTGTAGACGACGTCTGCGGGCGTATCGTAGCCGAGTTTTGTGTTCAAACCGATTTCTTCGAATTCGTAGAACAGTGCGTTTGACTTTTTCAGGTAATTGGGATCGCCGAGTTGACCGATGAGATCGGCAGCTCGCAGCAGCAAGCCCTCCTCTTCGTTCAGATCATCTTCGTTCGAGGACGGCGCATATGGAAAGCGCGTATATTCGATGGCCCGGGCAATCCGGCCGGCGTCCACCTCTTCGGTCCCGTCGAGGCGCTCGGAGACGAACAGCTTCGACCGGTCCACATGATAGGGTGCGAGCGCGGCGTCGGACGACCCTCGCGGCAGACGTATCGTACGACCGCTCAGATCTGCGACATAGGAGTCGTTGTCGTCGCCCTGCAGAATTCCGCGAACGTATCCGATGTCATGGGCAAGGCACGCCAATATGAAATTGGCATAGTCATCCGCGGTTGTCGCCCGCAACATCTGCCGCCCCATCAGGATGTCGTGCCCGGCAAGGGTAACAAGCATCGAATGCTCAATGTTGTGATACAGGGCGTCGCTGTTGCCGATGCAGTCAAGGGTCAGTCGCGCTGCGAAGGGGATAACTTCAGCCAGGCGGGCATGTGAAGAACCAAACCGGCTCCTGGTGTCCGAAGTCAGGAACGATCCCAAAGCCTGCGCTACCAATTCCGGAATTGTAATCATCTGAACACCCATCTGGTTGAGCGTCGCGGCGCGATAAAATTCGCATCGGTCGCGACCCAATGATAGCACGTCGGCCATGTCCGCGACCGGCAAAATGTCGCTTGGCGCAAACGGGCGTCCCGCCAAAGACGACATGCCGGGCCCGACTTCAGCGCCGGTTGCATTTGAGACATGCGGAAAGTTTGGCTTGCCTTCCCGTTTCATTGTTGGAGGATCGTGCGTAAGCTCAATACTCAAACAAAAAACTCCGGGAGGGCGCGATGGAACGACGCGATGTGCTGCGACTGACGGCGGGTGGGCTGGTTGGCCTTGCCGCGACCGAAGGGGCGAATCCGGCAACCGCAGCCGGCGACGAAAAGCCCGATCTGTCCTTCATGATGTTTCCTGGCAACTACACCTGGTCAGCGGCGACCCGCATGGTCATCGCCAGCGAATTGTGGGGCGGCGCCGATCTTGGCGAGATCTACAAGGTTTCGGCTGCGCTTAAACCCGACGTCGGGAAAAACGCCGCGTGGTTCGAGCAATGGAGTGCGATGGCGCGCAAGGTGACGGCGCTCGGCGATGCGGCACAGGCCAGGGGTCACAAGGAGACCGCCGCAGGCGCGTATCTTCGCGCCGCCGTTTACTACCAGGCCGGCGAGCGCCTGCTGCAGCCGCGCACGGAGGAAAGCCAGAAGGCCTATGCGACCTCGGTCGAACTGTTCAGGAAAGGGATGGGCGAGATGGCCGCCGTCTCG
>JBEKZZ010000066.1:0-22341 GCA_049509335.1 Bradyrhizobium sp. | reverse complement strand
CTCATTCGAACCGTTCGATCTGGTTGCAGCCGAACAACTGTCGATGATCGAAACGGCGACGAAATCCGCTTCGTAAGCTAAGCCGCCGTCAGGAAGTCGCCGATCGCGTCCAGGAAAATTTTTGGCGTTTGCAACTGGGGAACGTGGGCACAGCCTGGGATGATTTTCAGGCGCGCGTTTGGCAATAGCGCCGCCAGTTCATGCGACATCGGCGGCGGCGTCGCCTCGTCATGTTCGCCGACCAGCACCAGCACGGGCATTTTAACCTTCGACAGTTCCGGGCGAAGATCGAGCTCGGCGAGTTGCGCACAGGCCGCCTGCAACACCTCCGGATCCGTCTTCAGGAAAGCCTCGCGGCGGCCGGCCATCAGATCGGGATGTGCGGCCTGAAATTCCGGCGCAAACAGCCGGCGCATCGCGACATCCGTGATCGCGGCCAACCCCCTGGCTTTGGACGCCGCTGCCATATTGCGGAAGGCTTCGCGTCCGGCTTCTGAGAACGCCGCGCCGCAGTCGGCGAGGATGAGTTTGCTGGCGACATCCGGATGCCGGATCGCCATTTGCAGCGCGACAAAGCCGCCATAGCCGTTGCCGAGCACGATCGGCTGCTGGCCGGCGGCCGCATCCCGCACCGCTTCCGCCATCCGGTCGGCGACCGCGGCTAAGGCGCCGCTCACGGCTTGCGAGCTGCCAAAACCCGGCAATTCCGGCACGATCACGCGGTGCGAGCGTGAAAGCTCCGGCGCGATGGCATCGAAACTCGCCCGGTCCGACAGCAAGGAGTGAAACAGAAAGAGCGGCGTCCCCTCGCCCGAAAGCGCCGCATTCACCGTGCTGTGAGCAAACAAACGATCCATATGGGTCTCTCTTGATGATCCGAGGTAGGGGCCTCAATGGAGCGGATTGATAAATCAAAGCCCAAGCTTTTCAAGTCCAGGTCGCTTGACGTGATATTTCACGAATGCAAGAAAGGGACGAATTTCGGCGGATTTCGTCATGCTTCTGCGCGACAACGTCTATGAAAGCCTGCGCTCTGATATTCTGAGTTGCCGGCTCGCGCCGGGCGACGACATGCGCGAGCAGGAGCTTGCCGAACGCTATGCCGTCAGCCGCCAGCCGGTCCGCGAGGCTTTGCTGCGGCTGGAACGCGAGCATCTCGTCACCGTGCAGCCGCGCCAGGGCTACCGCGTCAATCCGATCTCGCTGTCGGATGCGCGCGACCTGTTGCGGTTTCGCCTCGCGCTGGAGCCGGCCTGCGTCGCGGAAGCGATCGAGAATGCGCCTGAAAAAGTGCTCACGGCGCTGGACGATTACAGGCGTTTTTCCGGCGATCATGAACACTTCATCGCCTATAACCGCGCCTTCCACTGCGCGCTCGCTGACGCCTCGGGCAACCGTCGCATGGCCGGCGCGCTGTGCGACCTCATTGGACAAGCGGACCGCCTGGTGCGCGTCAGCCTCGCCAACATCAGGGATCATGATCCGACACGATTGGTCGCCGAACATGTCGAAATCATCGAGGCGATGCAGCGCCGCGATATCAGAGGCGCGCAGCGCCTGATCAAGGCCCATATCAGCCAGACCGAAAAACGCGTGTTGCCGGCGCTCAAGCGCAACGCCGTCATCGTGGAGGAACGAAACCCATGAATATTCCGACCAAGCCAGGTTCGGCATCCATCGAATCCACGGCAATTTCGTCGACGGCCGCGAGATCGAAGCGGGCCACGGCGCGGTGCTCGACGTGCGCAACCCGGCCACCGGCGAGGTGATCGCGCAGATCCCGAACTCGACCACTGAGGATATCGACCGCGCCATGAAAAGCGCGCGCGTTGCCTTCGAGGGCAAAGCGTGGGGCGGCATGGACATTCGCGCCCGCGCGCGGCTGGTCAACAAACTCGCGGACGCGTTCGAGGCCAACCTGGACCAACTCTACAAGCTCGAGACACTCAACAACGGCCGCCCGGTCAACGAGACCCGCGCGCAGCTGGCGCGTCTGCCGGATTTCTTCCGCTATTTCGCGGGGCTGGCGCTGGCGCGGCGGGACTCCGTGATCCCGGTCGAGGGTTCTTATCTCAATTACACGCTGCGCACGCCGATCGGCATTGTCGCCAACTGCACGCCGTTCAACCATCCGCTGATGATCCTGTGCAAGTCGCTGGCCGCGGTGCTGGCGTCGGGCTGCGTCACCGTGGTCAAGCCCTCCGAATACACGCCGCTGACGACGTTGCGGCTCGCCAAGATCTTCACCGAAGCGGGTCTTCCGCCGGGCGTGTTCAATGTCGTGCTTGGCCTCGGCCAAAGTGCGGGCAAGATGCTCGCCGAGCATGGCGATATCGACAAGCTGGTTCTGACCGGCGGCACCGAAGCCGGCCGCATCGCCGGAAGTGCCGCGGCGAAAGTGTTCGCGCATCAAACCATGGAACTCGGCGGCAAGACGCCGGTGATGGTGTTCGACGATTACGACATCGACCGCGCGGTGAACTACGCGGCGTTTGGCGCCTTCATCGGCGCAGGGCAAACCTGCATCTGCGCCTCACGCCATCTCGTGCAGGCCTCGATCTACGACGAGTTCGTCGCAAAACTGAAAGCCAAGACCGAGACCATCAAGATCGGCGACCCCTCCGATCCCACTACGCAACTTGGACCCGTGATCTCGGCGCGCCAGCGCGACCGCGTATTGTCCTATTGCAAGTTCGGCCATGAAGACGGCGCGAAGCTTGTCACCGGCGGCGTGGCAGCGAAGATCGCTGGATTCGAGAACGGATACTTCGTCGAGCCCACTGTGTTTGCGGACGTGAAAGCCGACATGCGTATCTTCCAGGAAGAGGTGTTCGGTCCCTTTACTTCCGTGACGCCGTTCAAGGACGAAGCAGACGCGCTGCGCCTTGCCAACGATTCACCGTTTGGGCTGGCGGCCGCGATCCGCACCCGCGACGTCGCACGCGCCCATCGGGTCGCTGCGAGCGTGAAATGCGGCATCGTCTGGATCAACGATCACCACCGGCTCGATCCGGCGTCGCCATGGGGTGGCGTCGGCGATTCCGGCGTCGGCCGCGAATGCGGCACCGAGAGTTTTGAGGATCATTTCAACGTCAAGAGCGTCATGGTCGCAACCGGCGACGCGCCCTTCGACTGGTACCGCGACACGGCAGGCCAGCGGCGGCTGAACTGAACCATAACAATGCCGGCGAACCAAGGCCGCCGGCAAGTCTCAAGGGGGAATTTCATGGCTCTTGCAGTAAACGCCGGCGCACGCCTCGACCGGCTGCCGATCTCGTCGTTTCACTACCGGATTTTCTGGCTGGTCGGCGCCGGGATGTTCTTCGACGGCTATGACCTCTATGTCGCCGGCGGCGTACTCGCATCGCTGATCCAGTCGAAATTTTCGACCTTGCCGGAGAACCTGCAGTTCATTTCACTGACCTTTGTCGGCATGACGGCAGGCGCGCTGATCACCGGCTTTGTCGGCGACAGTTTGGGCCGTCGCTTCACCTATCAAATCAACCTGTTGATCTTTGGCCTCGCTTCACTCGCAGCCGCCTTCGCGCAAGACATGAACCAGCTCATCGCCTGCCGCTTCGTGCAGGGACTTGGGCTTGGCGCCGAAATCGTGGTCGGCTATTCGACGCTGACCGAGTTTGTCCCGCCGAACACACGCGGGCGCTGGCTGTCGATGATGGCGTTTATCGTGGTCGCGGGCTTTCCCGTGACCTCGCTGCTCGGCTACCTCGTGATCCCGAATTTCGGCTGGCGGCCGATGTTCGTCATCGCGGGTCTCGGCTCCCTGTTCGTCTGGTATTTGCGCAAGAACTTGCCGGAGTCACCACGCTGGCTTGAATCGAAGGGCCGCCTTGAGGAGGCCGAGGCCTTGATGCAGGCCATCGAACAGGAGTCATCCGGCGGCAAGCCGCTGCCGCCGGCGGCAACACCCGCGCCTGCCGCGGAGCCCGGCACGACCCATCTGGCCACGCCGTCGCTGCTGCGTCGCCTGATCGTCGGCTCATGGGTGCTGATCACCATCAACACGCTGATCTTCGGCTTTGTGATTTTCCTGCCGCAATTCTTCCTGCGCCAGGGACTGACGATCACCAACTCGCTCGCCTATACGCTGGTGCTGTCGGCGGCGTCACTGGTCGGTTGCGCGCTCGGCGCCTATTTGTCGGACGCCATCGGCCGGCGCTGGAGCATCATCGGCGCCTCCATCCTCACCATCGTCAGCGGTTATATCTACGCCCGTTTCGATGCTGCCTCTGACCCTGCGATCGTGCTCAGCGTCGGCTTTGTCCTCGTCGTTGCGATCTATATTCAGACCGCGATCCTCTACGGCGTCTATACGCCGGAGCTGTTTCCGACCGAGATCCGTCTCAGGGCAAATGGCATCTGCAATTTTTTCGGACGCGGCGCCACTGTGGTTTCGCCGTTCATCGTCGGTAGCCTGATGGCGTCCTACAAATTGCCGGGCGTGGTCTGGCTGATGATCGGTCTGGTGGTGGTGCAGATTGTGGTGGTGTGGGCCTGGGGCGTCGAGCCGCGCAACCGCGGGCTGGAGGAAGTGACTGCGGCGAAGGGGAGCAGGTGAGGGTTTTATCCACCCACGTCATTCCGGGGCGCGAGTGAAACGAGCGAATCCGGAATCTCGAGATTCCGGGTCTGGTCCTTCGGACCATCCCGGAATGACGATTCAGATACAATCGCAATTACGCGTTCTTCAGCGCGACCCGAAACTCAGCCTCGGTCTTCGACCTCACTTCGTCGAGCGTGACGCCGTCGGCGAGCTCGATCAGCGCCATGCCGTCCTTGCCGTGCTTGTCGATGGTGAAGACGGCCAGATCGGTCACCACCATGTCGACCACCCGCTCGCCGGTCAGCGGCAGGTTACACTTCTTCAAGAGCTTCGCGCCGTCCTTGGCGGAATGCTCCATCACCACCACGACGCGCTTGACGCCGGCGACGAGGTCCATCGCGCCGCCCATCCCCTTGACCATCTTGCCCGGGATCATCCAGTTGGCGAGGTCGCCGTTCTCGGCCACCTGCATCGCGCCCAAAATCGAGAGATCGATATGACCGCCGCGCACCATGCCGAAGGACTCGGCGGAGGAGAAATAGCTGGTCGAGGGCAGTTCGCTGACCGTCTGCTTGCCGGCATTGATCAGGTCCGGGTCTTCCTCGCCTTCATACGGGAACGGCCCCATGCCGAGCATGCCGTTCTCGCTTTGCAGGGAGACGTCGATGCCGTCGGGAATGTAGTTGGAAACCAGCGTCGGGATGCCGATGCCGAGATTGACGTAAAAGCCGTCGCGCAATTCCTTGGCGGCGCGGGCGGCCATCTGTTCGCGGGTCCAGGCCATGGGGCTCTCCTGTCGAAATCGGGTTAGGTGGCGGGACGCGGGCGCGTATTGCGGAATTCGATCCGCTTCTTGGCCGTGCCGACCTCGATGATGCGCTTGACGAAAATGCCGGGCGTATGGATGTGATCCGGATCGATCTCGCCGGCCGGCACCAGATGCTCGACTTCGGCGACCGTGACCTTGGCGGCGGTCGCCATCATCGGGTTAAAATTCCGCGCCGTCTTGCGGTAGACGAGGTTGCCGGCGGTATCGCCCTTCCAGGCATGGACGATGGCCAGATCTGCAAACAGCCCACGCTCCATGATGTATTTTTCGCCGTCGAAAACCTTTTCTTCCTTGCCTTCGGCGATCAGCGTGCCGACGCCGGTCTTGGTGTAGAAGGCCGGAATGCCGGCACCGCCGGCGCGGATGCGCTCGGCGAGCGTGCCTTGCGGATTGAATTCGAGTTCGAGTTCGCCGGCGAGGTATTGCTGGGCGAACAGCTTGTTCTCGCCGACGTAGGACGAGATCATCTTCTTGATCTGGCGCGTCTCAAGCAACCGGGAGAGCCCGATCCCGTCGACGCCGGCATTGTTGGAAACCACCGTCAGGTTTTTCACGCCGGAATCGCGGATCGCGTCCGACAAGGTTTCGGCGATGCCGCAGAGGCCGAAACCTCCAGACATGATCATCATGCCGTCCTTGAGGACGCCGTCGAGGGCGGATTTGGCGTCGGGATAGACCTTTTTCATGCGAATAACGACCTGATGGATAAAATGCGGCTGGCCGCGCCAGCCAACTATCGCCTGCCAACTATTAGGCGAAATCTTCGCAGTGCGTCAATGACGGGGGACCGCACCGTCATTCCGGGATGGCGCGCTAGCACCAGACCTCAGATGCACAATTGTGCATCGGGAAATCTCGAGATTCCGGGTTCGATGCTTCGCATCGCCCCGGAATGACGGGAAAGGGATCACGGCTTCATCCTTCGAGACGCCCGCCTCCGGCGGGCTCCTCAGGATGAGGTCCAAGGCCTTTTATCCCTCATGGTGAGGAGCGCGTCCTCGCGCGTCCGGACGATGCTTCGCATCGCCTGGAGAACCATGAGGCCAACGACCCCCCGCCCTCCCCGCAAGGGGGGAGGGTGAAGAGAGCGGCCTTGAAAGCGTCAAGAAAAACCATCAAGTTGCCGCTCCTTGGAAGTGTGGCGGGCGTTTGGCGCCCCAAGCCACTGTTTCGGCAGCAAAGCTTGCGACCCTGATGCCCGCATCCGGTTCCAGCAAACCAGATTTGGATACTTCTTGGATTTTCCGTTGACGATGGCCCAGAGAACAAGGCGCCTCGCGATGCCGGTCGCGGTGCTGGTCGGCGTGGCGCTGGTCGCCATGATCGCGTCATCCTGCCTGCTCAACCGGGACGCCCTTCGCGCCGCGGTCGAGGCACAAATCCGCGCCGTGACCGGGCTCGACCTGGTGGTCAAGGGCTCAACCGATATCTCGGTGTTCCCCGGAAGCTATGTCTCTTTCCATGACGTGGGCTTGCGGGGCGGCGGTGCCGCCGATCCCGCGCTGACCGTCGACGTGCTGACGGCGAATTTGCGGCTGTTGCCGCTGTTGCTGCAACGTTTCGAGATCGCCGACGTCATGCTGCTGCGGCCGCATATCCGGGTGGTCCGCGACATCAACGGCGACAGCAACTGGACGCCGTTTATCGGCACCATCGCCCGCACCATGAAACCGGGACCCGACAACCAGGTGTCGTTCTCGGAAATCCGGATCCAGGACGGCAAGCTCTCCTACGAAGATCCCGTTCGCGAGATCACCGAGGCGCTCGACAATATCGATCTGTCGCTGGCTTGGCCGTCGATTTCGCGCTCTTTCGCGGCCACGGGACAATTCGACTGGCGCGGCGAGCGCGTCGACGGCAGCATTTCGATCGGCGACTTCCTGGCCGCACTGTCCGGCGAGCGCTCCGGCTTCAAGGCGCGGCTGGCCAGCCCACCGCTGAAACTCGCCTTCGACGGCACCGTTGCCAACCGGACCAGCCTGATGATGGAAGGCACGGTCACGGTCGATTCAGTCTCGCTGCGCAACGCACTGCGATGGACCGGCCAGGCCCCGCCCGGCAGCGGCGGCTTCGGCCGTTTCGCGCTGAAGGCGCGCGCCAATGCCGTCGGCGCCTCGGTAGCCCTCACCAACGTCAATGTCGAACTCGACGGCAATGTCGCCGAGGGCGTGATGACCTATGTCAATAACGGCCGCCAGTCGCTGCAGGCGACGCTGGCGGCAGACAGCCTCGACTTCACGCCCTATATCTCGACCTTCCGCATGCTTGCGAGCGGCGCGCACGACTGGAACCGGCAGCTGTTCGATCTCAATTCGCTGTCGGCGACCGATCTCGATATCCGCCTCTCCGCCGCTCGCGTCACGGTCGGCCCCTCCAGGCTTGGCCGCACGGCGATCGGCGCCAACCTGCGCAACGGTGCGCTCGCTTTGAGCGTCGCCGAAGCGCAAGTTTATGGCGGCATCGCCAAAGGTTCGTTCGGCCTGGCGCGGGCCGACAGCTTTGCGGAAGTAAAAGCGCAGTTCCAGTTCACCGACGTCGATTTGCAGGCCTGCGCCAGCGAACTGTTCGGCTTCAATAAATTATCCGGCCGCGGCAATCTCGGCATGTCGCTGGCTGCTTCCGGCTCAAGCCCGTTTGGCCTGGCGCAATCGCTCGATGGCACCGCGACGCTGACCGGCCATGACGGCGCGATCGCGGGCTTCAATGCCGAGCAGTTGCTCAAGCGGCTGGAACGCCGGCCGTTGTCCGGCGCCGGTAATTTCCGCTCGGGCTCGACGCCCTACAGCAATCTCACCGTCGGGTTGAAATTCGCCGACGGGATCGCCACGCTCGAGGACGTCCAGATCGACGGCCCGGCGCACATCACGCTGACCGGAACCGCTTCGGTGCCGGCCCGCGAGTTCGACATGAAAGGCGTGGCCAGCCTGCCCGCGGCCGATGGCACACCCGGTTTCGAACTGCCTTTTGTGGTGCAGGGGCCGTGGGACGATCCGCTGATCTTCCCCAATTCCGACAGCCTGCTGCGGCGCTCGCCCGCAACCGCGCCGCTGCTTGATGCGGTAAAGGATCCCAAGACCCGCGATGCGGTGCGCTCGATGATCGAGCGCTTCACCGGCGGAAGCGCGAAGCCCGAGGCGGCCGCACCCGCAGCCGTGGGGGAAGCGAAAGGGAATTGAGGGTTCGTCGGAGATTTCCGTCAATTTTGAAGCCCGACTACCCCTAGCTGAGGCCACGCCGTCATGCTTTGATGTATCAGGATCGAAATCGAGATCGCACCCAGCGTCTCGCCTGATTATTTGGAACATTCATTGTGACGGATAACGTTGCCGGCGATCCCCACGAGATCATCGCTGATCTTAAGCGCAGGCTTGATGAGTCGATCGCGCAGCAAACCGCCACCGCCGACGTCCTGAAGGTCATCAGCCGCTCGACCTTCAATCTCCAAACCGTTCTCGAAACGCTGATCAAGTCCGCAGCCGAGTTGTGTCGTGCCAATCGGGGCTCGATCTTCCTTCGCGAAGGCGACGTCTTTCCGTTGAAGGCGGCGTCCAGGACCACACCCGAATTCCTGCAATATTGGGCGGCGAATCCGGCGAGAGCGGGCCGCGGTTCGGCCACCGCGCGCGTCATCGCATCGGGAAAGATCGAAGTTATTTCCGACATCTTTGAGGACCCGGACATGGAAATGTCCCCGGGTTCCCTGAACAAAATTCGCGCGGCGCTGGGCGTGCCGATGCTCAGGAACGACAAGGTCGAAGGCGTGCTGGTGCTGACGCGGCCCGAGCCCGGCCCGTTCACCAAGAGCCAGATCGATCTGGTGCAGACCTTTGCCGATCAGGCGATGATTGCCATCGAAAACGCCCGCCTGTTCAGCGATGTGCAGACGAAGACGGCCGACTTGCAAGAATCACTGCAGCATCAGACTGCGACTTCCGACGTGTTGCAGGTCATCAGCCGCTCGCCTGGTGAACTCAATCCCGTGTTTCAGGCGATCCTGGCGAATGCGACCACAATATGCGACGCCCAATTCGGCCTGTTGGTTCTCTACGAAGGCGGCGGCTTCCGTTTCGTTTCGATGTTCAATCTGCCGCCGGCGTTCGCGGACACCTTTTCGCGCAATCCGGTCATCTACCCGCCGCCGATCGACCCGCTGGGGCGGCTGATTGCGACCCGGCAACTCGTTCATGTCGTTGATATCAAGCAGGAGCCGGCTTACCTCACCGGCTTCCCGCCGATTGTGGAATTGGTCGAACTGGGCGGTGCCCGCACGCTTCTGCTCGTGCCGATGTTGAGGGAAAAAAGCCTTGTCGGCGTGATCGCCATCTTCCGGCAGAACGTTCACGCGTTCTCCGAAAAGCAGATCGACCTCGTGACGAGCTTCGGCAGCCAGGCCGTGATCGCCATCGAAAATGCCCGCTTGCTTGGCGAATTGCGCGAGCGCACCGACGATCTCAGCGAATCCCTGCAACAGCAGACCGCGACCGCCGACGTGCTCAAGGTCATCAGCCGCTCGGCGTTCGACCTGAAATCGGTCCTGACCACGCTGATCGAGTCCGCAAAGCTGCTGTGCGGCGGGTCACTGGGCATCATCTGCCTGCGCGACGGTGAGGTGATGCGGCTACAGGCCGAATCCGGCTGCACACAGGCCTTTGTCGATTTCATGAATGCCCACCCGATCAAGCCCGGCCGTGAAACGATCACCGGCCGGGTTTTTATGGACGGCAAGCCGGTTCATGTCGCGGACGTCGAGCTTGATGCGGAATACAGTTTTGCCAACGCGCCGACGATCGGCGCCTACCGGGCGGTCCTTGCCGTCCCACTGATGCGCGATGCCGCGGTTCAGGGCGTGCTGCTGCTGGGAAGGCCGGAGCCCGGACCGTTCAGCCAGCGCCAACTGGACCTCGTGCAGACTTTCGCCGACCAGGCGGTTATCGCCATCGAGAATGCACGGCTTTTCAACGAAACGAAGGAAGCACTCGAGCGGCAGACCGCGACCGCCGGCATCCTGAAGGTCATCGCCAGTTCGCCATCGGACGCGCAACCCGTGTTTGAGGCCATCGCGAGAAGTGCCAATACCCTCATCGGCGGGTTCTCGAGCACTGTCTTCCGTTTTATTGATGGTATCGGTCACCTCAAGGCGTACACCCCGACAAACCCCGCCGCGGATGAAGTACTGCGGACCAGCTTCCCGATGCCCGTTACCGATTTTCCACCGTTCCAAATGGCGCAGGCCGGCGAAGCTAACCAGATCGCTGATACCGAGAAGATGTCATACGAGATTCGGGATATCGCGCAAGCACGCGGCTTCCGCAGCATTTTGTTTGCTCCGATGATGAACGACGGCGCGTCAATCGGCGCCATCGCGGTGACGCGCGTTCAACCCGGAAGTTTTGCCGATCATCACATCCAGTTGCTTCAGACCTTTGCTGATCAGGCTGTTATCGCTATTGAGAATGTGCGGCTGTTCGAGCAGGTGCAGGCGCGCACGCGGGAATTGTCGGAGTTGCTCGACGAATTACGCACCGCGCAGGACCGGCTGGTGCAAACCGAAAAGCTCGCTTCGCTCGGCCAGCTCACCGCCGGCATCGCGCATGAGATCAAGAACCCGCTCAACTTCGTCAACAATTTCTCGGCGCTGTCGGCCGAATTGATCGACGAACTGAACGACACGCTCAAGCCGGCCGCGCTCGACGACAAGGTCCGGGAAGAAATCGACGAACTCACGCATATGCTCAAGGGCAACCTCGAAAAAGTCGTGCAGCACGGCAAGCGCGCGGATTCGATCGTCAAGAACATGCTGCTTCATTCGCGCGAGGGCTCGGGCGACCACCGCCCGGTCGATATCAACGCAATTGTCGAAGAAAGCCTCAATCTCGCCTATCACGGCGCGCGGGCCGAGAAAGCCGGCTTCAATATCACGCTGCAGCGCGAGCTTGATCCATCTGCCGGGGTAGTCGATCTCTATCCGCAGGAAATCACGCGGGTGTTCCTCAATCTCATTTCCAACGGTTTTTATGCGGCCAACAAGCGCAAGGAAGCTGGTGGCGAAGGCTTCGAACCGCTGCTGACGGCGACCACCAAGAACCTCGGCAGCAAGGTCGAAATCCGGATTCGCGACAACGGCACCGGCATCCCCGCCGAGGTGAAAGAGAAGATGTTCAATCCTTTCTTCACCACCAAGCCCGCGGGCGAAGGCACCGGGCTTGGCCTGTCGATGAGCCACGACATCATCGTGAAACAGCACGGCGGCAAGATTGACGTCGAAACGGAACCCGGCGCGTTCACCGAATTTATCATTACGCTGCCGCGCGCGGCGGCGCAGGCTGGAGGCCGAAATTGAGCGTTTACATACTCGTCGTCGATGACGAGCCCGATGTCGAGGAACTGTTCCGCCAGCAATTCCGGCGCGACCTGAAATCCGGACGCTTCACGATGGAGTTTGCACCGTCGGCGCCTGCGGCGCTGGTTCGCGCCGCCGAGATCAAGGATCCATCGCTGATCCTGATCCTGTCGGACATCAACATGCCCGGAATGAGCGGGCTCGACATGCTGCCAAAGGTGCGCGCCGAACGGCCCGACGTTCCAGTCATCATGATCACCGCTTATGGCGATGCCGAAACACGCCGCAAGGCGATCGAGCGCGGCGCGGTCGGACTATTGACCAAACCGATCGATTTTGCGCTGCTACGCCATGAGATCGATACTCGCCTGGGGCAGGCCGCATGACAGCCACCATCCTCGTCGTCGACGATGAGCCGGACCTTGAGGCTCTTGTCTTGCAGAAATTCCGCAAGCAAATTCGCGACGGCGCGGTGAGTTTCATGTTTGCCCGTGACGGCGTGGAGGCATTGCAGTCGATCGAAGTTCATCCGCATGTCGATCTGGTCGTCTCCGACATCAACATGCCGCGGATGGATGGCTTGTCTTTGCTGCAGAAATTGCAGGAGGCCGAAGACAAGAAATCGACCATCATCGTCTCGGCCTATGGCGACATGAGCAATATCCGCATCGCGATGAACCGCGGCGCCTTCGATTTCCTGACCAAACCAATCGATTTCGGCGATCTCGAAACCACCATCGACAAGACCATTCGCCACGTCGAGGCGATGCGCGAGGCGCGCCGTCGCCAGGCCGAGGCCGAGCGCGCGCATGCGTCGCTCTCGCGTTATTTCTCGCCGCAGATCGCCTCCAGGCTTGCCGCTGCCGGCGACAGCGACGGCATGGAAGTGCACTGGCGCGAGGTCGCGGTGATCTTCACCGACATCGCCGGTTTCACGTCGCTGGTCGAAAACGCCGCGCCCGACGTGCTCGGCACGCTGCTCAACGAATATGTGGGCGGCATGACCGAAGTCGTCTTCGCGCACGAAGGCACCGTCGCCAAGATCATCGGCGACGCCATCCAGATTCTCTTCAACGCGCCCGGCGACCAGCCGGATTATGCGACCCGCGCCATTGCCTGCGCACATGCGCTGAATGACTGGGCCGAGGCGTTTCGCGAACGCTGGAAATCCAAAGGCGTGAGTTTCGGCGCCACGCGGATTGGCGTTCACGCGGGGCCGGCGCTGGTCGGCAATTTCGGCGGCGGACGTTTCTTCGACTACACCGCCTATGGCGACACGATCAACACCGCCGCGCGGCTTGAAGCGGCCAACAAGTCTCTTGGTACGCGTATTTGTGTCAGCGCGGCGGTCGCCGACGGCGTCGGGACCTTTTGCGGCAGGCCGGTCGGCGATCTCTTGTTGCGCGGGCGCAGCGAGCCGCTGCGGGCTTACGAGCCGCTTGCGGCGGCCGAGTTCGAGGGGCCGGCGACCGCGCAATATGGCGCTGCCTTTGCCAAACTGGAGGCAGGAGACGCCGCCGCAATGCCGGCCTTTGCGGCACTGGTCGGGTTGCATGCCAGCGACGCGCTCGCCGGCTTTCATCTCCGGCGACTGTTGAATGGGGCGAAAAGCGTGCGCATTCAACTGGAGTGATTGACGCAACGCTAAAAAATCCGAGGGGATGATGGGAGACGTCAAGACCCATTACGAGGTGATCGTCGTCGGCGCGGGAGTAGCGGGCATCTACCAGATCAAGCGGCTGGCCGATCTCGGGATCGACGCCACTGTGCTGGAGTCGGCGCCCGATCTCGGCGGCACCTGGTACTGGAACCGGTATCCCGGCTGCCGCTTCGATTCCGAGAGCTACACCTACGGCTTCTCGTTTTCGCGTGAGCTGCTCGACGAGTGGCACTGGAAGGAGCGATTTTCCAGCCAGCCCGAAAATCTGCGCTACCTCAACTACGTCGCCGACAAGTTCGATCTGCGCAAGCATATGCAGTTCAACTGCAAGGTCGAAGCGATGCGCTTCGATGAGGCGCGCGATCTCTGGCACGTGAAGACGTCGAACGGCCGCGAGCTGACGTGCCGCTTTATCGTTCTCGCGATCGGTCTCCTCTCCGCGCCGACCATGCCGCGGCTGGAAGGCGTCAGTGACTTCAAAGGCCGCTCGTTCCATACTTTCTACTGGCCGCACGAACCGATCGATCTCGCGGGCAAGAAGGTCGCCGTGATCGGCACCGGCGCCACCGGCATTCAGTTGATCGGCGAGATCGCCGGCAAGGTCGGCCACTTGACCGTGTTCCAGCGCCGGCCAAACTGGAGCGCGCCGCTCAACAACAGCGAAATCTCGGACGCCGAAATGGCCGACATTCGCGCGCGCTATGACGAGATCTTCGCAGCCTGCCGGCTTACGCCAGGCAGCTTTCTGCACGGCCCCGACCGCCGCGGCTTCTCTGAGGTGACGCGCGAGGAGCGTGTCGCGCTATGGGACAAGCTCTATGACGAGCCCGGCTTTGGTATCTGGCTCGCGAATTTTCGCGAGATCTTCATGGATGAAGCCGCCAACGCCGAACTGTCGGAGTATATCGCCGGCCGCATCCGCGGTCGCGTTAGAGACCCCAGGGTCGCCGAAAAACTGATTCCGCGGGATCACGGCTTTGGCGTGCAGCGCCTGCCGCTGGAGACGAACTATTTCGAGGCCTATAACCGCGACAACGTACACCTGGTCGATCTCAGCGAGACGCCGCTGGTTCGCGTTACCGAGAGTGGCCTGCGGACGACCGAGCGCGACTACGAATTCGACATTATCGTCTACGCCACCGGGTTCGACGCCATCACCGGCGCCTATGACCAGATCGATATCAGCGGCGTCGGTGGCGAAAAGCTCGCCGCAAAATGGAAACACGCGCCGTCCACGTATCTTGGGCTACTGATCCACGGCTTTCCAAATCTGTTGATGCCTACGGGGCCGCAAAGCGCGTCCGCTTCGACGAACTTTCCGCGCGGTATCGAGAACAACGTCAACTGGTGCACGGACCTGCTGCGATATATGTGGGATCGCGGCTACACCCGCGCCAACGCCACGCGCGAGGCGCAAGAGCGCTGGACCGCGCATGTGGCCAAGATGTACGAGATCATGCTGATGCGCAAAGCCAAGTCCTGGTTCACCGGCTACAACTCCAACGTCGCCGGCCACGAAGAGGGCACGGTCCGCTACTTCCTCTATAACGGCGGCACGCCGAAATTCATCGCGATCGCCAACGACGTGGCCGCGAAGGGTTATCAGGAGATCGCGTTCAGCGCGGGCGAACGTGTCGATGGCTTGCAGTCAGCGGACACGGCGATAACTTAGCGCGACGCCTGGTCTAGGGCTGAAAGCGGACTATGTTGCCTAGCTAGGCTGACGATATCCGCTGTGGGGGCCACAAGCGGAAGCAGTCCGACCGTAAAGTCCGATCACACTTGTTGCGGTTCCATAGCTTGGGTCTGGTCGCGCAGCAAGAGAAGCTCATCGGGAAAGCGGACCCACTCAAGCTTTGACTCGCACCAGGCCGCCACCTTTGGCGCAGGGAAGGTTGGATCGGCGAAGCAGCCGACCGGTATGCCTATCATTTCGGGCAAGAATTCAAGACTTGTACTCACCGTCGAACCACAGACAGCACAAAATACGAATTGAACGTTCCCGCCTGACGTACCCTTGCGGTTGTAGGTCAAGCCATTTCCCGAGCGATCCCTCACTTGGTTAGTATTCCATCGCGACGAAAGCGCAAATGCGCTTCCCGAGCGCTTCTGACATCGCGTGCAGTTGCAGGCTGAGACCAAAGCCGGCTCACCTTCAACGGTTAGACTCAGCTGTCCGCACTGGCAGCTCGCCGTACGCGTCATATCGCCGCCTCCTTTGAGAAAGGGAGTAGTCCGCATCATACAGCCGTAGATTACCGTCGCACCAATAATAATAGCGTTGGCGATACTTCTGTTCCGAGTCATAAGCCGAAATCAGCCCCCAGCAATTGCGAGGTCTGCTTTGCTTTCGACACAAATATCCGGAGGCTTTGGCGAAGTCGCGATCTGTGGCAAATGTCTAATTTCTGATTTTCAGAAATTGCGCTTGACGACCCGGTAGAAGCAGCAATAGAAGCGAATCATCCCGTCCCACTTGAGGGGCGTTTCGCGATCGTCACGGACGTTGGGTCGGGATGCGGTGGACGCCTTGGCGCGACGGACGAGCGCGTGTGAGGCGGACGGCGAAGTCGTGTGGTCCTGATGTCTCGATGCTGACATCACGTTGGCAGAACGATCTGCTGACAACGGCGGCAACAAAGCCGATCGCCGGGGAGATCGCGAAGGAAACCGTTAAAACCATTCGCGTGCGGGAATGCCGGACTGCACCGGCGCGACCGTGGTGACTAACTTGCGTGTTTTCTACCTTTGCACGCAAGGCTGCGGATGCGCTTGAGCATCCGGCATTCCCCACGCCCTCTTCGGGCGGACGATGAAGCATCACCCGGACGCGTTTTGCGCCGCGGGAGGGTGAAGGTGTGTCTGCAACTATCTCACCGTCGTCCCGGACAAGCAAAGCGCGATCCGGGACCCACACGCGTGTTAGGCGTGTTGAGCGGCGTTGTCCGACGGCTTTCGTGCAACAACGACGGCCTGTGGTTATGGATCCCGGATCGCGCTTTGCTTGTCCGGGACGACGGAAGAGCCTGACGTGTGCTGGCCGGAACGGCGGGGCAGCATCCCACGCCCCTACCTGCGTACGACAAGATGCCGCTGGACATGCCTCACCTCTGCGCTAGTCTTTCACCCGACCGGTTAAAATAAGGCCGGCGCCAAACAGGGAGAGAGATGTTGAGAATTCCGGGAGGAATTGCACTTTTCACTACCGCTGCCGTGCTGCTGGCCGCCGCACAGCCTGCCGCCGCGGACACGATCACGGTCTGGTGGGGCAAGGGCTTCTACAAGTCCGAAGACGACGCGCTGCTCAAGGTCGTCAAGAAATTCGAAGAGAAGACCGGCACCAAGGTCGAGCTGTCGCAATACGCGATCCAGGACATGATTTCGAAAACGGTGGCGGCGCTGGATTCCGGCACCGTGCCCGATGTCGCCTATGCCGATACGTTCGACGTGCAGGCCGGCGGCAAATGGGCCTTCGAGGGCAAGCTCGAAGACCTCTCCGACATTCTCGTGCCGATCAAAGACAAGTTCGCACCGAATACGCTGGAGACCGCTTACCTCTATAACGGCGAGACCAGGAAGAAAGGCTATTACGGCTTTCCGCTGAAGCAGCAGAGCATGCATGTGCAGATCTGGAGCGACATGCTGGCGAAGGCGGGCTTCAAGGCGAGCGACATTCCGACCAAGTGGGAAGATTACTGGTCGTTCTGGTGCGACAAGGTGCAGCCGGCGATCCGCAAGGCGACCGGCCAGCGCATCTATGGCATCGGCCAGCCGATGGGCGTGGAATCCACCGACTCGCTGCAGTCGTTCTACACCTTCATGGATGCCTACAACATCCATCTGGTCGACGACGACGGCAAGCTTCTGGTCGACGATCCCAAGGTGCGTGACGGACTGATCCACGCGCTGAAGGATTACACCGACACCTACATCAAGGGCTGCACGCCGCCCTCCTCCACCACCTGGAAGGACCCGGACAACAACGTCGCCTTCCACAACAAGACGATCGTGATGACGCACAACTTCACGATCTCGATCGCGGCGAAATGGTTCGAGGATTCCACCAATCCGGCGCTGACGGACGAACAGCGCGCCGCCGGCAAGAAGGCCTATGAAGAAGACATCATCACGGCCTCCTTCCCGAACAAGCCGGATGGCGGCGTCATCAAGTATCGCTCCGACGTCAAGACCGGCGTGATCTTCACCGCGGCGAAGAACAAGGCGAAAGCAAAGGAGTTTGTCGCCTTCCTGCTGCAAGAAGAAAACCTCGGCCCTTATGTCGAAGGCGCGCTCGGCCGCTGGTTCCCGGCGACGATCGAAGGCCAGAAGAGCCCGTTCTGGCAGGCCGACCGCCATCGCAAGGCGGTCTACGCCCAGTTCACGGGCGGCACCCAGCCGTTCGATTTCACCAAGAACTACAAGTTCACGATTCTGAACAACGAGAATGTGTGGGCGAAAGCGATGAACCGCGTCGTCAGCGAGAAGGTGCCGGTGGAGAAGGCGGTCGACGAACTGATCGCGCGCATCAAGGAGGTCGCGGGGTAGCTTTGACGATAGAAAGCATTTCCGTGTCCCGGACGCGGTGCAACGTCCTTCACGGTGCACCGCAGAGCCGGGACCCAAGGTGGTACAGAATGGACCCCGGATCAGCAGCGCACCGTTTCACGCTGCGCCGCGTCCGGGGAACGCGATTTCTGACTACGGCGGGAATATCCATTCAAGAGTAACGGCACATGGCGATCACGATCTCAGCGTCCGACGTACCAAGCGCCCCGCTCGCGCCGCGGCTGTCGACGCCGCAGGTCTGGGGCATCGTGATGATCGCGCCCTATCTGCTCGTGTTCGCCGCGTTCGTGGTCTATCCGGTGGCTTACGGCTTCTGGCTGGCGCGGGCGCCATCGAACTATGTCGCGCTGTACAACGACCCGATCTTTGCGCGTGCCGCCGTTAACACACTGATTTTCCTGCTCATCGGCATCAACATCAAAATGCTGATCGCGCTGTTCCTGTCCGGCTTCTTCGTGCAGTCGCGAAGCTGGATCCGGTGGCTGTCGGTGATCTTCATCCTGCCCTGGGCGGTGCCGTCGATTCCGACCATCCTGTCGGTGCGCTTCATGCTCAATCCGGAATGGGGCATGGTGAACCAGTTGATCTTCAAGTTCACCGGCGATGACGGGCCGAACTGGCTGAACGATCCCACAGTGGCGCTTTCGATGGCGATCGGCGTGCATATCTGGAAATCGCTGCCGTTCTGGACGCTGATCCTGATGACCGGGCGGCTGGCGATCTCGCAGGACCTGTTCGAGGCCGCCGATGTCGATGGCGCCAACTGGTGGCAGAAATTCCGCTTCATCACCTGGCCTTCGATGCAGGCGCTGTATGTCACCTGCACGCTGCTTTCGATGATCTGGACGCTAGGGGACTTCAACAGCGTCTATCTGTTGACCGGCGGCGGCCCGGCCGATCTGACGCACGTGCTCTCGACGCTCGGCATCCGATATTTGCGACTCGACCAGCTCAACCTCGCGATGGCCTCGATCGTCTGCGCGATGCCGCTGGTGCTGCCGCTCGTCTATTTCATGATGAAACGGTTGTCGCGATGAAGCTGCCTTCCTTACGCGACACGGCGACCGAAGCGCGGCTGCTGCTGATCGGCATCCCCGTCCTGGTCTGGACCCTAATTCCGATCTACCACATGTTCGTGTTCGCGATCTCGCCGAAGGAAGACGCCTTCTCCGGCAAATTATGGCCGGAGCATCCGACCCTGCACAACTTCGAGATCGTATTTCGTCAGCAGCATTATTTCCTCAGGGATTTCTGGGTGCAGTTCGGCAATTCGGTCGTGATCGCGGGCGCCGTCGGCGCGCTGACGCTCGTCATCGCCACGGCAGCTGCGTTTTCGATTTCGCGGCTGCGCGTGCCGGGCGGGCGCGTCGTGCTCAACCTCGCGCTGTTTACCTACTTCATCCCGGCGGCATTCCTTGCCGTGCCGATGTATCGCACCATGGGCAATTACGGCCTGCTCAATACGCGCTGGGCGCTGATTCTCGCGATGGTGACGATCGCCTCGCCTTACGCGATCTGGGTGCTGAAGCAGGCTTCCGACAAATTGCCGGTGGAGCTTGACGAGGCCGCCGTGATGGACGGCGCGACGCCGTTGCAGATCTTCCGGCTGGTCTATGTGCCGCTGATGATGCCGTCGCTGGTTGCGATCGGCACCTACGCCGTGTTGCTTGCCTGGAACGAATATCTCTATGCGTTCCTGCTGCTCTCGAACGATCGCGACATCACGCTGCCGGTCGCGCTTGGCAATTTCCTCGCCGCCGACGATTCGCCCTGGGAATTACTGATGACGACCGGCTTCATCTATGCGCTGCCGCCGGCCGCGATCTATTACGCTTTCCGCCGCTACATGGTCGGCGGGCTCACTGCCGGCGCGGTCAAGTCGTGAGAACTGACGCCGTCATTCCGGGATGGTGCGTTAGCACCAGACCCGGAATCTCGAGATTCCGGGTTCGATGCTTCGCATCGCCCCGGAATGACAAATCACAACGGCGCGGCGCTCTTGCCGCGCTCATTGGAAATTTTCGAGGCCAGGGAAGCAACAACGATCACCACCGCGATCAGCGCCACCACCAGCGTGCAGATCGCATTGATTTCCGGTTTAACACCGAGCCGCACCTCCGAGTAGATCCGGATCGGCAGCGTCGCCGAGCCGGGGCCGGTGGTGAAGCTCGCGATCACGAGATCGTCGAGCGACAGCGTAAAGGCGAGCATCCATCCTGCAGCGACCGATGGGACGATCAGCGGCAGCGTGACGGCGAGGAACGCGTGGGCCGGGTCGCAGCCGAGATCCATCGCCGCTTCCTCCAGGCTCCTGTCGAGCGCGCCGAGACGGGCCTGCACCACCACGGCGACAAAGCACATCGTGAGCGTGGTGTGGGCAATGACGACCGTCCAGAAGCCGCGTTCGGCGTTGATGGCGACGAACAGCAGCAACAGCGAGAGCCCGGTGATCACCTCGGGCATCACCAGCGGCGCATAGAGCATGCCGGAAAACAGCGTCCGTCCCTTGAAGCCCGCGCCGCGCGAGAGTGCGACCGCGGCAAGCGTTCCGAACACCGTCGCCAGCGTCGCCGACGTCGCTCCCACGCGCAGGCTCATCCACGCCGCGTCGATCATGGCGTTGTCGTTGAAGAATTCGCTGTACCACTTCAGCGACCAGCCGCCCCACACCGTGACCAGCCGCGAGGCGTTAAACGAATAGATAATGAGGATCACGATCGGCAGATACAGGAACGCCAGCCCCAGGGCGAGCGCGGCGACGTTGAAGCGGGAAAGCCTGTTCGAGCGGCTGGCCATCACACCTGCTCCAGTTGCCGCCGTTGCAGGCGATCGTAGAACAACAATGGCACGATCAGCAGAATCAGAAGTATCACCGCGACCGCGGAAGCGACCGGCCAGTCCTTGTTGGTGAAAAATTCAAGCCACAGGGTCTGGCCGATCATCAGCGAATTGGAGCCGGCCAGCAAATCGGGAATCACGAACTCACCGACGATGGGAATAAAGCAGAGAAGAGCACCGGCGCCGACAGCCGGCAGCGACAGCGGGAAGGTCACCCGCCAGAACGCCTGGCGCGGCGAGGCGCCGAGGTCATTAGCCGCTTCCAGCAGCGCAGGGTCCATCCTGGACAACGTCGCATAGAGCGGCAGAACCACGAACGGCAAATAGGAGTAGACGATGCCGAGATACATCGCGCTGTCGGTCGAGAGCCAGACCACGGGCGCGGAGACCACATGCAGCACCAGCAGAATCTGATTAAGCAGGCCGTCATGTTGCAGGATGTTGATCCAGGCATAGATGCGGATCAGGAACGAGGTCCAGAACGGAACGATCACCAGCATCATCGCGATCGCTTGCCAGCGCTGCGGCAGGCGCGCCATGCCGTAGGCGACAGGATAGCCGATCACGAGCAGGATCGAGGTCGAGACGCCAGCGACCACGAGGCTGCGCAAGTAAGACAGAACATAGAGATCGTCGGAAGCCAGCAGCTTGAAATTGTCGAGCGAGAGCGCGGCGAATGCGGCCTTGATCGCCTCCCATCCCTCGCTGACATCGAACACCGGGGTATAGGGCGGCTGCGCGATCGCCGTCAGCGACAGGCTGATCTTCAGGACAAACAGGAACGGCACGAGAAAGAACAGCGCCATCCAGAAATACGGCGCGATCGCCGCCAGGCGCGCAGGGCGCGTAAAGAGCGAGGGTGAACTCATTGCTCCAGCACCACGCAGTCTTCCGGCGAGAACCACGCCACCACGCGCTGGCTCGGACTGTAGGCGTCGAGACCCAGCCGCGCGGTATTGGCCATCGACGAGCGCAGCATCGCGCCACTGTCGAGCTTGATCTTGTAGCTGGTGATGCCGCCGAGATAGCCGACATCGGTCACCACCCCTTCGAGCCGGTTGATCGCGCGCGCATCGTCGGACACGGGAGGGCGGCGCGACAGCTTGACCTTTTCAGGACGAATCGCGACACAAAGGCTGGTCTTGGTGAGTGGCTGGCGAGGCTCGGCGACATAAATCGTTCCGGCCTCGCTGGTTGCAATCGCAAGCCGCCGCGCCATCGCGGGGCGAGGCTCTTCGCTGGTATCGAGCTTTCCCTCGATCAGATTGATGTCGCCGACGAATTCGGCGATCCAGCGCGAGCGCGGCGCCTCGTAGAGTTCGCGCGGGGCAGCGACCTGTTCAAGGCGACCCGCATCCATCACGCCGATCCGTCCCGCCACGGTCATCGCCTCGGCCTGATCGTGGGTGACGATAATGAAGGTCAGGCCCAGCCGCCGCTGCAATTCCATCAATTCAAGCTGTGTGCTCTCGCGCAGCTTCTTGTCGAGCGCGGCCAGCGGCTCGTCGAGCAGCAGGAGTTGCGGGCGGCGCGCCAGCGAACGC
>JBEKZZ010000065.1:0-22920 GCA_049509335.1 Bradyrhizobium sp. | reverse complement strand
GAGAGCACATCGATGCATTCATTAATGACTACAACGCCGACGCCAAACCGTTCGTCTGGACCAAGTCCCAAGTCCACCAAAAACGTCTCAAAGCACGTTTCGCGGATCAATGATTCCGGGTACTAGTGGTCCTTTGATTCCAACATTCGCAAAAAGTGGCCGCTGAGAAGGGATGAGAATGTTAGAATCGGACCACCAAGCATGACCCACACTCTCCTGATTTTCATTGCCGCGGTGTTCCTGCTGGCGGGCTTCGTCAAGGGCGTGATCGGGCTTGGGCTGCCGACGGTGTCGATGGGATTGCTCGCGGTGGCGATGGCGCCGGCGCATGCGCTCGCCATTGTCATCGTGCCGGGCATTCTCACCAACATCTGGCAGACTTTTGTCGGGCCGTACTTCCTCGGCATCGTGCGGCGGCTGTGGCCGCTGCTGCTCGGGCTCGCGATCGGCATCCGGCTCGATGGCGACATGATGACCGGCCCTTATGCCCGCTATGGCACCGTCTTGATCGGCGTCCTGCTCGTGATCTACGCGATCATCAGCCTTCGGAAATTCGCCTTGACGGTCAGGCCGCGCGACGAAACGTGGATCGGCGGCATCATCGGCCTCATCACCGGCCTGATCTCGGGCGCCACCGGCGTGCAGGTCATTCCGTCGATGCCCTTCCTTCAGGCGCTCGGCATGAAGAAGGACGAACTGATTCAGGCGCTCGGCGTGTTCTTTACGGTCGCCACGATCTCGCAGGCCTTCAATCTCTCTGCCGCGGGGTTACTGGATGAATCGACCGCGTTGCCCGGCGTCATAGCCCTTGCCTGCTCCTTTACCGGCATGGCGATCGGACAGGCGGTCCGCACGCGGCTCGAGCCCGAGTCTTTCCGCCGCTGGTTTTTGATTTCGATGATCGTGCTCGGAATCTATCTGGCCGCGGCCGCGAGCTACGAGATCTATTTCGCCTGAGCGAATGCGATACGAACGCCGAGGTAGATAAAAAGCGCGCCGAGCCCACGATTGAGCAAGGCCATCGCACGGCCGGAGTTTCGTACATGACCCGCCGCCCGGGCGGCGGCAACCGCAACGGCAAGACACCACAGCGTGCCGTTGAAAATGAAGATCAAGCCGAGAGCCAGAAACGCCAGCGGCTTATGCGGTGCATCGGCGTCAACGAATTGCGGCAGGAACGCGAGAAAGAACATCGCCACTTTCGGATTGAGCACGTTCGTCAGCGCACCTTGCCAGAACACGCGCGATAGCGAGACCGGACCGGTCCCCTCCCGGGCAGGTTTGTCCGGTTCTTGGGTACGCGAGAACAATATCGTCAGGCCGACATAGCAGAGATAGGCGGCGCCCAGCCATTTCACGGCCGTGAATGCGGTAGCCGAGGCGACCAGAAGCGCTGAAAGCCCGATCGCCGCGGCAACAACATGGGCAACGCAGCCGGCGCTGATTCCAAGCGCCGCAGCAACCCCGCCGCGCCATCCCATCTGCGCGCTGCGGCCGACGATATAGGCAGTATCAGGTCCCGGCATGATGTTGAGCAAAAGCCCGGAGGCGATGAAGAGCCAGAACCCGTGGATACCGAGCATGACGAAGATCCTCGATCAGTTACCCGAACAATGGCGTCCCCGGCACGAACGCATCGAAAGCCGCCCAGAATTGCGCGCGGTAGCGATCCTGTTCTTGCAGGATTTCGTGCTTGGAGCCGGCAATGACCAGATGCGAGCCGGCCGGCAAATGATAGGCGAACTCCTCGATCGCCGCCGTCGAGACGACGGCATCGTTGCTGGCAGCCAGCATCAGGATCGGCTGGCGAATTTCTGACGGATAGTTCATCTCGCGAAAGCCGTGCATCGCGCGGAACGCGGTATCCGCCCAGGCCACCGTCGGGGAGCCGAGGCCGAGCGTCGGATCTTCAGCCAGGATGGCGGCGTTGCGCGCGTAACGGACGGGATCGCTGGTCAGCGGGTTGTTGACGAACGATCCGGTGCCGGTCAGCCCGTCGCCGCCGCCCGGAACGTAGCGGCCGCCCAGTCCGGCAAGCCGCATGGAACGCAACAGCGCGCGGGCCGGAAACGACGTCAACCGCCCCGGCAGGTCGATCATCGGCGCCGTCAGCACCATACGGTCGAACCAGCGTTTGCCCGCATGCGCGACCCGCAGCATCACCGCGCCTCCCATCGAATGGGCCAGCGCGAAGAACGGCGGCGGACAATCGGGCAACACCACCTGCTGCACGAAGGCTTCGACGTCGATGTCGTAGTCGGCGAAATCGCGCACATAGCCCCGGCGCGGATCGCGCAAGCGCCGCGACGAGTGCCCCTGCCCGCGCCAGTCGATCATGGCCACGGCAAAACCGCGGTCGCGCAAATCCCTGACCGTCTCGAAATATTTTTCGATGTACTCGCTGCGGCCCGAGAACACGCAGACCGTGCCCTTGCGGCCCGCCGGCGGCGCCCAGCGCGCGAAACGCAATTCGGCGCCGTCCGGCGTCTTGATCGTGCCGGAAACGACGTTCTCGGGGACGGGATTGGCGGGAATCGAGACAAGCGTCATGCCAGCCAACCGATAGGCGAAAGGCGCTGAAAATCAAGGGTTCGCTCGCGTCAAAACGGTCGCGGCAGGCAGCTTGAACGCGTTCAACCCTCCTCCCATATCAGCTTCGTGCAGGCCGCTGGCAGCATTTCCGAAGAAGTTCGGAAAGCCGCTGAAGGCTGCACTTCGACAAGCCCGGCCCGATGGCGGGCGGGTTCACTTCAACAGTCGCTCAATGGAGGACTAACCCTATGCGTACCTTTGACCTTACCCCCTTCTATCGTTCCACCGTCGGCTTCGACCGCTTCTTCTCCCTGCTCGACCAGGCCACCGCGGACGGCAGCCCCGGCTATCCGCCTTACAACATCGAGCGCACCGGCGAGAATGCCTATCGCATCAGCGTGGCGGTTTCCGGCTTCGCACAAGGCGAGCTCTCGCTCGTCGCGAAGGAGAACACCCTGACGATCAAGGGCGAGAAAGTCGCCAACGAGAACGTCAAGGAAAAATCCGAAGTGCTTTACCGCGGCATCGCGGCGCGAACTTTCGAGCGCGCATTCCAACTCGCCGATTTCGTGGTCGTGAAGAACGCTTCGCTCGAGAATGGCCTGTTGCATGTCGATCTCGTCCGCGAGATCCCCGAGGCCAAGAAGCCCCGCAACATTCCGATCTCCACGCCTGCGCCAAGCGCGCCGGTGATCGAAGGCTCGGCCGAGAAAGCCGCCGCCTGAGTTAGTTGAGTCTTTGGCTGGTATTGGCTGAAGCGAAAACGCCCCGGCAAAAACCGGGGCGTTTTTTTGGGTTGTCGTCCTCGCGACCCGTCTTCGCTAAGGCTTCGCCGGGGTTCAAGGACCAAGGCCGCCGAAGCTTCAGCGAGGGTGGCACGCGAGGACCCATAACCACAGGCCGGGGCGACCAAGAGTTATTCCAGCCCCTGCACCTTCGGCATCGGCTGGGTCGGCTCAATGACCGGCGCAGCCGGCTTGGCTTCCACAGGTGCGCTAGCGGCTGGAGCCGTGGCCACCGGGGTATCGGCAGGCTTGGCCTGGACGGCGGCCGACTGCTGAACCGGCGCGGGCGCGGTTGTCAGCCTATCAGCCCGCGGCTTCTCGTCGGAGGGGCGGAGCGGAGCCGCCTTCGGCGTCGGGACCGACTGCGGCATGCGGCTCGCGATCTTGGGAGGCTCCGCGGCCGGCGGCCGTGACGATCCGTCGAGACGCGTCCCATCAAGGCGAGACCCATCAAGACGGCTCATGGGTTCCAGCGGCCCATAGGAGGGCCGGGGCGCACCGCCATAATAGCCTTCGCCGGTGCTACCATAGCCACTAAAGCGGTCCGCGGGCACGAAACGAACGATCTGCCCGTTTCGGGCATCGATCAGCAACCGGCCATCGTCGCCCTGGCGGTCGATCGCGGAGATCGAATAGAAAAGACCGCGCAGTCGCGGCGCGCCGAGGGGAGAGAAGCCGTTCTGTCGGAGAACCGCATAGACCTCCGCCGGCGGCAGCAGCGGCCCGCCATAATAACCGGGGCCGTATTCCGGCGCGCCATATCCTCGCGGACCATAATCCGGTGAGCCATAGATGACGCGCGGCGGAGGTGGCGCGTCCGCGTAAGGCTGGCTGAAATCAGACGCCGCCAGATAACCGGAGCGTCCCGCGCCCTGCGGCGGTGCCCCTTGCGCGTTGGCGGCCGTGGCCACCAGCAGCAGTCCGACCGAGATGGTCCACCCTCTCAACGCCGTCATCTTCAGCTCCTGTACGCTCTCTTCCGGAGAGCTGCTTTTTGCCCGCATCCCGCGAGCGAAATCTCGTGGCTGATTTCGGCGGTCCTTGGGCGGGATCGGGGCGCGCTTGCGTCCATCTCGAACCGCATGGCCGACCAGCTTGGCAAGCGACTTTCACGTGCTTGTGTGGTAGATAAAAATTTGGCATGGTCGGAGTTAGGACAGTAACACTGTCTCAATTTTGGGCCGCATTCCCGGCATGGGGTTTGCAGCGGCCAACCTAAACTTAAGAAATTGCGGCTCGCTGAGGACGAGCGGTGGCCCGGTGGGTGCCGCAACGCCGAAGGTGCGCCGCCGACGGTGAGGCCAACGCCTTATTGAGTGAGAGGACGCAGAGAATGAGCCGGTCGGAAATCGAGCGCGAAAACATCGTGGCCTCGGGGCTGTCGGTCGCAGCCTCGAAACCGGCTGATCTTTCGCAGCCGATCGAAAAACACACGTTCCGGCCGGAAGCCTATGGCCTTTACGATCCCGCGCTGGAAAAGGACTCCTGCGGCGTCGGCTTTATCGCCAACATCAAGGGCAAGAAGTCGCATCAGATCGTCTCGGATGCGATCCGCATCCTCTGCAATCTCGAACATCGCGGCGCGGTCGGCGCCGACCCGCGCGCGGGCGACGGCGCCGGCATTCTGGTGCAGATTCCGCACGTCTTCTTCGCACGCAAGGCCAAGGAACTTGGTTTCACACTGCCACAGCCAGGCAGCTACGCCGTCGGTGCGCTGTTCATGCCGAAGGAAAAGGCCTGGCGAAAAGTGATCCAGAGCATCATCGCCGACCAGATCAAGGCCGAAGGGTTGACGCTGCTCGGCTGGCGCGACGTGCCGACCGACAACTCGTCGCTCGGCGAAACCGTCAAGCCGACCGAACCTGCCAACATGCAGGTGTTCATCGGCCGCGGCACGCATATCAAGAACGAGGTCGAGTTCGAGCGGCGGCTCTACATTCTCCGCAAGTCGATTTCGCAGGCGATCTATCAGCGCCGCGATCGCGGCATGGCGGGCTACTATCCGTGCTCGATGTCGTGCCGCACCGTGATCTACAAGGGCATGTTCCTCGCCGACCAGCTCGGCAGCTACTATCCCGACCTGCACGAGGGCGATTTCGAGAGCGCGCTGGCGCTGGTGCATCAGCGCTTCTCGACCAACACCTTCCCGACCTGGTCGCTGGCGCATCCCTATCGCATGGTCGCCCATAACGGCGAGATCAACACGCTGCGCGGTAACACCAACTGGATGGCGGCCCGCCAGGCCTCGGTGCATTCCGAGCTCTATGGCAAGGATATCAGCCGGCTATGGCCGATCTCCTATGAAGGACAAAGCGACACCGCCTGCTTCGACAACGCGCTCGAATTCCTGGTGCAGGGCGGCTACTCATTGCCGCACGCGGTGATGATGATGATTCCGGAAGCCTGGGCCGGCAATCCCCTGATGGATGAAGAGCGCCGCGCCTTCTACGAATATCACGCCGCGATGATGGAGCCGTGGGACGGCCCCGCCGCCATCGCGTTCACCGACGGAAAGCAGATCGGCGCCACGCTCGACCGCAATGGCCTGCGTCCGGCGCGCTATCTCGTCACCAAAGACGACCGCATCGTGATGGCGTCGGAAATGGGCGTCCTGACCATCCCCGAGGACCAGATCATCACCAAGTGGCGGCTGCAACCGGGCAAGATGCTGCTGGTCGACCTTGAACAGGGCCGGCTGATCCCGGACGACGAAATCAAGGCCGAGCTCGCCAAGAGCCATCCCTACCAGGAATGGCTCGAAGGCTCGCAGATCGTGCTCGAGGAGTTGCCGGAAGCGCCGACCAAGGGCATGCGCTCGAACCTGCCGCTCTTGGATCGGCAGCAGGCGTTCGGCTACAGCCAGGAAGACATCACCATCCTGATGACGCCGATGGCCTCGACCGGCGAAGAGGCACATGGCTCGATGGGCAACGACACGCCGATCTCGGCGCTGTCGGACCGCCCGAAGCCGCTGTTCACCTACTTCAAGCAGAACTTCGCGCAGGTCACCAACCCGCCGATCGACCCGATCCGCGAAGAGCTGGTGATGAGCCTCGTCTCCATCATCGGGCCGCGGCCGAACCTGTTCGACCTCGAGGGAGCAGCCGCGAGCAAGCGCCTCGAAGTGCGCCAGCCGATCCTGACCGACGCAGACCTCGAGAAGATCCGCTCGATCTCCGAGATTGCCGACACGCATTTCAAGTCGCGCACGCTCGACACCACCTTCCACGCCGGCCTTGGCGCGGCGGGACTGGAGCAAGTGCTCGACGAGCTCTGCGCGCGCGCCGAAGCCGCGGTGCGCGAAGGCATCAACATCGTCATCCTGTCCGACCGCATGGCGGGCACGGACCGGATTCCGATTCCCTCGCTGCTCGCCTGCGCCGCCGTGCATCACCATTTGATCCGCACCGGTTTGCGCACTTCCGTGGGTCTCGTCGTCGAATCCGGCGAGCCGCGCGAGGTTCATCATTTCGCATGTCTGGCCGGTTACGGCGCGGAGGCGATCAATCCGTATCTGGCGTTCGAGACCATCATCGCCATGAAGGATCGCCTGCCGGCCTCGCTCGAGGACTACGAGATCGTCAAGCGCTACATCAAGTCGATCGGCAAGGGCCTGCTGAAGGTGATGTCGAAGATGGGCATCTCGACCTATCAGTCCTATTGCGGCGCGCAGATTTTCGATGCCGTTGGCCTCAAGGCCGAATTCGTCGCGAAATATTTCGCCGGCACCCACACCCGCATCGAGGGCGTTGGCCTTGCCGAAATCGCGGAAGAAACCGCGCGGCGTCATTCCGACGCTTTCGGCGACCAGCTCGTCTACAAGAATGCGCTCGATGTCGGTGGCGAATATGCCTACCGCACCCGCGGCGAGGATCATGCCTGGACGGCCGAGTCGGTCTCGATCCTCCAGCATGCCGCGCGCGGCAACTCGCTGGAGCGGTACCGCGCCTTTGCCAAAATACTCAACGAGCAGTCCGAGCGGCTGCTGACGTTGCGCGGCCTGTTCAAGATCAAGCCCGCCGAGGACGAGAAGCGCAAGCCTGTCCCGCTCGACCAGGTCGAGCCGGCCAAGGATATCGTCAAGCGCTTTGCCACGGGCGCGATGTCGTTCGGCTCGATCTCGCGCGAAGCGCATACGACGCTGGCAATCGCGATGAACCGGATCGGCGGCAAGTCCAACACCGGCGAAGGCGGCGAGGAATCCGATCGCTTCAAGCCGTTGCCGAATGGCGACTCGATGCGTTCGGCGATCAAGCAGGTCGCTTCGGGCCGCTTCGGCGTCACCACGGAATATCTCGTCAACGCCGACATGATGCAGATCAAGATGGCGCAGGGCGCCAAGCCCGGCGAAGGCGGACAATTGCCCGGCCACAAGGTCGACGCCACGATTGCCAAGGTGCGGCATTCGACGCCCGGCGTCGGCCTGATCTCGCCGCCGCCGCACCATGACATCTATTCGATCGAGGATCTGGCGCAGCTCATCTACGACCTGAAGAACGTCAATCCGGACGGACAGGTTTCGGTGAAGCTCGTCTCCGAAATCGGCGTCGGCACGGTGGCCGCGGGCGTGGCGAAAGCGCGCGCCGACCATGTCACGATCGCGGGCTTCGAAGGCGGCACCGGCGCTTCTCCCCTCACCTCGATCAAGCATGCCGGCAGCCCATGGGAAATTGGCCTCGCCGAAACCCATCAGACGCTGGTGCGCGAACGTCTGCGCAGCCGCATCGTGGTGCAGGTCGATGGCGGCTTCCGCACCGGACGCGATGTCGTCATCGGGGCCCTGTTGGGGGCCGATGAATTCGGTTTCGCCACCGCGCCCTTGATCGCGGCGGGGTGCATCATGATGCGCAAGTGCCACCTCAACACTTGCCCTGTCGGCGTGGCGACGCAGGACCCGGTGCTGCGCAAGCGCTTCACCGGCCAGCCCGAGCACGTCATCAACTACTTCTTCTTCGTCGCCGAGGAAGTCCGCGAGATCATGGCGGGCCTCGGCTACCGCACCTTCAACGAAATGATCGGCCAGACCCAGATGCTCGACCAGACCACTCTCGTGGCACACTGGAAGGCCAAGGGCCTCGACTTCTCGAAGCTGTTCGTGCGGCAGAAGGAAGACAAGGGCCAGAAAATCTATCATGCGGAGGCGCAGAACCATCATCTGGAGGCCGTGCTCGACCGCAAGCTGATCGAAAAGGCGCAAAGCTCGCTCGACCGCGGCGCGCCGGTCAAGATCGAGACCGAGATCAACAACACCAACCGCTCTGCCGGCGCGATGCTGTCGGGAGCGATCGCCAAGATCTACGGCCATGCCGGCCTGCCGCTCGACACGATCAACGTGAGCCTGAAAGGCACCGCGGGTCAGGCGTTCGGCGCGTGGTTGGCGGCCGGCATCACCTTCGACCTCGAAGGCGTGGCCAACGACTATGTCGGCAAGGGGCTTTCCGGCGGACGGATCATCGTCAAGCCGCCGCGCGATTCCGCCATCGTGCCGGAAGAATCCATCATCGTCGGCAACACCGTGATGTATGGCGCGATCGCGGGCGAATGCTATTTCCGCGGCATCGCCGGCGAGCGCTTCGCGGTGCGCAACTCCGGCGCGGTCGCCGTGGTCGAGGGCGCGGGCGATCACTGCTGCGAATACATGACCGGCGGCATCGTCGTGGTGCTCGGCAAGACCGGGCGCAACTTCGCGGCCGGCATGTCGGGCGGCATCGCCTATGTGCTGGACGAGGAGGGCTCTTTCGGCAAACTCTGCAACATGGCGATGGTCGAACTGGAGCCGGTGCTGTCGGAAGAGATGGTCAACGAGAACGCCTACCATCAGTCGGGCGATCTCGAGGCGCATGGCCGGGTCGACGTGTTCCAGAACCTTCTGGAGTCCGATGTCGAACGGCTGCACGTCCTGATCACCCGCCACGCCAAGCTGACAGGCTCCAAGCGCGCGGCCGACATCCTCGGCGACTGGAAGACGTGGCTGCCGAAATTCCGCAAGGTGATGCCGGTCGAGTACCGCCGCGCGCTGAAGGAATTGAAGGCGAATGCCGACGCCGAGCCGAAAATCGCGATCGGGGCGTAAAACGAAGACCCTCATGGTGAGGGGCGCGAAGCGCCGTCTCGAACCATGAGGCCACGGACCTTCATCCTTCGAGACGCGGCGAAGACGCCGCTCCTCAGGATGAGGATCAGAACTAAACGCAGGGGCGTCTGTTTAAATGGGCAAGGTAACCGGTTTTCTGGAAATCGAACGGCACGACCGCAAGTATGCGCCCGTCGCCGAGCGCGTGAAGAACTTCCAAGAATTCGTCGTTCCTCTGACGGAAAAGGAAACGCGCGACCAGGCCGCGCGCTGCATGAACTGCGGCATCCCCTATTGCCACGGCACCGGCTCGGTTCAGCCGGGCACTCCGGGCTGCCCGGTCAACAACCAGATCCCCGATTTCAACGATCTGGTTTACCAGGGCAACTGGCAGGAAGCCGCGCGCAACCTGCATTCGACCAATAATTTTCCGGAATTTACGGGGCGCATTTGTCCTGCGCCGTGCGAAGCTTCCTGCACGCTCAACATCGACGACAACCCGGTCACCATCAAAACCATCGAATGCGCGATCGTCGACCGCGCCTGGGAGAATGGCTGGATCAAGCCCGAGATTGCGCCGGCCAAGACCGGCAGGAAGGTCGCAGTGGTCGGCTCCGGCCCCGCTGGAATGGCTTGCGCGCAGCAGCTCGCGCGCGCCGGACACTACGTGCATGTGTTCGAGAAGTTCGCCAAGGCCGGCGGCCTTCTCCGCTATGGCATTCCCGATTTCAAGATGGAGAAGCAGGTCATCGACCGCCGTGTCGCGCAGATGGAGGCCGAAGGCGTTACTTTCCATTATGGCGCCCACGTCGGCGGTGGCGGGACCGATCCGCGAAAACTGGTCGAAGAATACGACGCCGTGGCGCTGACCGGCGGCGCGGAAGCCCCGCGCGACCTGCTCATTCCCGGCCGCGATCTCGACGGCATCCACTTCGCGATGGATTTCCTGCCGCAGCAAAACCGCCGCGTCGGCAACGAGCCGCTCGGCAGCACGCGCGAAATTCTCGCCGCCGGCAAGCATGTGGTCGTGATCGGCGGCGGCGACACCGGATCGGACTGCATCGGCACTTCATTCCGCCAAGGCGCGCTGTCGGTGACCCAGCTCGAAATCATGCCCGCACCGCCCGAGCACGAGAACAAGGGCCTGACCTGGCCGAACTGGCCGCTGAAGATGCGGACCTCATCGAGCCAGGCCGAAGGCGCCAAGCGCGAATACGCCGTGCTGACGCAGAAGTTCTCAGGCGCGGACGGCAAGGTGGCGAAACTGCATGGCATTGCGGTCGACGACAAGTTCAAGCCGGTCGCAGGCACCGAATTCGAACTGGATGCGCAGCTTGTGCTGCTCGCGATGGGTTTTGTGCACCCGGTCCACGAGGGCCTGTTGAAGACGCTCGGCCTCGAACTCGACCCCCGCGGCAATGTGCGCGCCAACACCAATGACTACCAGACCTCGCTGTCGAAGGTGTTTTCCGCCGGGGACATGCGGCGCGGGCAGTCGCTGGTCGTCTGGGCGATCCGCGAGGGCCGGCTGTGCGCGCGCTCGATCGATACCTTCCTGATGGGATCGACGGGTCTACCGCGCTAATAAGTCCCGCGTGGAAAGGTTAGACGTGCCAAAATATAGCGCGCTCGAACAACCTATTCGGATCAAGACGAGTCAAAGTGATCTCCTCGAATTGACCTGGAGACAACGCGGAATAGTTGCGGACTTCGAAATACCAGGAGACCTAGAGCGGGTGCTTCGTGTGCATTTTGAAAAGGCGGACATTCTACGCGTTGTGGACGAGATGCCTCTGAGCACGGAGAACGGAGACAACAAATCCGAAGGCTTGGTCCCGGAGCATTTTGCCTATTTGGTTGAGGATTCCGCTTTCTTCAAAGCCCAGTCGTGGGCATTCAAGATCAGCAACCCCAAAGCCCTTCACTACCAATTTGTAACGGGCTGGAATTGCCTCGACGTGATCTCGGACGTAGAGCCGTCTCTCAGCGTGGTGAGTCGCTCCTCTATTTCTTCGCGGGAATGAGCGGAAACTAGTTCTGCACGCGCACGCCCAGCATCACCACGTTCGAGGTCGAACTCGCCAGCGGGACGTTGGAATCGAGAACATCGTGCCGCAGCGTGCCCTTGATCCAGAGGTTGCGGGTCAGTTTGTAGATGAGATCGCCTTCGACCGAATAGGTTTTGTCGAAGCGGCCATCGCCCTGATAGTCGTAGGTGCCGTAGGTGAACTTGCCGACCGCCGTCAGCCAGCGGCGGAAATCATGATCGACCTCGAACGTATAGGTGTGGCTCAGCACACCGGAGACGCCAGGCACGATGGTCTCGTCGATCGAGGTGGTGGAGTAGAACTTCGCCGAGGTCAGCGGCGTGGCGGTCCAGGTCAGCGAGGAAGAGGTCAACAGGCCCGAGAGCTGGCCAAGCCGCGGATCGGCATAATTGCGCTCGGCGAATCCGACCGCGATTTCGCCGGTGAGAAGCTGCGAAAATTGAAACGAGGTGCCGCCCTTGGCGTAGCCGCCGGTGGAATTGCGCGCAAAGCCGGAATTGTCGATCAGTTGATCGTGGAAGCGGCTGTCGGCCTCGGCCTCGACAAAGGGTTTCACGCCGGGCAGCAGATCGTAACTGACGCGGCCGATGCCGCCATACTGGTTGTAGGCACGGTCCGCATTGCTGGCGATGGTGCCGTCGGTAAGCACGGAGTTCTGGTAGACCGTGCGATCGAACGTGGCGCCGCCGGAAAATTCCAGCCGGTTGAATCTCTGATCGATGCCGATCGTAGAGCCGAAAGTCGCATAGACCGGATAGGCGGCCAATCCCGCCGCGATGTTGGGGCTGCCGGGATTGTCGATCCCGACCCTCAGGCGCACCTGCTCCGTGATGCTGGTGTCCTGGGTGACATCGATGCGGCCGTCGATATGCCCGGTGAAATCCGGCCGATTGATATTGGTCGGTGCCGACGAAACCGCGCCGTCAACCAGCGGCGGCAGGCTGCTGCCATAGCCGGTGAAAGAGCCGCGCAAGTCGGCGACCAGCGCATGCCGCTCCCAGTCGGAGACAACAGATAACTCCGGCGCGACCACCCAGAACGGCGCGCCGATCGGCGTCGTCACACGGCCGGGATTGGTGTCGTAGCCGCCGCGCAGTTCGACCGCGGACTTGATCAGGAAGCTGCCGGCATAATCGCCGACCGCGCCAAACGGATCGGTGTCGACCGGCAGCGGCTTGCGCGCGGGCTGGCCGTCGGCGACGCCGGCCATCGAGGACGAAACAGGCGGCCGGTTCGCCGATAAGGACGGCGGCGGCGAAATGCGAGCGCGCGCGTTCGGATTCGCCGGACCTTTGTTGGCCGTGGGCACCGGCGTTCCCGGCCCCGGCGGCGGCTTTGGCTTCGCCTGCCCCGGATAGAGCTTCGGCTGCTTGCGGGTGCGGTTGAGGGAATCAAAGCCGGCATCAGCCGCGCCACTCGCGGCAGGCAGGCCATATTTGGGAATGTTGCCGATCCGCGATGGCGCGGGTTGCCTCTGGTCCGCGGGCTGCCCGTCGATGTCGCCATCGGCCGGATTGCCGATCCTGTTTTCGCTGGTCTTGCGGAGAGGCGAATCCTGCGGGGCGAGAAAGCTCTCGGGGACTGGACGCAGCAGATCAGAGGGGAGCGTCTGGGCTTGAGCGGTTGATGCGATCGTGATTAGCGCGAGGCATGGCAAGGCGACACGCAACAACGTTACGCGCTCGCGACGGCCCGTGGCTGGACCCGGCATCACGATAGAAATACCTCAACGAAGTCATACGCTTGCAGACCCGGTCTCCGATGGCCGCAGGCGGCCGGTTCGGAAAACGTCGTTAACGGAGTTAAAACAATTATGGTTAATGAGGCGTTGAGATGGGCCGGCCGCGTCGCCTCAGCGGCCTTACCGTGGTAGGAAGGCCGCCCAGTGCCCACCGACCGGCGGCACTCGTCTTGAGCCCGCCCTTTCGGAACCAAGCATGCGTCAATCGAAACCGCTGATGGCCAATTCAACCGGCACCGATCCCGTCAACGCCGCCGTCCAATCGGCCTTGCGTACCCTGGAGGCCGAAGGCAGCGGCATTGCCGCGATCGAAGCGGCGTTGCGATCCGATCTCGGTGAGACCTTTGCCCGCGCAGCGGATTTGATCCGCAATGCCAAGGGACGGCTGATCGTCACCGGGCTCGGCAAATCCGGCCATATCGGCCGCAAGATCGCGGCGACCTTTGCGTCCACCGGCACGCCGGCGTTCTTCGTGCATGCCGCCGAAGCCGGCCACGGCGACCTCGGAATGATCACCACCGACGACGTCATCCTGGCGCTGTCGTGGTCCGGCGAGCAGCCGGAGATGAAGACGCTGATCACCTATGCCAAGCGCTTCCGCATCGCGCTAATCGCGATGACGGCGGAGGGCGACTCCACACTGAGCCAGGCAGCCGACGTGGCGCTGACCCTGCCGAAAGCGCGCGAGGCCTGTCCGCATAATCTGGCGCCAACCACCTCCTCGCTGATGCTGCTCGCGCTCGGCGACGCGCTGGCGATCGCGCTGCTCGAGGGCCGCGGCTTTACATCGGTCGATTTCAGCGTGCTGCATCCGGGCGGCAAGCTCGGCGCCATGCTGAAACATATCAGCGACATCATGCATACGGGCCCGGCCGTGCCGCTGAAACCACTCGGCACCAGCATGTCGGAAGCTCTGGTCGAAATGACCTCGAAAGGTTTTGGCTGCGTCGGCATAGTGGATGCGCGTGAAGCTGTCGTCGGCATCGTCACCGACGGCGACTTGCGCCGCCATATGCATATGGGGCCCGATCTGATGACGGCGCTGGTCGACGACGTCATGACGAAAAATCCGAAGACGATCCGCGGCAATTTACTGGCTAGCGAAGCGCTGGAAATCCTCAACGCCTCCAAGATCACCGCTTTGATCGTGACCGAGGCCAACAAGCCCATCGGCATCGTGCATCTGCACGATCTTCTGCGCGCCGGCGTGGTGTAGTGCCCCGTCGTTCCGGGGCGGGAGCGAAGCGACCGAACTATGGTGCGCTATTGCGCACCTGAGAACCTCGAGATTCCGGGTCTGGCCCTTCGGACCATCCCGGAATGACGCAGTTACGCCGCCGCTACCGTCAGGCTGGCGCCATCCGCCTGCACGATTTTGACCCGGCTGCCGGCCGGCGCGTCGGGACCGGCCACCCGCCAGACCGTGTCGTCGATCCGCACCGTGCCAGCACCATCGACAATCGGCTTTTCCAGCGTGAACACGCGCCCCACAAGCGCGTCGGCACGCTTGTTCAGGAAGGGGCTATGGACGTTACCGGCAGCGCTGTTGCGCGCGACGCGACGCCATACCGGCACCGCGGCGGCGGCAAAAACCGCGAACATCAAGATCTGAACCTGCCAGGACGGCGCGAATGCAAACGACGCCAGCCCGGCCAGCAGTGCCGCGAGCCCAAGCCAGAACAGGAACACGCCGGGCGCGATCAGTTCCAGCGCCATCAGGACGACGCCGAAGATCAACCAGTTCCAGGTGCCCAACGTTACGAACATCTCGCTCATGGGATTGCCCCTCGGTCCGCGTTTTAACTGGCCGGCGCCTGCGGCGGAGCGGCGCCCGCATTCGGCACCGAACCGCGGCGCGCAGCCGCCTGTGCCGATAGCGCGCTCTCGCCGAAGGTCGCTTTCGCGATCTCGCCAATGCCGGCGAGCGATCCCAAAATGCTCATCGCCTCGATCGGCAGCATGATGATCTTCTGGTTCGGCGAATCCGCCAATTGGCCGAACGCCTTGATGTATTTGTCGGCGATAAAATAGTTCAGCGCGGCGACATCGCCCTTGGCAATGGCCTCGGAGACCATCTGGGTCGCCTTGGCTTCGGCCTCGGCGGATCGTTCGCGCGCCTCGGCGTCACGGAACGCGGCCTCCTTGCGGCCCTCGGCCTGCAAGATCTGGCCCTGTTTGGCGCCTTCCGCGCGAAGGATTTCCGACTGGCGCGCGCCTTCGGCCTGCAGGATATCGGCGCGCTTGACGCGTTCGGCCTTCATCTGCCGTCCCATGGCCTCGACGAGATCGGCGGGCGGCACGATGTCCTTGATCTCGATACGATTGACCTTGAGCCCCCAGGGCGAGACCGCCGCGTCCACCACCCGCAGCAGCCGCTCGTTGATCTCGTCGCGATGCGACAGCACCTGGTCGAGATCCATCGCGCCCATCACCGAGCGGATATTGGTCATCGTCAGCACGATGATCGCCTGCTCGAGGTTGGAGACCTCGTAACTCGCCTTCGCCGCATCGAACACCTGGAAGAACGCCACCCCGTCGGCCGTCACCGTGGCATTGTCCTTGGTGATCACCTCCTGCTCGGGAATGTTAATCACCTGCTCCATCATGTTTATCTTGCGGCCGATCCGGTCGAAATAGGGAATGATGATGTTCAAGCCCGGCGATAGCGTGCGGGTGTATTTGCCGAAGCGTTCGACGGTCCAGTTATAGCCCTGGCCCACCGTCTTGATGCCGGCAAACAGCGTGAAGATCACCAGGAGAACGAGCGCAATGGCGAAGATGTCGAAACCGGTCATGGTCATACAAATCTCCTGAAGGCGTACATCGCCCTTAAAGCGTGAAACCGTCCTGTAACGCTTGTTAGACCGACGCAGCGCAGGGCCAACCCGTCAATGATCACCATCGGCGAATGTAAGGTTCGAACGAAAGAAATGCGAGTGGTCAAATCCAACCCTGAAGCTCGCGCAAGACGAGCTGGCGGATCACATCCATGCCGCCCTCGCTGTCGTTCAGGCAGGGAATGAAGGAGAATTGCTCGCCGCCATGGTGCTGGAAGATTTCGGCATTTTCCTGCGCAATCTCCTCCAGCGTTTCCAGGCAATCGGCCGCAAATCCGGGCGTGACAACGGCAACGCGCCGCACGCCGTCCTTGGCCAGCTTTTCCATGGTCTTGTCGGTATAGGGCTGAAGCCACGCGTCAAAGCCAAAGCGCGACTGAAAGGTGAGAAGCAGCTTTGATGAATCGAGGCCGAGGCGTTTGCGAAGGGCTTCCGTCGTGGCCAGGCATTGCTGCGCATAGGGATCGCCCTTGTCGATATATTTTTGCGGCATGCCGTGAAACGACGCGACGATGACTTCGGGCTGAAACGGAATCCCCGCAAGATGCGTCTTGATCGAAACCGCGAGCGCCTCGATATAGTCCGGATCGTCGTAATAAGGCGGCGTCACCCGCAGCGTCGGTTGCGCGCGCATTTTTCCCAGCACGCGAAACACCTCGTCGCAAACGGTCGCCGAGGTCGCCGCCGAATATTGCGGATAGAGCGGCACCACCAGCAGGCGGTCGCAGCCCTGTGCCGTCAGCGCGTTGACCTGTGAGGCGATCGAGGGATTGCCATAGCGCATCGCCCAATCGACCACGACATGGTCGTGGCTCGCGATATCGGCGGCAAGCTTCTCGGCCTGCGCACGGGTGATCGTCTTGAGCGGCGACTCGTTCTTCTCGGTATTCCAGATCTTGCGATAATCGCGCGCCTTGCGCGCCGGACGGGTGCGCAGGATGATACCGTTCAGCGCCAGCTTCCACAGCAGACCCTGATTTTCGATCACGCGGGGATCGGAGAGAAACTCTTTCAGATAGACGCGCACGCCGCGCGTATCCGCCGTGTCGGGCGTACCGAGATTGACCAGAAGAACCCCGATGCGCTCCGGCGCGACGCCGGCGGCAGGGCTGGAAGCATCGATCGGAGTAACCACGCTCATAGGCGCTGGCTTCGCGCGCCCGCCCGTCCTTGTCAAGATAATGGCGGATTCGGTATTCTTGCGCCCGCCGCGTGGCTGTCCGGATATCGTCAGGCGCGCCCCGCGTTGGAGGAACTATGACAGTCGCCGAGTGGTGCGTTTTCGCCAGCCTGGTGCTCTATATCCTGAGCATTGCCCCGTTAAAATGGCTCAGATTTCGCGATTTCGATAATTCCAAACCGCGCGATGCCGCCTTCTTTGAGGAGCCGATTGCCGCACGCGCGCTCGGCGCACACCAGAACGGGATCGAGGCCTTTCCGTTCTTTGCGGTCGCGGTCCTGCTCGCCGAATTTCGCGCCTGCCCGCAAAACCTGATCAACGAACTCGCTATTCTGTTTGTGATCGTGCGGATCGCGTATGTGTTCACCTATATCGGCAACCGGCCGACGCTTCGCTCGATCCTGTGGAGCATCGGCTTTGCGATCAACATCGCGATCTTCTTCCTGCCGGCGCTGCGGAAATTTCTCCCGCTCTGAGGCCATACTTCGATTTTTCCGGCGGTCCGTTGCTTCATTTCTCGCAATGACGTTGGAACACGCGAAAATGCCGCTGCAAGGAGGTACTGATGATGTCCAGAACGTCCAACAATCCGTGGCCCGATCTGGCGATCTCTAATCTTCGGCCGACGACCGATGCTCTCCATCTCTGGAGTCAGGTGGTCGGCAAGGTGCGGCTGATGCTGACTCCCTGGATCAATCATAGCTGGCAGGCAACCTTTTACCTGTCGGGCCGCGGCCTCACGACCGGACCGATCTATGCGCAGGACGGGCGCGCTTTTGAAATGGAGTTCGATTTATTGAGCGACCTGCTGCGGATCGACACCGCGGAGGGCGAGGCGAGATGTGTGAAACTTGAAGTGCAGAGTGTTGCCGCATTCTACGAGGCGACAATGGCGGCTCTTGTTGAGCTTGGACTGGCGGTGGACATCCGTCGAATGCCCTGTGAAATTCCGGACGCAGTCGCCTTCAACGAGGATCATGCGCCGCGCGCCTACGACCCTGACGCCGCAAGAGCGTATTGGCGCGCCATGCTGCAGGCGCAGCGGGTCTTTTTGCTATTTCGCTCGCGCTTTGTTGGTAAATGCAGCCCCATCCATCTGTTTTGGGGCAGCTTTGACTTGGCGGTGACCCGCTTCTCGGGACGCGACGCTCCGCCGCATCCAGGCGGCATGCCTCACGTGCCGGATGCCGTGGCTCGCGAGGCGTACTGCCGGGAAGTTTCAAGCGCAGGCTTTTGGCCTGGCATCGATCGTCCCGCCTTCTACAGCTATGCCTATCCCGTGCCGGACGGCTTCAACCTTGCCAAGGTTGCGCCTGAGGCCGCGATGTTCGATACTCAACTTGGCGAATTCCTCTTGCCTTACGATGCGGTTCGCTCCAGCGCGGATCCGGACGCTGCGCTCCTGGCATTCCTGCAAAGCACCTACGAAGCCGCCGCTGATCTTGCCCATTGGGAGCGGTCTCGCCTCGAGCGAGCGCAGGGCCTGCTCGGTCGGTTGCCCGAGGAACCCTAGGGGGCGGAGAACAGCCGCTTTCCATCATCATTGAACAACGTCGAGTTTGACCTTTGCGACCCCACTTTCAACCATCCCAAGCGCATTGGCCGCGGAATGTGAGACATCGACAATTCGTCCGGGAATGTACGGACCGCGGTCATTGACCCGTACGGTCACCGACCGCCCGGTCGCGACGTTTGTCACCCGCAACCGGGTGCCGAACGGCAACGTAGGATGAGCGGCGGTCAAATCGTTCGTATCGAACTTTTCGCCGCTCGCGGTCTGTTGCCCCTCGGTGTAGAAGCTGGCAACTCCCTGCGAAGGGGTCTGTGTCGAGGTCGCATTGTTGGGCCGCGCGAACGGCGTATGCTTTCTCGCGGATGCGACGCGGCTGTTGGTGACGAATGATGCCGTTCGATCGTGGTTCAACGCCGCGTGCCGGCTCGAGCCGGCAAATTCGGAATTTCGAACCGCGGTGGACTGCGCGCAGGCCGCAAGCGACGCAGCCCCAAGCACGATGACAAGCGATTGAAAGGCGTTCCTGACACGAGCGGCCGAGACCGGGGACGCGTCGGAAATATGATTTGCCTCAATAGCGACGTACGAGTTCTTGGCATAATCGATGGACATGTTGCATCCCCGATTCCTGCCCCCAAGCTAAGCGGACCCGCAATGAGGGCGGAACCGTGGCTGGACGAGATCAGCCGGGATCAAACCGGCGATTTCATTCGGGTGTGATTATTGCGCCACAACTCGCAGCGAGCGCGATGTCGCGAGTTGGCGCCAACCGGACTAGCGAGAACGGCCTGACGATGTCCGTTGATCGGGGTAGACCGGAAGTGAAAAATAGGCGGTCAAACCGACGCGAATGACCCGCACCGGAAGTCGTGTCGCTTCACACAGTCTTCGCCGTGGGTGCCAAATCCCCGATGCGCTGTATGATCTCGGCTTCAAAACATCTTGGGCTGTCGTCGCTGCAACAGCTAGCCGATGTCGCCGAGGGCACGCGCGCGCGGACCATCAGTGTTCGTCGGGTGTCCGGACGCCGATCCAGTTGTCGCGGACCTGGTGATAATGCACGCTTGGATCGTGGGTGGCGGTCGGCAGCTGGAGTACCTGCGGTGACAGCCGGCCGACGGCGTTCAGCACCGCGTAGGACGCAACCACGCGGTCGTGCTGCGCGGTGACGAGTGCGACACGGGCGTTGACCAGCGCCTGCTGGGCGTTCAGCACGTCGAGCGTGGTGCGTTGTCCGGCCTGGGCTTCGTCGCGCACGCCGTTCAGGGCAACCTCGGACGCGGTCACTTGCGACTGCGCCGACGCCACTTGCGCCTTGCCCGCTACTAATTGCCCCCACGCGGTAACGACGTTGGCGCGAGTCTGGTCGCGAACCGTGCCAAGATTGAAGCGCTGCTGCGCCTCGGTTTCCTTGGACTGGCGGATCAGCGAATATTCGGCGCCGCCCTGATATACCGGGACCGAAAGCTGCGCGATCGCCGAGGCGCCGAAGGACCGGTAGAGCACCAAGGCCTGTTCGTAAGATTGCTGGACGGCGGCTTGCAACGTGACGGTTGGCAATAGCGCGCCCTCGTTGATCTTGACCTGGAGATAGTTGACGTCGATGCCGGACATCGCCGCCGTCACGTTTGGGTTTTGTGTCAAGCTGAGATTGACCGCGGCGGGCAGCGTTGCCGGCAAAAACCGATCCACCGGTGAGCCCGGCTCGAGCTGCTGGGGTTCGTTACCGATGATGCGCCGAAAATTCGATTGTGTCGTCGTCAGATTGGCTTCGGCGGTCAGTTGCTGCGTCTTGCCCGCGGCGAGTTGTGCCCCGGCCTGGGCGACATCGGTGCGCGTGAGTTCGCCCAGTTCAAACCGGCCTCGGGTTTGGTCCAGCGTCGCCTCGAGAACCTTGGTATTGTTGCGCTGAACCTCGACGATAGCAGCATCACGCAGATAATCCATGTAGATGGTGGCGGCCGAAAGCAGCACCGTCTGTTCAAGCACGCGCAGAGCCTCGCGCGCGCCGGAGACCTGGCTCTCCGCCGCGCGAACCTTGTTGGCGGTTTGATTGCCGTTGTAGAGCGTCTGCGTGACCGTGAGGCCGGCGCTGCGCGGTGGGTCGGTGCCATGGATTTCGCCGCCGGCAAACGGCGAGACACCAAATGTGTCGGTATACTGGTATCCGGCGCTCGCGCTGACCGCGGCATGGGGACGGTAGCCCGCCAACGCCTGCGGCACGTTTTCATCGATGGAGCGGACCTGGGCGCGCTGTGCGTTAAGCTGCGGATTGTTCTGATAGGCGCGCACCAGCGCGGCCTCGATGGTATCGGCCAGGGCCGCGCTGGAGGCCTGCGCCAAAAGCAGTGCCGCCAAGATGGACCTGACAAGGGCTCTTGCGCCGCTGCCGCCAGGCGATCCTTTTCCTGGCGATCCCGGGTGCCGCCGAAAGCGTGCCACTTTAAATCCCCGACAACTGGCGCCGGTCGGCATCGCTCTATGATTCGGCAAGGTCAAACCGTACTGCACAACTTGAATTCGTCCGCTATCAGGCTACCTGCGCTTACGCCCGAAATCAATCTTGGTGATGCGTACGGGTAAAGTGACAAATCGAACGCATTCTGTCGAAGCGGCGGCTTTGGCGAGGCTTTTTACACCACCAAGTCCAGTGGAATAGGGATGGGCTGTCGATTTCAGCATAGCGTTGCTGGCCGACACCGCTGGTGCCGGGTGGGTGATAGCGTGGACAAGCAGATATCGCTGACTGATCCCGATGCGCGCTCGATGGCCGCAAGTGGGCGAGGCAGCGGGATGGTCGGGTACAATGTTCAAAGTGCCGTCGACACCGAGCATCATCTCATTGTTACCCATGAGGTGACCAATGTTGGTTCTGACCGGAGCCAGCTATACTTAGCCGGCACGGCATGACTCCCCAGATACGTTTGTTATCGGGTCAATAGCGGCCAGCGCTAACGCCCCGTGCGTTGGTTCTGTCGCAGCCACCTTCACGCTCGCCCGGCTTGCCGTGCGCGTTTACTCTTCCATCCGCTGAAAGCCGTTAACGAAAGACCAGTTGCGCGCGTAAACCGATCCCCTTGGATCGCGCCAGTACCTCCGAAGCCATATTCGCCCCTCATCGGGTGTGTGCATCGGTAACCAGGCGAAGAATGGACCGCCCCAAGGCTCGTACATCTCCTTCGGTATTGGCGGTGGCACCATATCGAAATTCCTCCGGCGCGGCGAGCGCGCTGCGTTAGCTTGGCGGTCTGACGTCCGAAGGGTGCAGGAATGTAGTGCTGCGACCCCGTTCGAAGTGCTGCATGTATTGAGGACCCGCGTAAGAGTTATACCAGTTGCGGCCAAAGGCGCGCTGATGATGGGTGCGGGCTACTCCAAGGTGCTGAGCGTAGGTCGGGGTAGCAAGCGCGGCAACGGCGGCGGAAAGAATAGCTATCACGCCTAGTGTTTTCATGTTGGTCATTGGGTTTCTCCTTTCCGCGACAACGGATGAAGAGCCGTGTTCGTCTTACTAATAGATTCTTTATTTTCGGCGTGGGCGAATGTCCGGAATCGGGGGTGGGCCGGAAGTAAGGAGCGGAGTGCCAAACCGACGCAATTGACCCGCACCGGAAGTCGTGTCGCTTCACACAGCCTTACGCCGCGGGTGCCAAATCCCCGATGCGCTTTATGATCTCGGCTTCAAAATATCTTGGGCTGTCGTCGCTGCAACAGCTACGCGACGCGCGGCGAAGCTGACTGGCAAGGGTGTGAGCAATTTTCGTTTTGATCGTTCACCGTGAGTGTCGCCGCTTTTGGGCCCCGTCACCAGTAGACATAACTTGGCACGAAACCGACATTCACGGTTGGAACGATCGTAAAAAATGCCTGTTAATACCTCTCTAGCGAGGAGATCGATGTGATGAGAATAATCACTATCGCCACCCTAGCGCTTGGGGCTTTGGCGCTCTTTACTGTGGACCGCGCCGCAAACGCTCAACCCAGGAAAGTCTGGATCATCCGTGCCCCCCGCGGATCGTGCGGGCCTCCCGACTACTATATCGTTTCCCGCTATTGCTATGACCCTAGGGATGATCGGGTAGATACTAGTACCCGGAATCATTGATCCGCGAAACGTGCTTTGAGACGTTTTTGGTGGACTTGGGACTTGGTCCAGACGAACGGTTTGGCGTCGGCGTTGTAGTCATTAATGAATGCATCGATGTGCTCTC
>JBEKZZ010000064.1:0-23158 GCA_049509335.1 Bradyrhizobium sp. | reverse complement strand
GTGAAGGAAGTTCACGGCTCCGGCGGCTACGGCATGCTGATTGGCCCTGCCGCGACCAAGGCAACCATCGAGGCATTCCGCGACAAGCTAAAGCGCGAACCGGAGGGCTTCATCGCCCAGCCGACGCTGGCGCTGTCGACCTGTCCGACCTGCACGGCGTCAGGCCTTGCGCCGCGCCATGTCGATTTGCGACCCTTCGTGCTGACCGGAAGCCAGCGCACGACCATCGTGCCGGGCGGCTTGACGCGGGTGGCGCTGAAAGAAGGCTCGCTGGTGGTCAATTCGAGCCAGGGCGGCGGCACCAAGGACACCTGGATATTGGATGAGTGAGATGTTGCAGCTTTTCCGGTCCATCCCTCGAGACGGCGCTTACGCGCCTCCTCGGGACGAGGTCCTAAATTGGAGCGGCGGTTTAAATCCTCATGGTGAGGAGCCGCGCTATTTGCGCGGCGTCTCGAACCATGAGGCCACCGTGATGCGGGACAAGTGCTAACATGCTCTCGCGTACCGCTGAAAATCTCTATTGGCTCGCCCGCTACGTTGAACGGGCGGAATATATCGCGCGCACGATCGATGCGACGCTGCGCGTGACCGCGCTGCCGGCCGCCTATGTCGGCAAGACCAATGAATGGGAATCGGCGCTGCTCACCGCGGGCGTCAGCGCGAGCTTCTACACGGTCCACAAGGAGGCCAACGAGCAGAACGTCGTCGACTATCTGTCGTTCAACGCCTCAAATCCTTCCTCGATCAAGAACTGCATCGAGGCGGCACGGCTCAATTCGCGCTCGGTGCGCACCGCGCTCACCAGCGAGATGTGGGACACCATCAACTCGGCCTGGATCGAATTGCAGGAAGTCTGGGGCAAAGGCGCCAAGACCCGCGAAGAGCTGGCGCGCTTCCTGCGCTTCGTGCAGGAAACCTCGCTGCGGTTCGACGGCTCGGCCTACCGCACCATGCTGCGCAACGACGCCTACTGGTTCTCGCGCCTTGGCGTTCATCTGGAACGCGCCGACAACACCGCGCGCATTCTCGACGTGAAATACCATGTGCTGCTGCCAGAAGAGGAACATGTCGGCGGCCCGCTCGACTATTATCAGTGGACATCGATCCTGCGTTCGGTATCGGCGCTGACGGCCTATCATTGGGTCTATCGCGAAACGCTGAAACCCTGGCTGATCGCGGATCTGTTGATCCTCAACGATTCACTACCGCGCTCGCTGGCGAGCTGTTACGGCAATCTCGTCCGCAACCTGGACCAGATCGGAGTGGCCTATGGCCGCCAGGGCGCGGCCCAGCGCCACGCGCGCGGCGTCCGCAACCGGCTGGAACACAGCAATATGGACGATATTTTCCAGCACGGCGTGCACGAATTCATCCAGGAATTCATCGCGGACAATTCAAGGCTTGGTGAAATCGTCACCAAGCAGTATTTGCTTTGACACCAGGTCATTCCGGGATGGCGCGTAAGCGCCAGACCCGGAATCCCGAGATTCCGGGTTCGATGCTGCGCATCGCCCCGGAATGACTGCCCGGAAAAATTTGGCCAATCATGCGCCTGCGCATCGCCCATTCAACGACCTATCGCTACGAACCGGCGGCGACCGGCATTACGCAAATCCTGCGGCTGACGCCGCGCAACCATGATGGGCAATATGTCGCCGATTGGCAGATCGACGTTTCCGCCGAATCCCGTATCCATCTGCGGCAGGACGCCTTCGGCAACATCACCCACGTGCTGACCGAGGGGACGATCGCCGATCTCACCGTCACGGTCGAGGGCCTGATCGAAACCCACGACACCGGAGGGGTGTTGCGCGGCAGCGACGAGCGCTTTCCGCCGAGCCTGTTTCTGCGAACGACTCCGCTGACCGGGGTCAATGCGGCCATGGAGGCCTTCTCGAGTGAACTGCGCTCGGAGTCGGAAAAAGACGTGCTCGGCTTCCTGCATGCCCTGATGCTCCAGATCAACGACCACATGACGTTCGATGAAGACCCGACCAACACCGGGACGTCGGCGGTCGAAGCCTTCGCTTTGAAGCGCGGCGTGTGCCAGGATTACGCGCATATCTTCATCGCCTGCGCGCGGTCAGTCGGCGTGCCCTCCCGCTTCGTCGCCGGACATTTTCTACGCTCCGACGGCATGGTGAACCAGCAGGCCGGACATGCCTGGGCGGAGGCCTTTGTGCCCAATCTCGGCTGGGTCGCGTTCGATCCCGCAAATGCGATTTGCACCACCGACGCCCATGCGCGCGTCGCGCTCGGCCTCGATTATCTCGGCGCCGCTCCGGTCCGCGGCACCCGCTATGGCGGCGGCACCGAGACGCTGACGGTCGCGGTCAAGGTCGATCAGGCCGGACGTCAGGGGCAGTGGCAATCGCAATCGTGATGCGCCTGATGCCTTTGCGGGCAGTGCGCGCCTGCAAATTAGGCGCACTCGCAAGCTCCCATACGATTGGATAGTGCGTCGCACGTTGCACCGAAAGCGGTGCATGGTACAACGTATGCCAATGGCTCGGGCGTCAAACGAATTGGGGGACAGAATGACCACAGTAACCGGAGTATCGGCTCAATCCGTGACATCGACTCGCTGGCTTCAGCTTGTGCTGGGATTGATCGCGATGATGTCGATTTCCAGTCCCCAGTATGTCTGGACGCTGTTCACCAAGCCGTTGCAGGAAAGCCTGGGCGCGCCGCTGTCGGCGATCCAGGTGACATTCACCGTCGTGATCGTGTTGCAAACTTTCCTGTCGCCGTTGCAGGGTTATCTGGTGGACCGGTTCGGCGCGCGGCTTTTGATTGCTTGCGGCTGTCTGTTGTCCGGCCTGGGCTGGATCACCGCCGCCTATGCGACCAGCCTGACCAGCCTTTATCTTACCTACGGATTGTTCTGCGGCATCGGCACCGGAATCGTCTATGTCGGCATCGTCGGTCTCATGGTCCGCTGGTTTCCGGACCACCGCGGTCTGGCGACCGGCGTCGTTGCCGCGGGCTACGGATTTGGCGCCATTCTGACGACCTTCCCGATCGACACCATGATGAAGGAGAGCGGTTATCAGCACACGCTGGTGGTGTTCGGCATTATTCTTGGACTGATCGGCGCCGTTGCGGCGCTCGCCATCCGAATGCCGACGGCTGATGACACGCTTCCTCCGCCGCCAGCGCTGGCATCAACCGTGGGAACGCCGCCGGACGAGATGCTGCGCACCGGTGTATTCTGGCTGATGCTCCTCATGATGACGATGATGTCGACCGGCGGATTGATGATCATCTCGCAATTTGCTGCCTTCTCGCGCGACTTCGGCGTTGCCAACATCACGGTGTTTGGTCTTGCGGCCCTGCCGCTGGCACTCACGGTCGATCGCCTGACCAACGGATTGACCCGTCCCTTCTTCGGCTGGGTGTCGGACCGGATCGGGCGCGAAAACACCATGGCCATCGCCTTTCTGATGGAGGCAGCCTCCGTCACGCTGATGGTGATCTTCCGTGACAACGCAATGGTCTTTGTCATCCTGTCCGGTGTCGTCTTCTTCGGCTGGGGCGAGATCTTCTCGCTGTTCCCCTCGACCCTGACCGACACCTTCGGCGCCAAGCACGCGACCACGAATTATGGCCTGCTGTATGTTGCGCAAGGAATCGGTTCGATCCTCGGCGGCCCGCTCGCAGCCTATCTGCGCGAGCAAACCGGCAGCTGGCTGCCGGTCTTTGCCATCATCATCGCGCTGGACGCGCTGACGGGCATTCTGGCGCTGGCCGCGCTCAAGCCGATGCGGCGCGCCTACGCCGCAAGGTAAGGCTGCGCCCGGCCGCCATGTTCTGATTGGGGTTGGACGCGTGAGCGAAATTGGCTAGTTTCCCGCCGCGACGAAAGTAGGCACTGGGGACGGGAAATGACCTATTGCTGCGGGGTGCTGGTACGGGAAGGGCTCGTCATGATCGCCGACACCCGTACCAATGCCGGGCTCGACAACGTCTCGACATTCCGCAAGCTGCATGTCTTTTCCAAGCCCGGCGAGCGCATCCTGGCGATTGCCAGCGCCGGCAATCTCGCGATCAGCCAATCCGTGCTGTCGACCCTGACTGAAGGCATGGAGGACCCCGACACGGGCGAGGTCGAAACGCTGATGAACGCGCCGACCATGTTCCAGGCGGCCCAGCGCATCGGCCGCGCCATCCGCGCCGTCCATGCCACGGAAGGCACCGCGCTGAAATCGGAAGACATCAATTTCGACGTTTCGTTCCTGTTCGGCGGCCAGATCAAGGGCGCGCGGATGCGCTTGTTCATGGTCTACCCGGCCGGCAATTTCATCGAATGCACCACCGACACGCCCTATTTGCAGATCGGCGAGCACAAATACGGCAAGCCCGTGCTCGATCGCGCCATGCACTTCGACGTCGAGCTTTACGAGGCGCTCAAGACCAGCCTGATCTCGATGGACTCGACCATGCGCTCCAATCTCGGCGTTGGCCTGCCCATCGACGTGCTGGTGGCGCGTACAGACGTTTGCGATGCCGACCTCAACCACCGCATCGAGGCGGGCGAGCCCTATTTCCACGATCTGCGTTCGCGCTGGTCGGCGGCATTGCGCGCCGCGCATCAGAATATCCCGCGGCCGCCCTACAAGACCGAAAAACCCAAACCATAAAATTACCAAAGATAAAGGCAGGAAACTAATGACCGAGGTCAAGAACAAGATCGCCATCGTGACCGGCGCCGGAACCGGAGTTGGCCGGGCGGCTTCGCTGGCGCTGATGCATGCGGGTTTCACCGTCGTGCTCGCGGGGCGGCGCGTCGAGAAGCTTGAGGAAACCGCGAGCCTCGGTGTTCCCGGCAAGAGCCTTGCCGTCTCCTCGGACATGACCGATGCCGGCTCGATCGCGGCATTGTTCGCCAAGGTGATGGAGACCTATGGCCGGCTTGATCTGCTCTTCAACAATGCCGGCATGGGAACACCCGCGATGCCGTTTGAGGATTTGAGCCTCGCGCAATGGCAGGCGGTGGTTTCCACCAACCTCACCGCGGCTTTCCTGTGCACGCAGCACGCCTTCCGCATCATGAAGGACCAGACCCCGCGCGGCGGCCGCATCATCAACAATGGTTCGATTTCGGCGCACGCGCCGCGGCCGTTTTCCGCGCCCTATACCTCGACCAAGCACGCCATCACCGGCCTCACCAAGGCCACCAACCTCGACGGCCGCGCCTATGACATCGCGGTCGGCCAGATCGACATCGGCAATGCGGCTACTCCGATGACCGACCGTATGGTCGACGGCGTGTTGCAGCCGGACGGCCGCAAGATGCCGGAGCCGCGCATGGATTCCAAGGCGGTCGGCGACGCGGTCGCCTACATGGCGGGCCTGCCGCTCGACGCCAATGTGCTGTTCATGACGGTCATGGCAAGCAAGATGCCGTTCGTCGGACGGGGTTGAGCCAGGCTCGCTGCTAAACCCTCATGGTGACGAGGCGCCTCTCGGCGCCGTTTCGAACCATGAGGCCCATCCTTCGAGACGCCGCGCAAAAGCGCGGCTCCTCAGGATGAGGAGAGTACGCGGGGCGCACCCCCGCCCTACTCCAGCTTCTCGACATCGCGCAGCGTCGGAAACAGCTTCATCCACATCAGCGCGATCGCGACCGTGGCGACGCCGCCGAGCACGGCCGAAGCAACTGTGCCGAGCAATGCCGCCGCAACGCCGCTCTCGAACTGACCGAGATAGTTCGAGGCGTTGATGAACAGGAAGTTCACCGCGCCGACCCGGCCGCGCATCTCGTTCGGCGTTGCCAGCTGCACCAGCGAGAAGCGGATCACCACGCTCACCGTGTCAGCCGCCCCTAAAACCGCTAGCGCCAGCACCGACAGCCACATCCAGTGCGACAGGGCGAACACGATCGTAGCGACGCCGAACACGATCACCGACTGAAACATCCGCAATCCCACGCGGCGGTCGATGGAGTGACGCGCCAGGACCGCGGTCATGACAAGCGCGCCGACGGCCGGTGCTGCCCGCAAGATCCCGAGGCCAAATGGGCCGGCCATCAGGATATCGCGCGCATAGATCGGCAGCAGCGCGGTCACCCCGCCGAACAGCACCGCGAACAGATCGAGCGAGATCGTGCCGAGGATGGCGGCATTGTTGCGGATGAAGCGGACGCCCGCAAAAATGTCGTCCGCGGTGGCGGCGTCCTTGGCGGCCTCGGGTTCGACGACCCTGATCGCACCGGTCAGCAACGTGCTGAAAAGCCAGAACACCAGCATGAGGCCGTAGGGTAACCCTGGCGCGACTGCATAGGCGATCCCGCCGAGCGCCGGGCCCGTGATGGTCGCCACTTGCGCGGCGGCGCTCGAGAGTGCGGTGGCGCGTTGCAGCGAGCCCTGCGGCGCGATCAGCGGCAGCAGCGCCGAGATGGTCGGGCTCTCGAACGCGCCCGCCATTCCCAGCACGAACGTCGCGATGAAGATGTGGACCTCGGTAAGCCAGCCGCCATAGCACCCCCAGCAGAGGAATAAAGCGGTTGCGGCTTCCGCCAACTGGCAGAGCTGCGCCACGCGTTTGCGTTCGAACTTGTCGGCCGTATGGCCCGCGACAAACACCAACAGCGCGGTTGGCAGAAACTGCACCAGCCCAACCATGCCGAGATCGAAAGCGCTACCGGTGAGATCATAGATCTGCCAGCCGATCGCCACCGCGCCGATCTGGCTGGCAAATCGCGTCAGGCTTCGCGACAGCAGGAAGAAAAGGAATGATGGCTGTTTGAGCAGCGTGCCAGCGGTTACTGGCGAAAGTAACGACATGATGTTGATCGGTGACCGATGGCGGCCGAGATGTCAACGGCCGCACGGGAATAAGCCTTGCATGACGTTGCCTTGGGAAATGCAACGCTGCCATACTGCGTCGGCGTCGCTCGCTCCCCTCATCCTGAGGAGCCGCACAAGCGGCGTCTCGAAGGATGAGGCCGACATCGGGGGCCTCATGGTTCGAGACGCGCAAAGGGCGCTCCTCACCATGAGGGTTGAGCGCAATTGGCAACCGGGGATCATCATGCTTCAACTGCAATCGGCGTTCGGCGTGGTCGCGCTGCTGGCGCTGGCCTGGGTCTTGGGCGAGAACCGCCGCGCGGTGTCGCTGCGGCAGACCGCAATCGGGCTCGCGGTCACGTTGGCGACCGCGGTGGTGCTGATCAAACTCCCCGGCGTGGCGCATGTGTTCGGCGCGATCAACGATGCGGTGGGCGCGATTGCGTCCGCCTCGCGCGCCGGCACCTCGTTCGTGTTCGGCTATCTCGGCGGCGGCGCGCTGCCGTTCGATCTGAAATCGCCGGGCGCCGAGTTCATCCTGGCGTTTCAGGCACTGCCTATCGTGCTGGTGATGAGCGTGCTCACCACGCTGTTGTTCTACTGGCGCATCCTGCCGCCGGTGGTGCGCGGCATGGCCTTCGCGCTCGAGCGCACGCTCGGGATCGGCGGCGCGGTGGGCTTATCGACGGCCGCCAACATCTTTCTCGGCATGGTGGAAGCGCCGCTGTTCATCCGCCCTTATCTGGCGAGACTTACCCGCAGCGAATTGTTCCTGGTGATGACCGGCGGCATGGCGGGCATCGCCGGCACGGTGCTCGTACTTTACGCGACGCTGCTGGCGCCGTTGATCTCGGATGCGGGCGCGCATTTCGTCATCGCCTCGGTGCTGGGCGCACCCGCCGCCATTCTTATCAGCCTGATCATGGTGCCGGAAACTGTCGACGTGAAGACCGGCGGCTCGTCGGGCGATCCGAGGTTGGCCGAAGATCCGGACCTGCATGCGGCATCCACCATGGATGCGATCGTCAAGGGCACGACCGCCGGGCTTGAACTGCTGCTCAACATTGTCGCGATGCTGATCGTGCTGGTGGCGCTGGTGCATCTCGCCAACGCCATCCTCGGCCTGTTGCCTGATGCCGGCGGCGCGATCACCTTGCAGCGGATGCTCGGCTACGCCATGGCGCCGGTGTGCTGGCTGATGGGCCTGCCGTGGTCGCAAGCCGTCCCGGCCGGCAGCCTGATGGGCACGAAAACCGTGCTCAATGAACTGATCGCCTATGTCGATTTTTCGAAACTGCCACCCGGCACGCTCGATTCCCGCTCGCGGCTGATCATGCTCTATGCGATGTGCGGCTTTGCGAACTTCGGCAGCCTCGGCATCATGGTCGGCGGCCTCGGCACCATGGCGCCGGAGCGCCGCGCCGAGATCAACGCGCTCGGATTGAAATCGATCGTCTCGGGCACGCTGACGACCTGCCTGATGGGCGCGATCGTCGGGGTGCTGACGTAACGCGCGTGAGCGTCATTCCGCGGCGGTCCTCAGGACCGAGTCCGGAATGACCGCGTTTTACGCGGTCAGCTCAACCGTCTTGAAATCGGCCGGCAGGATCACTTCCAGCAGTTCGACGTCGTCGGAATAGTCCATGATCAGGTGCTTGATGCGCGGCGGCTGGGTCCAGGAACTGCCCGTCTTGAACATCGTCTCGCCAACGCCTTCCATATAGGTCTTCACCCAACCCTTGAGCACATAGACCATCTGGAAATCGACGTCGTGGAAATGCAGCTTTGAGACGACGTCCGGCTCGCACGGCCCGATCAGGCGAATGACATGCGCACGCGCCAGGCCTGAACTCGCATCCGCCACGCCGAGGTCGCGGTATTGCGCGTACGTGCGCAGGCCGTCGGCCTTGAAGTCCTCATCGCGGTAATGGCTGATCGCAATCTGCTGCTTCGGTCGCGCGCGCTTGACGGGGCTGGCCGCCCTGCCCTTGCTCTTGAGTTTTCGCCGCGCGGTGGACTTCGCCGATGTCTTCGCGGCGGCTTTGCGCGCGGACGATTTCTTTTGCGCGGCTTTTTTCGCGGCGGCGGCGCGCGCGGCCGGCTTCTTTGATTTCTTATTGGCCATGTTTGCTCTCCCTGTTCGTGCGAACAGGGAAACCTAACACAAATGACGCTTCGTAGGGTGGGTTAGCGAAGCGTAACGCACCAATCATCGAACCGAGGATGGTGGGCTACGCCTTCCGCCTTGCGTTGAAACACCGCGGACATGGCCGGGCTAACCCACCCTACTCATTCCGATTCAATGCAACCGGAACACGCCGTCCACCGCGCGCAACTCAGCCGGCTTGATCAGTTTGGAGTGCGCGACACGAACCGAATAAAGTGGTCCCTCCAGCTTTTCCTGCCAGAAATTCAGGAAATCCCGCAGCGCCGGAAATTTCGGGAATAGATCGTAACTCTGCCAGACATAGGTTTGCAGCAACGAGGGATGATCCGGCAACCGGTAAAGAATTTCCGCCGTCGTCAGCCCATAACCCAGCACCTGTTTCCGGAAGTCCTCGGAAACACCAACCCGCGAGACCATGCCAACCTCCGTTTACGGAGTGCACTGCCGCCGAGGTGACCAGGAGTCATCACCCCTTGAGTCGAGATGCACTCACACGAGAGAAATGTGACGCACGCGAACAACTCATCACAAGCCTAAATGTTTAACGATGTGTTGAAAAATGCTGCATTGGCAGCCACTTAGCCAGGCTGCTAGCATGGGCTAACTGCCGCGCAGGCCAGCATTAACGATGCGCGAAGAAATTGGCAGGTGCCTCATTTGAGTGCCAATTTTTCTGCTAGAAGCCCTTGTCCCCGCCACAACTCTGGACTATCTCGACTCTGCGAGCTTGGCACTCGCTGATGGCGATTGCCAATTTTCCAAAATTCTAGAACATCATCAAAATCTTAGGAGGACTGCATGAAATTCCGTCCGCTTCACGACCGCGTCGTGGTCAAGCGCATCGACGCCGAAGAGAAGACCGCAGGCGGCATTATCATTCCCGACACGGCCAAGGAAAAGCCCTCGCAGGGCGAAGTCACCGCCGTCGGCCCGGGCGGCCGCGACGAGGCCGGCAAGCTGATCCCGATCGACATCAAGGTTGGCGACCGCGTGCTGTTCGGCAAGTGGTCGGGCACCGAGGTCAAGATCGATGGCGAAGATCTCCTGATCATGAAGGAGAGCGACATCATGGGCGTCCTCACCGACGTTCCCGCCAGCAAGAAGAAGGCTGCTTAAGCCGCGCCACGCCCTCACCCTGAGGAGCGCCCGCGGGGCGCGTCTCGAAGGGTGAGAGATCATCAGCCTCATCCTTCGAGACGCGGACACGTCCGCTGCTCGGGACGAGGAAACAGAACAACGTAGGGAAAACCAATATGTCAGCCAAAGAAGTCAAATTCGGCGTCGACGCCCGCGACCGCATGCTGCGCGGCGTCGAGATCCTCGCCAACGCGGTCAAGGTGACGCTCGGCCCCAAGGGCCGCAACGTCGTGCTCGACAAGTCGTTCGGCGCCCCCCGCATCACCAAGGACGGCGTCACCGTCGCCAAGGAAATCGAACTTGAAGACAAGTTCGAGAACATGGGCGCCCAGATGGTGCGCGAAGTCGCCTCCAAGTCGGCCGATGCGGCCGGTGACGGCACCACCACTGCAACCGTTCTCGCCGCTGCGATCGTGCGCGAAGGCGCCAAGGCGGTTGCCGCCGGCATGAACCCGATGGATCTGAAGCGCGGTATCGATCTGGCGGTGGAAGCCGTGGTCGCCGACCTCGTCAAGAACTCCAAGAAGGTCACCTCGAACGAGGAAATCGCCCAGGTTGGCACCATCTCCGCCAACGGCGATGCCGAGATCGGCAAGTTCCTCTCCGACGCCATGAAGAAGGTCGGCAATGAGGGCGTGATCACGGTCGAGGAAGCCAAGTCGCTCGAAACCGAACTCGATGTCGTCGAAGGCATGCAGTTCGACCGCGGCTACATCTCGCCCTACTTCGTCACCAACGCCGACAAGATGCGCGTCGAATTCGATGACGCCTACATCCTGATCAACGAGAAGAAGCTCTCCAACCTGAACGAACTGCTTCCGCTGCTGGAAGCCGTGGTGCAGACCGGCAAGCCGCTGGTCATCGTCGCCGAAGACGTCGAAGGCGAAGCGCTTGCTACGCTCGTCGTCAACCGCCTGCGTGGCGGTCTGAAGGTCGCGGCCGTCAAGGCTCCGGGCTTCGGCGATCGCCGCAAGGCGATGCTGCAGGACATCGCGGTGCTGACCGGCGGTCAGGCGATCTCGGAAGACCTCGGCATCAAGATGGAGAACGTCACGCTCGCCATGCTCGGTCGCGCCAAAAAGGTGATGATCGACAAGGAAAACACCACGATCGTCAACGGCGCCGGCAAGAAGGCCGACATCGAGGCGCGCGTTTCGCAGATCAAGGCGCAGATCGAGGAAACCACCTCGGACTACGACCGTGAGAAGCTTCAGGAGCGTCTGGCCAAGCTCGCCGGCGGCGTCGCGGTGATCCGCGTCGGCGGCGCGACCGAGGTCGAGGTGAAGGAGCGCAAGGATCGCGTGGATGACGCGATGCATGCGACCCGTGCGGCTGTGGAAGAAGGCATCGTTCCGGGCGGCGGCGTCGCCCTGCTGCGTGCTTCCGAGCAGCTCAAGAAGATCCGGACCCAGAACGACGACCAGAAGACCGGCGTCGAGATCGTGCGCAAGGCGCTCTCCTGGCCGGCTCGCCAGATCGCCATCAACGCGGGCGAGGATGGCTCGGTGATCGTCGGCAAGATCCTCGAGAAGGATCAGTACTCCTATGGCTTCGACAGCCAGAGCGGCGAGTACGTCAACCTCGTCACCAAGGGCATCATCGACCCGACCAAGGTGGTTCGCGCCGCGATCCAGAACGCAGCCTCCGTGGCCGCGCTGCTGATCACGACCGAAGCCATGGTCGCCGAACTGCCGAAGAAGAACGCAGGCGGTGGCGCGGGCGGCATGCCTCCGGGCGGCGGCATGGGCGGCATGGATTTCTGATCCAGTCGTTCAAGCGATCCACGAAATACAAAACCCCGGCAGCGATGCCGGGTTTTTGTCATTGCGGATGACCGCGTCCGCGCGTGTCCTTGGCGTGCTTCCGGCTGAGCTCGATGAAGTCCGTGACGATCGGTGCCGCCTCGTCTCGCCTGTAGACAAGGGTGAGCGGCGCGACCAGCGACGGCGCATCCCGTACCGGACAATAGACGACGCCCTGCTGTCTTATTTCCTGGATCGAGGCTGGCACCAGCGAAATACCCACCCCGGCGGCGACCAGGTTGATGGCGATCAGCATCTGCTCGACCTCGGCGACGACGAGCGGCGCGAAGCCGGCCCTGTGACACGCGTCGAGAACATTGCCGTACATGCCCGGGGCTGCGTGGCGGCGCACCAGAATCAGCCGCTCGACTGCCAGGGCGCGGAGCGGGATTGGCGCGTGCGCGCCGGAAGCCCTGCGCTTGACGAGATGATGCTTCGCCGGCAGTGCGATCACCATGTTTTCCTGTGCCAGTTTTTCGAAAACCAGATCCGCCGGTCGCGCCACGGGGGCTCTGATGATTGCAACCTGCACTTCCTCGCGGAGCAGCGCTTCGGTCAAGCCAGCGGCGCTGTTGGCGTGCAGATCGAGAGCGACTGCGACGTGACGACCGGCAAAGGCGCGCAACGCGCGCGTGACACCGGGGTGCAGCGCGGCCGCGGTGGTCAGCCCGATCGAGATGCGGCCGGGTTGTCCCATGGCCGCCGCGCGCGCCCGCGATGCGGCGCGCTCGACGCCGCTCAGCAACGCGCGCGCGTCCTCCAGTAGCCCCTCGCCCGCGGAAGTCAACGCGACGCCGCGCGGAAGACGCGTGAACAGTGCGGTGCCGAGCTCCTTCTCCAATGCGCGGATTTGCTGGCTGAGCGGAGGCTGCTTCAAGCCGAGCCGGGCCGCCGCGCGCGTGATGTGCCGCTCTTCCGCGACGGCGAGGAAATAACGGAGATGACGCAGTTCCACGCGATGCTCCAGACATATCTTTTATGTATGGCATAGGGGTTTTCGATATATTTTACAATTTGTTTCCCTGCTGGTCTGATCGCGATGCCGGTTCGTAACTGAACCTCAAACACCGCTGCCGATCGAACGGCGGCGACAGGCTGGGAGGATAGCAATGGGAAGCCGCCAGAGGCGCGCCGGTATTGGCGCAGGCCTAATCCAGATCAACACGCATCGCGGGATGTTACAGCCTCGATGGCTGCTCGCCGGCACAGTGGCCGTCGCGATGGCTCTCGCAGCCGGTCCCGCCGCAGCTCAGCATTCTGCCAATCCGGTGGAAGTCCTGTTCGTCGGCAACAGCTTTACGCACGGACGCTACGATCCCGCGCTGAACTACAATGCCGGCCCCGGAAACTCTGCGAACAACAACCTCGTCCATGACCTGTTGTGTCCGTCGCTGACGGCGGCGGGAATGTGCACGTCGGGCGCCGAGGCCGTCGCCGCCGTGAACCCGACGGCGGCCAATACTCCCGGAAGCAATCTGCTGGCGCAGCTCGCTTATCTGCAAGCCAATCCATCGGCGCAGTACACGGAAGTCGGGCCGTTCGGCGGCGTCGCCGGCGTCTTCCTGCAATTCACCAGGGAGGCCGGTCTGCACTACAACGTGTCCTTGGTGGCCGTCAGCAGCGCGACACTGTCAGGCTATCTCAGCAACAAGGGCAACGAAGCCAATATGCTGCCGCTGATCGCCAGCGCCAAATGGGATCATGTCGTCATGCACGACCAGAGCTTCCGGCCGCTACCGACCACGGTCACGGTCAACGGACAGGGTGTGCCGACGCGCGGCTCGCCGACGGGGTTTCAGTCGGGCGTCGCCGGCCTGATTGCCGACATTCAGGCTGCCGATGCGGCGGCGGGCAAGAAGAATGCAGCCATAACCCTCTATGAGACCCAGCCGATGGCCTCCTACGGCTTCACCAGCAGCAATCCGGACGCGCCGATCTTCGGTAGCAGCACGGTCGCGCAGAATGGCGGCAATCCGGAGTTCGCCCCTTATGTGGGCGCCACCGATCCGCTCGGCCAGATGGCGTCGGATCTGCACAACGCCTATGAGGGCGAAGCAAGCACATACAACGCCGCCAACCCCAACGGCTCCCACGTCGACGTCGCACTCGGCGGCGATGCCTGGGTGAGCGCCATCAATCTCGGCATTGCGGTCGAGAACCCCTACTTGCCGCACCATCCCCGTCATCAGGTCGATCTTTGGGACAGCAACCCGTTGCTGGCGTGCTGCACCACCCCGATCGGCTATCATCCCTCCAGCTATGGCGTCTATCTCGACGCACTCGTGATCTTCTACAAGATCACAGGCGTCGACCCCGAAAGGTTGTTCGCGGAGATGGACGACGAGCACGGCCCGCTCTTCCGTTCGTCCGCGGCGCATGCGCTGGGAATTTCGGCAAGGGACGCCAGGTTATTGGCCTTTGCGGCACGCGAGACCGTCGATGCCGGGAAGCCCATCTGCCGTCCTCATGCGGCTCCCACCTGGCCTTGCGCCACGCTTCGACAGCCTCCTCACCTCGATTTTGACGACCGGTGACGTCGCACTGTCGCTGCGCTCAACCGAAGGGCGCGGTGCAAACCGCGCCCTTTTTGTTGATGGACAGCCCCGCTCAAAATGCACAAAAACCGTGACGGGGTGCTGCCTGGATGCGATGCTCCGGCGCATTCGGGACGAGGTCCAATGGCATTTCGCGCCTTGATCATTGGCGGCACGGGACAGGTGGGAGCTGCGGTGGTCCGCGCGCTGGCCGCGGAACCCGCCTGCGTTGAAGTGGTGATGGTCAATCGCCGGGCGATTTCAAAGACGGCTGATGCTCGCGTGCGGGGGGTGGTCCTGGATACGACTGTGACCCAGTTTCCAGCCGAAGTGACAAAGCTTGTGCAGAGCGTGGTCGCGCAAGGCAGCCCGGTCTATGGCGCATCCTGCGTTGGCGTCGGCCAAGGCAGCATGAAGTGGAGCGAAGAGCAGTTAAAGGCTCTGGAAATTGGTGTGGTCGGTGGCTTCGCTCGCGGTTGCAAGTTGGGAGGCATCACACAGTTTTCCTTGCTCTCGGCGGCGGGAAGCAGCGTGAAAAGCAGAATTCGCTATGCGCGGGTGATGGGATTGAAAGAAGAGACGGTTCGGGAAATCGGTTTCCAACGTCTCACGATCTTTCGCCCCGGCATTATCGCGGGCAATGCTCATACGCCGAACTATCTGGCTTGGTTGGGACGTCTCGTTCCAGGACCTTTTGGCACGATTGAGCAGGACGACATCGGGCGCGCCTTTGTCGCTGAATTCATGCGTACCCCCGCCCCAAGCGGGGTCGCGTATCTCGAAAACAACGCGATGAGACAGAGGTCTCGCGCTTTGAATTGAACGCCGGCCCCGCGACACCTCCGGGCACTGCGTGGACTTCTGACCCAGCCTTGTCCCGGGCGCGGCGCCAGCTGGAAAGCGATACGCCGCTGATCCTGAAATCTCGCACAAGCGAGTACGAAACGCAAAGCCCCGGCAACGATGCCGGGGTTTTAGTTGAGGGCAGCCTGCACTAAAATGGTACATCGCCCTTCTCTTAGGGTGACGCAAATCGGGTAGCCGTGCTGCCACCCTCCATTCGAGGAGATCGCGCCGTGACCACGTTCGTCGAGCCGTTGGACTTGCCCGCCGCATTGCCACGCTTGCGCAGCCGGCGCGACACCGAAACCGATACTGTTCACTTCGCGCTGGCAACGCTCGCCGTGGCCAAACAGGAGGGCCTCCAGCTGGCGGTGCGGGCGCGATATGTCGCGCTGATCGTCATTGCCTGCCTGTTGCCGATCCTCTATCCGGCCTGGGAGCAGCTTTACTATGTGGCGCTGCTTGGACTGTTCGCGCTGATCGGCTGGGGTCATGTCAAAGTGGGCCGCGTCGGCGTGTCGCGGCCGGAGCTTGCGCTGTTGTTCTGCGACCTCGCGCTGCTGACAGTCGTCATCGTCGTACCGAATCCCTTCGGCTCGTCCCACTGGCCGGTGGCGATGCAATACCATCTCGGCAACTTCATCTACTTCTTCGTACTGCTGTCGGGCGCGACACTGGCCTATTCCTGGCGCACAGTCATCGCTGTCGGCACGTGGACCTCGGCTCTTTGGGTGATCGGCATGATCTGGGTGTGGTGGCAGCCCGATCGCGCTCCCGAGCTGACCGCTCGCATCGCAACGGCGACAGGCGGCGATCAAAGGTTGTTCCAGATCATCTCGCCCGATTCGATCGCGTTCAATGTGCGCATCCAGGAGATCGTGGTGTTCATGACTGTCGCGGTGACACTCGCCGTCGCGGTCCGCCGCGGCAATGATCTGTTGATCCGCCATGCCGCGGTGGAACGCGAACGCGGCAACCTCGCGCGCTATTTCTCGCCCAACGTGGTGGAGGAATTGTCCAGGCACGACGAACCGCTGAAGCAGGTACGGACACAAAACGTCGCGGTGCTGTTCGTCGACATCGTCGGCTTCACTGCCTATGCCGACGGACGTACGCCAGAAGAAGTTGTGCGCACCTTGCGCGAATTCCATGCGCTGATGGAGCAGGAAGTGTTCCGCCACAGCGGAACGCTCGACAAACACCTCGGTGACGGATTGATGGCGACTTTCGGCACGCCTTTCGTGGGAGAGGCCGACGCCAGCAACGCGCTACGCTGTGCCCGGGCCATGATCGCGGCGGTGGATCAGTGGAACGGCGAACGCAAGGCGGCCGGCGAGGCTCCAATCCGCGTCAGTTTTGGCTTGCACTACGGACCGGTCGTGCTCGGCGACATCGGGCTGACTTGCCTCGAATTTGCGGTGATCGGTTCGACCGTGAACGCCGCAAGCCGGCTGGAAGCTTTGACCCGCGGGCTCGACTGCGAAATGGTTGCGAGCGATGATCTCGTCAAGCGCGCCCGGACAGAACTCGGCAGCACCGATGCGGCGTTTCGGTCACTGGTTGCGCAAGCCCCACAGAAGATTCGAGGGCTTGAGCACCCGATCGCGATCTGGACCCAGGCGCGCGCGGGAGCGTCTTAGATCACGGTCATCGCAATAAGGCCGCGCGGCACGAGAATAGATTAGCCTACGCGAACTTCGCGTCAAAAGTCGAATTCCTCAAGCTCAATCAACGCTGATTCTACTGTCCACCCCTCCCCGCAAAAATATTTCGCTCTGCCCGTCGGGCAAATCATCTCTATACCCTCGCGCCGTCCCGTGCCCGATGAGAGGGGCGCTTCGCGATCGTCACGATGTGTTGGGCTGCGGGATGCGATGGACGCGGTGATGTCGACAAGACGAACGACATGGCAGCGGACGGCGAAGTCGTGTGGTCCTGACGTCTCGACGCTGACGTCAACCGGCCGGTGATGCCTGGCGCATCCCGGCGGGGATGGTGGCAACAAAGCCCGATCACCAGGGAGATCACGAAGTAAGCCGTAAACCATCGCGCAGGGAATGCCGGAATGTTCGGCGTGCCTGTGGTGACTAACTCGTGTGCTTTCTACTTTTGCACGCGAGGCTGCGGGTGCCAGCTGAGCACCCGGCATTCCCTGCGCCCTCTCCTGCCAGAGGGTTTGTCTGATGACTCGGGCGCGTTTGTGCCGCGGGATGGCGCGGTTGCGTCTGCCGTTGCGGCGTCATTACGAGGAGCAAAAGCGACGAAGCAATCCAGTCTTTTCTTAAATCTGGATTGCTTCGCGGAGCCTGTCATCGGCCGCGCATTCGCGCGACCCATTGACTCGCAATGACGGACTAGCTGTTTGACATTCGAACACGAAGAGCGGCGGGGTCTTTCGCTCCGACTACGCCACCTTTTCCTCGGGCGCGAGCGTGGCGTAGAGGTCGAGCTGGGAGATCGGCACCGGCCGGCCGAACAGATAGCCCTGCACCAGGTCGACGCCGGCGGCGCGCATGTATTCGAGTTGCTCTTCCGTCTCGACCCCTTCAGCGGTCGTCACGGTGCCCAGGCCTTGCGCGAGCGCGAGCGTCGAAGCGACGACGGCCTTGCAGTCGCGGCGATCGAGGACGCCTTGGGTGAACGACTTGTCGATCTTGATCTTGTCGAACGGAAAGTTCGCCAGATAATTGACGGAGGAATAGCCGGTGCCAAAATCATCGAGCGCCATCGATATCCCGAGATTTTTGAGCTGGCGGATGGTGGTCAGATGGGCTTCCTGGTTTTCAAGAAGCGAGGTTTCCGTGATCTCGAGCTCCAGCCGTCCCGGCGCAAAACCCGTCTCCACCAGCGTCGACAGGATGATCTCAAAGAGATTGTCCTTCTTGAACTGAATGGCCGAGATATTGATGGCCAACTTGACATGCGAAGGCCAGGAAGCCGCGTCCGCGCAAGCCCGCCGCAAGATCCATTCGCCGAGAGGCGCGATAAGGCCCGTTGATTCCGCCAGCGGAACGAACTTGTCCGGCCCAACCAGGCCCTTGGTTGGGTGGCGCCATCGGACCAGAGCCTCAACACCGCCAAGCGTTCGCGTCTTCGCATCCACGACAGGCTGGTAATGCAACTCGAATTCTTCCCGCGCGATAGCGGCCCGCAGTTCGTTCTCCGCCGCGCGCTGCGTGTCGGCAACCTCGAGAAGCTCGCTCCGGAAAAACCGGAAATCGTTACGTCCGCTCGCCTTGGCGTCGTAGAGCGCGAGATCCGCCCGCTTCAGGAGTCCCTCGGGGTCGGCGTCATGTTCGGGGGCCAAAACAATACCGATGCTGACCCCCAGGCTCGCTCGATTGCCGTTCAGATCAAACGGCCGGGAAATGGCGTCGACGATCCGAAGCGCAAGCGCAATGGCCGCCTCGTGCTGGTCAGACGCGCTTTCCTGAATGATGGCAAATTCGTCGCCGCCCAATCGTGCCAGCACGTCGGTTTCGCGAACAGTGGACTGCAAACGCTTCCCGACCTCGATCAGCAATTTGTCTCCGGCCGGGTGCCCCAGCGTATCGTTGACGTCCTTGAATTTGTCGAGATCGATCATCATCACGGTGATCGCGCCGGCGCTCCCCTTCAACCGCTTGCTCGCGGCGTCGAGCCTCACGTTGAACTCCGCGCGGTTCGGAAGACCCGTCAGCGCGTCGTGGCGCGCCAGATGGATGATCTCGGCCTCCGCCCGCCGCCGTTCGGTGATGTCTTCGTGCGTTGCCAGCCACCCGCCGTCATCCATTGGCTGTCGGGTAACAAGTATGAAGCGCCCATCGGAAAATTCGTCGACCCGGCACGATGCCGTATCCCGCGGGAGCTGATTCAACAACGTAATCTTTTTCCTGGCCGCGGATTTGTTCGTCTCTCCTCTGAGAAGGCCGCGAGAGATTCGATCGGCAATAATGGACGCGTGAGGCGTTCCGATTTTTAACAGCTCCGGCGGCAACTTGTACAACTCGGCATAGCGTTCATTCCACACGACGAGCCGCTTCTCGCCATCGAACATGCAAAGCCCCTGCGTCATGTTGCTCAGTGCGGCGTCAAATTGCAGGTTAATGCGCGCGAGTTCGTTGGCCTGCTGAAGGACTTCCTTTTCCTGGCGCGTCCGTTCGGTGATATCTTCGTGGGTGGCGACCCACCCTCCATCGGACAGGGGCCGGTGCGTGATTTGAATTGAATGTCCTTCTGTGGATTGCAGGGTGACCGTCTCCCCGCGCGCAGCGTGTTCCAAAATTCGGGTACAGTATTCGTCGACCTCAACCTGAACCAATCCCAACTCGTTTCGATGGGCTATCAGATCACGAAGATGGCAACCCGGTTTCACCACGTCGGGCGACAGCCTGTACATATCGAGATATCGCTGGTTGCAGACGACGAGCCGCCTGAATCGATCGAACAACGTCAAGCCTTGCGACATATTTTCGACGGCGGTATCGAGGCGCTGCTTTTCCAGCTTCACCCGGTTCTGGGATGATTGGTGCTGCCACGACAGCCGCCGAACGATCATCATGAGAATAACAGCGGCAATGATCGCCGAAAGACTCGCCGCTATCACCAGGAATTTGGTTTGGGCACGCCATTCGGCGAGAGCGGACTCCACGGTGATTGTCGCCACGACCGTGAGCGGAAACCGGGCGAGGCTCTGCACGGCTACCAGTCGTTCCGTGCCGTCAACTGGGCTGATCAACCGGGCGGTGCCGTGATCCAGGCTCAGCAGGGCTGCCTGCGGTGTTGAACCTTCCTTGAAATTCCTGCCGATAACCTCTTCGACGTGAGGATAGCGCGCCAGCAGAACCCCATCATGATGGTGTAAGACAATCGCGGCATCTCTTCCGAGCGCGACTGCGGAAAAGAACTCCTCGAACTTTGCCGGCGCGATGGCTCGCGAAACGACGCCGAGGAACCGGCCGTCCGGTCCGATCACCTTGCGGGCGATGAGGGTTCTCCATTGGCCGGAAAAGCGGCTGCGGACCAGTTCGATCTCGAGCTGCGAGGCGTCCGGGCTGGACTTGAGAGATTTGAAATAAGCGCGGTCGTCGATCCTGACGTTCGGAACGGTTTCAACTTCCGATGAATCGATCAGGACTCCCTCTGCATCATAGATATTGATGCCGGCGAGCTTGGATACGCGGCTGACTTTTTGCTTCAACAGCAGGTGCGTTTCGGGAGTGGACATCTGGCGCCTGAAATCGTCTGTAGATGCGATTCCGGCCTGATGTATTTGTTCGATGAGGTCGACTAACGGTACCTCGGCATCGTCCAGTTGCTGGTCAAAGTGACGGGCAAGCAACAAGACGGTATTTTCCAATTCGCGGTTGCTGCTCTCGATCGCGTGGTCGCGGGAATTGCGGACCATGACGGCGGTACCGATCGCAATGGCGGCAATCAGCAGAATGCCGCAAATAACGAGCCAGAAAATTGGATTGCGTCGGTCAGGTAACTCGCTGTCGGCTAACACGCCGGCATCGACGGCACCCATTCGACCGACAGAATTTTTGCTGATTTTCAGCATTGTTTTCGCTCCCCGCCGGGCCAAGATAAAATCCGAGCGTGGAGTTCCCGTTAGCAATATCGGTTATCAAAGCGTTAATATCGAAGGCGACTACTTGGATGGCGGCATAAACCGACGCCGGTCTTGCGCGGCAAGACAACCTGGAGAGCCGCCCATGGGCGGCCCTCCTTGTTGTCGTCAGGCGTCCTGCTTGATCCGCACCAGGCGGTTGAGCAGTGCGTCGAAGCCCTGCCCTTCACCTGCGTGCAGGTCGATGCGGCCGACCTTCTCAACCAGCCGCTCCAGCGACTCCAGTTCCTTGAGCCGCAAGAGCAGAGGGTTCTCCTCCATCAGGCGGGCAGTGTTCAGAAGCGAACGCGTCGCCGCGGTCTCTTCCTGCCGGCGGATCAGGTTTGCCTTGGCGACCCGCTCCGCTTCCACCACCTTGTTGACGAGTTCACGGATCTCGCCGGGCAGGATGACGTCCTTTACGCCAAGCTCCGTGACGTCGACGCCGGAGTCCACGACACGCGCACGCACGTAGTCGCGCAGCTCGGCATCGAGCTCGGCCTTCGCCGACAGCACCTCGTCGAGCGTGCGGCCGGCGACCGCCTCTCGGATCGCGAACTGCACCAGGCGGTACAGCCGCGCATCCAGGTCAGGCACCGTCGCCACGACCCGCTCGGGATCGACGATCCGGCGGAACGCCGTCAGCGTCACGCGCAGTGCGATGCGATCCTTGGTCAGCATCTCCTGCGCCGTGATCTCGACCGCCTGAGGCCGCAAATCGAGGCGCTTGACCTCGATCTTGCGGTTGGCGATCCAGAAGGCGTGCCGGCCGGGCGCGAGCCGCTCGGTGAGCCGCCCATCGAGATAGAGCAGACCCGCCTCGTGGTTCTCGACCACCGCCTCGGTGATGACGGTCGCGCGGTTGCGCTCGACCATCGCGAGGTGACGCGCTTCGACCCGAGGGTCTTCAGCGACATCGATGCGTTCTACCTCGACACGCGTTGCTACCTTCCAGTAGACACGCACCTGCCAGGGCGTCATCAACTGCACGGGACGGCCGTCGAGGCTGACAATGGCGATCTCGTTCGCCTTCGTCTCGATCGCCTCGAACAGCTCCGCGGCAAGATCGGGCCGCGCAGCCTTCAGCACCGCGTAGCGTTCGGCGGAAAATTCCGCACGAACCACGCTGAACGTCTCGGCAGTCAAGCGGTTGAAAGGATCGAACAGCCGGTGACGTCCAGGCGCGAGCACCCGCTCGAGCCGGCCGCTGCGCGAAACCAGGGCACGCTCGCCGTCCTTCACAGTCATGGTCCTCGTCAAGAAATGCCAGGTCATGGCATGCCTCCTTCGTTTGCCCTCCGGCCGCTCAAGGCCGGAAAGCGGGTTTCGTTGGCAAAGGACGTGAGGACGCGGACGACGCTTCCTGCGAGTTCGGCGGACCGTGGCTTGAGCTTGCATGATGTCGGGCGCACGCGCGCGATCGCCCGACAGTTGTCGAGCGGCCGAGCGGAGCTCCCGGCATCAGCGCAAGCGGTATCTGCCGCGGCGCAAAGCCGGTCTCCCAGTGTCAAAAGTTCGGACGAAAGGCCTTTTGGGCGAAACGGCCGGACTGCGACTGAAGCGCGCGTCCGGTCCCCTTCAATGGGAGTCAGTTTTTCAGGCTGACCCGGCGCGTTGGAACGGGATTCGAACCCGCGTCACGATGAATAAAAGTCATCTGCTCTACCACTGAGCTATCCTTTAGCTGTGCAAGAGACCGGAATCGAACCGATACCTTCGGCTTTCAAGCCGACGCTCTCCATGAGCTACATCCTACGTCCTCACTTCGGCGGAACACGAAACCGAAAAGCCGGCCCGCGCCAGTCAGGATCTCAACGAGCCTGAACCCATGGCCAAAGCGAAGGAGCGTGCTGATAATGGAAACACCTTGCAGTGGCAAGTTTGTTTTTCCGATTTTTTATCTTCCGGATCTGTTGTGGTTTTCAAGCCACAGAGGCGGCACATCCATCGACGCACCACGGTGCACGCCTCTTACCGCACCACCTGGCCGATCCGATCGGTGTGAATAGAGAAGAAGATCAAGCTGACGCGCCCGATCAGGTTCTCAAAAGGAATGGGCCCGAACGACGATAGGCGGCTGTCGGTCGAATTGTCCCGGTTATCGCCCAGCACAAAGAAAAGGCGATCCGGAACCGTAAAAACAGGCGTATTGTCGAGAAAGCTGTTGTCAACGCAGTCGAGCGTCTCGTAGCTCGCGCCATTCGGCAATGTTTCACGCCAACGCTTGATAGACGTGTCGGATGCCGACCCGCAGGCGGTGTCATCGACGACGTCGGACAGGCGTTCGCGCTTGA
>JBEKZZ010000063.1:0-23653 GCA_049509335.1 Bradyrhizobium sp. | reverse complement strand
GCACACCTCCCGCGGTTTCCTCCCTTGGAGGTTTGCGGACGCCACCCCCGGTGTCCGCCGCGCCTCCGTCATGGGGCCGGCATCCGAAAACCTTCACAATTTCGGAAGTCGAAATGCGGGCCCGCTCGCTATTCGCCGCGCCGAAACGAGTGTTAGGTGCCAAACCCGCTCCCAAAAGAGCCCTGAAATAGGCTGCGCTCTTCCTGGTGTTGGCACCAAACCCAACACCGCAACCCGCTATGGCTTTGCTCTACAGCATTTCAATCGCTCAAGAGTTATGAGAAACTCCCGCCGGGATGGCCGGATTGCAAGATGCGTCAGACGCTGGCGTCAGATTGATGGATAACGCTTGACGGACTTCCGCTTTGCAGCGCGTTATTTGAGAAAGCTCCGAAAGCGCATAAGAATACGGAAATGGTACGGGTATTTATTAGCCACGCAAGCAAGGATGGCGAAGAAGCTGCCAGCTTGCTGGCATGGCTGCGCGAACAGGGATTCGACACTGCGTTTCTCGATTTTGACAACTTTGCCGGCATTCCCCCAGGAGCCGATTGGGAGCGAACGCTTTACCGGGAAGTGGCGCGCTCGGAGGCCATCCTCCTCATCCTCTCCGCCAACTGGTTCGCCAGTAAATGGTGTTTCGCAGAATATACCCAGGCGCGCGCATTGGGTAAGGCGATCTTCCTGCTGATTGTAAGTCCTGAAGGCGAAACTTATATCGCTCCCGACATTCAACACCTTGATTTGCGCAAGGATCGCGAAGGCGGCCTCGAGCGACTCTCGGCGGAGCTTACACGTATCGCGCTTGATGCGCATGGCGAATTCGCCTGGGACAGGACGCGTCCCCCCTTCCCGGGGTTGCTTGCCTACGACGAAGCTGACGCTGCGATCTATTTTGGCCGCGGGGACGATATCCGCCGATTGATCGAGCGGCTCAACGCTCGGCGAGCACAGGGCGGCGCAAAGCTTGTGGCGTTACTCGGTGCGTCGGGATCGGGTAAATCGTCGTTGACGCGCGCGGGAATACTGCCCCGACTCAAGCGTGACAATCGCAACTGGATTATTGTGCCGCCGTTCAGACCGCAGTTTTATCCTGTTGATGAACTTGCCCAGGCGTTCGCGCTGGGGCTTGCCAGGCCCGCGGACTGGAGGGAATGGCGTGACCGGCTCTCGGGTCCGAACCCTTCGCAAGCGTTTTCGGATCTTGCGCGCGATCTTCGGGCGGCGCACGGCAGCAACGAAGCGCAGATTCTGATTTCCATCGATCAGGGCGAAGAACTGTTCGGAACCGCCGAACGAGACGAAGCCAGGCGATTTTTTGCGCTGCTTAATAACATGCTTGGCGAGCGGCTGCCGTTTCTGGCGCTATTGAATATCCGATCGGACTATCTCGGCCAACTGCAACAGGCCGAAGGGCTGATGGCTTCAGTTGAAGAGTTTTCCCTCAAGCCCATGCCGATTGACCGGGTACCGCAAATCATCGCCGGGCCGGCACGGGTCGTTGGACTGGCGATAGACGATGCGCTGATCGCGACGGCCGCAAAAGACGCTGCAACGGACGACGCATTGCCGTTGCTCGCGTTTGCCTTGAGGCAGCTTTACGACCTCTTTGGCAACACCAACCATCTTTCTCTCGCTGAATATCGCGCGCTCGGCGACGAAAGCCAGGGACTTAGTCCGCTGGAGAACGCCGTCCGCCGGCGCGCCGATGAGGTTTTGAGCGAAGCGAAACTTTCCGACGACGACCTAGTATCATTGAAAGAAGCCTTCGTGCCGGCGATGGTACGGGTCAATGCCGAAGGTGAATATGTCCGACAGCCGGCACAGCTTGACCAGTTGCCCGCCACGGCCCAACCGATTTTGGAAAGGCTTGCACGAGCGCGACTCCTGGTTATCCGGCAGGATGGCGAGAGCCGTCAGATCGAGGTCGTGCACGAGGCACTGTTGCGAAAGTGGCCGCGGTTGCGCGGTTGGCTTGACGAGGAACGGGAATTCCTTGTCGGAAAAGAGCAGTTGGTGCGGGATCTCCGGGATTGGCAATTGACGCCGGAGAGCCAAAAAGCCGACGCATTGCTATCGGGCCTCAAGCTTACGCGAGCGAAAGCCTGGTTGATCCGCAAGCCGCGGCAACTCAGTGAAGCCGAGCGAACATTTATTCAGCAGAGCGAAGCTTACGCCGAAGCGGAAATAACGCGGCGCGAGCGGCTACGGCGAAAGATCCAGATCGGAAGCATCGCCGCCACGGTTTTGCTGGCAATGGTGGCAGCTTTGGCGGGCTGGCAGGCGCGACAGTCGGCGCTGGCCCGGAACGACGCAGAGGTTGAGCGGGCGATCGCCCAACAGAATTCGGTGTTGGCGGAAAGGCAGAGAGACCGCGCGGATGGCGAATTGCAGAAAGCGCTGCGAACCGAGAGTCTTTTTTTGACGGACCTGGCGCGCCAGCAGGTCGACCGCGGCGACGGTCAGACTGCCCTTTTGCTGGCTTTGGTATCGGGTATCGAAATATGTGTGTCTTGGGGGCTGGACATTTCTCTCTCCGTTATCGTGAGAGGCGCGACTATCCTTCCGGCTGCCAACCAGCCGTCTCTTCGAGGCTTCGAACGCGGCTTTCGTTCGAAATGCTCCGGTGGGCTACAGATTTAAGCCTGCAACCTAGCGAAGCCCTCTTCGATCACCCTCAGATCCTCATCTAACAGCCTCAACGAGCCGCCCACATCGAAATAGCCACCGACCTTCTGCCGCAGATCGCCCTTGAGCCTCTGCCGATGCCGACGCATCTCTTCAAGCGCCATACGATCTTTCAGGCTCACGTAGCTGTCTACGATTAACTTAACCGATTCCGACACTTACCTACCCCGTCACGAGCGTCTAAAGCCGGTATAACCGTTCGTCGGGGGCAGAGATACACAAAAGGTGGTGGTGAGCGCCCACCCGAAAGAAGTGTGCTTTGTAGGAACAACCGATCGCGCCGGCGATTGGTCGCCATTGTCGGTGGAGGCACAAATGACCTCAGATGAAAACGATTCCGGAAGGATGCTCGACAAGGCGGCGGAGGCCGTGCGTGGTGCCACAGAAGCCGTCCAGGCAACCTCCGAAAGCATTGCGAGTGCCATCGACGAAGGTTGACGGCTAGGTCGGCCGCTCGATCGGCTGACAAGATTGACACGCCAAGCGCCCCTCGGTTCGCTTGCGGTCGCTTTTCTGCTTGGCGTCATGTTAGCGCGTCGACGGTAGTAGCGTTCCGCTTCGATCAAGGCAATCTGGAACCCCGCTGCTCTAGTATGTGCACTTTCATACCGACGAAAACGCTTGCCTCCGATATCACGTCGCTCTCGTCGAGCGGAGCAAGCCTTGGGTAACCACGGGAATTTCGAAATTGAGACATTCGAACTTGGGCGCGCTCTTTGGCACGCTCGCTTTCGGCGGCTCGATCGCCAGGCTGTGTTCGATCGACAGCTTTTTGTTTGAGATTTTGAACATTGGCTTCGCTGGCCCACGCCGGAGGCGGCTATCGCTGACGCCAGGGATTACATCGAACGGATGAACTCTCGCCTACGAACATCTAAGCTGAGCACACGTCACTTTTAACTTTCTTCATGCCCCGCCCGCTCCGGGTCGAGCCGGTCATAGATGAACGGAGGCGGCGGTACTTCATCGCTTATGAGCGTTTCCTTTGCGCCTTTATGAAGCTTGACCGTGGCGCGTCAGGTTCGTCGTACTGAGAATGCCTCCCAATTCATCCGGTTCCGTCGGTTTCCCACGAGTTTACCCCATCGGCACTCGGAGCGGACGGCGCAAGCCTTTCTAAGTGCGTGTCCGCCAGAGCGTTCGGAAGAACGCCTGCAGCGACGGCTGCTCTATTCGGGACCATCGCGGCGCGACCAGCGCCGCGAATCACGCGATAGTCTAGGGGTTGTCGTTCTGAATGGAATTATTCGAGGAAAGTACTCGATACCTCATCTGGATTCTTTGCAGGCGTCGTGTCTGTCGTGCTGGTTTTGAGTTCGCGCTCGGCAAGAAACCAAAATTCCTGCTCGCGATCAGATGGGCTTCCCGCGGCCTCCCAAAGCTTAAAAGCGCGCGCGCGAATCTCTTCCTCAGTTGGGTCACGCATCTTTACTCCAATTCACCCCTAAGGATGATGCTCCAAAGACAACGCGGCCCGACGGGCGTTACTCCGCAAGACCGCGATGGAAACTGTCCCGCTTCGCAAGATTCCATTTCCTGCTAGTTAATGCGAAGGGGGTTGCTTAGTTCCAAGATGCCAGCGGCCGGTTGACGATCCGGGCACGTGGCCGGACGCAACGGGCTTTCGAATAAAGGTCGCACTCGATTCCAAGGCTCAGGCGGTTACGCGCGGACGGGAGCTTAAGCGCTACCTGCCGCGGGGCAACGGGATCAAATCTCGGGAAAAACGCCGTAGCGGACGAATCCACCGCTATCACAGTCTTCCTGTAATTATTGACGTCGGACCTGGCTGCGTAGCTGAGACGACATTTCCGTCTCCGAGGAGCAGATCAGCGCCTTTAGTTCCGATCGACCGGAACCGGCCATTCCATAAAAGCCCCGTTCCGCGAATTCGCTTCCAACGCAACCACGGCTTTTTCCAATCCGCAGAGAGCGCACGCTTCTATCGGGGCGAGAGCATTACGTCGGTCCATCAGCTGCAGCGATAGCTCACTTCCCTTCCACATCCAGCGAGAACATCCAGCCGGGCAATATCAACGAAATGCTGCACCGGCGTGTACCGCTTTCCTGTCTACCCGACCAACGGACGTCAACACACCGACCCGGTTGGTCCGTTTCGTGTCGACAAGAGACATGCGACAAAGGAACACCATCATTTTTTCCCCTCGTCGTACAGCCAGTTTCTTCACGCCGCTCCGCGCAACTTGGAGCCATCTAAAAATTCAGTTAGGTCTCTTGCGGCTCGCGGCTTGCTAAAGAGGAATCCTTGAACTTCTGTACATTGGACGGCGCGAAGGCGAGCTAACTGTTCTTTCGATTCGACGCCTTCTGCCGTGACCGTCATGCCCAAATCCGCGCCGAGCGTAGTGATCGCCCGAACGATGGATAAGGCATCAGTTCGCGTACTCATATCGTTGACAAACGAGCGATCAATTTTGATTTTGTCGAATTGGAAGCGGCTGAGGTAACTCAAGCTGGAATAGCCGGTTCCGAAGTCGTCGAGAGCGATCTTGACTCCGATGTCCCTGAGCTGCCGTAGCGTGGCCTGAGTGCTCTCGGTATCTTTCAACAGAACCGTTTCTGTAATTTCCAACTCTAACCGCGAGGGTTCCAGGCCAGACTTGGACAGGGCGCTCACGACCTGAAGCGGGAGTGCTTCCTGCTTAAACTGAACCGGTGAGAGATTAACTGTCTGCTTTTGGTCTGCTGCAGGCAGCCGGAAGCCGCGTTCAGAGACCAGATGATCGACGCTGAGGGGAGCCACCCGGCCACGAGAATGTGCGACGGAAGCGGAATTAGGAGACACAACTTCGACTCCAACCTCTACCTCGCAGTGCTTATCGAAAAAGTCTCTGCCCGAAGTCTCCGAAAAACGGGAATATTCCCGTCACAGGCCGGAGACTTTCGAGAGATTCTCGCTAAAGTAGTGCACTTGCAGAGACAAAATGGGCGAGCCATAATGCCGCAAGTCCCTTATTTTAAAGGGATTCCGTGGCGAAATTGTAAACTATCTTAAGTTGAGTGACTAGTTGGCTGGCGACGCAGTGCACATCGCACCAGTCTCCAGCCAAATTCCCTGCAAACAGGGAATTTTACAGGGAAAACCACGATTTTTGGCCTTTAATCGGCACCCGTAGAGCAAGAAACCGCAGTGCCGCAGGGACTTTTCGAAGGATTCCCTAAGCAAGCTATCAGGGAAATTTTTCTGAAGAACAGGGAATTCTAAGCGGATAACAGGGATTTTACGCAAACTACCAGGCATTCGTTTCGTGCCCGTTTTTACCGTTGCGCAGGGTAATCAGGCCGCTTTCACGTCTTAGACGAAGCCGATTACAGCCTGCCAGAGCCGGTCCGCCTGATCGGACAATTCGCGTGCTCTCCAAGGCGGAATTCACGCTGAAGCGAATCCAAGATTCTCCGATTGGCTATTAGACAGGGGTCACAAGACAGCTTCAACCAATCCGAGGCTTTTCGCTTCCTGAGCTTCCAGGTACCAATTTGAGGGAGCCTTTTTCAGTACGTCATCAAGCGTGACGCTCGAACCGAGAACGAGATTTTGGAATCCCTCGTTTTGAATGGCTATCGAGCATTCTATTTCGTTTAATGTCGCTTTGACCACCGCGACGCAGGTTGTCAGAGGCCCATCGATGACCAGTTGCTTGGACAGTTTCCGCTCGTGGATCATTAAGCGAGTGCCGCGCGCTAGATAGCGGTTTTCTTTCGCGAAGAAACTCATGAAAGTCACGCCTGCTGAATAGATAGCCGCTTTGCCAAGAAAGACAAATCGTCTGGCCGGCTCCATTTCGCTCGCAAAGCGAACGTCTTCACCCATCATCCGCGCTACTTCTGGATCGCCGCCCAAGGTCGAAAGTTCTATGACGATAATGTTCTGGTCTGAAGCGTTGTCGAACTGTGTTCTAAATTTGGTGTACATTTCGTAGTCAACGACACCAGAGAGAGCGATAGGCGGCGATTTAAAAGCTGTCGCTGGTAATGTTTCGTTGGCCATTCCAGATAAGGCCTAGGCGCCCGCTTTCGTTCCGATCGGTCGCAAGTTCTCACGTGCTGATCTCATCCGCCCGGCGCGCCGACCTGCGCCGAAAGCCACGAAAGACCACTGCGAGTGCAGAGAGAGCGACACGAAGCACCAATACTAATAGCGTGATCTGGAGCCAGATTAGGCCGCCCACCTCCCGAAAAACGAACTCTATTCGCGGACCCCAAGGGGATGGAATGTTGTCGCCTACAAATTCGATACCTCGCTGGATCAACCGCTGTGCGCCGGTGAGAACCTCCGGGTCCTGGTAGAATGCCAGAGCTAGAAAGACCCAAGCTAGGATGACCGTCAACGTCCGGAAGGAATGGACTTTGAGGTGATATCGAAAACCGGGACGGCGGTCGTCGCGCATTATCGCTCCAAGACACCCGAGCCGGGCTCCTTATCCGGTCAAGACCTTGGCCTGTTCTTGGTTCCGGGTGCAGCCGAGATGTAACGGGCCCGCCTCCTCGTTGGCCATGGCCCTACAACATAGAGACGGAGCGCCGTGCATCGCGGCCATCCCGAGAAGGGTCCAGATCCGGCTGAACAAAAGCATCGATATCAGGCCGAGCAGAAACAATGCAGGTTCGGATCGCCTCCCGCAGGGTCGAAGCCCACATGTCCGCTTTCGAACTTTCCATTAGCGTGGCCGACCTCTCGGCGGTATCCAATCCAGTCCACAACCCGACCATGATCTGCGCCCGTGGCAGTTTACGGCGAAGTCGGCGAACCGCATAACGAATCTGCGCAGGATTCGTGGCGTTAAGGTACGAAAGGCAAACAAGGATAACGCCCTCTGTTTCTAATCGAAAGATGTTCGCAGTCGCCAATGCATCCGGCCCCTCGACGCGGGCGTGTAGTCCATGGACGTTGCAGAGCTGGGCAAACATGATCGCTGCGGCTTCGTCGAGCGCCGTTCGTCCGGCAACACACAACACCGGATTATCACCGTTCCATTCAATCCGAAGTTCGTCTTTCTGCAAAATTGGCAGATCCGCGTAGACCGGCTCACTAGCGGCAGAATCAACAGCCGCGGCGGCTTCCGCGTCCGCGGTCGGCCGATCGCCTGTCGGTTCTTGATCGGTCTGATCCGAAAGGTCGTTGACAAACTCCAAAACCGTGTCGCGAATCCTAGCCAAACGAATCTGATCAAGGGCATCCCGGTCGAGGTCGGCCTGCGCGAGTTGCAGCCCCTTGATGGCCACATCATCGTAATAAGAAGACAGCGAACGCTCTTTAAGAAACTCTTCGGCTTTTTCGGTCGCTTCGGTTGGATCGCCAGCCAGCATACGCTAATAGAATATTTCTGCGGGTGAAAGCGCCGGGCGGTCGCCAAACATCACATCGAGGAACGCCAGTCGCTCGACATGACGGCCGAGAACAACCAGGCAGACGGTCAATGGGGTCGCGAGTATCAATCCGATCGGGCCCCATAGAGCCGTCCAAAAAGTAGCGGAAACCACCACCGCAACCGGTGACAGGCCCGTGCTGCGCCCATAGACCATCGGCTCAACAACTTGACCGACTAGTGGTTCAACAATGAAGAACAGGACAGCAGTCCAACCCAGCATCGACCAACCCGGATCAACAGCGACTGAAAGCGCAAGAGGGAACGCCGCTGATATGACCGAGCCAATGTAGGGTACGAATCGGAGTACGGCTCCAAGGATTCCCCAGAGAACAGCGCTCGGAATTCCGATCAGCCATAGTCCCGCGCCAATCAGTATCCCGAAACCAGTGTTGATTAGAAGCTGACTAAGAAACAGCCGGCTTAGTCGGCTCGCAGCGTCGTCCAACGCCGCCGTAGTCCGCTGCAAATCATGGGATCCCGCCAGACGGATCAGTCGGTTTCGCAGATCCTCGCGTTGAATCAGAATGAAGATCACAAAGATGACGATGATGCCGGTCGTCGCAAGCGGCGAGACCAATGGCGCGATGAGCGACCTTAAACTTGCTAATGCTCCTGGGTCGGGCTGAAGCACCTCTACCGGAACCGGTGTGATTGGTCGTGCTCCAAGCGGATTACCAAGACCCGGAGTTACCTGCCTATCCGGCAACCCCACCTTTGGTTTGTCGAGCTCTTTTCCCAAGTCCTGCAACATTCCCGCCGCACGCTCGAGCGTGGAACTACCGCCCGTAACCCCTCGGACAGACTGGATCTTTGACTGGATTGTCGCCTGATAACGCGGAAGGTCGCCGGCAAGCCGATTTAGTTGCGTGGCAATCAGGCTGCCTAACGCGAAAATGATTGCAAAGGCGAAGAGCACCACGCCAACAACGGCAATTGCTCGCGGTACTTTCAGGCGCTGCAAGGCGTTTACAGGAGCAGCCAGAACAAAACTTAAGAGGATCGCAAGTGAAACGGGTACGAAAATCTCTCTGCCGACGTAAAGTGCCGTCACAATGATCACGGCAAGCACCGCCAATGCTACGGCGCTCACCAGGGACGCGACGTCTTCAGGCGTTTGAGGAACGGCCAGTTTGGGAGTCATGTTACGGCTTCGCTCGGCTGTAAAAATTCCCCAGTGTAAGCAGGAGAAAATCGATACGCGCTTCAGCGCGAGAGCGGAATGAGGATGTCCCGGTCTTGGCAAACGTTTTGTCGATCGCCACGCTAATAGACGGGGGAACCGAACGTTCCATGTGAAGCGAGTTAATTGAGGCGACGGATAAAGGCTTGGTTTTACGTCGACATCGACCTACGGAAACATGGCAACGGCGATTGCCCAAGTGGTCGAAAGCCCAATTACCGAAACTTACCGGACAGTCGGGCGTTGTCCTCCAAACGAAAGGAGCTTGATATGGACCAAGATACTAAACACGAACTCGTCGTGCTGACGCTCGGTACGCTCGCGGCCATTCCAGTCGTTACCGGCTTGGGCCTCGCCCTAGTGACTGGAATTCTTGCTTGGTAGCTTCTTGAAAGAACCGACCTGGAAACGTCTGGTGGGCAACCCAGGAAGCATAACTTCGCGTTGCGACAGACGCCATGAAGGGATCGTGTCTGTTTAACGGGACCTTGGCGCGACACCGAGGTTTAAGCCTCCCTTGTAAAATCCATCCGCAATAGATTCGCTGCCGGGTTACATCGGTGGCGCTTCGCGATGGACCTCGAAAAATCAACGACCCGTTCGGTCGAACGAAATCCGAGCCGGCCTTCGGGGTATTAGATAACTTCTGACAGTATGTCGGATAGTCTCGCTTAGGCGGCGCATTGCTTGCCACGCGCCGGTTTCTTCCAGCCAACTCATGACTTGGCGATACTGCCGATTTGCCCAAGCAAATGCGGCGAAAGACATAAGCTTATCGCGGCTTACCGCAAGGAGCCGTTCCACGACCACGAGTTTGAGTATCTCACTGAAGACAAAGACCCCGAGCGCAACCAAGGAATGGCCGGTCGCAGCCAGATAGGCGGCGATTGGTTTCGCCGGCTCAAGAACAACAAACGGCACGAGGAATAGGACAAGGGTCGCATATCGGCCGAGCGATGTAACCCAAGCTTTCAAACCGGCAAATATCTTCCGATCTGCAAGCCACGCGGCAATGGGGTGGGCGATAGCAACAAATACCGCGTCCGCCACAAAGTAGATCGCGGCCAATACGATCAAAAACGGTCTTAAAAGCTGGTTCACACGCGACCTCCCTCCAAAGAAGAAAGGCGCGAACAGTCGATTAGTTTCAGAATAATGAATGGAAATTAGTGGTCGGAATGGGAACCATTCGGGATCGCAGGGACAACGCTCTCCGCTAATGCCAGAAGCGGCCGAGCTTATCGACTAGTCGAACCTTTCCCCGAGGGTTTTCTCTATGGCGCTTCCTAGACGCTCTATAAGGAATGGCTTTTGCAAAATCGGCCTTTTGCGAAACTTTTCGGCAGGCCCAGCTGCTCCATAGCCACTGGCAAATATAAACGGCAGCTGACGGTCGGCGATTATCTCGGCTATCGGCTCGATCCTTTCGCCGCCGACGTTAATATCAAGAATTGCGATTTCGAAGTCCGCCGTTTGTGCCAGCGCCGTGGCTTCTCGGATATTACCGGCTTCAGCCACTACGATATGACCCAGTTCCTCAACCATATCGACAATCATCATTCTGAGTAACGCCTCATCCTCGACCAGCAGCACCGACACGCGGCGGGGTTTGAATTTGTTCAACCTATAATTCCCTCTTCTACGGACAGATTTTGAAACGCTTGAGGTTTTGGTGCTGGAAAACGCGTGACGATCCGCGTCAGGTGACCTAAATCACACCTACTTGAGAACTGACCGCCTTTTCCAGCGCCGTAGCCAAGTCCTTCGCCGTATACGGCTTGGACAAACGCTCGAATTCAATCGACTTGTCAGCCGGCAATTCGGCGTATCCTGTCGCTAAGATAACGGGTAGCTTTGCATTTCTTTCTTTAATTCGTTGCGCCAGTTCAAATCCATTCATGCCGGGCATCGCGAAATCCGTTACTACAACGTCGAAAGGTGCATCAGATTCCAAGATTTTCAAAGCATGGCTACCGGATTGAGCTTCTGTAACGCTGTGTCCGAGGTCAAGCAGCATATCGGCGGCGCCCATACTGACCAAAATATCGTCATCTACAAGCAAAACGCGCAGGTTTCTCGCTTTGGCCAGTTCGGATAATTCAATGTCCGCAGCAGGCACATTGAAATTCTCTTTGGCACGCGGCAGCCAAAGCGTGACCGTTGTCCCCTTTCCCACTTCACTCTCTAGCCGCATTGCTCCACCGGATTGTGCAGTAAACCCCTGTACCATCGAAAGACCAAGACCGGTGCCTTTGCCAATGCCCTTCGTGGTAAAAAACGGTTCCTGCGCTCGCGCCAAAGTCTCTTCGTTCATTCCCTCGCCCGTATCCGTAATAGTGATACAGACAAAAGCACCCCGTGCGAGCCCGACCTTCTTGCCATCCTCTTCGTTGTGACATGCGATAGTCAAAGATCCGCCTTGCGGCATCGCATCGCGCGCATTTATCGCGAGATTGATCAACGCCAACTCAAGCTGGTTCGCATCAACCTCGATTGCGTGGACATCTGATAAAATTTGGGAATAAATAACAACGTTCGGGCCCACCGAATGCCGCAAAAAGTCCAGCATATCCGGAATTAGCTTCTGCAGAGCAACGAACTCCACCTTCAATTCTTGCCGCCGTGCAAATGCCAAGAGACGAGCCGTCAGTGTCGCGCCACGTTCCGCACCTTGAATAGCTCGGTCAAGCAATCGAGCCACCCGGGCGTCTTGAGGGACAGCCTTTTTCAGTAACCCGAGACTGCCCAGGATGACGGCTAGGAGATTATTGAAGTCGTGGGCGACACCGCCAGTTAACTGTCCGATACTCTCCATTTTTTGAGATTCGTGCAGTTGCCGGAGCGCAATTTCGCGCTCGCGAGTGCGCTCTTCTACTCGGGCTTCTAGTTCTTCGTTTACTTTCTGAAGCGCATCGCGCGTATCACGCAGCGCGGCATCTGCAACCACGCGTTCCGTTACATCTCGCCAAATCGTCGTCACGAAATCACGCTGGTCAGCGCGCCAACGACCTATGGAAACTTCAAAGTGCCCCGTCCTTCCGTCTTTGTATCGGCCAGCAACTGATATCGAGGTCCGTATCTCTTGATGAATGGACGTCTCCGCCAAAATCGGCAAAAGAGCATTTTCCGGGCCGAGTAAGATATCGATTTTCTGCTCCAGCAACTCGGAGTGTTGGTAGCCCAAGACATGATCGATCGAGCCGTTAACCCATCGAATCGTCCGGCTGTCATCGACCGTTATGATCGCGTCTGGCGCAGAATCGACAATCGCGTAGTAGCGCGCATTCTGGCGTTCTCGTAACAGGCGCTCGCGGCTCACGGCCAAGGTCACGTCGGTAATCTGCAGCAGGCAATATTTCGCGGACGCAGCAACGACCGGACGCACAACAATATTATGAAGCAATGGTTCTCCGCCCTCGCCTTGCAGCGGCAGCAGCCTATTCAGAGAATGAGTCAGAATGCTCGAGCTTCCCGCCTGAAATGCATCTTCGATAACATTGGGCAGACGGGTGCTATTCAGATCCGTAAATACGTCGCATATATTTTTGCCTAACGCGTCCCCGGCGGAACAATGGGAAACGCGTGCCATCCACTCGTTCCAGCCGACGACGCATTGGTGGCTATCGAGCAAGACCAGGCCGATGTCGACCGCGTCAAACACCGGGCCGATCAGAAAATCGGTCGCTTTAACCAACATGACTAGGCGATTGCTTTTGGATGCTGTTGACGTAATCGTTCACGATTTCCTTGAGTGCCGCTATGGAAGGTAGATCCATGAGCAGCGCGATAAAGCCACGAACGTCGCGTTTCTTGATATTGAAATCGATATAGAGGAAAAGCACGAATTGTTCAGCTGAAGTATCGCTTCCAAACAAAATTGCACCATCACCGCGGACGATAGAAGGCAGCGACATCCGCATGGTTCGGTGCAGCATGTTCGCGATCGTCGCCAAGCAACCATTCAGGATAATGTTGCCAGTTTCGGCGAGCGCCTCCTGCTCCAGATCTATCACATCATCCAAAGAGTGCTCGTTACCGACAATTGAACGCACCAGTTCGAGACTGTGGGCTTCGGGGAAGATCAACAGCGCCCTGCCGTCGAAAGGCCCCTCAAAGGATTGCTGAACGGCGACAAGCCGCTTTGCGTCGTTGCGTTCTACGAGCTTCGACGCTGCTAGACGCGTAACGATCTGAACAGAAGGGACCGACAGCAGCACTTGTTCGCCGACCATTTGACGCAGGCTGTTGGCAGCACGGCTAACACCCATGTTGGCGATCTCGGCAAGCGCATCCTGCTCAATTTCGGTTAAATCGATCCCATTCGGGCTCATGTCGCCACTTTCTTCAGGCGAAGCGCGGCGCCGGAAAGAAATGCGGCAAGGGCGTCATCGGTCAGCGGCTTGGGGATGAACCCGGCATTCAGCTCCCGTGCCCGACCTATAATCTCGTCTTGAACATTCGCCGAAACCACCGCGACAGGCATGCCCGGATGGGTCTTATGGATTTTTGCAACCAACTCCAATCCGTCGGTATCCGGCATATTGAAATCGATGAGTGCAATGTCGATTTTTTTTGTGGACACAGCCGCCAGCGCTTCGTCGGCGTTGGCTGTCTCGACCAAGGTCCACTCAGGTCGGATCCGCCGGAACGCGCTCGCCATCACCATGCGAGCAAGCTTACTGTCGTCGACGACCAAGACATTGTATTGCATCAGTTTTCTCACGGCTGGGCGGGCAGCCGCCTTTTGGCGGCCATCGGGTGAAGGTGGTCACAGCTCTAACGCCTCGTCGGGACAGGGTAAATGATTGACAGCGCTAGTTGTTCCATCCCGGAACCGGCAGATCGATCTCAGCCACCTGCTGCCGGCAGAAGCTTTGGTGCCAGCCACTGCCTTACCAAAGCGTCTCCGCACGGGCCGGCCGGCACTATACCTGAAGCTAAAATGACCTGAAGGACGGCGGTATGCAACTGACGGCATTCCGTCCAATCGACGGGCCCTGCCGACTCGGTCTGCAACAGCTGTAAAAGGGTCTCGGCATCCTCGACCGGGCAAACGCCCTCCAGGACAAGCGCGCCATTGGCACTGCGGCGTACGGTCACGGCAATAGCTCCTTGATGTCCAACACAAGTAGGACCTGCCCGCTACCCAAGAGGGTCGTGCCCGCATAACCCCGTGCGCCAGCCAGCAGTCCCTGCATCGGCTTGAGCACCACGTCGAGGCGATCGTGGATGGCATCGATTTCCAAAGCCGCGATCTTGCCCGCAGCCTCCATCACCACCAAAAGCTTCGCCACCGCGGCGTCCTTTGTCTGCGCGGGCAATTTCATCAGCTCGGCGAGCGCAACAATTGGCACGACGCGGTCGCGGAAGAGGAAGCCAGTGTTGTTTTTTATCTGGCTGATGCGATCGGAGTTAACCCGCACCGTCTCGAAAACAGCGTCCATAGAAATACCGAACAATTGACCGCCCGTCTCCACCACCATGATGCGGGACATGGCGATGGTCGTGGGCAGTTCGATTTGAACGGTGGTGCCCTTTCCCATCTTGCTTTGTAGCGATACCCTGCCCCCGATCTGTTCGACGACCGAGCGTACGACGTCCATTCCGATCCCGCGACCGGAAATGTCAGACACTTCGGAAGTTGTCGAAAATCCTGCAGCGAAAATCAATTCGACGGCCTGCTCGTCTGTCAACGCAGCCAGTTCCTCGGGCGGTATTATTCGCTTTTCAGCCGCCTTGCGCCGGATCACGCCCGGATCGATACCTCGTCCATCATCGGCGACCCTGACCAGGAAGCGGTCTCCGATCCGTGACGCCTCGATCGAGACCGTCGCCGCTTCAGGTTTGCCGGCTGCGACACGTTCCCCGGGGCTTTCAATGCCGTGGTCCACGGCATTGCGCACGAGATGAACCAAGGGCTCAAAAAGGCGATCTACAATTGTCTTGTCGGCTTCCGTGCCCTCCCCGCGCGTCACGAGCTCAACCTTTTTGCCGAGTTGGCGCGAGATGTCGCGCACCAGCCGCGGAAATGATTGAAACACCTGACTTGCCGGCACCATCCGTAACTGTAGGATGGTGCCGTGCAGCTCGAGCACCAACCTTTCAATGGTTTGATGGTCGCGTCGAATTGACTCGACTGCCCCGCGCCCGGCAAGCTCTTCCTCGACGCGCTTCGCTGAATGCGCCAAGGCGTTTTTTGCGACCACGAGCTCTCCCGCCAAGTTGATGAGAGCCTCGATTTTCGCTTCGCTCACGCGGAGCACCCGCTGAGCAGGCTGTTGCGAACCGTCGCCAGAGGCAACGGTTCGTGCGTCAACATCCTCGACGACCACAATCGGTGGCGCGACATCAACAGCAAGAAGGACCTGTTCCAGCGCAACCAGCAGCGGTGCTGCGTCGCGCTGCGATAGTGCGAGGGCCTTGGCGTGCTCCACCGTCTCGGCAAGTTTAAGGTATTCGCCGTGGCGGAGCGCATTTGCTGCCGATCGTGCAGCGGCCCCTACGCAGCCTGCAAGGTCCCCCCTTCGATTTGGGACGCGCAACAACTCAGCTTGCGCTTCGATAACCTTGCTGATCAACGCCCGTTCGTCATCGTTTGCGCCAGCCAGCCCGATACCCCCCGCTTCAGACGGAATGGCGGCGATGCGCACCTGATCCGGTACCAGCCGGAAAACTCCCCTGACTTCCTCAAGCTCACCAGTAGAGATCGCCAGCAGGCGCAAATTGCAGGCATAAGGATCGAGATCAGCCAGAGGTAAAAAAGCCTCACGCGGTTCGACGCGAAACGCCAAAAGGCCAGGAAGCTGCCGTATCAATTGGAGGGGGTCGTCGCCATTAAAGAAGCATCCCGCGGTTGGCTCATAACAGATGGCAAACATGGCCGACGGATGCGACGGCAGACGTGGGGCCAATGCCTCGCGCTCAGAGGCTATCAGGGTGGACGCCCACTCCGGCAACAATCCCTCATCGGCTGCCGACTGGGACTTCTCCGGCGGCCCCGCCTGCCGGGGCAAAAACGAGCGGAGGCGCTCCGCCATCGCGCGGCCGTCTTCATCGGCCTGCCCGGTCAGCGAGCCGGCGCGCTCGAATTGATCGACCCACCGCGACACCAGATCAAGGCAGGCCAGCCCCTGATCGAAGGCGTCCACGTTTCCACCGAGTTCACCTCGCCTCAGCGCCGCCAGTAGGTCTTCTGCGGCATGCATCACGATGCTCATGGCGGGCAGTTCAACGACACCGGCCGAACCCTTGAGCGTGTGAAAGGCACGAAACACCCGGTCGATCCTGTCGCGCGACGCGCCGTCCCGCTCGAGCGCGATGAAGTCATCGTTGGCCTGACGGATCAACTCGCGAGCTTCAGTGACGAACTGCTCCTGTAGCGCGCTCACAGTGGCACTCCCGTCAGAACACAGACGTGGCGCACCAACTGGGCCTCCGACACCGGCTTTACCAGATAAAAATTGGCGCCGGATGCCCGGGCTTCGGCGATATCCTGTAGTTCCGATTCAGTCGAAACGACTAGCGCCGGAAGACTTACGACATCGTTTGGACGGCAACGAATTGAGCGTAGAAAGGTAAAGCCATCCATTCGCGGCATATTGACATCGACGATCACGAGATCAAACGGTTGCGAGAGCACTCTTTCCATACCCTCGATGCCGTTGATCGCCTGCTCTACTTCAAAGCCGGCCTTCTCCAGCGTGGATCGGTAATAAAGCCGCACCAGCGATGAATCGTCGACCACGAGAATCCGCGCCTTTGCGGTGGCGTCGACTTCAACCATGATCTGCCTCCGGCCTTTGGTAAACGATCGCGTCAGGAAACCGACAGACGCCAAAGAGGGGCGATATTCGGCTCATGCTTTCCGAATGCCCCAGGCAAATGTATCCGCCAGGCCGCAGGCAGTCATAGAGGTTTTCCGCTGCCTGCCGCCGGGATGCGTCATCAAAATATATCAGGACGTTTCGGCAAAAGATCAGGTCGAAATCCCGGTATCGGGCCATGTCCTTCGCGTCGATTACGTTAGCCCGTGTGAATTCGATCGAATCTCGCAGGCCCTCATCTATCTCATACTTGCTATCGTCGATTGGCTTGAAATAACGCTCGACGATGCCCCGCGACAGTCGCATCAGTGCGCGGTCGCCGTAGATGCCGTTGGCCGCTGCCTTGAGCGCGCGGGTATCGATATCCGATCCGACGATTTCGATGTTGTAATTGTCGACCTGAGGCCAGTTTTCCATCAACCACAACGCAATGGAATAAGGTTCTTCGCCGGTCGAGCATGGGATCGACCAGATACGTATGGTGCTCCCCGGCGGCCTTTTCTCAACGATGTCGCTGAGAAGGCTCGAAGTCATGCAGCGAAGCTGGTGATCCTCACGATAGAAATACGTTTCGTTGACGGTGAAGGAGTTAACCAGATACTCGATCTCGTGATCCGCGTCGGCTCGAAGCAAGGAAAAATACGCCTGGAATGACGGCGATCCGGTCGCTGTAATGCGTTCCTCCAGGCGGCGATCGATGAAATACCGCTTACCTTCGGAGAAGGACAGACCGGTGCGGCGATAGAGAAAGTCGCAAAAACGCTCAACCTCTTCCGATGAGATGCGGATTGCACGCGACGTTCCGCCCTGCCGATCGTCCATCCGCGCTAGCCTTCCGCGCCGGAGATACGTGCGATCGCCACCGAAATAGCAAAGGGTAAAAAAGGCGTTGCAGCGAAACGGGCTGAACATTTCTCCAAAGCAGGAATTGCTTGCGGCGTACCAACTTCTGCTAACACTTCAATTGCTGCAGCGCATACGTTGGGATGCGGCTCGTGCGCAATGAGGTCACACAACAACCGTGTGGCATCGGACGCTTTCAAATTGCGCGCCAACTCGGTAGCGAGCAAACGCACGTCGGATTCCTGATCGCTAAACAATTGCGCCATGATCGGGGTGATAGCCGACGGCAAAGCCTGCAGGGCTTCGATTGCTGCGGCACGATGCCCGGCATCCTCCGAACGAAGACAAGGCACGATTGCCTTTACGCTTGCTGAGTCACCGGTGCGCATTAGCGACGTCAGGATGGCTTCGCGAACACGGGGCACCGTCTCGCGCCTAAGGGCCGCAGCCAGCTCTGGTACGGCCTCAGGCTGACCGGCCAGCGCCCGGGCGGCCGCCCATCGGCTTTCGGCATCGGGGCTGTCGAGCACCGCCGAAGTTGGTGGCGTGGCACCGCGAGTAGACGAACCTTTGTCCCCCCTAACCAGCGGCATGGAAACCCACCAGCTCGATAATTGTCGCGGCAATATCCTCCAGCGGCCGTACCATCTCGGCACCTCCGTTCTTTACCAGTTCGCCCGGCATACCCCAGACTATGGCTGTCGACTCCGCCTCGGCAATGGTGTGGCCGCCGCCCTGTAGAAGCCGTTTCATCGCCTCGGCACCGTCATTGCCCATGCCGGTCATCAGCACACCGATCAATCGAGTAGCTTCGATATTTTCAAGTGCGCTCGCGACCATGCGTTCCACGCTCGGGTGCCACAAAAAACTGGCCTTCGCCGGCGCCGGTAGCGCGATGACGCCGGCGGCTCGCAACGCGACCGTCACATCGGCATCACCCTTGCCAACGTAGATTGTGCCCGGCTCCAACGGCATCGGCTGATTCACCTCGACGACTCGAAGCTGGCATTCGCGGTCAAGGCGCCTGGCAAAAGCGCCCGTAAAGGTCGCCGGCAAATGTTGGGCTACCAATATCGGCCACGGAAAGTCGGCTGGGAGCCGCGGCAAGACAATATCGAGCGCGGCCGGGCCACCAGTCGACGACCCGATCAGCACCAATCCCGGTGCATCTTTTTTAGCTTTGAGCGATTTGGCGACCGTTTTCACCGGCGTCTTCGGCAGCACGCGAACTGGCCGGGTGCGGGCTGATAGGCCAGCACCCCGAATTTGATGGCGGACGCGTTCGGTCAGCCGCAAGGTTCGCCGGATGCGGGCATTGGCGGCCGCCCGAACTTTCTGCACTAGCAAAGGCCGCAAACGGTCGATTTCCAGCGACACCGTACCGCTCGGTTTGGCTACAAAATCGACAGCACCCAGCCCGATCGCCTCCAGCGTCGCATCAGCGCCCTCGGCCGTCAGCGACGAAATCATCACCACAGGTCGCGGCGCTTCAATCATGATCCTGCTAAGGCAGGCCAAGCCATCCATGCCCGGCATCTGGACATCGAGCGTCACTACCTGCGGGTCGAACGAGTGCACCAACTCGATAGCCTCTGTCCCATTGCGGGCTAGGCATATCTGGAAGTCACCTTCTTCACGGAAGATATCTTCGAGCACCCTCCGCATTAAAGCGGAGTCATCCGCAATCAGAAGTTTGATCACGGAGCAGTCACAGGCGGATCAAGGACGGAGCGTTCGAACTTCGCGAGAACGTCAGCTTCGATCTTGTCAAGCAACTGGGTGGGGTCGACAAGCAGGATCAGTCGCCCGTCGGCTTCGGAATTAATAACCCTGGAGATCAGGCGCATCTGCTCTTGCGAAACTTCGGGCGCTGGCTGGATTGTATCGATCTGAGCCTTCATGATCTCGGATACGCCATCAACAAGGAAGCCCGCGGTAATTCCGCCAACCGCCACAATGAGGATACGTTGAGACCCGGCATGTTCTGTAGCGCCCAGATCAAACCTGCGCCGCAGGTTGATGATGGGCACCACCGCTCCGCACAGATTCATCACGCCATCAATGAAAGCCGGTGCTTTCGGAAGCCGTGTGATGACCTCGGACGGACGCGCGATCTCGGCCACGGCAGCAATTGCAATACCATAATCCTGTTTACCGAGTCGAAAAATGATGAATTGCTCGTGTGCCATGGCACTCGTTTCAGGTTGCGATTGGGGTTCGTTGGCAATGCCCTGTTCGGCCAAAATACGACGAACCAGGTCCGGCCGGAATAAGTGATCCGGAGACAACAGAGCGATCAAACGCTGCCCATTGTCGACCCGGCAAATCGACGATATCTCGGCCTCGCCCTCTCCGCGCGTAAGTAGTGCCGGAGCCGGATCGATGATATCCGGATCAACCCGCAGAATTTCCCGCGTCGCGTCAGCAACCACGCCCACTATGCCACCGCCGAGTGACACGACTACGATCTTGCTGCGTTGTTCCCGTTCGCCGGCAGGCGGCAATCCAAGCAATGCACGTAGCGACACGATCGGCAATAACCGGTCCCGCAGTGTCACGACGCCCAGCACGGCGGTTTCCGGGCGGGGTAACTCCGCAATATAATCCGGTAGCGGGATTATCTCGCGGACACGATCCAGCGGAAGTGCGTATTCCTGCTGGCCGAGGGACAGGCTAAGTAATGAAACCAGAGCCCGCGCGGGCGCCGCGGCAGAAGCGGTCGTTGTAATCAACGGCCGGCCTGCTGCCCCGGTCGCGGTGACGCCGAGCTGAGGAAACTCCCCGGCCAGAAGACGTGGCGGGTTTAATATCTTGATCGTGCTTTCACCTTCGACGCCTTTGATCACGCCATCCAAAGCCGAATCCATATCGGCTTCGTTTGATTCGAGCTGGCTCGGGGCAATCTGCGTGAGACGCTCGATCTGATCGACCACAAGACCGACCGGAGCGTCGCCGCGCAGTATAATCAGACGGCTTTGCTCGTTTGCTTCCAGATGCGGCAGGCGCAGAAGAACCCGCAAGCTCATTACCGGTAAAACCGTGCCACGCAAGTTAGCCAGTCCAAGCAGGCAAGGGGGCACCAGCGGCATGTGGGCCAAATCGGGTAACCGCGCGATTTCAGCTACCGTGGCAAGACGCAATCCGAACGTTTCCTTGGCGATCCGAAAAATTAGGAAATTCTCGGACGCAACGTCGCTCTCGGAAGCGGCACGATCATCTGCAGCGGTAGAAGCGACAGCCTTTTTTCTGGTCTGATGACGGGGACTAGCCATTGCGGTGCTGAATAGTTTCGGCAAGTGATGCGATCTCTTCGATCGCGGCCGCAAGATCCTCCGCGCCCCGCGCCTGCTGCTTGGCGGCTGCCGCGGCCTCAGTTGAAGCGCTGGCCGCTTCTTCAGCCACGGATGCGACTTGACGCGCGCTCTCGGCGACGTCCTTCATCGATGTCAGAATAGCTTCAGCACTCGCGCTGATCTGGCTATTGCCCTCGCCGATCTGAGCCAGATCCTTCTGCACGATCTCAAAGCTCGCGAGCACCGCATCGGTCTTCTGGTTTTCAACTTCCGCGCCGACGATCGTACCCTCCAGTTCACGGCGTACCGCTGCGATTTGGCTCTGAATCGCGACAACCGTGTCCTTGATACGCGCAGCATTTTCACCAGAGTCGCGCGCAAGGTTTCGAATATCCTTTGACACGACGGCAAATCCCTTGCCGAATTCGCCAGCGCGTGCCGCTTCCACCGAGCCGTTAACCGCAAGCATATTGGTCTGGACCGACACCATGACGATCCCATCGACGATCTTGTGAATGTTGCGGCTGATGCTTTCGAGATCAGCGATCAATTCCAGGCTCTGGCGCATCGTGCCTATCGACTTAGTCACGCCCCGAGACAGCTCCGTAATCTGCGATCGGCATTCGCCGAGCATGGCGTCCATCTGCCTGGTGCGCTGAAGCGATCCTGCAGCGCTCTCGCGGAATGAGAGCGCTGTCTTCTCGATTTGGTTAACCGCCGAGCTGGCCTGCTGGGTCGCGGCAGCCTGCTGTTGACCTCCACGGCCGATCTGATCTACCGCGGTCATGATCTGCGCAGCAGATCCAGACATTTCCTGAACCGCAGTCGAGAGTTGCTCAGCGGCGGATGCGAGCTGATCGGCCGCGGCATCGCTGGTGGCTGTCGATTTGAAATCGGCGGCGAGTGCGGAAAGGGATCTCGATGCGGCCTGGCCTTCGTCCAACACGGCGGCTTGCTGCTCAACGCTGCGAAGGGCTTCCGCCGCCGCGGCGGCCTGCTCCTCCGCCGCGGAAGAAATAATTTCGGCGCCTCTCTGAGCCTCCCGGGCCGCGGATTCGGCTTCCAGCGTTGCCGTCGTAATCGACTGGCTGCCTTCGGCCAATGCGCCAACCTCTTTGCGTAGGTCGCCAAGCGCAAGGGTGACTGTCCGGCTTTTTTCTGCCTCGGCAGTCGCTGTTTCGGCTGCCGTCCGGACAATCGAGGCGAGCGAAGCAACCTGGGTTCCGATCTGGGCGGCTAGACCTTGCGCATCGCGCGCGCTTTTCTCCGACGTCTCAGCCAACGCCCGCACTTCGTCAGCGACAACCGCAAAGCCACGACCGTGATCGCCTGCACGCGCAGCCTCGATCGCCGCGTTGAGCGCAAGGAGGTTGGTCTGATCGGATATTTGGCTCACCGCCTTGGTAACGTCGCCGATGCTGGCTGCCTTCTCGCTTAGCTGCGTCATGATATCGACAGTTCCCGCCTGCCGATCGCCATTGTGCTTGATATTCCCCGCCCAGCTTCCGATCTGGTTCGACGTCTCCATCAACAAGGTCTCTAGTGCCTCGGTTCGACGACGAGCAGCCTCTGACCGTTCGCGAGCCTGCACCAGCGTCGCGGTGGTGTTGGCAGCGACCGCAAGCGTCTCCTGAGCAGCGCTGGCGGCTTCCTCGGCTCCGCTGGCAATCTGCTCCATCGAACGGCGAAGCTCCTCTGCGGCAGAAGCTGCCTCCGTGATGCCCCCCGAAAGCTCTTCCGTTGCCGCCGCGATGCGCTCTTCGATCTTCTGCTGACGGCTGCCGGAAAGGACGTTTGGCGCTTTGCTGCGCCGCGCTGCTACCAGGGTTGGACCGGGTTTTAACGGGCCCCCGGGGCGACGCGGAACTGACCTGCCCGCACCAACCTGCGAGGTCTTCATAAGTGACCTCGGACCGATCGCCGGGAGGATTTTCGATGGCGCCAACTCGGCGGCTGCATGGGAAGCCGACGAGCTCGATGGTGGCCGGTTTCCAACCGGGATTGCCCGCCGGGTTTTCGGTTTGGAGGTTCCGTTGGTGCCGGGCTTTTTAGGCATTGCAAGTCCGTTTAATGAAAGATTGCCGTGGCTTCCGGCGTTGAAAAACAATATTCCATCAACAAACTACGCGGTCTGCGCAATGGGACACAAGGGAAACAAGGGTTCCAATCAGGCCTCGATTGTATCAAATTGGGCCGACCCCGGCACCCTCACCATTCCTCGACACAAATGCCGTCAAGCCATGGGTCGGCGGCGGCTGGTATATGAGGACCACATCGAATGACGTCTGATGCGTTCGTACCGCTGACGGAGCTTGAACGTGATGCCTTGGCCGAGCTGTCAAATATTGCGATGGCTCGGGCCGCCAATAGCCTACGCCAGATGATTCAGAACGAGGTTCTGTTAGCCGTCCCTTCTGTCGAGATTCTTACGAGCGC
>JBEKZZ010000062.1:0-23782 GCA_049509335.1 Bradyrhizobium sp. | reverse complement strand
ACGAAGTGACCAAGAGGTCCACGGGCCGGTTGGGGAAACGCTGGTTCAGCACCCGCACCACGCTGTGGCCGCGCACGAAATCGCCGATCCACATGTAGGGGATGATCAGAATCGGGCGGGTGTCGCTCGCGTCTTCCACGGCCATAACATGGTCTGAATCAATATTCATATATTCATGGCCGGTGGGCATGCTCGTCTCGGTAACGGCTCCTCTCGGGGAGGTAAAGTCCTGAAAATCCGGCCTCCAGCCTTCACCATATCGGCCGGCTTAAGTTGCCTGCCGAATAGGGTTAAGGCAAAGCTGGCGATCAAATACAGGCAGGGTGCGGAATGTTGCTGGTGACCGGTGGGGCCGGTTTTATCGGGTCGAATGTCGTGGCCGCGCTCAATGAGGCGGGCCGCGCGGACGTGGTCGTGTGCGACCTGCTCGGCGACAGCGCCAAATGGCGCAATCTCGCCAAGCGCCAGTTGGCCGACATCGTGCCGCCGGCCGAACTCCTCACCTGGCTGAACGGCCGCCGCCTCGACGCGGTGATCCATATGGGGGCGATCTCCGAGACGACCGCTACCGACGGCGATCTCGTGATCGAGACCAATTTCCGCTTCTCGATGCGGCTCCTCGACTGGTGCACGGCGCATTCTGTGCCGTTCATTTATGCTTCTTCGGCGGCTACCTATGGCGATGGCGCGCAGGGCTTTGCCGATGACCCCTCGCTTGCCGCGTTGAAGCAACTCAGGCCGATGAACCTCTACGGCTGGAGCAAGCACCTGTTCGACATGGCGGTGATGGAGCGCGCCTCGCGGGCTTCGATGCTGCCGCCGCAATGGGTTGGCTTGAAGTTCTTCAACGTGTTCGGGCCCAACGAATACCACAAGGGCCCGATGATGAGCGTGCTCGTGCGGCGCTTTGACGACATCAAGGCCGGCCGCGCCGTCGAACTCTTCAAGTCGCATCGCGACGGGATTGCGGACGGCGACCAGCGCCGCGATTTCATTTATGTCGACGACGTGGTGCGGGTGGTGATGTGGCTGCTGGCGACACCAACCGTCTCGGGCCTTTTCAACGTCGGCACCGGCGAGGCGCGCAGCTTCAGGGATCTCATGTTGTCGGCCTATGCGGCGCTGGGTGCCGCGCCCAATATCCGCTACATCGACATGCCCGTGTCCATTCGCGACAGTTACCAGTATTTCACCCAGAGCGAGGTCGATCGGTTGCAGCGCGCGGGCTATAATGGTGGTTTCACGCCGCTTGAGGAGGCGGTTGGCCTTTACGTCAAGGGCTACCTCGATTCCCCCGATCGCTATCGCTGACCGGACCAGACCGATGTTCGATTTCGAATCCTTTCACCGCGCGATGGTCGGCCAGACGGTGTTGTGCGTCGGCGACCTGATGCTGGACGAGTTCGTCTATGGCGAGGTGTCGCGGATTTCGCCGGAAGCCCCAGCGCCTGTGATTGCCGCGCGGCGCAGCGAGACCAATATCGGCGGCGCCGGCAATGTCGCGCGCAACATCGCTTCGCTCGGCGCCAAATGCATCTTTGTCGGCCTGATCGGCAAGGACGCAGCAGGAGCGGAACTCAAGGCAGCCCTGGCGAAGGAGCTGCTGATCGAAAGCGTCCTCGTCACCGACAACTCGCGGCCGACGACGCGCAAGGTGCGTTTTGTTTCCGAACACTTCCGAACGCACATGCTGCGGGCGGATTGGGAAATGACCCACCCCGCCGCGGGCGAGATCGAGCAGCAACTGATCGACACAATTTTGCCGCTGATCCCGCGGGCCGATGTCGTGCTGTTGTCCGACTACGCCAAGGGCGTACTGACCGCGCGCGTGATCCGCAACGTCATCGATGCTGCGCGCAAACTCGCCAAAGTCGTGATCGTCGATCCCAAGAGCGCCAATTTCGCGATCTATCGCGGCGCGACGTTGCTGACGCCGAACCGGAAAGAGTTTGCGGAAGCGACCCGGAGCCGCGCGGATTCAAACGAGAGTATCGCTTTGGCCGCGCCGGACGTGATGCAGCTTGCCGATTGCGAGGCCGTCCTGGTGACGCAAAGCGAGCATGGCATGACGCTGGTGCCACGCAACGGCGAGCTCATCCATGTCCCGGCTTATCCCGTCAAGGTGCGCGATGTCTCGGGCGCCGGCGACACGGTCGCAGCTGTCCTGGCGGTGGCGTGCGCGGCAGGGGCCGGTTGGGAAGACGCGATCCGGCTGGCGAGTGCGGCTGCGGCGGTCGCCGTCAGCAAGAAGGGAACCGCGAGCGTGACCCCGGCCGAGCTGCGCCGGCAGATCTTGCCGCATGCGTTTCTCGCCGCCGAAGAAAAGATCGTGGCCCAGGGCGACGCGCTTGAGGCGCGGCTTGAAGAATGGCGCCACCAGGATCTGAGGATCGGCTTCACCAACGGCTGCTTCGACATCCTGCATCCCGGTCACGTCAAGGTTCTGACCGCCGCGCGTGGCGCGTGCGATCGGCTGATCGTCGGTCTGAACAGCGATGCCTCGGTCAAGCGGCTGAAGGGCGAGGGACGGCCCGTGCAGAGCGAACGCGCGCGCGCCGAGGTGCTGGCGGCGCTGGAGGCGGTCGATCTCGTCGTGATCTTCGAGGAAGACACCCCCCTCAAGCTGATCGAGCAGATCAAGCCGAGCGCGCTGGTGAAGGGCGGCGACTATACCCGCGAGCAGGTCGTGGGCCATGAGATCGTCGAGGCGCATGGCGGCCAGGTGATCCTGGTCGAGGTGCTGGCGGGCTTCAGCACGACGTCGCTGGTCGATCGTGCGCGCGGAGGCAAGGCGTGACCGCTGCCGCCGAGCCGATCGGCGCGCTGTTGCGGAGACGGTGGCGTGATCCGGCGGCCTGGATGGATACCGCCGATATCTTTGCCGCGCTGCTGGCGTTGTCGCTGCCGTGGTCGACCTCGCTGGTTGCCATTTTCGCCGTCGTGCTCGTGCTCGTGATGCTGCCGACGATCAATGCCGGCGCGTTCATCGGCTCGCTGAAGCGCCCGATCTGTGCCGCGCCGATCGCGTTGTTCGCGCTGGCACTGGTCGGCACGCTGTGGTCGTACGCGCACTGGGGCCTGCGCCTTTACGCGGTCGCGCCGACCGCCAAACTGCTGCTGCTGCCGCTGTTGTTCTACCACTTCGAGCGGTCGCAACGCGGCCTGTGGGTTTTGGCAGCTTTTTTGGTGTCATGCACGGCGTTGCTGGCGATGTCCTGGATCGTCCTGTTCTTTCCGGATCTGACGCTCAAGGCGAGGGGCGTGGGCGTCGATTCGCCCGGGATTTTCGTCAAAAACTATATCGATCAGAGCCAGGAATTTGCCCTGTGCGCCGTGGCGCTGGCTTTTCCGATCGCGACGCTGCTGCGGGCCAAAAAAAACGTGTTGGCGTTGCTGCTCGGCGCGCTGGCGCTGGGCTTTCTGGCGAACATGGCTTTCGTGATCGTCTCCCGCACGGCGCTGGTCACGATCCCGATCATGCTCGCCGTGTTCGCGCTTCTGCACCTGAGGTGGCAGACCACGCTGATGATCCTGTGCGCAGCCGTGGTCGCAGGCCTGATTGCCTGGGCGGCTTCGCCGCTTCTGCAGGCGAGGATCTCTTCGATCGGCCGTGAATACCAACTCTACAAGGACGGGGGTGCTACGACCTCGGTCGGTGAGCGGCTTGAGTTCTGGCGGAAATCCCTGCGCTTCTTCGTCGAGGCGCCCGTCGCCGGTCACGGCACCGGGTCGACGGAAGGGCTGTTCGAACAGGCCGCCGTCGGGCAGACGGGTATTAGCGCTGAAGTGATCAGAAATCCGCATAACCAGACCTTGAACGTCGCGGTGCAGTGGGGCGCGCTAGGCATCGTCGTGCTCTATGCGATCTGGCTTTCGCATCTCGCGCTGTTTCGTGGGCCGGGTCTCTTCAATTGGATCGGACTGCTGGTGGTGGTGCAGAACATCTTCACCTCGCTGTTCAACTCCCACCTGTTTGATTTTCACGAGGGCTGGATGTACGTGATCGGCGTCGGCGTTGCCGGCGGCGTCGTGCTGAGGGAACAACAGGCGCGGCGGGCAAGCTAAGTAGAATGTGTTTTTCCCGTGCTTTCCCCCGCGCCGGAGATGGTTTATCGGTCTTTCCATGACACGTTTGACGCATCTTACCTTGCGCAACTACCTGATCGCCCTGCATGACGTGGCGGCGACGGCCGTTGCGTTCTTTGCCGCCTTTTATCTGCGTTTCGAAGGCAGTGAACAGTTCGTCGAACGCCTGCCGTTGATGCTGCGAATCCTGCCTTACTTCCTCGCGCTCAGTATCGCGGTCTGTTATTTCTTCAATCTCACCACCACCAAATGGCGCTTCATTTCGCTGCCGGATGCCCTCAACATCCTGCGCGTGGCGATGGTGCTGGCGATTTCGCTGTTGGTGCTCGACTACATCCTGGTGGCGCCCAACGTCCACGGCACCTTCTTTTTCGGCAAGGTGACGATCGTCCTCTATTGGTTCCTCGAAATAACCTCGCTCAGTGCGTTGCGCTTCGCCTATCGTTATTTCCGCTACACGCGGGTCCGCCATCACGCCAAGGCGGAGGACGCCTCGCCGACGCTTCTGGTCGGCCGCACGGCGGACGCCGAGGTGTTGTTGCGCGGCATCGAAAGCGGCGCGGTGAAACGGATCTGGCCGATCGGCATCCTTTCGCCCTCGCTCGCCGATCGTGGACAGTTGATCCGCAACGTTCCCGTGCTCGGCAACATCGACGACATCGACGACGTCGCCGCCGATTTCGCGCGGCGCAGCAAGCCGATTGCGCGCGCCGTCATGCTGCCGTCTGCCTTCGAGGCGGAATCCCATCCTGAAACGTTCATGATGCGCGCCAAGAGGTTGCGGCTGATCGTGAGCCGCCTGCCGTCGCTGGAGGGCGGCGAAGCGCCGCGGCTTGCGCCTGTCGCGGTCGAGGACCTGTTGCTGCGCCCGAGTTCCACGATCGATTATGCGCGGCTGGAAGCCCTCGTGAAGGGCAAGTCGGTGATCGTCACCGGCGGCGGCGGCTCGATTGGGGCTGAAGTTTGCCAGCGTGTCGTTGCCTTCGGCGCGGCGCGGCTTCTGATTATCGAGAATTCCGAGCCCGCGCTTTACGCCGTCACCGAGGAGTTGGCCGCCCAGCATGTCGAGGCGGACGTCGACGGGCGCATCGCCGACATCCGCGATCGCGAACGCATCTTGCGGCTGATGACGGAGTTCAAGCCTGACATTGTGTTCCACGCGGCGGCGCTGAAGCATGTGCCGATCCTCGAGCGCGACTGGAGTGAGGGGGTCAAGACCAATATCTTCGGCTCGGTCAACGTCGCCGACGCAGCACTCGCGGCCGGTGCCGAAGCGATGGTGATGATTTCGACCGACAAGGCGATCGAGCCGGTGTCGATGCTCGGTCTGACCAAGCGCTTTGCCGAAATGTACTGCCAGGCGCTGGACCATGATCTGGCGCAAGGCGGCCGCAAACGCATGCGGCTGATCTCGGTCCGGTTCGGCAACGTGCTGGCCTCCAATGGCTCGGTGGTGCCGAAATTCAAGGCGCAGATCGAGGCGGGCGGGCCGGTGACGGTGACCCATCCCGAGATGGTGCGTTACTTCATGACCATCCGTGAAGCCTGCGATCTCGTGATCACCGCGGCGACGCACGCGCTCGGCGCGCTGCGGCCAAGCGTGTCGGTCTACGTGCTCAACATGGGCCAGCCCGTGAAGATCGTCGACCTCGCCGAACGCATGATCCGTCTCTCCGGCCTGCAACCCGGCGAGGATATCGAGATCGTCTTCACCGGGATGCGGCCGGGAGAGCGGCTCAACGAAATTCTGTTCGCGAGCGAAGAGCCGCCGGTCGAGATCGGTCTTACCGGCATCATGGCGGCCAAGCCCAACGAGCCGCCAATGCAGACGCTGAAGACCTGGATAATCGCGCTCAGACAGGCGACCGAGAACGACGATCCCGCCACCATCAAGGCGATCCTGAAGGACGCGGTGCCGGAATTCGGATCGAACGCGGCTTGAGAAGCCCGAGCGAGGAGTAACAGCATTACTTTCGTCATGGCCGGGCTCGTCCCGGCCATCCACGTCTTCTTTTCTCATTTCGCACAAAGACGCGGATGCCCGGCACAAGGCCGGGCATGACGAGCGTTGGTAAGGCGACCGCGGCTTAAGCGTTACGCTAGCGCGGCCGCGAAAAGCGAAGCATCACGGATGCGACCGCGGCAGCGCCGAGGGCCAGAAGCGCGAAAGCTCCCGCAGACGTCGGCGCCTTGATCGAAAACGCCGCCAGCGCTGCCAGCGCCAGATTGAGCGTGAACACCTCGCTCACCACTTGCATCACCGTAAAGCCGTTGTCGGTGGCGCGCTGGTAGAAGTGGGAGCGGTGCGCGATCCAGAACGGCTCGCGGCGCATCAGCCGGCGCAGCAGTGTTATCGAGGCATCTGCGAGATAATAAAGCGGCAACAGCAACGCGGCCGCGAGGTGATGCTGCCAGGCCAACTGTAACAGACACCATCCAAGCAACAGGCCGATCGGCAGGCTGCCGACATCGCCGAGAAAGATCGATGCGACCGGACGGTTGAACGGCGCAAAGCCGATCATCGCGCCGCAAAGCGCCGCCGCGACGATCGCGGCCATCAGCGGCAGTTCGCCGTAGAGGCCGAGCAGCGCGAGAGCGGCCGTGACCGGAACGACTTCGGCCACCGTCATCCAGTCGAGGCCGTCCATGAAATTGACGAGATTGACGAACCAGAGGCCCGCGAGCACCAGCAAGCCGCGCTCGATCCAGAAGGGGACGAATGGTATGAGGTGAAGATCGCTCGGGCTGGCCAGCACGATCGCGCCAACGGCAATCGCCTGCAAAAAAAGCCGCGGCAGCACGGGCACCGGCTTGATGTCGTCGGCAAAGCCGAGCGCCGCGATGAACAGAGTAGCGCCGAAAAGCGTGACCGGGAAATTCGAACCAGCGTCCGTGACATAAGCAAGCGCCAGCCCCGCGACCGCAAGCGTCGCCGCGACCACCGCAATTCCCGCGCCTTGCGGCGTCGGAAGCTGATGAGACGATCGTGCATTCGGTTTTGCCAGCGCGTGCTTCAAGAGCTTCGGCCGGATCAGCCTGATGACAATGGCTGAGGCGACCGCGGCGGCCAGTGCCACAGCAATGGTCATCAAGCCCGGCCCATCGCTCATTCCGGCGCCTCGATGGACTCCGTATCCTTGGCCGCTTTCTCGGCGGAGAAGATCCACACCAGCCCGCCGATGGCCCCCGCGATGAACGACACCGCGCCGTAAAGCAGCGAGATGTTGACGCCTTCTTCGGTCACGAGGCCGGCATAGCCGAAAGCCAGTCCCATTGTGGCTTCGCGGACGCCCCAGCCGGCAATCGAGATCGGCAGCATCGTGATCAGCAAGACCGGCGGAATCAAAAGAAACGTCGGGCCGAAGCCCACGGGTGCGGCGATCGATTGCACCACGCACCAGGCGATCACGACGGCCAGGACGTGGACCAGCAACGAGAGGGCTGCGATCGCGGGTTCATTTTTCCGGCTGAAAATCACCCGGTTGGCGATCACGGCGCAGGCGTGAAGATGGTGGGTGGCCCACCATTGTCGCAGCCACGGCCAGGGCAGCACGCCGAGCACGAGAAAACCCGCGCCTCCCGCCAGGGCGGCGAAATCGATCAGCGCCAGCGCCGAGCGGCCGTAAGCGTCGCCGATCAGGTGATAGCTCCACGGCAGGCTCGCGACGATGATGACGGCGAGCGCAATCAATCCGATGGCGCGATCGACGAAAATGGAATAGGTCGCAGCCCGCCACCCTGCGCCGGAACGCGCCACGAGCCAAAGCCGCACCGCATCGCCGCCGATCGAGGAGGGCAGCGTTTGATTGAAGAAGGTGCCGATCACGTTGTAGCGCATGGCCTGGCGGATCGGCAGCGGAGCGCCGCATTCCGCGCTCACGATGCGCCATCGCAGCACGCCGATGAAGATCTGAAAAAACGTCACGGCCACGGCAAGCGCAAGCCACGCAGCGCTGACCAGATCAAGGCGGGCGGCGAGATCGGAGAAGTTGGCCTTGCGGAGCGCGAGATAAAGCAGCGCAGCGGAGACCAGAATCTTGATCGCAGAAAGCAGGATCCGGCGCATTTCGTCCGCATTCGCCAGGTTTGGGGGAGTTTAACTTCCGGGCCTTGGTATGGTTTTAGGACCGATCTGGCAATAGGAGGTAAATCGGGTCCAAACAGGACCAATCAGGTATTGCAGGGCCGCCAAAGAGGCGGCTAAAGAGGCCCGTCGGCCCCGGGGGTCTGGTCGCGCGTTAACGCCAAGAGTTGATAGCCAAAGTTCGAGAATGGCCTGGCGCTTCCCGAAACGGGGCTGGCCATGCCATTTCAATCTCTCCAGATCGTAATGACGAGGCCCCAATGGGCAAAAAGATTATTCCCTTGATCATGTGCGGCGGTGCCGGCACGCGGCTCTGGCCGGCCTCGCGCGAGGTGCGCCCGAAACAATTCCTGGCCCTGTTCGGGACACGTTCGACATTTCAGGAAACAATTCTGCGGGTGTCGGACGCATCGCTGTTTGAGCGTCCGATCGTGATCACCAACAACGCCTACCGTTTCATGGTCTCCGAGCAACTGGCCGAGATTGGATTCGAGGCGGACATTTTGCTCGAGCCGATGCGGCGGGATTCCGGGCCCGCGATCGCGGCGGGCGCGGCGTTTGCCGAAACGCGCGCCAGCGATGCGGTGGTGCTCGCACTTGCCGCCGATCATGTTGTTCAAGACAAGGCGGCGTTTGTCGCGGCCTGTCGCGAGGGACTGGTTGCGGCGGATGCCGGGCGCATCGTGACCTTTGGTGTTGCGCCGGAACGTGCCGCCACCGAATACGGCTACATCAATCCGGGCGATGTGGTGTCGGGCAAGGTTCGCAGCGTCAAGCAATTCGTCGAGAAGCCGGATGCGGTCAAGGCCGCCGAATACGTCAAGGCCGGCTATCTCTGGAACTCTGGCAACTTCATGTTCCGCGCCTCCGTCCTGCTTGATGAATATCGCAAGCTGGATGCGGCAAGCGTGCAGGCGGTGAGCGAAGCCGTCGCCAAGGCCGGGCGCGACCTCGGCTTCGTCACGCTGGATGAGAGCGCATTCGGATCGGCGAAGGCGATTTCGATCGACTATGCCGTGATGGAAAAGACCAAGCACGCTGCTGTCGTGCCGGTTGCCTGCGGCTGGTCCGATGTCGGATCCTGGCACGCGGTCTGGGAATTGTCGGCGAAAGACGGGCAGGGCAATGCCGCGCAAGGCACTGCCGTGTTCGAGGACTCCCGCAACTGCAATGTTTCGACCGACAAGGCGCTGGTGGCGCTTGAGGGCGTTGACGATCTGGTCGTGGTGGCGACGCAAGACGCGGTTCTCGTCTCGCGCCAGAAGGACGCCAACGGGCTGAAGCGGCTGGTCGCGAAACTGAAGACGGCTGCCCCGCAGGTCACGGAAGAGCATCTCAAGGTGCATCGGCCCTGGGGTTCCTATCAGTCGGTCGACATGGGCGATCGCCACCAGGTCAAGCGCATCATCGTCAAGCCGGGCGGGCGGCTTTCACTGCAGAAGCATCATCACCGCTCGGAACACTGGATCGTGGTGCAGGGTGCGGCGCGCGTGACGGTGAACGAAACCGTCAAGACCGTGCACGAGAACGAGTCGATCTATATTCCGATCGGCGCGGTGCATCGGCTGGAAAATCCGGGCAAGATATCGCTTCACCTGATCGAGGTTCAGACAGGCAGCTATCTCGGCGAGGACGATATCATCCGCATCGAGGACGATTATCGCCGCTCGTGAGTTGCACCCGTTTGCGGGTCAGGCGAGCGAATCGCTTCTTATCAACATGTAATTGTTTGAATCAAAACGTGTTTACTGCCGACTTTCGGCCATTCGCCACATCTGTGACGGCGTGCTAGAGAACGGCTGCGCAGGGGTGCTTCGCGCAGCTATTTTTTGGCTATCTCGCGATGGCCAACGGTCCTTCAGGGCTGAACGGTCCTTCAGGGCTGAATCGAGTTCGGGGTATCAGGGGTCGAAAATACATGGTTTCAAAAGCGGTCGCCTCGGGCGAGAGAGCTGACGCGCAAGCAGCGCTTCGTGTCGGCGTGGTCGGCGCAGGCATCATGGGCTCCAATCATGCCCGCGTGCTCGCAGGGCTGCCTGACGCGACGCTGGTCGGCATTGTCGATCCGCTGCCCGAGCATCGCACGCGCGCCGTCGAGATGGTCGGCTGCCGTGCCTTCGCAAGCCTCGATGAATTATTGGCCGAGGGCGTCGATGCGGTGACGATCGCAGCACCCACGCATCTGCATCACGAGATTGCGCTCGCCTGCCTCAGCCGCAACATCCACATCCTGGTCGAGAAGCCGATCGCATCGACCGTCGAGGAGGGACGGGAGATCGTGACGGCCGCAAGCCGCGCCGGCGTCACCTTGATGGTCGGACATGTCGAGCGGTTCAATCCGGCGGTCGCCGCCATCAAGCAGGCGATCTCGGGGGAAGACATTCTGTCGATTGGCATCACCCGGGTCGGACCGTTTCCGCCGCGCATGTCGAATGTCGGTGTGGTGATCGATCTCGCCGTCCACGACATCGACCTGATCCGCTGGTTCACCGAGTCAGACATTGTCGAGGTGCAGCCGCAGCTCTCCAGCGCCATCGCCGAGCGCGAAGACATCGCGCTGTTGCAGTTTCGAACCGCCTCGGGCGTGCTCGCCCATATCAACACCAACTGGCTGACGCCGTTCAAGGCGCGCAACGTCACGGTTGCTACTCGCGGCAAGTATGTGATGGGCGATCTGCTGACCCGTCAGGTGACGGAATGTTTCGGCTTCAAGCCCGACGGCAGCTACTCGATGCGCCATCTGCCGGTCGGCCATGACGAGCCGCTGCGCGCCGAACTGATCGCGTTCCTGCGCGCGGTGCGCGGCGAGGTGCCGGCGGTGACCGGCGACGAGGGCGTCGCCAGTCTCGAGATCGCGATCCGCTGCCTGGAAAATCCGCCGCGCCCCGCTGCGAGTTCGCCACCCCGCAAGGGACCGCGCCGCGTCGTCGGTTAACCTCTCAATGTCGTCTGCCCAACCTTCGCAAGGCTCTTGAATCAGAAGGCTCCATGAACCAGCACCTGCGCCCTGAGAACATTCCCTTCATCGACATCGCCGCGCAGCGCCGCCGGCTCGGCCCCGCCGTGGAAGAGGCGGTCGCCCGCGTGCTCGCGCACTGCCAATTCATCAATGGACCGGAAGTCACCGCGCTTGAGGCGGCGTTGGCCGCTTATTGCGGCGCCAAGCATGTCGTGAGCTGCGCCAGCGGCACCGATGCGCTGATCATGGTGCTGATGGCCAAGGGCGTCGGCCGCGGCGATGCGGTGCTGTGTCCGTCCTTCACCTTTTGCGCGACCGGCGAGGCCGTAGCGATCACGGGTGCTGTGCCGGTATTCGTCGACGTCGACGAGGCAACCTTCAATATCGATGCCGCCTCGCTCAAGCGCGGCATCGCCACCGCCAAGCGGTTGGGCCTGAAGCCGCGTGGGGTGATTCCGGTCGATCTGTTCGGCCAAAGCGCCGACCACGATGAAGTCTTTGCGATGGCCGCAGCCGAAGGGATGTTCGTGCTGGACGACGCGGCGCAGGCGTTCGGCGCCAGCTACAAAGGCCGCCGTCTCGGCGGCATGGGCACCGGCGTCATCACCGCGACCAGCTTCTTCCCGGCCAAGCCGCTCGGCTGCTATGGCGACGGCGGGGCGATCTTCACCGACGACGCGAAATTTGCCGAGGTGCTGCGCAGCGTCCGCGTTCACGGCCAGGGCTCCGACAAATACGACAATGTCCGCCTCGGGCTGACCGGCCGTCTCGATACGATTCAGGCGGCGGTCTTGATCGAGAAACTGAAAATCTTTGACGAGGAAATCGCCGCGCGCAACAAGGTCGCCGAGCGCTATGCGCAAGGCCTCGGCAATGTCGTCACCGTTCCGCATCTCGTCAGCGGCCACACCTCGGTCTGGGCGCAATACACGATCCGCCTGCCTGCCGGCACCGATCGCGATGCGTTTGCGGCGTCGCTGAAAGCGCAGGGCGTCCCGACCGCGATCTACTATCCGAAGTCGATGCACCAGCAGACCGCCTACAAGGATTACCCCGTTGCCGACGGCGGACTCCCGGTGAGCGAGCGGCTGTCGTCGGATGTCATCAGCCTGCCGATGCATGCCTATCTGGACGAAGCGAGCCAGGATCGGGTCATCGCGGCGGTGCGGGGCTTTTTTAGCGCGTAGTTGGCTGCCTTTCTTTCACCTCGCCCCGCTTGCGGGGAGAGGTCGGCTCGCATCGCAAGATGCGGTCCGGGTGAGGGGGGACTCTCCCCTGCGCAGCCTGCGGAGACTCCCCCTCATCCTAACCTTCTCCCCGCAAGCGGGGAGAAGGAACTTTACCCGCTTCAAAGCAGACCTTATTTCCTTTAGAAGCTCCGCATGCTCGGTCGTATCTTCACCGTCGGCGGCTACACGCTCCTTTCGCGCGTGAGCGGGTTTGCGCGCGACATCATGCTGGCGGCGATCCTCGGCGCCGGCCCCGCGGCGGATGCCTTTTTCGTGGCGCTGCGGCTGCCCAATCATTTCCGGGCGATCTTCGCCGAGGGCGCCTTCAATGCGGCCTTCGTGCCGGCCTATGCCCATGTCAGCGGCGAAGGCGGCGAAAAATCAGCGAGCCTGTTCGCGGACCGCATCTTCGCGCTGCTATTTGTCTCACAACTCGTTCTGTTGATCCTGGCGTGGCTGTTCATGCCGCAGGCGATGAGCCTGCTCGCGCCCGGTTTTACCGACGATGCCGCGCAGCGGCAGCTGGCGATCGAACTGACGCGGATCACCTTTCCTTACCTGCTGCTGATCACGCTGGTGACGCTCTATGGCGGCATCCTCAACGTGATGCATCGTTTTGCGAGCGCGGCGGCGGCCTCCATCCTGCTCAACATTTCCATGATGGCGACGCTTGCGGTCGCGGGGTTCTTCCCGACGGCCGGCCATGCGGCGGCATGGGGCGTCCTGATTTCCGGCTTCCTGCAATACTTCCTGCTGGCCGGAGACCTCGCCACCCATGGCGGCCTTCCTCGTTTCGCGCCGCTGAAACTCGATGAGGATGTACGCGCGTTTTTCCGCGCGCTCGGGCCTGCCACCATCGGTTCGATGGGAACGCAGGTGGCGCTGTTTGCCGACACCATCATCGCGACCTTTCTGCCCGCTGGCGCGCTCTCCGCGCTCTATTATGCCGATCGGCTCAACCAGTTGCCGATCGGCGTGATCGGGATTGCCGTCGGCACGGTGCTGTTGCCGGAAATGTCGCGGCGGCTGACGTCGGAGGATCACGAAGGCGCACGTCTGGCGCAGCGGCGCGCCTTCGATTTCACCTTGCTTTTATCGGTTCCATTCGTGACGGCGTTTCTGGTGGTGCCGGATCCAATCATGCGGGCGATGTTTGCCCGCGGTGCTTTCACCAAAGGCGATGCCGCGGCAGCGGGCGCCACGCTTGCGGCCTACGCGGTCGGGCTTATTCCGTTCGTCCTGATACGAAGCGCGGTTGCGACCTTCTATGCGCGGCGGGATACCGCGACGCCGGTGAAGGCAGCGTTGATTGGCGTTGCCGTCAATGTCGCGTTGAAGATCGCGCTGGTCGGGCCGCTCGCGCAGGTTGGTCTGGCCTTTGCGACCGCCGTGGGCGCCTGGATCAACCTATCGTTGGTGATCGCTTTTGCGGCGCGCGCCGGCTATCTGCAACTGGATGCGGCCTGGATGCGATCGACGGCGAAATTTTTGGCCGCCGGCGTCGTGCTGGGTGCGGCGCTGTGGCTGGCGGCCCGGCTTTCGGCGTCTTACATGTCGGGTTTGACGCTGTACGACGAAGTTGCGTTTTTGCTGCTGATCGTCGTTGGCGCGCTGGTCTATACAGGCGCGATCCTGCTCTTGTTCGGCAAGCGCTGGGTGATGTCGCTGGTAAGGGGTTAGTGCTCAGGTCCCTTTGAAGCCAGCGTTTGCGCGATCAGCCGATCCGCGCCAATATGCTTTGAAAATAGAAACGGAGACAGGATGGCTCCCGTCAAATTTGGTGTCGGTCAAAGCGTGCTTCGTAAAGAGGACGACGCGCTCATTCGCGGCAAGGGCCGTTACACCGACGATTTTGCGCCGTCGCAGGCCTTGCACGCGCTGGTGCTGCGCTCGCCGCACGCGCATGCCAAATTCACGATTCAAACGGCAAGCGCGCGAGGCTTGCCGAGTGTCGCCCTGATCTTGACGGCGGAGGACGTCAGCGATCTCGGCGACCTGCCGTGCCTGTTCAATCTCGAAGACAACCCGTTCACCGGACCGCCTTACCCGATCCTTGTCCGGGACGAAGTGCGTCACGTCGGCGACGCCATCGCTTTTGTCGTGGCCGACACGGTGGATGCCGCGCGCGATGCGATCGAGGCCATTGAGGTGCAGTGGACGCCATTGCCCGCGGTCGCCGGCGTTCGCAACGCGATCCAGAAGAACGCGCCGCAGGTCTGGGCCGCGCATCCGGGCAACGTGCTGTTCGACGTGTCGATCGGCGACAAGAAAGCAACTGAAGCCGTATTCGTCAAAGCGCATGCGGTCGCGGAAATCTCGATCGTCAATCCGCGCGTCGTCATCAATTTCATGGAAACGCGCGCGGTGGTTTGCGAATACGACGCGCGGCGCGATCACCTCACATTGACCGTGGGCAGCCAGGGCAGCCATCGCATCCGCGAAATCATCGGCGGCATGGTGCTGAAGATGCCGCTGGAAAAGATGCGCGTGATCTGTCCCGATGTCGGCGGCGGGTTCGGCACCAAACTGTTTCCCTACCGCGAATATGCCCTTGCCGCGGTTGCTGCGCGCAAGCTTCGCAAGACGGTGAAGTGGACGGCCGATCGCAGCGATCATTTCATGGGCGATGCGCAAGGGCGCGATAATGTCACCACCGCGCGGATGGCGCTGGCGGAGGACGGCCAGTTTCTCGGCATGGACGTCGATCTCATGAGCGACATGGGGGCGTATCTGTCGACCTTCGGCCCGTACATTCCCCACGGCGGCGCCGGCATGCTGCCCGGCCTTTACGACATCCAGGCCTTTCATTGCCGCGTCCGCACGATCTTCACCAATACCGTGCCGGTCGACGCTTATCGCGGCGCCGGACGCCCCGAGGCGGCTTACGTGCTGGAGCGTCTGGTCGATGCGGCCGCGCGAAAACTCGGCATGACGGTGGACGCGATCCGCCGCAAGAATTTCATTCCGCCGCGCGCGATGCCCTACAAGACCGCGACGGGAAAGGTCTACGATTCCGGCGACTTTGCCGCCCACCTCAAACGGGCAATGGAAATCGGGGTGTGGAAGGATTTTCCCAGGCGCGCGAGGCTAGCGAAGAAACAGGGTCTCGTGCGCGGCATTGGGCTTGCGAGCTATGTCGAGGTCTGCGGCACCATGGGCGAGGAAACCGCCCGCGTGCAGCTCGATCCCAATGGCGACGTGTCGGTCTTGATCGGCACGCAATCGAGCGGGCAGGGCCACCAGACCGCCTACGCGCAGATCGTCGCCGAGCAGTTCGGGCTGCCGCCGGAGCGCGTCCATGTCTTCCAGGGTGACACCGATATGATCGCGACCGGGCTTGGCACCGGCGGATCGGCCTCGATTCCGACCGGCGGCGTCAGCGTCGAACGCGCCACAAGCGAACTCGGCAAGCATCTTCGCGACATCGCCGCCGACGCGCTGGAAACGAGCGCTGATGATCTTGAGATCAACGAAGGCACGGTCCGCGTTGCCGGCACCGACCGCTCGATCAGCTTTGCCGATCTGGCGCGGCGGGCAGGTGTCGATCCGTCAAAGCTCAACGCCAGCGCCACCTTTGCGGCGGCCGACGGCACCTTTCCCAACGGCACGCACGTGGCCGAAGTCGAAATCGATCCGGCGACCGGCTTCATCCGCATCGTCAATTACGTCATCGTCGACGATTTCGGCGTCACGCTCAATCCGCTGTTGCTAGCAGGTCAGGTGCACGGAGGCGCGATGCAGGGGATCGGCCAGGCCTTGATGGAAGAGGCGGTCTATAGCGCCAAGGACGGCCAGCTCCAGACCGGCACCTTCATGGACTACGCGCTGCCGCGTGCGGCCGATGGTCCATCATTCGTTTTCGAGACACACAATGTGCCGTGCACGACCAACCCGCTTGGCGTCAAGGGCGCAGGTGAGGCCGGCGCCATCGGCTCCTGTCCCGCGATCGTCAATGCCATCATTGAAGGGTTGTGGCGCGAGTACAAGATCGATCACATCGACATGCCGGCGACGCCGGAGCGGGTCTGGATTGCGATCCGCGAGCACCAGCGCCAGCATAGTCTATGACGGGTAATCCTGAAAATCGCCGGGAATGAAGCGCCGTTTGTGGTGTTTGACTAACGTGCATTCAGAAACATAAGGATTGAACGGATGAAGCGAGCTGCCGTTGTTGTTGGAGTTTTGTTGCTGGGCGCCGGCGCGGTGATGGCGCAGCAGGATATGGTCAAGCAAAACCAGGATACCATGAAGGCCAATGGGAAAAATCTCGGCGGCCTGGTCGCGATGGTCAAGGGCGAGAAGCCCTACGATCAGGCGACGGTGACGGCTGCGCTGGCGCAACTCGACGAGACCGCCAAGAAGCTGCCGACCATGTTTCCGGACAGCATCAAAGGGATGAATCCCGGCGGTGATTACGAAGTGTCGGCCAAGATCTGGGACGACAAGGCTGGCTTCAAGGCCAAAATCGACGGCTTCGCCATGGCCGTCACCGAGGCCAAGGCCAAGATCACCGATCTTGATACGCTGAAGGCCAACGTGCCCGCGATCGGCAAGGAATGCGGCGGCTGTCACGAGACCTTCCGCATCAAGAAGGGCTGATCGGAAAGAAATCAGCGGCGAAACGAAAAGGGGTGAACGTTCAGCGCGTTCGCCCCTTTTGTTTTGGCAGTCACTGAGCCATACGGCCGTGACTCCGTTTTGATTTGTTACTTCGTGACCTGACCGCGGATCTCTCCGCCCGGGTTAGCTGCCGTATGCACGTTGACATAGAGCTTGCCGGCAGCGAGGTCGGCGGCCTGCGTATCGGTCAGGACAGCGCTGCCTTCGACCGGGCTCGACGTGGCGCCGGGAATGGCGACCTCAACGCCGGCATTCTTGCCGGGCTCGGCGGGGCCGTGGAAATGCGCGGCCGTTGCCGGACCGCTCAGCCCGGTATAGGTCAGCTTCCAGGACAGCTTCTTGGTCGCAGCATCGTAGTCGATATCGGCGGCGCCGGTGCCGGTCGAGGTGGTCGGCGGATTTTCGGATTTGCCGTCGAGCATTGCCTTGTACTTGTCGGCGAAGGCCGGGCCTGCGAAGGCAACGGTCGTGACGAGCGCAAGCGTAGCAAACATGGTTTTGGTCATGGTTCTCTCCCTGTGACGCCAATGATACGTATCTCACAACAGTCAGTTTCCGATTTTATTCCCAAAAGCCACTCGAAAGCCCGTGAAATTTTGGGCCGGCTACGGGGTAACGAATGTCAAATGCACGCCACTGGTGATGCGGACTTTTGAACCGCCACACTGGTAAATGACGGATCGATGATGCTGCGACGAATTTTTCTTATCTCGGGAATTGCCGCCGCGATCGGCTTTGGCCTCTACTGGTGGCTGACAATTCCGCCCGTCATCCCTGCACAATCGCTGACTTCCTACACGCCAAACCTGGCCAACGGCCTTGTCGTGTTCAATGTTGGCGGCTGCGCTTCGTGCCATGCGGTTCCGGATCAGCCCGACCGGCTGAGGCTCGGCGGCAGCCTCGCAATACCTTCGCCGTTCGGAACGTTTTATGCCCCAAATATTTCGCCAGATGAAAATGACGGGATCGGTCGCTGGAGCGAGGCTCAGTTTGTCACCGCCGTGACCAAAGGGGTCTCTCCCGGCGGCCAGCATTACTTTCCTGCCTTTCCCTATACGTCCTACGCGCATGCGAGGGTCGCGGATATCAGGGATCTTTTTGCTTACCTGAAGACGCTTGCGCCGGTGCCTGGCAAGGTGCGCGATCACGACCTGCCGTTCCCGTTCAACATCCGACGCAATGTCGGCATCTGGAAGCTACTGTTTTTCGATAGCAAGCCCTTCGCGCCGGACATGGGCCGTTCAGCACAGTGGAATCTCGGGGCCTATCTCGTGAACGGCCTCGGCCATTGCGCCGAGTGTCACTCTCCGCGCAATTTCCTCGGCGGCATCGTGGCTGCGCAACGCTTCGCCGGCGGACCGAATCCCGAAGGCGAGGGCTGGGTGCCCAACATCACCCAAAAGGGAATTGGCGACTGGAGCCTCAAGGATATCGACTATTTCCTCAAGACCGGGCAAACGCCTGACGGCGATTCCGTGGGCGGCTCGATGGTGCGTGTGATCAAGAACACGTCGCTATTGCCGGACGCAGATCACGCTGCGATGGCGGACTATCTGAAGTCACTGCCGCCGGTCGAAGGGCCGCCGCGGCCGAAGAAGGCGGGAAATTAGGACGGGTGCTCATAAACGATCGCCCGCATGATTTATTCGCTTTGCCCCTCGCTCTCGTCGATAATCAGCAACAAATGCTTCACTTACACAGGAGACCTAAAATGCGACACAAGCTGTTGCTGCTCGCCGGCGTTGTTGGTGCCGCCCTTTGCACAACTGCCGCTCGAGCAGCCGAGCTGAAACTGCTCACCGCCGGCGCGTTCAAGGCAACCGTGCTGGCGTTGATCCCTGAATACGAGAGGACGAGCGGCAACAAGGTGACGGTCGATAATGACACCGTCGGCGCGCTGATGAAACGGATCGAGGCTGGCGAAAGTTTCGATGTGGTCGTGATGACCCCTGAAACAGTCGACAAGTTGACCGGCGAGGGCAAAGTGATTTCCGGCAGCCGCGCCAACCTGGCCCGTGTGGGCGTCGGAGTCATGGTGAAGGCAGGCGCGAACAAACCTGATATTTCGACCGTCGAAGCTTTCAAGAAGGCGTTGCTCGACGCAAAGTCGGTGAGTTTCATCGATCCTGCCAGCGGCGGCTCCAGCGGAATCTACATGGAGAAGCTGCTCCAGCGCCTCGGCCTATCGGATCAGGTCAAGCCGAAAGAAAAGCTCAAACAGGGTGGGAATGTCTCCGATTATGTTGAGTCCGGGGAGGCCGAGCTTGGAATTCAGCAGATCAGCGAGATTTTGCCGCATCCCGGCGTCGCGCTGGTCGGACCGCTGCCAAAGGACATTCAGAACTACACGGTGTACGCCGCCGGCATCGGCACAGGAACCCAAAACAGCGCCGCCGCCAAGGCATTGATCGCCTCATTGGTTGGTCCATCGGCCCAGACGTTGTTTAAATCGAAGGGAATGGAACCGGGTGCTGACTAAGCGCCCGACCAGTTCCACGCCTGGAACAGCTTCAGTCTTCTACGTTGCCGCCGGTCGAAGGGCTGCCGCGGCCTGCGTCTCTACTGCGGGCCCGCTGGCGGTGCCAGCAACTGCCGAAGCGGATTCAGCGGCCCGAGCGGGATCAACTCGAAACTCATCAGGTGAGCCACGCCCAAGGGCAGCTTTTCAAGCATCTCGTGAGCCGCGGCTTTATCGGTGACATTCAAGACGAACACCACGCCGCGGCGTTCCTGGAGCGAGTACCACTGCTCGATCTTGCCATCGAGATAGAGTTTCACGGTCTCCCGGACTTCCGTCGGCAGGATGGCCAGCGCCGCGGCCGGATCGATGCCGGGGTTCAAGGTCCCGATGGCGAGGATTCTTGTTGTCGGTGTCGGCGGATTGGCCGATTGCGCGTGGGCGGATCCTGCACCGATCAAGCAGACGAACAGTGCGGCAAGGCTGAAGGCAAAAGCCGTTTTCATTGTTTTTCCTCCCGATATGAAAGCTTGGCGCGTTCTTTCGTTGATGCAGCGAATGCTTCTAGCGCGGCTCCGCCTTCCACACGGAGTCCGACAGCATGACGATGGTGCTGATGGCGGCGTAGGCGATCAGCGATGCCGTCACCATGGCGGCTAGCCCAAACATGCCCGCGCCAAGATAACTCACCGCGATCCAGCCGCCGCCGGCCGCAATCAGGATCCGCGCGCTTCCGGCGACAACGGGCCAAAGCACGCGTCCTGCACCTTGCGCAGCAAAGCCTGTGACAAAGCCGAAACCCAGCGCGCTGTAAGCGGGTGCGACGACGCGAAGGTAGGTGACGCCCTCGGCGACGACATCGGCGTCGTGGCTGAAGAGATGAAGCCAGAGAAGCGGAAACGCCGCCACGATCAAACCGATTGCGCCGGTGAAGAGAAGGCCGACGGCGCCGCCGACCCAGGCGACCTTTCTGGCGCGCGCCGTCTCGCCCGCGCCCATGTTGATGCCGACCGTGGTCAGGGTTGCCGTACCGACACCGAACAGCAGCGGGATCATGATATAATCGAGGCGCGAGGAGATGCCGTATCCCGCGAGCGCGGTGGTGCCGAACAGACCGACTGCGCCGGTCACCAGGATGACGGTCAGGTTGGTGAGGAGCGCCACGAACGACGTCGGCAGACCAACTTTGAGGATGTCCGCAAACAGGCCGCCGCGCAGCGCGGAGAGGTTAAGGACGAGCCCGGCGCGCCCGGACGCCATGTAACGCAACAGGAACAACATCGCCCCGCAATAATAGAGGCCGAAGGCGACACCCGCGCCGCCGATACCGAGTCGCGGGATCGGTCCGAATCCAAAAATCAGGACCGGAGATAGTGGGATCATCACGATGGCCCCGACCAGTGTCACAAGCGCTGGGACTTTGACGTTGCCGGCGCCGCGAAGGGCCGCAGCTTGCAGGTTGACGACCCATACGGGAATCGCACCGGCGAACAGATAGTTCGAGTAACGCAGCGCGGCATCCAGCGCATCGCCGCGGCCGCCCAACGCCCGGTAAAACAGGGGACCGGCCAATTCCGCGGCCAGCGTGAACATCGCGCCGACAATGATGGCCAGCACGATGGCGTGAAACAGCAACGCGTTGGCATCCTGGTTTCGGCCCGCGCCAACCGCGCGCGCCACCGAGGACGCCACGCCGCTGCCCAGGCCGCCATTGGACATCATCGTCATCAACATGAAGATCGGAAACACCAGAGCCGCGCCCGCAAGCGAGTCAGTACCGAGGAACCCGACATAGTAGGCTTCCGCCACATTGACGGCGGTCTGCGCCACCAGCACGGTCATGGTGGGCAATGCTAGCTTTAACAGCGTCGGAAGGATCGGCGCGGTCAGTAGCGCGGCGCGGGGCGAGTGTCCCTTCGAAGCGGCTTCGCTACGCCCCGCAACCGATGCGGGCCGCGCGGTCGCCACGGTGGGCGAGGTCTCTTCGATTTCGACAAGGGCCACCGCCGTCGCTTTTGGGGTTGCCTTCATGATTTCCGTGATTTCCGCGTTCCTGCGCCCGCAATGCAGGCGGCGCCTGTCTTATTGCATTATGATCATACGTTATTATTATGATCGTAAGTCAACGGGTGCGCAATCACGAATTCGTGGATTTCGTGATCGCGGGTGGGGAAAACGCGAGGCCATAGCGAATGCGCTACGAAAAGGGACACAAGGAAGCGACGCGCCAGCACATCATCGACGTGGCTTCCCGGCAATTCCGCGAGAGCGGCGTCGCGGCGGCCGGGCTTGCCGGCATCATGTCCGCAGCCAACCTGACCAACGGCGCGTTCTACGCGCACTTCGAGTCCAAGGAGGATCTGGTCCGCGCGGTTCTCACCGAGGGACCCGACCGGGGGCTTGCCGGCAATCTCAAGGCCAATGCCGGCCTGGAGAAAAGCATCCGCGACTATCTCGGGACGCGGCACCGTGATAACGCCGGGTCCGGTTGTCCGACCGCGGCGCTGGTTGCCGAGGTAGCACGGCATCCGCGGCAGACGCGGGACATTTTTACCGAAAAGACCGGGCAAATCATTGAGCTGATTGCGGCCCGGCTTCGCACCGGCTCGGCTGCGGCGCGGCGGCGCAAGGCGGTGGCGATCTACGGCATGATGGTCGGGGCCCTGCAACTGGCGCGCGCGGTCAACGACAAGAAGTTGTCCAGCGAGGTATTGGAGAGCGCCATCGAGGCCGCGCTCTCGTTGGCCGGCGAACGCTGACGTCTGAGGCGTGGGGGCATCGATCGCGGGGGCGGACCCACGAAGCGGTCACGTCTGCGTTGGGCGGGTAAAAGACAATTTCATCGCGCAAAGCGAGCCTGTATTGTCCGGCCGCCGCACTTCACCGCCACACCATTCAAGGGAAGAAACGATGAATAGAACACTGACCATGCTTGCCGCCGGTCTTTTCGCCGGCCTTGCGGCGTCCGCCCAGGCGGCGGACGTATCGCTGGCGCGGCTCTCCGATTGCGGCACGCCGCAGGCGCCGACGGTTGTCAATCAGCGCTTCTCGGATACTTTTGCCTATGGCGACCTCAAGCTTCAGCTCGTCTTCAGCTGTTATGTCATCAAGCATGGCGACGACTACATGCTGTGGGACACCGGCCACTCCATGACCGCGCCGAATGTCGCGCCCAAGGTGAGCCTGGTCGACCAGCTCGCGAAGATCAATGTCACCCCCGATCAGATCAAATATGTCGGCATCAGCCACTATCACGCCGATCACACCGGCCAGGTTGCGTCATTCCCTAAAGCCACGCTCCTGATCGGCACCCGGGAATGGGACGCGATCTCGAGCCCGAAGCCCGCTGAAGGCGTGAACTACAAGCCGTTCGAAAGCTGGATCAAGGGCGACAGCAAGGTCGAGCCGCTGCCGCTCGGCCTCGACAAGGATGTGTTTGGCGATGGCTCCGTGATCGTGCTGCGCACGCCCGGACACACGCCGGGCCATTCCAGCCTGCTGGTCAAGCTGGAGAAGACGGGACCCGTCATCCTGAGCGGCGATGCGGTCCACTTCCGTGAGAACCTCGATTCCGACGGCGTGCCGGCGTTCAACTACGATCGGGCGCAGACGGTTGCATCGGTCGAGCGCATCAAGAAGATCGCCGCGAATCTGAAGGGAATGGTCATCATCCAGCACGATGCGCGTGACATCGACAAGCTGCCGGCATTCCCCGAGTTTGCCAAGTAATTGCTGGCCTCAATGGCGCTGCCCTGCTTTCGGGGCAGCGCCTGCACTTCATCTCAGGTTCCGCCGAAGGCCTTGAAGGTGATGATGGTGTGGGTGTCCTGGATGCCGGGAATGACCTGCACCTTTTCGTTCACGAAGTGGCCGATATCGGTCGCGTCATTGACATAGAACTTCACCAGAAGGTCGTAATGGCCCGCGGTGGAGTAGATCTCGGAGGCGATTTCCGCTTCCGCGATGGCGTTGGCGACAGCATAGGACTGGCCGAGCTTGCATTTGATCTGGATGAAAAAGGGCACCATCGCTGTCGTCTCCGGGAGGTCATTAAAACCCAATATAGCGCGGTGAAACTTGCTGGCAACAACACGGCGCGTTAGCGTCTACCCCTCACGGAGTGGATATGGCCAGACCCGTCGCGCTCACCATTGCAGGCTCGGATTCTTCCGGTGGCGCCGGTATCCAGGCGGACCTGAAAACCTTTGCCGCCTTCGGTGTCTACGGCGCTTCCGCCATCACGGCGCTCACGGCGCAGAACACGCGGGGCGTCTTTGGCATTCATTCGGTTCCTGCGGCCTTCGTGACCGCGCAGATCGACGCCGTGTTCGACGATCTCGTCGTCC
>JBEKZZ010000061.1:0-24396 GCA_049509335.1 Bradyrhizobium sp. | reverse complement strand
TTTCGTCCGTGGCCCGCACCGAGGCCCGTTGCGCATTAAGCTGCGGATTGTTTTGGTAGGCGCGCACCAAGGCAGCCTCGATCGTGTCGGCGAGAGCCGGCACCGGGTTCGTCAACGCCCAAAGAAGCACCGTCGCCGCAGCGCCGGTAACAATCTTCACCCCATCCATCCCAGGTATTCCAATCATACTGCCCCGGTATCGTAGCTTCCGAACCGGGTCATCAAATCATTCCAAGCAGATATCCCGCACCACACCTTATTCATGACATCAAAGGGAAGGAACCCCCCGGACGGCTCGGACAGTGGGAAACTCCGCAGATGGGGCATCCGGGCCACACTCCGAATACCTTTGGGTTGGGAAAAGCTTACCTTGCGCTAGAAAACGAACGCGGCCGGCCGCTCAAGACCCGGCAGGACCGGTATTGCGGTGTCGAAAAGCTCCCGATGCCCAAAATCGCCGTGAGATTCGGTCACGATCACGGCCCGCTGCGGACCACCCAAGGCGAAGGTTCCGACCAACCGGCCGCCTTTCTTAAGCTGACGATAGAGGTTTTCGGGCGGGATTTCGGTTGTGCCGTTGAGAAGAATGACGTCAAAGGGGGCATCAGCCGAATCGCCGTCCGGCGCCGGCGCCGTCTTGACGGTCACGTTTCCGGGAGCGAGCGCGGCAACAGCCTCCTTGGCCTTCGCCGCGAGTGACGAATCGCATTCCGTGGCCGTGACGCGCCGGGCCAGATGCGCCACCACTGCGGCCAGGTAGCCGGACGCGCATCCCACCACCAGTACTTCGTCTGTTTCGCTGATGTCGGCCGCCTGAATCATCTTAGCCGTCGGCGCCGCCCTCAAGAGGAACCGTTTGACCGGTCCGCCCTCGCTGACGTCGATGTCCAGGTCGAGATAAGCGAGCGAGCGTTGCGCCTGCGGGACAAATGCCTCACGCGGGATCGCGAGCATGGCATCTATGATTCGGATGTCGGTGACATCGCTCGGGCGCACCTGGCCATCGACCATTTTCTGGCGCGCGATCGAGAAATCAGACATTGGAGGACCCTGGTGGCAAGCGGTCGTGTAGCCGCGGGAGGGTGGGAAAAAGGCCCGGCCATCTTTGATACAAGGCCTGCCAAAACGCAACATGGCGGCAGGCGCCAAAGGTGGACTTCAAACCGGATTTACCCGGATAAAACCACGAAAGCGCCGCGCCGGCCGGCGAGCCCCTCAGGGGTCATTGGCGATCCAGCAAAAACGGCCCTATTTCGTCCTTTGCAAGCCTCTGAGGCTTTGTTATACGCTCCGCCGAGCGAACACCCAGCTTCGCCTATTCCTCGGTAGCTCAGCGGTAGAGCATTCGACTGTTAATCGAATGGTCGCTGGTTCGAATCCAGCCCGGGGAGCCAAAGAAAACAGATGGTTAGTCGAATTTTGAAACAGCGCCGAAAGGCGCTTTTTTATTCGGGCCGCCACATCCGGGACCACAAACGAAACTTTTGCCGCCTTGCAATTTACTTTGAGCAGACGGTTCAATTGCTCCCGATGATGGGCGTGAGCGTTGATCAATCTCGCTCACCGCGCGTGAAAGCCTTTTCGCAGATTCCGCAAATCAAGAGCGTGATCGTCTACGGGAGGAACGACAGAACTGTCGCGCCGCGAATTCGACTTTCAGCGTCATCAGATCATCGGCACGGATTCCATGTTTGTGGGAGCCGCACTGTCTAGGTGCCTGACAAAAACGACTGAGTACACTGCTGCAAGGGCTGGCATACAAATTGCTGTATACTTTATAACAGTTCATCAGACAGCCTGCGGAGATCTGGAATGCTTGACGGAGCCGAAGTGCGGCTTGCCGTCGATATCGGAGGTACGTTCACTGATATCGTGCTGGACGTCGGGCGGGATCGCAAGACGCGCAAGGTGCTGACGACGCCGGCTCGCCCTGAGCAGGCGGTGCTCGACGGAATGCGCCTCATCTTGGCCGACGCAGGCGCCTACATCAGCGACGTCGACGTATTTATTCATGGCACTACGCTTGCAACCAACGCCATCATTGAGCGCCGGGGCGCGAAGACGGCGCTGATCGCGACGGAAGGTTTCCGCGATGTGCTCGATATCGGCACCGAGAGCCGCTACGATCAATATGACCTTGCGATCGACAAGCCGAAGCCTTTGGTGCCGCGTTCTCTCCGCTTCACGGTGCCCGAGCGCGTCGATGCACATGGCAGCGTGAGGCTGCCGCTTGACGAAGCCGCCGTACGGGCGCTGGCGCCAAAGTTGCGCGCGCAAAATGTGGAAAGTATCGCTTTCGCCTTTATTCACGCTTACGCCAATCCAGCACATGAACAGCGCGCCGCTTCGATCCTGCAAGCGGAGATGCGAGATGTCCGGGTGACGCTCTCATCGGCCGTATGCCCGGAAATTCGCGAATATGAGCGCACTTCGACCGCGGTTGCGAACGCCTATGTCCAGCCACTGATCGACGGCTATCTCGGGCGCATGGCGGAAGCCTTGCAGGTCCAGCAATTCCGCGGCGCCATCTACCTCGTGACCTCGGGCGGCGGTGTCACGTCGATCGAGACGGCTCGGCGCTTTCCAGTGCGTCTTCTGGAGTCGGGCCCTGCGGGCGGCGCTATTTTCGCAAGCCAGATCGCCGCGAGCCTTGGCGAGACCAAGGTGCTGTCCTTCGATATGGGTGGCACCACCGCAAAAATCTGTCTGATCGAGAAATACCAGCCGGAAACGTCGCGGGTGTTCGAAGTCGACCGCGCCGCGCGTTTTCTGAAGGGATCGGGTCTGCCGGTGCGCGTTCCCGTCATCGAAATGGTCGAGATCGGCGCCGGCGGCGGTTCGATAGCGCGGGTCGATGCCTTGAAGCGGATCACAGTGGGGCCGGAGAGCGCATCGTCCGAACCGGGACCGGCGTGCTACGGCCGCGGCGGCGTGCGGCCGACCGTGACGGATGCGGATGTCGCGCTCGGCAAGATCGATCCCGACGCCTTCGCGGGCGGCACCATCAAGCTCAGTTTAGATCTGTCGCGGCAGGCGCTGTTGCGTGACATCGGCGGGCCCCTGGGATTGGCGGCGGAAACCGCGGCCTACGCCGTGCACGAGATCGTGTGCGAGAACATGGCGAGCGCCGCTCGCGTGCACGCGGTCGAACGCGGTGCCGTCGTGGGGCAACATACGTTGATTGCATTCGGTGGTGCCGCGCCTCTTCACGCCGCGCGCGTTGCCGAGCGGATCGGCGTCTCGCGGGTGATCGTGCCGTCCAACGCCGGCGTCGGCTCGGCGGTGGGATTTCTCGCAGCCCCCATCGCCTATGAGTTGGTGCGCAGCCGTCATGTTCGGCTGGACGAATTCGATACCGCAGCGGTTTCCGATCTGCTGCACGAGATCGCGAGCGAAGCCGGGGCTTTGGTAGAGCCTGGCGCCGCCGGCATGCCGGTGCGCGAACGGCGCACGGCCTTCATGCGCTATGTCGGACAAGGGCACGAGATCACAGTCGAACTGCCGAACCGGCGGCTCACCGAGGCAGACCTCGCGAGCCTGCGCCAAGCCTTCGAGAAAGACTACGCGGCACTGTTCGAGCGTCCGATCCCGGGCGCGGCGATCGAGGTGCTTAGCTGGTCGGTGCTCGCGACCACCGAGCCCTGCAATCCGGCGCGGATCGCGGAAGTGACGCGCAAGCCAGCCGGCAAAGCCGCCGGCCACCGCAGGTTTTACGATGGACGCGCCGGACATGTGGTGGAGATTCCGCTGTATCTACGTAACCAAATGCCGCCGGGGACAACCATCGCGGGCCCCGCCGTGATCGCGGAAGACGAAACCTCGACGTTCGTCGCGGTGAGTTTCGAAGCTTATATCGACGGTGCCGGCAGCATCGTCATGGAGCGGAAGGTAGCTTGATCATGAGCGACACCAACGGCGCGAACCTCATCGATCTACAAATCATGTGGAACCGGCTGATTGCCGTGGTCGAGGAGCAGGCGCAAGTTCTGCTGCGTACGGCCTTCAGCCCGATCGTGCGCGAGTGCGGCGATCTCTCGGCCGGCGTATTCGACGCAAAGGGACGGATGCTGGCGCAGGCGGTGACCGGCACGCCCGGCCACGTCAATTCGATGGCAGAATCGGTGAAGCACTTCATCGCGCATTTCCCGCTTGAGACGATGAAGCCAGGCGACGCCTATATCACCAACGATCCGTGGATGGGGACCGGTCACCTCAACGATTTCGTCGTCACCACACCCTGCTTCAAGGACGGCAAGCTGGTCGCGTTGTTCTCCTGCACCAGCCACTTGATGGATATCGGCGGCATCGGCTTTGGACCGGACGCTACCGACGTCTTCATGGAAGGGCTCTACATCCCGATGTTGAAACTGATCGATCAGGGCGTCGTCAACGAAACCCTGATGTCGATGATCCGCAGTAACACGCGATTGCCGATCGACACCGAAGGCGACACGTATTCGCTTGCCGGCTGTAACGACGTCGGTTGCCAGCGTCTGGTCGAGATGATGGACGAGTTCGGCATCGACACGCTGGATCAGATCGCCGATCACATCTGCGATCGATCGCGCGAAGCGGTGCTGGCCGAGATCGCCAAACTGCCGAAGGGCATCTGGCGCAACAGCATGGTGGTCGACGGCTATGACGAGCCGGTCACGCTTTCGGCGACACTGACGATTTCGGATACGGGGATCCATGTCGATTTTGCCGGCACCTCGGCCGCATCGAAGTTCGGCATCAACGTGCCGGTTTCCTACACCACCGCTTACACGGTGTTCGGCCTCGGCTGCGTGGTGGCCTCACAAATTCCAAACAATGCCGGTTCGCTGGCGCCGCTTACGATATCGGCGCCCAAGGGTGCGATCCTCAATGCGTTAAAACCGGCGCCGGTGTCGTCGCGGCATATCATCGGTCAAATGCTGCCCGACGTGGTGTTCGGCTGCCTCCGCCAGATCATTCCCGAGCGGGTACCGGCCGAAGGGACTTCTTGCCTGTGGAACCTGAATGTGCGGGGGCAGACGCGCAGTGGCGCCGGCGGCAACTACGGATTCTCGATGGCGGTGACCAGTAACGGAGGCACCGGCGCGCGTTTCGCCAAGGATGGCCTGTCCGCGACCGCCTATCCCAGCGGGGTGCGCGGCACGCCGGTCGAGATCGCCGAGACGCAAACCCCGCTGATCTTCTGGCGCAAGGAGCTGCGTCCGGATTCCGGCGGTGCCGGCCGCACCCGCGGTGGCCTCGGTCAAATCATCGAAGTCGGCAGCGGCATCGATGCGCCGTTCGAAATCCTCGCGGCGTTCGATCGCATCGATCATCCGCCGCGCGGACGCGACGGCGGCCACAACGGCGAGAATGGTTATGTCGGACTCAAATCCGGACAGAAGTTGCGCGGCAAGGGCTTTCAGACCGTGCGGGCGGACGATCGGCTGGTGGTGATGACGCCAGGTGGCGCCGGCATCGGCGATCCGCGGGAGCGTGCCGCGGCAAGCGTGCGTGACGACATCGCAAGCGACCTGGTGTCGAACGACAAGGCGGCCGCGGTCTACGGCTTTCCGCGCTAGTGCCCGGCAGAGCGGGCCGGATTTTACTTCATCGGCCAGATAGCCTCCGCAATTGCGGCCTGCGGCGGAAAGATCGTGACGAACTTGCCGCCGACATATTGCAGTAACACAGGGTCGGCGTCGTTGTTCTGCCCCATCTCGTCGAACTTGATGCGCCGCCAGGGCATGATGGTCTGTTCCCCCGAAATATCGGTCGCGGTCAGCGCGTCGCGGATTTTCTCCCCCTCGGTCGATTTGGCGCGGTTGATCGCGTCCGCCAACACCAGAAGGCCCATGAATTCTCGCGAAGTGAGGTCGTTGAGATCCTTGCCGGACCTTTCCTTGTACATGGCGTTGATGGTGCCAACCATTGGCCGCTTGGTGGCGAGATCGAGCGAGAAGGTGCTGCGCGAGATGGCGTCCTCGACCTTGTCGCCGACCGCGTCATAGAACGCTTTGTCGGAGAAGCCAGCGTCTTGCGCCACGATCGCGGGCGCCTTGTAGCCGAGTTCGATCATGGTCTTGATCAGGAGGATGCTGTCGGTGGTGTAGCTCGATGGCATCAGCACGTCGGCATTGGCCGCCTTGAGTTGCTGTACTTCGGCCGAGAGCGAGGGCGTGTTGGCGCGGTACTTGATATCGGCCACGATCTTGTAGCCGCGCTCAGCCGCGAGCTTCGCCTGTGCATTGCCGGAGTCGGTCCCGAAGATCGTATCTTCGTGGAACAGCGCCAAGGTTTCGATCCTGGTGCCTTTCTTCTTCATGGCATCGAAGAAGTCGAACATCGCCGCCGAGTACATTTCGTCATGCGGTGCCGGGCGGAAAAAATATTTCAACCCCCGCCTGTGCAGACTGGGTGAGGAATTCTCGGCCGAGACAAAGGGAATCTGGTAACGCTCGCAAATCTGGCTGACGGTGACCGCAACCGCGCTTTGATAGGTACCGATGACGGCGCAGACCTTTTCCTGCGTGATCAGCCGTTCGGCCTCGGCACGCCCCTTCTGCGGATCGGATTGATGGTCGGCAAAGATCAGTTGTACCTTGGCGCCGCCCAATCCCGGCAGACCAGCGGCCTTTGCCAGTGGCAAGTCGAAATCGTAGCTGTTGTTGATGATCTCGGCCGCGGTCTCGAACGCCCTTTGCGCATCGACACCGATCTGGGCGGAGTTACCTGACAATGGATAGGTGAAACCGATCTTGATGTCGCCGGCGCTTTGGGCGCGTGCGGGCAAGGTGCCGGCGGCAAGCGCCGCCGTACCACCCAAAAGAAGCGTTCTACGATCCATGATGCTTACCCCTACTGTTTCAAACCAATCAGACGTGCCTCATTCTACCGAATAGCCTTGCTCGCGATCCCGTCGCTGTGCGGCTGCCTGACGTTCACCAGGCGCGCCCAGGCCGCCGCCGCCGGAAGTGACAAGCCGGATAACGTCGCCTTTTCGCAGCGGCATATTGGAAATCTTCGAGTGCAATGCTTGCACTTCGCCATCGCGCACGAGTTCGAGTTGCCCCGCAGCGCCGGGTTCGCCGCCATCAAGCCCGAACGGGCGAAAGCGGAAGCGGTCCATCTGCGCCGTAAATGTCGCCGCATAGCTATCGATGCGCCACGCTCTCCGCAGGCCGAGGCCACCGCGATGGCGACCATCTCCGCCCGTCCCCGGCGCGAGACCGTACTCGACCATGGTGACGGGCATGCTGCTTTCAATCATCTCGATCGGGATCGATGCGTTGTTGTGCATCCCGAACGAATGAGCGCTGGCGCCGTCGCCATTCGGATGGGCGCCGCAGCCGCCGACCTCGATCTCGACCAGCACCTTTCGCGCGCCGCTCGTTTCCATCGTCTGGAACGAACAGACGTAGCTGACGGCATAGTAGGCCGCCGGCAGTCGGCCCGGGATGGCTTTGGCAAGAGCACCGAAGAGAACGTTGAGCAGGACGTGGCCGGGTGCAAGGCGATGCGCGACAGGAGACGGATGCTGCGCCGACACGATCAAGCCTTCCGGCGCGACAATCTCGATCGGACGGTAGCAACCCGCGTTCGGAACGATCACGCGGTCGGCCGCGGCGACGATGGCGAAATAGACGGCAGACGACGTCGAGCCCAGGGTCGCATTGATCGGTCCCGGGACCGCGCGGTCCGAGCCGGAGAGATCGACGACCAGTCTGTCGCCGTTCACGATGATCCTTGCGTGGATGCGTACCGGCCTCGTCACGTCGATGCCGTCGTCATCGAGAAAATCCTCGAACTCGTAAGCGCCATCAGGGATCGCGCGAATGGCGGCGCGCATGGCGGCTTCGGACGCATCTAACATCGCCGAACACGACGCGATCAAGGTGTCTGCGCCGTATCTCGCCGTCAGGATTTCGACCGCGCGTACGCCTACGCCCAAGGACGCGATCTGCGACTGCAGATCGCCCATGACGGCAACCGGCTGGCGTACATTCTGCGCTATAAGCCCCCACAGGACGTCATTGCGCACACCCTTGGCGAAAAGCTTGCAGGGTGGAATCCGCAACCCCTCCTGATAAATTTCGGTCGCATTCGCGGCATAGCTGCCGGGCGACATGCCGCCGACATCGAGATGATGGCAGAGCGTTCCGACGATCGCGACGCGTTTTCCCTTGGAAAAAACCGGGCGGAAAGCCGCGATGTCCGGCAAATGTTGGCCGCCGCAATAGGGGTCGTTCGAGATGACGATATCGCCCTCTTCCCAGAGGTCCGCCGGAATGAACCGATCGAGGATGGTCTGCAGGAAATAGCCCATGGAGTTGAGGTGTTGCGGGATGCGCGCAGACTGCGCCACGTTATTGCCGTTCGCGTCGAAGATGGCCGTCGAGTAATCGAGCATCTCGCGCACAATGGTCGAGCGGCTGGTCCGCCACATCGTGACGTCCATCTCCGCGGCCGCAGCCGTCAGCGCGTTACGCAACACCTCGCGTTCGATTGCGTCGAGCACGCTCATGCCAACTCCTCGCCGCGGGCCGCCACAAGATGGCCGTCGCGACCGAGCGTAAGCGACCAGCCGGGCGCAACGTAGATCGCCGTATAGTCTTCCTCAACGATCGCCGGCCCGACGATCCCGAGCGAACCTCCGATCGCGTCCCGCCGCCATGCGGCAACGTCTTGCCATTGGCCATCGACGTAGACATGGCGGTGCCCCGCCATTGAGTCATCGGCGGATAAAGGCTCTTCAGTGGAAATCTGAGGGCGCGCCATGCGGCCAATGGCAACAAGCCGCAGGGTGACGAGTTCGACCATGTCTTCGGGATTGGCGTAGGAAAACCGTCGGGCGTGATGGGCGTGGAAGCGCAAGGAGATTTCGCCGATGCCACCTTCGTCGATCGGGACCTCGCCCCAGGGCACGGTGAGTTCGAAGGCCTGGCCGCGATAGCGCAGATCGGCGGACAATTCGAACTGTCGATGAGCCGGCGCGATGCCGTCGGCCTCTAACCGTGCAGTTCCCTCTGCCTTCAGGCTCTCAAAACATGAACGCACCCAGGTGACGGCGTCACTATCGAACGGCCGCACGCCCGAGCGGCCAAAAGCGTGCTCGATATCAGCCATGAGGATGCCGCGCGCGGAGAACGTGCTGGCATCGACCGGAAAAATAATGCGCCGGATGCCAAGCTCGTCCGCCACCGCGCAGGCGTGAACCGACCCCGCGCCGCCAAAGCTCAACATCGTAAAATCGCGCGGATCGAGGCCTTTCTCGAACAGACTGACGCGGATCGCCGCGGCGAGATTGGTATTCGTCAGACGGAGAATGCCGGCAGCGGCCGCATCCGTATCGAGCCCAAGCGGCTCTCCTGCTCTCGCTGATATGGCGGCGCGGGCGGCCTCTCGATCGAGCGCCATGGCGCCCCCGAGGAAGGTTGCAGCATCCAGTCGGCCGAGAGCAAGATTCGCATCGGTCACCGTCGGCTCCGTGCCGCCGCGGCTGTAACAAACAGGGCCCGGGCGCGCACCGGCACTCTCGGGGCCAACCGCCATCTGCTTGGTCGCGCTGACCCGCGCGATCGAGCCACCGCCGGCTCCGATCGTGCGAATTTCGATCATCGGCAGGCGTACGGGCAGCCGGTCGATCTCGCTCAAGGTGACAATCTCTAGCCGGCTGTCGCGGACGACGGACACGTCAAAGCTGGTGCCGCCCATGTCGACGCCCACAAGGTTCGGTTCGTCGAGCCGGCGCGCAAGTTCTAGCGCCGCCATCGCACCACCGCTCGGGCCTGATAACAACAGACGGGCAGGTTCGGCCGCGGCGGTGGCCGGCGTGCACACCCCACCGTTCGACTGCACGATCAAGAGATGGGGCGCGAAGGCCTCGGCGCGCATCCGCGCCTCAAGGCGTTCGATGTAGGCACGCACGACTGGCTGCAAAAGTGCATTTAGCACGGTCGTGCTGGTCCGCTCGTACTCCCGAATTTCAGGGCTTATGACTGACGACAGTGAAACGTCGAGCCTCGGCAGCGCTTTCCGAATACGATCGGCGAGACGCTTTTCGTGATCGGGGTTGGCGTAGGCGTGAAGCAACGCGATGGCGACAGTTTCGATGTCAAGAGCGGCAAGACACGCGATGACGGCATCGACGTCGGCCTCGGTCGGAACACGTTCGGCGGTGCCGTCAAAGCGCATCCGCTCACGAAAGCCGAAGCGCCGGTTGCGAGGAACCAGCGCGGGGACTGGTTGCGGATGAACAGAGTAAATCTCTCGACGATAATGGCGGCCGATCTCAAGCACGTCTTCGAATCCTGCCGTCGTCACCAAAGCCCCGGCTGGAAGCTTTCGTTCAAGCACGGCATTGGTGGCAATGGTGGTGCCGTGCATGAGATAGCCGACATCCGACAAGGTAAAGCCGTAACGCCGACCAGCCGTCTTGATACCCTCAACCAGCGCAACCGAAGGGTCCTCCGGTGTCGTTGGCAGCTTGTGCGCAACGATACGGCCGTTGCGTGCGTCGAAAATCTGCAGGTCGGTGAAGGTTCCGCCGATATCGACCCCGATCCGTACCGGCTTGCTGGAGGCGTTCATCGATCAAGTCTCAATTGCATGTGTAAGCACTTGATGCTCGTGTCCACCCGATCATCAACTCTTGCCCCGCGCGGTGTGGGTGAATATGCCGCGCCGCGAATCGTCCATGGGCTGCAAGCAACCCTTGCAATTCACGTGCCGTGCCGGGCCCAAAGGATCGGTGTAACGACCATAGCATCGCTTGCCGATGAACGGGCCGACGTCCGCTTCCATGATGGAGCGCAAAGGTCATGTTAATTGACCTCGCCAACGATCGGTGCCTGCGTGCGCTGGATATGCGGGACTGCGGCAACAAGCGCGCGGGTATACTCTGTCTGCGGGTTGTCGAATAGCGCCCGGCTTTCGCCGGCTTCGACAATGCTGCCGTTGCGCAAGACGATGGTCCGATCGCACATCATTCGAACGACGTTCAGATCGTGGCTGACAAATAGAAGCGCGAGATGATCCTCCCGCCGCAGCCGGTTCAGCAACTGCAGCACGACCGCCTGAACCGAAACATCCAGGGCCGCCGTCGGCTCATCCAGCACCAGAAGCCGTGGACGGCAGGCGATGGCACGCGCGATGCCGACGCGGGCCTTCTGGCCGCCGGAAAGCTGATGCGGAAAGCGAGGTAATAGGTCTACCGGCAACCCTACCCGCACGGCACATTCCTCGACCCGTTGACGCAAAGCATCCCCCGGTCGCAAGCGTGAGAGCCGCAGTAGCGGATGGGCGATGCAGTCGAAAGCCGTGAAGCGCGGATTGAGGCTTTCATTGGGGTCCTGAAAGACAATCTGGATGTCTTTCCGGTGCGGCGAGCGGTGAAAATCTCGCGCCGGCAAATCGCCAATCGACTCCCCGTCGAACAGGATTTCGCCCTCGCTGGCATCGATCAGCCGGCAGATCATGCGCGAGGTCGTGGTTTTTCCGGACCCGGATTCGCCTACCAGACCAACGCTTTCGCCGGCCTTCATGGTCATGGAAAAGTCCGCGACTGCCGGTTGTCCTTGATCGTAGCGCTTGGCGAGGTTTTTCACGTCCAGGAGCAGCGGCGTACCGGGAGGCGGCAGGGCCTGAGGCTTGCAAGCGGCGAGAACCGCGAGGTATTGGCCGCGTTCCTCATCCGTGACCAAATCTTCGATGCGCGAGGTCGCAGTCGGCGACGCCGCGACCAGTCTTTTGGTGTAGATGTGTTCCGGATGACGAAACAGCGTCTCGGGCGGCGCCTCTTCGACCAAACGTCCCTTCTCCATCACCACGACACGCCGACAGTATTGAGCAGCGAGACCCAGATCGTGTGTGATCAGGATGGTCGCCATACCGCGCTCGGCGGCGATTTGAGCAAGCAGGTCCATCACCACCTTCTGCGTCGTGACGTCGAGGCCTGTGGTCGGCTCGTCGGCAATCAACAGCATCGGGTTGCAGGAGATCGCGACCGCGATCATCACCCGCTGACACATGCCGCCGGACAACTCATGCGGATAGGCCGACATTCGCTTCTCGGGATCGCGAATCCGCACCGCACGCAACAGATTGAGCGCCTCTTCGGCAGCAGCTTCCTTCGACATCCGCTTGTGGCTGAGGAGTGCATCGGCAATCTGCAATCCGACGGCGCGAATTGGATTCAGCGCCGCGCGCGGATTCTGGAAGATCATCGACATCGCGGCGCCATGGAGCATGCGAAAGTCGCTGTCTGGAATCTTCGTGATATCCTGGCCGCGATATAAAATCCGCCCTTTCGTTATTCGGCCGGCCGCGTCGAGAAGCCGCGTGGTTGCAAAGCCCGTGACGGATTTACCAGAGCCGCTTTCGCCGACCAGGCCGAGCATTTCGCCTGACGCGACCGAGAGCGTTACGCCGCGCACCGCGTCGACGAGGCCTTGCCTTGTCGAGAAGGTGACATGAAGGTCCTCGATACGAAGCAGCGGCTCGGTCATGTCCGCATTCTGGGATCGAGGATGTCTCGCAATCCATCGCCAAGAAGGTTGAAGCACAACACCGCCAGCATCAAGGCGAGGCCCGGAAACGCGACCAGCCACCACTTTCCTGTCGAGATGAAGCGCGCGCCTTCCGCAACCATGATGCCCCACTCCGGCGTCGGTGGCCTGACGCCAAGGCCGATGAAGGAAAGCCCGGCGGCGTTGAGAATGGCCCAACCGAGATTGAGCGACATCTGCACCGCCATCGCCGGCAAAACATTCGGCAGCAAAAAACGCAGCACGACCGAAATGTTGCCTTCGCCGCTGGCGCGCGCCGCCTCCACCCAGCCGACATTACGGCGCACATTGACCTCGGCGCGGGCAAAGCGGATGTAGAACGGCAGGTTGATGATCGCGGTCGCGATCACGATGTTCTCGACCCGGTTGCCGAGCGCGGCCACCATCGCCATGGCCAGCACGAACAGCGGGAATGCCATCATCACATCGACGAAGCGGCCGACCGCGCGATCGAGCCGACCTCCCGCATAGCCGCAAAAGGCGCCAATGACGGCGCCGAGCACAAAGGAAATGCCGACGGCCGAGACGGCAATGACCAGATCAAGCCGGGTTGCGACCAAAAGCCGGCTGAACGTATCGCGGCCAAGTTGATCGGTGCCGGCAAGGTGCAGGTGGCTTGGCGGAAAGAGCGCCTCCGACACGTTGGAAGCTATGGGGTCGTAGGGCGCGATAGACGGGCCGAGGATCGCAATCAGCACCAGGATCACGACGCCGGTGGCAGCGACCGCCGTCAGCGGGTTACCGCGCAGGATCCAGGCCGTATGACGCAGCGTCGCGCTCGGCATTAGATCGACACCCGTGGGTCGGCGATGCCATAGAGGACATCGACGAGGAGATTGACCACGACAAAGATACTCGCCATCAGCAGCACAAAACCCTGCACCGGCGCGTAGTCGGACGACAGCAGCGCATCGAGCGCGTAGGACGCAACACCGGGCCAGGAGTAGACTTTCTCGACCAGTACGTTCGCGCCCAGCATGGTCGAAAACACAATGCCGGCGATGGTGATGACCGGCAGGATCGCGTTACGCAACGCATAGATGACGACAATGCGCCACCATGAAAGCCCAACCGAGCGCGCGGTGCGGACGAAGTCGCTGCCCAGCGAAACCAGCATCGAGGCGCGGGTGATCCGCGCCAATGGCGCGATCACGAACAGCGCCATGGTCACTGCCGGCAGGATTAACTGGCGAAGTGCGATCCACCAGCCGTCAACATCTCCGGCCAGCAGGAAGTCGACCGTCAGAAATCCGGTGCGCTGCGGCGGCAGGGACGTAAAAACATCGATGCGCCCGGTCGGATCAGGTGCGAGGCCGAACAGGTAGTAAAAGACGTAAATCAGAAGCAGGCCCGAGACAAAGGTCGGCACGCAAACCCCGAGCGCGCAAAATAACCGCACCCCGTGATCGACCGCTGACCCCGGCTTCAAGGCCGCGATCACGCCAAGGGGGACAGCCGACACCAATGCGATCAACAATGCGGTCAACGTCAATTCGAGCGAGGCCGGCAGGCGCTCGCGGAGATCCTTCGTGACCGATTGCCCGGTCATCAAAGACTTACCGAGATTGCCACGCCCGACATCGTAGAGATAGAGCAGCAGTTGCTCCGGCACAGGCTTGTCCAGCCCCATCTGCTTGCGAATGACCTCGATCTCTTCCTTGCCGGCATTGGGCCCCGAGGCAAAGAACACGGCGGGATCGCCAGGCAATACTCGCATCAGAAGAAAGGTGAAAACCAGCACGCCGAAGAGAGCGGGCAGCGACGACATGAAACGCCTCGCCGCCCGCATCATCGTTGTACCGAGGCCTTTCATGAAAGCCTACTGGCGGCTGAGGTCGCGATAATCGACCTGACGGTGGAACTGATAGGTATAGCCCTCGATCGATTTGGCCATCACTGCGTCCTGACTGGGCTGCCAGAGGGCGATCTGCGGCATGGTCGCAAAATGAATCGCATTGAGCTTCCTGGCGTCCTCTTCGTACTTTGCCTTGTCCGGCTCGAAACGCGCCTCTTGGGCAATCGCGGTCAATTCTTGATTGTCGAGGCTGGCGTAGTTCCAGCGCTGATTGCCGGTATAGAAATTGCGGTAGAAGTAATCGTTCGAAGGCAGCCATGCGACGATCCCTTCGGTGAAGAAGGGCAGCTTCTTCTCGTTGATCTGCGTCGACATCTGTGCGTCCGGCAGCTTCTGGATTTCGATCTTGATGCCGATTTTGCCCAGCGATTCCTTGACCAGCGCCGCCATCGGCTCGGCCGTCGAAGCCTGGCCGACATTGAAGCTGAAGGTCGTCGAAAATCCGTCCGGCATGCCGGCGGTTTTCAAATATTCTTTTGCCTTGTCGAGATCGAGCTTGACGGGCTGCGGAAACGGAAACGCGCTGGTGGTCGGCTTGCCGTCTGCCCATTCGGCGCCGAATAACGGCGTGCCGCGACCGAACAAGGCGGCCTTGAACATGTCGTCATAGGGAAGCGCGAAAGCAACCGCACGGCGCACATTGATGTTGTCGAAGGGCGGGATCGTGTTGTTCATCGAAATGAAGGTGACGGCATTATATTGCGGCGTCGAGATCACCTTCAGCGTGCCTTTGTTCTCCAGCGACTGGATGTCGCTGGCCTGCAAATCGACGGTGATGTCGGCATCGCCGCGCTCGACCAAGTTAGCACGGGTCGCGGGCTCCGGTACGGTCTGCACGATGACCCGCTTGAAGGACGCAGCTTTTTCGACTGTGCCACGATTCCAGGCCTCGTTGCGCTTCATGATCACCTGCTCGCCCGGCTTGAAGCTTTCGATGACGTAGGCGCCGCTGCCTGCGGTGTGCTCCTTGAGCCAGGCGATCGCCCAGGGATCGTCCGCGGTCGCATTGGCTTTCGCGAGTTTGGAGTTGATGATGATCGGATAGACGGTGGCGAGATTGGGCAGCGCAAGCTTGTCGGGCTTCGGCAGCATGACCTCAAATGTCAGGGGATCAATCACCTTGAATTGGTCCGCGCTGGTCATCGACCCCGTGAGCAGTTGCGCTTTGCCGAGCACAGGTGCGGTCACGGCGCGATCGAGCGACCATTTGACGTCTTCCGCGGTGACCGGCGAGCCGTCCTGGAATTTGGCATCCTTGCGCAAGTGAAAGGTGAGCTTGAGCCCGTCGGGGCTGACGTCGTAGGATTCGGCGAGCTCACCGGTGATCTTGTCGAGATCGAATACCCATTTTCCGTTGAGTTGCTTGCGACCGAACGACACCAGACGGTCATAGGTGCTGAGACTCACCGCGAACGCCTCGCGGGTCGATCCCGGCACATTCGGATCGAGGGTATTGACGGATGCACCTGTGACATACCGCAACGTCTCGACCCGGGATTGCGCCCAGACCGATTCGGCGGCGAACGAAAGCGCAAGAGCGGTGAACCCGACCAAGGCAAGACTGCAAATCCGAACCCGCATTTTTCTGTCCTCAATTCAATCCAGAAACCCGCCCGATGATCGCAGGGCACCCGCTCATTCCCCATTGTGCATTTAAGCAAATTATGCGCCAAGCAGCATTTTCCGCCCGCGCCGGCTCAGAGGCTTGGGCGCAGAAAAAATCGAAAATTTGGGCCGTTTGAGGCGATTGGCGTCATCTTCGCGCTTCAACGGCCCGATTTTTCCCGAGAGATCACTGCCTGCCGGACGTCGTAAGCCCTAAACGAATTCCAGTGCCGCTGAACGTCGGCGCGGAACAGGCCGCGGGTCAGACCATGGACCAGTTTTGGGATCGCTGATGTCATGGCGTTGATCGATGAGCCGGACGGGCCAAAACTCATGGTCGAGGCAAAGGCAAACAGGTGGATGTTGCCAATCCAGGGCGTCGCTCCGGCAACGCGTTCGGTGAGCGAATAGTCGTCGGCGAGATAGGGGTAGCGGGCGAGCCGCGGGTTCTGCTCGTCCTTCGGAGGCTGATAACGATCGGCCCAGGTGGCGATATTTCCGACAAAATTTCTCAGTTCACCACGCTCGGTAAAATCGATTTCGGTCCCGGCGCCGCTGATGACAAAATCTGCCCGCAGCACACCCCGCGGCGTCTGCAATTGGATTCCATCGCCCACCTCCTGCGCCGTCTCGACGGGCGAGCCCTCATGCAGATGGAAATTGGAAAACCTGGCGCAGCGGTCGTAAGTCGCCTGCGGGAACCCTTCCCGCAGTTCGAGGATGGCGCGCATAAAGCGCCAGCGCCATTCATCGTCGAGATCGCAGAAGTGTCGCAGGAAACCACGGAACGTCAGCCAACGATAAGGCTGGATCACCTGGATTTCGGTACGACGGCACAACAGATGCACTTCAGCCGCGCCGGCTTCGAGCGCCATGGCCGCATTATCGAAAGCGGTCGCGCCCGCCCCGATCACGGCAACGGTTTGGCCGGCCAGCGCACCGAAATCGATGGGGTCAGATGCCCGCGCTACCTGCGTCGGTGGCAGGTGGCGTAGCGGCTCCGGAACTGTCCAATTGCCCATCGCTTCCTGGCCCGTCGCCAGTACGATCTTGCGCGCATAAATCGTTTTGATTGCGCCACCGTACGCAACCATGGCTGCGAGTAATCCATCCGCCGCGGGCACAATCTCCAGAAGTTCGCAGCCATTGCGCACCGTCAGACCCAACACCTGCCTGAACCAGAGCAGATATTCAGCCCATAAATGGCGCGGGATTAAATCGAGCGCCTGCCACTCTTCCTTGCCGAAACGCGCTTCATGCCACGACTGATAGGTGAGGCTCGGCGTATCGAGGTCGGGCCCAGTGTAATTCTTCGGGCTGCGCAGCGTGTGCATGCGGGCGTAGGAAAGCCACGGGCCTTCCCTTCCCTGTTCGGCCTTGTCGATGATCAGGATGTTGGTGACCTGCGAGCGACTCAGGCCGAAGGCAATCGCCAGACCCGATTGCCCGCCACCCACGATCAGGACATCCAGCGCCGGCTGGCCGTCCGGCCCCACCTTCGCTTCGAGCCAGGACGCCGACGGGTGCGAGGTTTTAGCCAGGTCGTCGCGTACCTGGGCTTCCAACGCAAGCAGGGCGCTACTCATGCCGGCACCATGCCATCCCCATGACGCGCCCACCAGTCGTTCAAGTCGGCCGTGGAATCTGCGCAACCGAAACGTGCCCGCCAGCCGAATTCCTCCGCCATGCGTGTGACCGATAGCGGTGCGCGGTCAGCATCGCTGTGCAGGTCGACCGTCGGAGATTCACCCGGCTTTGCCAGCCGGCAGACGAAACCGGGATTGAGATCGGCAAGATGCTGTCCCCATTGCAGCGCAGTCCATTCGTTTCCTGTCGATATGTTGTAGAGGCCATGCGTCGGCTTAGGCGCTTCGACCAGCACGGCCACGGCGTCGGCTACGTCGGGAGCGTAAATCCAGTCGCGGATTCCCGGACGGGACAGCACCGCTTCTTTTCGCTCTCGCAAAGCCGCAATGATTTGCATCTGTGGGCTAAGCGTATCGCGCACACCCGTCGGACGTTCCCATGGCCCGAACACGCCGCTTAGCCGCACGCTGATGATGTCGGCCGGCCAAAGAGCGGCAAAGCGCGCAGCCACCCGCTCCGACGCATGCTTGGTGATGGCATAAAGCGAGACCGGCTCACATGGCGTCTCTTCGTCGAGCAAAGTGTGGCGAAAGGCGGCTGCGCCAAGGGCTGAACCGGACGACAGGTTGATGATCCGTCCCACGCGGTGGCGATACGCAGCTGTCAATACCGACAGTTGCGCCGTCAGGTTGACGTGCAGGATCGATTGCGGATCGGCGGCCTCGCGCGCAGGGCCGGCGGTGATCGCGGCCCCGAGAATGACCGCATCGAAGCCCCGCGCAATTTTATCCTCGACGGCGCGCGATTCAGTAATGTCCCCCTCGACCACGGTCAGCGCGCCTCCGAAGCCCGCGAAGGCCTGTGCCGCAGCGCGTGGCAGGGCTCCACGATCGAACAAGGTAACGGCATGACCACGCGCGAGCAGCGCGGAGGCAATATTGATCCCGACGAAGCCGGTTCCGCCAAAGATCAGAATATTCAATGCCTCAAGCCTCCGTAGTGCAAAGTCTTAAAGCAAAGTCGCCCCGAAATTCGTTTTGGGGTCCATGTCCGCGACGAGCCGGCCGGCGGGCTTCGCTGCCCCGCCGCCCGAGCGGGCAAGGAAACGGCCGGACCCGGGTCCAGCCATCCGCTTGCCATCGGCGATCACGGTCCGTCCCCGCGACAACACCGTGACCGGCCAGCCGCGCAAGCTGCGGCCTGCGTAGGGCGTGTAGCCCGTGAGGTCATGCATCATCGCATCCGACAATGTAACCTCACGCGAAGGGTCCCAGATCGCGATGTCCGCATCGGCGCCAATCGCGATCGAACCTTTACGTGGATGCAGGTTGTAGATTTTCGCCGGAGCGGTCGCCGTCAGTTCCACGAACTTCTCCAGCCCCAGACGCCCTTTCGATACCATCGCGTCGAACAGAAGCGGGAGCCGCACCTCGAGCCCCGGCAGGCCATTTGCGATCTGCTTGAAATTAGGACTTGCGCCGGAGCGCAACTTGCCGCTTTCGTCGAAACGATAAGGCGCGTGGTCAGATGAAATAGTCTGAAGATCGCCGAGCGCGAGCGCCTGCCACAGCGCTTCCTGGTCGGCCGTCGTTCGTGGGGGCGGGCTGCACATCCACTTGGCACCTTCCGCCCCGGGTTTGTCCAGATCTTCAGCGGTGAGAAAAAGATATTGCGGGCAGGTTTCGGCAAAAACCTTCAGCCCCTCCCCGCGCGCATTGCGGATCACCCTGGCACCTTCAGCGGTCGAGACGTGAAAGATCATGATCGGCTGATCCACCAGCGCGGCCATGCCGATCAGGCGGTTGAACGCGTCGGCTTCCGAAAAACGCGCATGGCTGATCGAATGATATTTCGGATGGGTGTAACCGCGCGCAAGCAGCCGTTTCACCATCCAGGCGATGATGCCGTGATTCTCGGCATGGGCGCACAGCATGGCGCCGGATTCACGCGCCGCAACCAGAATGTCGAGCAGCGGTTCGTCGTCGATCTTCAGCCGGTCATAGGTCATGAAGATCTTGATCGAGGCATGCCCCTCCTTCACCAGCGCCGGAATGTCATGGGCAAGCGTCTCCGCTGTCGGATCGGCAATGATCATGTGGAAAGCATAGTCGATCACCGCGCCCTTCCTGGCGAGCGCGTGGTAATCCGTCAGCACCAGCGGCAAGGCCATGCCCACATGCTGGGCCGCAAAGGAGATAACTGTGGTCGTGCCGCCGAAGGCGGCCGAAGTGGTCGCGCTTTCGAAGGTGTCTGCATTCATGATGCCGGCCGCCGACAGCTGCTCGATATGAGCGTGGCTGTCGACGCCGCCAGGCAGCACCAGCTTTGCCCGTGCGTCGATCTCGCGCCGGCCAGCCGGCAAATCGCGGCCGATCGCGACAATCGCCTCGCCCGCAATACCGACATCGGCATCGAATACCTCGGATGCCGTCGCGACGCGTCCGCCGCGAATGACGATGTCGTAGGCAGGTTCAGCCATAGATTTCTCCAGAACACGACGCGAGGCCGGGTTGCGCAAAACCCGCGCCCAAAACTTCGCAAACTATGCTAGTAGTCGCAAGGCATAGCTAAGTTGCAAGGAAGAGAGATGTCCCGCCCACGCATCCTCGTGATCAATCCCAATTCCAACGTCGCCGTGACCAAGGGGCTGGAAGAAGCACTCAAACGGCTCGACTTCACCGACGGCCCGGAAATCGTCTGCACGACACTGGCCGAGGGGCCTTACGGGATCGAGAGCCAGGCTGATGTCGACAGCGTAGCGATGCCGCTGCGGCGGCTGATCGAAAGCGACAATAGCACATCGGCCTTCGTCATTGCCTGTTACAGCGACCCCGGCCTGCATGTTTGCCGGGAAGGCACTGACCGGCCGGTATTCGGCATTGCCGAATGCGGCGTATTGACCGCGATGACGCGCGCCGAAACCTTCGGCGTGATCGCAATCGCCCAACGCTCGATCCGCCGGCACATCCGCTATCTCCGTCAGATGGGGTTGATGGACCGGCTCGCGGGCGAGCGGCCGCTCAATATGAGCGTGGCCGAGACGGCATCGGGCAGCGGAACACTGACCAAGATGATCGAGGTCGGGCGAGCCCTGAAGGAAGAAGACGGCGCCGGCGCGATCGTCATGGGCTGCGCCGGCATGGCTCGCCTCCGCAAAGGCCTGGAAGATGCGCTCGGCATTCCCGTGATCGACCCGACGCAGGCCGCCGCTACGATGGCTCTCGGCGCGGTGCAGCTTTCGCGAAATTAGCCGTCTTTTGACGGCTCGCCGACGGCTACCGCGCGTGCAATCCATTGCGAATGGGTTTCGCGATCCATTGTGAAAGGCTCACGTTGATAGCTGTAGAGATTGCCGAACAAACGGCCGATCGGCTTGTAGGCAGCAATATCGACATACATATTCTTCGTATCGAGCAGGCCTTCGCGCGCATGGACGCGCAGGACTTCGCCAATCATTAGCTCGCGTCCGGGGCCAAAGGCCAGCGATACGCTGCGTTTGCATTCCAGCGCGAATGGCGCAGCCGCGAGCCGCGGCACCTTGACGTCGACCGACGGCAAGGTCGCCAACCCGAGCGCGCTGACCTCGCTTTCGCCGGAAGGGAAATCAACTGCGCAGTCATTCATCGCTAAAGCCAGCGCTTCATCCACCATATGAACCACGAATTCACCATCGCGCTGGATGTTGCGGGTGGTGTCCTTTGGTGCGTGATCGGGCTTGTGCTGCAATCCAAGCACGATCAGCGGCGGCTCTTCGGAGAAGACGTTGAAGAAACTGAACGGCGCGGCGTTGACGGCGCCGTTAACATCGAGCGTCGTCACCAGCGCGATCGGCCGCGGCACCACGACGGCACACAACAGCTTGTAGCGATCATGCCGGGATAAATTGCTAAGCAAATGCCCTGACATCGGGTCAATCAATTTTCCGGCGGCGGAACGGCGCCGACGCGGCTCGTGATCAACCCATAATGTTCGACGCGGCGATGACGAGCGAAATCGAAAATGGTCTTCTTGCCGAAGACGGTGGCATCGAGATCGCAGGGATGAACGAGCAATTCGTCATCCTCGGTTTTCGCTTCCGCGACAATTTCTCCATTGGGATCGACAATGAGGCTGCCGCCAATCAGCGGAAAGCCATCCTCGACGCCGGCCTTGGCGACCGCGACCACCCAGGTCGCGTTCTGGTACGCGCCGGACTGAACGGACAGGCGGTTGTGGAACAGCCGCTTCTCCGGACCTTCGTCGTTCTTCTGCGAATTGACCGAGGGCGTGTTGTAGCCAAGCACGACCATCTCGACGCCTTGCAGACCCATCACGCGATAAGTCTCCGGCCAGCGCCGGTCATTGCAGATCGCCATGCCGAAGATGCCGCCCATCGCGCGCCACACCGGAAAACCGGTGTCGCCAGGCTCAAAATAGCGCTTCTCCAGATGCTGGAAGGCACGCTCCGGATCGAATTCCGAATGACCGGGCAGATGCGTCTTGCGATATTTGCCGACGATCTTTGCCGATTTGTCGGTGAGGATGCAGGTGTTGAAATGATGCCCGTCCGGCGTCAGCTCGGCATAGCCCAAACTCATCGCCATTCCGTATTCGGCAGCACGGGAAAACAGCGGCGCGGTCGCTGCGTTCGGCATCTCGCGCTCGAACCAGGCGTCGACCTCGGCCTGATCCTCCATGTACCAACGCGGGAAAAACGTCGTCAGCGCCAGTTCCGGGTAGATGATCAAGTCGGCCCCGCGCGCCTTGGCCTCGTCCATCAGCGCAATCATGCGCGGAATGACGGTTTGACGGCTCTCTGCGCGCTGAATAGGCCCCATTTGGGCGGCGGCGACATTGATGACACGCATGGAAGAGCTTTCGGTTGCCTTTATTTCCCGTGAATATCAGGTGCTGCAATGACATGAAATAAAGCACATCGAAATACGACAATCACGTCCTAGATCGTTGCGAAATCGAGACCGCGTTATGCTCTCGTGGCGCCTCTTCTCGTCGGGCTATGCAAGCTTCCTGACCATGCTGGACACTCCCAGCATATCGACGCTCAATTCGACGCCTTGACGAGCGGGCACTCGCTATCAGCGAGAGGAATAAAAGCTTCTTCAGGCGGAACTTGCCGGAGGATATTATAATAATCCCACGGCTCCTTCACATCGGCCTTCTTCTTCACTTCAATGAGATAGAACGGATGGATCAGTTTTCCGTCCTCGCGAATCCTAGCCCCACGCGCATAGAAATCGTCGACGGCATTTTCGCGCATCCACTTGGCGACGGTATCAGTATTGTCAGAACCGGTTGCGGCGACGCCTTTGAGAAAATGAAGGACGCCCGAGTAAACAGCGGCCTGCGGCGCCGTCGGCATTCTCTGGTGACGTTCAAAAAAACGATGACCGAAAGCCCTGGTCTCGTCGTTCAACCCCCAATACCATCCGACCATGGATGTCAGGCCAGCCGCGACATCGAGCCCCATGCTGTGAACATCCGTCAGAAACAAGAGCTGGGCGACGGGCCGTTGCTTGCCGGCGTCCATTCCAAACTCTTTCCACTGCTTCATTGAATTGACGAGCTGATCGCCGACGTTTGAAAACGCCACGACCTTCGCGCCCGAACCCTGCGCCTGGAGGAGGAAGGAGCTATAGTCGGCATTTGTCATCGGGTGATAAACCGCCCCCAGCGACTTGCCGCCAAAACGTTGAAGAAGCCGTTGCGATTCCGCGACCATGTTCTTGCCGAACTCGTAATCCGCCGCGACAAAGAACCAGGTGTCTTGTCCCTGCGCGACAAGCGCTCGCAGCGGACCCGCCACCAGCGTGTACGCATCATGCAGCCAGGCGAAGCCTGTTTTCACGCACTGCTTGCCGGTCAGCGCCGTGGTCGCAACGGAAGTGTAAATTGCAATCTTGTTCTTGTCGCGGATGATGGTCTGGAGCGCGAGGCCTACCGCAGAATTGCCTACATCGGCGATCGCATCGACCCCATCGACGTCAAACCATTTGCGCACGATGGCAGTGCCGATATCCGGCTTGTTTTGATGGTCGGCAAACACCAGTTCGACCTTGATGTTCGAATTTTGCTTCTGGAAATCTTCCACCGCCAGTTTGGCGGCAATCAGCGAGCCTTGTCCGTTGGAGTCCGAGAGAGGACCACTCGCATCGGTGATCACGCCGATCTTGACGACGCCATCGGATATCTCGCCAGCATCAGCCACTGATCCCAACGCAACGATGCTCGCAAGGAAAATACAGGCAATTGCTGCTGTGCATCCATGGCCGAACAACTTCATTCCCGTTTCTCCTTGGAGATCACTCGTCCGACATGGGTGACGGACATCCGCTCTGAAGGATTCATCTAGGCAAGCTTTGTGCCAAGCGGGAATTCACTGCAATTGAAGCCGCAGACCTGCGGGTTCACATAATCAAATAAATGTCACTTCGTTTGATGCGGTAAAACGCAACCAACGTCAACACGACCCGTATGTTTTCACACGTAATCGCGGGTATCTGACGGAGTCATGCCGTAACGGCGACGAAAGGCACGATTGAAATAGGACAAATCGCCGAAACCGCAGCTCTGCGCAATATCGGCAACCTTAAAGTACTTTTTTGCCGGGTTACGCAGCGTCGCCAACGCCCTTTCGAGCCGCCGTTCCAACAGATGCTCGGAGAAACTGCGGCCGGTTTCCTCCGATTTTGTTGCAGAAGTCGGTTGAAGGCTTCCGCGAACAATGATTCCCTGACGTTGACGCGGTCAACGGCGGGAACGTGCCATGATGGGTCGGTTGGAGCAGGATCAATCGCAGCTGTTTTATTC
>JBEKZZ010000060.1:0-25100 GCA_049509335.1 Bradyrhizobium sp. | reverse complement strand
CGAGACCGGCACGGACTCGCTTCACGCCTACCTGCGCAAGCATCACAAATAGCCGGCACGGGCTGAGGGTCGTCGGCCCGCAGTCTCTTGGCATCGGAAATCACGGAAGTGGCCGGGTCTGACCCGAGGCCAGCGTTAACCCCGTATTAGGGTTAACAGATTATTGCTTGCGTAAATTCGGCCCGGTTTGCCGGCCGATATCCGTGAGTCCGTGCCATGCGTCAGCAATACCATGCCGCCCATTTGAAATTCCCGCGCTGCAAGCGGCGAATTCTATTCGGGAATTTCAAATGGAAGCGCGGCATGGAAACGGTTGGTTTGCTGGTGCGCTCAACTTTTCGACGTGCGTGAAAGGTGACTGCTGCGATGGAGCACGAACGTCGAAAAGTGCGCACCAGTTCTGCCCGGCTTCTTGCATCCGTGGCCGTGATGGCGATCGTCGCCGCCGGGCTTGGCGGCTGCCAGACCATGTCCGACGTCACGGGATCCATATCGCCGAAGACCTCGGCCAGCGCCGATGCCGATCCGCATCAAGCGGCGGAAGCCGCCGGCGAACGTTACCGCGCCGACCCCAAGAATGCCGAAGCAGCGCTAGCCTATGGCCAGGCGCTGCGGGCCTCCGGCCAGCGCAGCCAGGCCGCCGCCATGCTAGAGCAGGCCACCATTGCCCATCCCGGCGACAAGGCGCTGCTCGCGGCCTATGGCCGATCGCTGGTGGACAACGGCAATTTCCAGCAGGCCCTTGACGTCCTTGGCCGCGCGCACGCCCCCGATAATCCCGATTGGCGCCTTCTTTCGGTGCAGGGAACCGCGCTCGATCAACTCGGCCGTCACGAGGAAGCCCGTCGTTACTATGCGAGCGCGCTAAAGATCGCCCCGGACGAGCCCACGGTGCTTTCGAATCTCGGGCTGTCCTACATGTTGTCGAAGAATTTGCCAAAGGCCGAGGAAGCGCTTCGCCAGGCCTATGCCAGCGGGAAAACCGACGCGCGGGTGCGACAGAATTTGGCCTTGGTGATTGGCCTGCAAGGCCGCTTTGCGGAGGCAGAGCAGATCGTCCGCGCCGATCTTCCCGCTGACGAGGCGGCAGCCAACGTCGCCTATCTCAAACAGATGCTGAGCCGGAAAGACGATCCCCGCGTCGGCAGTGCAGGCAAAACGCCCGTGGCTTCGCTCAGCCGTCCGGAGTGACATTTGCAGTCATTCCGGGACGGTCCCAACGGACCGCGCGCCCGATGACAGGCTCCGGATCAGACCCGGAAACCCGAGATTCCGGGCTCGAGCTTCGCTCGCCCCGGAATGACAGCCGAACAACGGATTGATCCCAACAGAATCGCCGAGAAGCGTGCCGCTCCCCGAACGCTCTATTGCATGGCGGCGACCTTGATGCCGGTCGGCCCGAGGATCACCACAAACAGCACCGGCAGGAAGAACAGGATCATCGGCACCGTCAGTTTCGGCGGCAGCGCGGCGGCCTTCTTCTCGGCCTCGTTCATGCGCATGTCGCGATTTTCCTGCGCCATGACGCGCAGGCTCTGGCCCAACGGCGTTCCGTAGCGTTCCGACTGTTGCAGCGCAAGGCAGACCGACTTGACGCCGTCAACGCCGGTTCGCTTGGCGAGGTTTTCATAGGCGACCTTGCGGTCCTGCAAATAAGAGAGCTCGGCGGTAGTCAGCGTAAACTCCTCCGATAGCGCGACCGATTGGGTCACGATCTCGACACTGACTTTCCGGAACGCGGCTTCGATCGACATGCCGGACTCGATGCAGATCAAAAGCAGATCGAGCGAGTCCGGGAAGGCGCGCCGGATCGACAATTGGCGCTTCGAAATCGCATTCTTCAGGAACAGCATCGGAGCCTGCAGACCGAGATAAGCGGCTGCGACGCACATGCCGATCTTGACCGGAACCGATTTCTCCATATGCGAGATCACGAAAACATAGAGCACCGCCGCGATGAAGAGCACGATCGGCGTCACTAGGCGGAAGAACAGGAACGTGATGTAGGGCGCCTGACCGCGATAACCCGCCATGGTGAGTTTGTCGCGCGCAGCCTCCTGCGCCAGGTATTTTGTGAGGTTGAAGTCTTCCACCACTTTGGAGACGAGCTGTTTCGGCGTTTGGCGCAGAGACACCTTTTCGCTCTTGTTAAGACGGTCGCGTTCGCGCGCCCGGATACGCTCGCGTTCGCTGGCGACCGCCTTCATGCGTTTGGCCAGCCCCTCGCCGGCGAACAGCGGCATGATCAACGTATAGGCTGTCGCGCTGACCGCGATGGCGGCCAGCAGCATCGTCATGAAATGTGGGTCGTGGAGCTTGTCGACGAGAAAGCTAATCATGCGGCACCATTAGAAGTCGAAGTTGATCATTTTTTTCATGACGAGGATGCCCATCGACATCCAGACCACGCAGCCGACCAGCATCAGCTGGCCTGTCGGATGCGTCCACAACAGCGAGATGTAGTCGGGCGTCGTCAGGTAGACGAGCAGCATGACGATTGGCGGCAACGCGCCGATGATGCCTGCCGAAGCCTTGGCTTCCATCGACATCGCCTGAATCTTCTCGGCCATCTTCTTGCGGTCGCGCAGCACCTTGGAGAGGTTGCCAAGCGCCTCGGAGAGGTTGCCGCCCGACTTCTGCTGGATTGCGATGACGATGCCGAAGAAGTTTGCCTCCGGCACCGGCATCCGTTCGAACAGGCGGCCGCAGGCTTCGCCGAGCGGCATGCCGATGGCCTGGGTTTCGATAATGGCGGAGAATTCGGATCGCAGCGGCTCCGGCGAATCGGCCGCGACCACCTTGAGCGATTCAAACAGCGGCAGACCTGCCTTGATGCCGCGGACGATGACGTCGACGGCATCGGGCAGCGCGCGCAAAAAGGCCTTCTCCCGCCGCTTCTTCAAAAAGCTCAACATCCAGCGGGGCAGGCCGAAGCCGGCGGCGAAAGCCATGCCGATGGCGCCCAGCGGGCCGCCGCCTGCGAACATCGCGGCCGCGAAGGCGGCAACCGCGAGAATGCCGGAAACAATCATGAACTTGCGCGGTTCCCAATCGAGCCCTGCCTGGGTCAGACGGGTGTTCAGCGTCACCTTGGCGTCTTTCGCGCGCCGCGATTCGACTTCTTTGAGCGTTCCTTCGACCTGTTCGCGGCGGGAACGCTGCTCCTTTTGCGTCTGGCGCGCCGCTACCGGCTCCGCCTTGGCGACGGAAGCACGCCGGCTTTGGACTTTCCTCTCTCCGGAAAGCAGCGGGTAGATGAAAACCCAGGCCAGACCGCCGATCGCGGCGGTGGCGAGAAAGGCCAAAGCGAGTACTTGCATTTTCATGGCGCTCTCCTCACTCAGCCCGCCGGGGCGACTTCGGCGGCGTCGATGGCGGCCGCGAGCCGCTTCTCTTCGCCATAATAACGTGCCCGTTCCCAGAAGCGCGGCCGGCCGATGCCGGTCGAGCGATGCCGGCCGATGATCTTGCCGTTGGCGTCCTCGCCGATCATTTCGTACAGGAATAGATCCTGGGTGATGATGGTGTCGCCTTCCATGCCCATCACCTCGGTGATGTGCGTGATGCGCCGCGAACCGTCGCGCAAACGGGCGGCCTGGATAATCACGTCGATCGAGGCGCAGATCATCTCGCGGATGGTTCGCGAGGGCAGCGAAAAGCCGCCCATGGTGATCATGGATTCGCAGCGCGACAGCCCTTCGCGGGGATTGTTGGCGTGCAGCGTTCCCATCGATCCGTCGTGACCGGTGTTCATGGCTTGCAGGAGGTCGAACGCCTCCGGTCCGCGGACCTCGCCGACGATGATGCGTTCAGGCCGCATACGCAGGCAGTTGCGGACCAGTTCACGCATGGTGATCTGGCCTTCGCCCTCGATATTCGGCGGCCGGGTTTCCAGGCGCACCACATGCGGCTGCTGCAATTGAAGTTCGGCGGCGTCTTCGCAGGTGATGATGCGCTCTTCGTCGTCGATATAGTTGGTCAGGCAGTTGAGAAGCGTTGTCTTGCCCGAACCTGTGCCGCCGGAAATCAGGACGTTACAGCGGACCCGGCCGATGATCTGGAGGATTTCAGCGCCTTCCGGCGAAATCGCACCGAACTTGACCAGTTGATCGAGCGTCAGCTTGTCCTTTTTGAATTTGCGGATCGTCAGTGCAGGGCCGTCGAGGGCCAGCGGGGGGACGATGGCGTTGACGCGCGAGCCGTCGGCAAGGCGCGCGTCGCAGATCGGCGAGGATTCGTCCACGCGCCGGCCGACCTGGCTGACGATGCGCTGGCAGATGTTGAGCAGTTGCTGGTTGTCGCGAAAGCGAATACCGGTGCGTTGAATCTTGCCGGCGACTTCGATGTAGACCGTGCCGGCACCATTGACCATGATGTCGGCGATATCGTCGCGGGCCAGCAGCGGCTCAAGCGGGCCATAGCCGAGAACATCGTTGCAGATGTCGTCGAGCAGCTCTTCCTGCTCGGCGATCGACATCACGATGTTCTTGATCGCGATGATCTCGTTGACGATATCGCGGATTTCCTCGCGGGCCGATTCGCCGTCAAGCTTGGCAAGCTGTGCGAGGTCGATCGCCTCGATCAGCGCGCCGAAGATCGTCGCCTTGACCTGGTAATAGCTGTCAGAACGCCGTGCTTCGACAGGCGGTGGCGGCGCCGACTTGGCGGGAGACAAAGACGGCGAAGAGACAGTCGGCGGCGACGGCGCACGCGGGGCTGCCGCTGCACTGGCCGAGGGCTCCGGTGCAGGAGCTGCGGGCCTCGGGCTCCGCGCATCACCATCTCCGCTACGCTTACCAAACACGACGGCACTCCAGACGGGTCAGATTACTTTGACCGTAGTTTATCGATCAGAGGTGACAGGAACGAACCCCGCGGCTTTTTGGTCTCGCCGCGGCCGGTGAGGCGCTGCGCGATTTGCCGGAACATTTCGGTGCTGCGATGATTTTCCGCGATCTCCGCGATCATCTGACCGTTATTGGCAGCGGCGCCGAACATCTGGGGATCGAACGGGATCGACACGATCGGCTCGCTTTCGATTGCCTTGGCGAATTCGCTCGCGTTGATTTCCGGCCGTTTGGGAACACCGACCTGGTTGAGGCAATAGAGCGGCGCCCGATCGTTGGGCCGCGAGGCCTTCAGGAGATCGAAAATGTTCTTGGTGTTGCGCAGATTGGCAAGGTCGGGTGCCGCAACGATCAGGATATCGTCGGCAGCCACCAGCGCGCGTTTGGTCCAGCCCGACCATTGATGCGGGACGTCGAGCACGATGCACGGCATTGTGGTGCGAAGCGTGTCGAAAATCGCATCGAAGGCTTCAACGCCGAAATCGTAGACGCGGTCGAGCGTTGCCGGCGCCGCCAGCAGGCTGAGGTGATCGGTGCATTTCGACAGCAGGCGGTCGAGAAAGGCGGTGTCGACCCGGTCCGGCGAGAAGACTGCGTCCGCGATACCCTGCGGCGGATCCTGATTGTAGTCGAGGCCGGCGGTGCCGAAGGCGAGGTCGAGATCGGCCACTACCGAATCCAGCGTCAGGTCGCGCGCGATAGCCCAGGCGACGTTGTGGGCGACCGTCGAGGAGCCGACGCCGCCCTTGGCGCCAACGATGGCGATGATGCGGCCCACCGCTTTTGCTTCCGGAGAGGTGAACAGCCCGCAGATCGAGCGCACCACGTCTAGCGTATTGATCGGCACGATCACATAGTCGCTGACCCCCCGGCGAACCAGCTCGCGGTACAGCGTGACGTCGTTGATGCGGCCGATCACGATCACCCGCGTGCCGGCGTCGCAAACGGTGGCGAGCTGGTCGAGGCCGGTCAGGATGTCGTGGCGGCCCTCGGTCTCCAGAATGATGACGTTCGGCGTCGGCGCGGTACGATAGGCTTCGATCGCGGCCGCCATGCCGCCCATCTGGATCTTCAGATGCGCCTTGGCAAGCCGGCGATCCTCGCCCGCCGACTGCACCGCCGCGGCCGTTTCGACCGTTTCGCAGAAGGCCTGCACCGACACCCGTGGCGCGGGCGCGATGTGGTCTTCCGCCGGCGGCGGAGCGCCCTCAGGCTGTGCTTCTGGATTCTGACGCGCGTAACTGATCATTTGCCTGTATCGCTGAGTTTGGCTTTTTCGCCTTCGGGGTAGCTGGTCGCGGTGGTCGTGCCCTTGCGATATTTCTCGAAGCCTTCGGAGCGCCGCACTGTATAGGGCGGGGTCTCAGGACGCGGCTGCACGAGGTCCGCAGGATTGTCGATCATCGCGGCCATGTTGCGCTGATAGGCGCAGCCGAAATTGTAGTAGGGCTTGTTCTCCAGATAGCCTTTGTCCTTGATCGAAGGGCCGAGGTCCTCGGGCCACAGCCCGCATGGGCCGGCCACCGCCGTGATTTTCGGATAGCTCAGGCGCAACGTCGCCAACTGGCGCGGATCATCGGGATGGTAGTGGCGCATGGTGACGCCGCGCGACGGCACGCCGGCCGCCGTCAGCAGGGACTGAGCTTCGCGGAATGCGTCGGCGGCAGCCCGCGCGTTGGGCGTGCCAACCGGAACGTCGGCGACGATCGCACCGGTGCCCTCCTGCAGCCAGATCTGGGCCAGTCCCATCACGTCGGCGCGCTGTTCTGCCGACAGGCCGCCGCGAGCCTGGCCCACAAAGATCACGACAGAGCGATTGGATTCCTGAATCGTAATCGGGTGCCTGAGACGATAGTCGTCGGGAATGCTCGCCGTCGTCGCGACCTCATCGGTATGCGTGCAGGCGCCGAGTGCGGTTGCGAGACCGACAAGGGCCCCCGCGATGCGGAGGACGCGCCGATATTCGACGGGTATCCTGGATGTCATGGTCTTCGCCCTTGTCCCGTCTTAGTCCGTGATAAAACCGTAGGTGCCGCGATAGTTCTGGGCCGGCTCGTTGCGGCCGGGAACGCCGTAGATGCGGTTGATGCTGCCAAGCAGATCGGATTGCGGATCCGACGCCGAGGCGAAGCCGTCGTCCGGACGCGACAAGTCCTTTTGCGCGACCGCGCGAACGACGTAAGGCGTCACGATCACCATCAGCTCGGTCTTGTTGTCCTGGAAATCGCGGCTGCGAAACAGCGTGCCCAGCACCGGCAATTGCGAAAGTCCGGGCAGGCCGTTGATCGCCGCTTTGGTCTGGTCCTGGATCAGGCCAGCCATCGCCATCGAGCCTCCGGACGGAATTTCGAGGGTCGTTTCCGCGCGGCGGGTCTTGACCGAGGGAACGGTGATACCTGTCACGGTGATGGAGTTGTCGTTGGAGACTTCCGACACTTCCGTCATGACCCGAAGGCTGATGCGGCCTTCGGTCAGCACCACCGGCGTGAAGTTGAGCGAAATACCGAATTTCTTGTAGGCGATCGACGGCGCGCACTGTCCGACGGCGCCGGCAGCCGTCGTCTGACAGGTCACGCCGGTTGGAATCGGGAATTCGCCGCCGGCGATGAAGGTCGCGGATTCGCCGGAAATGGCCGTCAGGTTCGGCTCAGCCAGCGTTCGCGTCACGCCGGCGCTTTCCATTGCGCGCAGGGTGGCCGTGACCGACGGGGTGCCGCCGAAAGAAGTGGTGATGGCGTTGTTGGCGACCAGCGGCTGGCCCGTTACCGTGAACGGATTTGAGTTGTTGAAGTTCACGACCGCGGTGCCGTAGTTGAACTGGCCTGAAAGATCGATGCCCAATTGCTTGATGACCGAGCGCGCGACTTCGGCGACTGTTACTTTCAACATCACCTGATCGCGGCCCCGGACCGCGATAGAATTGACGACCTTGTCGGCGCCGCCCGCCAGCCGCGCGGCGAGATCGCCCGCCTGCTGCGCCTCGATCGGGTTTGCCGCCGTGCCGGTGAGGATCACGCCGTCGCCGAGGCCGTCGATCTGAATGTCGGAATTCGGCAGTATTTGCTTGAGCGCGGCGCGCGCGCCGTTGAGGTCGCGCTTGACGGCGATGTCATAGGCCGCGATCTGCTGGCCTGCCGAATCGAAAAAGACAATGTTGGTCTGGCCGACTGCCGCACCGATGATGTAAGCGCGCTGCGCCGAACGCACGACCGCATTGGCGATTTTCGGGTCGGCGACCAGCACATCCTTGATGTCGCGCGGCAGGTCGATCACGATCGACTTGCCGACGCCGAGAGACAGGAACCGTGCGTTCATCTGCCCGTCGGCGGTGACTTGCGGAATCGGGTGGTAGTCGGTAGCCACCGCGGGAACCAGGGCTGGATTGAGCACCATTGCCGCCGCGGCCGAAAACGACAGGGCGCGAACCCGGAGAGTCCGCATCGGAAGCTGATTTTCCCTGCACTTCATATCGTCGGGTCCTTTGATCACTTTTGAATCGCCGCGGGGTTGTTCACTCCGTAGCGAACCACATTGATGTGGCCGACCTGGCGGGTTCGGTCGTCGACGACGACTTCCACCTGGTTGGCGTCGGCGATGCTGCGCAACGACAGCGACAGCGTGCCGGCCTGGCGCGCGGCGGCCAGAACCGGAACCTGTTCAGGTTTCAGCTCGAGCGTGACGGTTTTGCCGATGACGGAATTCTGGCCGTCCTTTTCCTTTGGGGCCTGATCAATCGCGAGAACGCGAATGTTCGAAAGTTTGACTTCGGAAATCACGATATCCCCGGTAGCTTTCGGGTCCGGATTCTTTTCCCGCCTGGTCAGCACGACATCCACGCGGTCGTTGGGCAGGATAAAGCCGCCGGCGCCGGTCTCCGGCGAAATTTCGGTCGATATCGCGCGCATTCCCTGCGGCAGGATCGCCGCCATGAAGCCGGATCCGTTACCCTTGATCAATTTCGGCTCGCGGATCGGCTCGCCCGCGACGAAGGGCGAGCGCACGATCGAGCCGGTAATCTCGTTGGTGGCTTCGGGGCGTTCGCTGCGGCGGATGAAGGAGTTGCTCGCGATCGCTGTCGGCCAGGCCTGCCACACCAAGTCGTTAGGCGTGATCGTCTGGCCGAGGCCAATATCGGATTTGGCCACGAGAACATCGACGGTCTGCACCTGCGCGACCGGCGCGGTCGGAGGCGGGGGCGCGCTATCCGGCCCACTCGCGAGATAGGCAGCGACACCGCCAGCGCCAAGAGCGATTGTCAGGACGACAATGCGTGCCCTATTCATACGCTTCACTTTCCACATTACGCCGCGACGCTTCCGCCGCCGTGATGGGAGTTGACCAGCTATTCGTCAAAGCATGGTTAATGAGGCGTATCTAAATCGCGTTAATGAGAGTTTACCTCTGTGGCGCTTATGGCGATCAACCGATCATGAGGTGCGTTAGATCGACCGCTTTGATCCACTCCGTTTCCGGATAGATCACGAGTGCACCGACGGCGAGTGCGATGCCGTAGGGAATTCCACTCTCTTTGGCGTGCAGTTTGAGCAGCCAGGGTTGACCTGCCAACGCGTAGGGCAGCGGCCATTGCCGGAACTGAAGCAGTACCAGCGTCAGGACTCCGCCGAACAGCGAGGCGTAAACCAGATAGTTCAGCAGATGAGCAAAGCCGAACCAGAGCGCGGCTCCGGCCGCTACCTTGGCATCGCCGCCGCCGATCCATCCAAACGCAAAACAGCAAAAGGCCGCCACCAGCACGACCGCGCCGGCGCCCAGATGCATCAGAATGTCCGTCGGCGACATGCCGCTGGCCAATGCCAGCAAGAGAAAGCCTACCGCGATCGCCAGCGATACCCGGTTTGAGATTGTCATCGTGAAGAGGTCGCTCGCGGCTGCGAACGCCATCAGGGCCGGGAACAACATCAGGCGAGCGACGTCGAGGATCATGAAAGGGGGTGGTCCGCGCGTATTTCAGGAATCGGACAGCTGCCGTCGACGCTATCGCCGATAAATGAATAATCGGGAAACGGCGATGAGCTGAGAGCACCGGCAATCTTGAAGAGGAGAAGGGCAAGCGCGAGCATCAGCGCGGCACAGACGATTGCCGTTGGTGAACTGGCCGCCGGCATCGATATCGGTCTTGCCGGAACCGGCGCGGACGGAGTGATACGCATGACGTTACGCTACAGACCGGGGCAGAAAAAAAGGCCCCGGATCTACCGGGGCCTCGATGTCCAAAGTCAACCGACGCTTATTTCAGCGAGGTGTTGATCGAGCTGAACTTGGTGTTCAAGTTGCTGCCAAGGCCGTTGACGACGGCGATAATGGCAAGCGAAATGCCAGCGGCGATCAGGCCATATTCAATGGCGGTGGCGCCGGACTGGTCCTTCACAAAACGCGCAATCAGATTCTTCATTGCATAACTCCATGTGACACGTGGCTGGTCGAACTAAGTCTGGTCTTGCCGGCGTTCTCAGCACCGTGACCATGGCGCACCCTACCTTCGGACAAATTTCGGCACGGTTAATTCGATCGCGCAAACCGCGCCAAATCGCGTTGTTCCTGCGCACAGTAAATTTGGAATTAATCGGTTTCTTCGGATTCGATCCGATCGGGTTGCACCGCTTCGCTCCATTAAAGAGTGGGATGAACGCACGAGGCGCTCTATTTTACGGCTCTTTAAGCGGCGAGGCGTAGGCCTTGAGCAATCGATGAAACGAGGCCGTCATGTTCAGTTTAATGTTAGTCGTCGAAATGCTTGGTCAGACGATCGCCAAGGTGGTGCCGATCACGATCGTTCTGGCTCTGGTGTTTTCGGTGCTGACGTATTTCTGGGCCTGCAATCCGGGAACGCCCTGGTGGCGCAAGCGGGAACTGATCACGGATGTCTGCTACTGGTTCTTCGTCCCGCTATTTGCCCGGGTGCTGCGGATCGGCCTGCTCGTGCTTGGCGCGGGCGTCGTCTTCAATGTTCATGACGCCGACGACCTGATCGCGTTTTACGACAACGGGCACGGTCCGCTGTCGCAGCTGCCGCTTTGGATTCAGGGGCTGCTGTTTCTGGTGCTCTCTGATTTCATGCTGTACTGGTTGCACCGGCTGTTTCACGGCGGTGCTTTCTGGAAGTATCACGCGATCCACCACTCCTCGGAGGAACTGGACTGGATTTCGGCAGCGCGCTTCCACCCCGTAAACCTGTTTCTGGGAACGATTGCGGTGGACGTTATCCTGCTGATGGCCGGCATCTCGCCGAATGTCATGCTTTGGGTCGGCCCGTTCACGACTTTCCATTCCGCCTTCGTGCACGCCAACCTGAACTGGACGCTCGGGCCGTTCAGATATGTGCTGGCGACGCCGGTGTTTCATCGCTGGCATCACACGCCGCTGGAAGAAGGCGGCGATACCAACTTCGCCGGCACCTTCCCGCTCTGGGACATTCTGTTCGGGACGTTCCGGATGCCGGAAGGCCGGTTGCCGCAGGATTACGGCGTCGACGATCCGCGCATTCCTAATGAAATTGGTGGGCAACTCGCTTACCCTTTTCGCCAGTAGGCATGCTGGGACTCCCAAATCCCGCTTCTATTTGCAGTTCGTTCACCAATTGAGGTCAGATTTACCCTGTCGGGCGCCGGTTCCGCTGCGTATCGCTTAATCCGGCTTGTTCACGCCCCGGAGTGTCGTATGTCGTCTAAGTCCTTGCGTTTTTCCATGCGCCCGCGTCTGGCGTTCTGCTCGCTTGCCGCCGGAATTCTGATGTGGCCGATGACGGCCATCGCAGAACCCTCGGCCAACACCATCGCGGTCAACGTCGATCAAGCGAGGCTTGTGAAGCTGCCAGCCCGCGTTGCCACCATCGTCGTCGGCAATCCGCTGATCGCGGACGTCGCGCTGCAAGCCGGCGGCGTGCTCGTCGTCACCGGAAAAGGTTACGGTGCCACCAACTTCATAGCGATGGACCGCGCCGGCGAGGTGCTGGTCGACCGCCTGATCCAGGTCGAGGGACCGACCGACCAGCTCATCACGGTCTATCGCGGCGTGGACCGCGAATCCTACAGCTGCATGCCGATCTGCCAGCGCCGTATCACGCTTGGCGACGGCGAGGCCTACTTCAAGTCGGCGATGGACCAGGCCGGGAATCTGAGCAGCCAGGCCAGCACCAGCGCCGCGGCCAAACCGTAGAGTGGAACGGCAGTCAAGCTCCGCTTCCGCATCAGATGGGGGGCGTTTTACGGAAAGACTAACGCGCGGTTAACGAAACGAGCGGTCCGGCGTTATTGCGTCAAACACTTCGACAATCACTTTCCGCTATTGTTCGATGACCGGCCAATGGCCAAACGTGCGAGTTTTCACGATGTCGTCGCCCGCTACATCAACAACCTTCGTCAGAGATGTCCTTCGACGATTTGGCCGTAACCGCAAGGGGTCGGCCATCGTCGAATTCGCGCTGGTTGCGCCGGTCTTCATCTCGCTGCTATTTGCGATCCTCGAGACGGCGATCATGTTCTTTGCGAGTCAGATACTCGAGACCGTTACACAGGAATCAGCCCGCCAGATCATGACCGGGCAAGCCCAGGCCGCGGGCTATACTGCCACGACGTTCATGACCAACGTCGTTTGCCCGCAGATTCCCGCGATATTGAGCTGCGCCAACATCGGTGTCGATGTCGAGAGCGATCCGTCCCAATTCGCGAACGTAGGCGTCGCCACTCCGGTCACAAGCGGCGCTTTCGATTCAACCAAGCTCAACTTCAACATGGGCGCGTCCTGTAGCGTCGTCACCGTCACGCTGTATTATCAATGGCAGGTATTTGTCTTGGGGTTCGTTCCCAACATCGCCAGTCTGAACGGCAACAAACGCTTGATTAGTGCAACCGCTGCATTCCGCAACGAACCTTACTCGGGAGCTTGCTCATCGTGAGTCCTGTGACGGAAACGACAAAAGCCCGCGCGCGCGTCCGCGTTGCGATCACCGGATTTTTCAGGGACCGCAGCGGGATCGCGGCGACCGAATTTGCCGTCATCGTCCCCATCATGCTCGTCATGTTTTTTGGCACCGTCGAGTTTTCGTCCGGCCTGGCGGTGGACCGGAACGTCTCGCTGGTGGCGCGTGCGCTTGCGAACCTGACGTCGCAGGGGACGCAGGCCACCGTTCCCGATCTGACGAACTATTTCGGTGCCGGCACCAAGATCATGACGCCGTATACCTCGCTGAATATGAATATGACGATTAGCGAGCTCTACATCGACCCCTCATCGGGAAATGCAAGGGTTCAATGGAGCAATGGAAGTGCGCCGCGTGGCATCAGCTCCGTCGTTGCGATTCCGTCGAGCCTGATTGCCAGAAACCCGACGACGAATGCCATCAATCCCAGCCAGTATGTGATCTTGAGTGAGGTCAACACTGTCTACACGCCGACCATCGGCTATGTGATGGTGAAATCCGGCGTGACGTTGAGCGACGTCGCCTATGCCATACCGCGTCAGTCGACCTGCGTGTTCTACCCTTCGACGCCGGCTATCGTTCCGCCCGCGACCACGGCTCCCTGTCCGACTTTATGAACGACGCGCAAAACAAAAAGGCCGCGCAAAACGCGCGGCCTTTCTGTTTGCAGAGGACCTTATTCACATAAGATCTCGTTTGTATGGGCCGAAACCCGGCGGTCGATATCCTGCCGCCGGGACTTCTGGCGCTGCGCCGAACTCAGCCGGCGGCGCGCAGGTTGTCGGCGGAAGACTTGCCGGAACGGCGATCAGCGACGATTTCGTAGCTGATCTTTTGGCCTTCACGCAGGGTTCCAAGGCCGGCGCGTTCAACAGCGCTGATGTGTACGAACACGTCGTTGCCGCCGTCATCCGGTTGGATAAAGCCGTAGCCCTTGGTAGCGTTAAACCACTTCACGGTTCCCATGCTCACGGGGGTAGTCCCTTCTCAAGAAAGATATAACGAAACCTACTTTCGCAGGCTGGTGAGATCGAATTTTTGGAAGGGTCGTCAGCGTCTAAACCGGCTGTACCGGTGGATAGCTAATGTCGTCCGGCCGAAAATCGATTAGCTCATATTATTCCAAAGTAGCGCTTCAAACAATCCTGAGGTGCGCGATTTTTTGGCCACGGCCGGAAGACGTCGGGTCACGCGCAGTGCACCGACGCGATCCCGTCATGCGGTCAAAATTGCGGCGTCAGCGTTACCTGCGGCGAAACTGGCCGCGCGGGGGCGCGCCGCGCTGAGCGCCAGGTGCGCCACTTCCTCCACCTGGGCGCTCGTCCTTGTGCCGGAAGATCAGTCGGCCTTTTTCCAGATCGTAGGGCGACATTTCGATCGTGACCCGGTCGCCGGCCAGCGTCTTGATCCGGTTTTTCTTCATCTTGCCTGCGGTATAGGCAACGATCTCGTGCCCGGCATCGAGCTGAACTCGATAGCGGGCGTCGGGGAGGATTTCGGTGACCAGTCCTTCGAACTGGATCAGCTCTTCTTTAGCCATGGTTATCTCCAGTTCGATCCGTTAGCGCGGCCGTTGCGTTCGGTTGGGCTTGGTATCGGGGCGTCTCTCGCGATGCAAAAACGCGACCCCCTGCAATCCTTCGGCCCTGCCGCCGCCTTGTGAGGGACGGTTCGGCTCCTGCCGATTGACTTCGTTCCGGTTGGTTTTTGAAGCGCCATTATTAGCACCAGCGCGGTGGTGTCGGCGAGGGCCTTTCGATCCTCCTCCAGCATCATTTGCGCGTGCCGCATGTGCTCGGGGCGCAGCTCGTCCGCCGCGATGCGGGGCCGGCGCCGGAGCGGCGTCGCGGTGACCCGGTGTGCGCCGATCCTCTCGCGGCAGAGCGATGCGGATCAGCTTCTCGATGTCACGCAACCAGGCCAGTTCCTCAGCGCCCGCGACCAGCGAAATTGCGATGCCTTCGGCGCCGGCGCGCGCGGTGCGGCCGATGCGGTGGACATAGGTTTCCGGAACATTGGGCAGGTCGAAATTCACCACATGCGAGATGCCGTCGACATCGATGCCGCGGGCGGCGATGTCGGTGGCGACCAGGGTGCGGATCTCTCCGGTGCGGAAGGCGGCCAGCACCCTCTCGCGGTGATTTTGCGACTTGTTGCCGTGGATGGCGTCGGCGGTGATGCCGGCCCGTGCGAGGCTCTTCACCACCTTGTCGGCGCCGTGTTTGGTGCGGGTAAAGACCAGCGCCCGATCGACCGGTTCCTGCTTTAGAAGTTGTGCCAGAAAGGCGGACTTGGCCGAGTGATCGACCTGGATGATGCGCTGGGTGATGCGCTCGACCGTCGAAGCTACCGGCGTTACCGCAACCCGTGCGGGGTCGCGCAGCATGGCCTCGGCCAACTCGGCGATATCCTTTGGCATGGTCGCCGAGAAGAACAGCGTTTGCCGCCGGACGGGCAATTTGGCGACGATCTTCCGGATGTCGTTGATAAAGCCCATGTCCAACATGCGGTCGGCCTCGTCGAGTACGAGGAACTCGACCTGGCCGAGCTTCAGTCCATTGCTTTGGACGAGATCGAGCAGGCGGCCGGGCGTGGCCACCATGACCTCGACGCCTTGCATTACCGAGCGGACCTGACGTCCCATCGGAACGCCACCGATCGCCAGCGTCGAAGTCAGGCGCATGTGGCGGCCATAGGCATTGAAACTGTCGAGGATCTGGCCTGACAATTCGCGCGTGGGGCTCAGGACCAGCACGCGGCAGCTTTTGGGCTGCGGCTTGATCCGGTTGGCCAGGATGCGATGGAGGATCGGCAGCGCGAAGGCGGCGGTCTTGCCGGTGCCGGTTTGGGCGATGCCGACCACGTCACGGCCGGATATTGCGAGGGGAATGGTTTGAGCCTGGATGGGCGTGGGCGTCAGGTAATTTTCTTCCTTGAGCGCACGTGAGATGGGATCGGCGAGGCCGAAGTCCTGAAAGGAGGTCAAAAGAGTGGGTGCTTTCCAATGTAAAGCGCTAGCTTCCCGGCCCTGTTGGCCGAGAACGCGCGAGGTGCCTGGGACACCCGCGTGTATGGGGCATCGATGTTGTTAGCTGAAGGGGCAAGCCAGAAGCCTGAGCTAAAGATACTGCAAGGCTTAGGAACACGCAGCTCGCGCTGACCCGATGATTCCGGGTTCGTGCCGTTGATATGGAACACGAACACGGCGCTTTCAAGATATATCTTCTGGTCGCTTGGCCTTATGGCGTTGGAAAGACGTGCAAAGGCTTAACGGCTCGATCGTCGACTGCCGAAATTTTGTGCCTCCCCTGTGAGGGGCTACCAAATTTGCTCACAGATTAATCTTTTTGCCGAGATCGCATACATTTTTTTTGCCTAAATATTAGAAGGCGCTGCGCTTTTGGTGGCCGCCAAAGTCATATTCCATAGTAAAAACATAACCTTATTACCTTGAGCGACCGTGGCATGGTTCTTGCGATTCCGTTGACGAGGCGGCCGTGCGGCCGTTTCGCAAGCGTCAACGCCTGCGTCAGGGAGAAGACATTTCATGCCTACACAATTTACTCAGAAGAAAGCGACGCTGAGCCGCCGTGGGTGGCTCGCGGCAACCGCGGGGCTCGTTTTGGGCTTGGCCGCGTTCCCAAATGCGAAGGCTGCCGATGACACGATCAAGGTCGGCGTACTTCACTCGCTCTCCGGCACCATGGCCATCAGCGAAACCACGCTGAAGGACACCGTCCTGTTCATGATCGACGAGCAGAACAAGAAGGGCGGCGTGCTCGGCAAGAAGCTCGAGGCCGTCGTCGTCGACCCCGCGTCGAACTGGCCGCTGTTTGCGGAAAAAGCCCGTGAGCTGATTTCCAAGGACAAGGTTTCCGTCGTGTTCGGCTGCTGGACCTCGGTGTCCCGCAAATCCGTGCTGCCGGTGTTCAAGGAACTGAACTCGATCCTGTTCTATCCCGTGCAATACGAGGGTGAAGAGAGCGAGCGCAACGTATTCTATACCGGGGCTGCGCCGAACCAGCAGGCGATTCCTGCCGTCGACTACCTCATGAAGGAAGAAAAGGTGAAGCGTTGGGTGCTGGCCGGCACCGACTACGTTTATCCGCGTACCACCAACAAGATCCTCGAGGCCTATTTGAAGTCGAAGGGTGTTGCGCCGGAAGACATCATGATCAACTACACGCCGTTCGGTCACTCCGACTGGCAGACGATCGTGGCCGACATCAAGAAGTTCGGTTCGGCCGGAAAGAAGACGGCGGTGGTCTCGACGATTAACGGCGACGCCAACGTGCCCTTCTACAAGGAACTCGGCAACCAGGGCATCAAGGCGACCGACATTCCGGTTGTCGCATTCTCGGTAGGCGAAGAAGAACTCGTCGGCCTGGATACCAAGCCGCTGCTTGGTCATCTCGCCGCCTGGAACTACTTCGAATCGATCAAGAAGCCCGAGAACGAGAAGTTCATCAAGGACTGGCAGGCCTTCAGCCTCGCCAAGTTCAACAAGGCGAACCGCACGACCAATGACCCGATGGAAGCCACCTATATCGGCTTCAACATGTGGGTGAAGGCGGTCGAGAAGGCAAAATCATTCGATGCCGACAAGGTAATCGATGCGCTGCCTGGCACCACGACGCCGAACCTTACCGGCGGCGTGGCAGAGATGCTTCCCAACCATCACCTCACCAAGCCGGTGTTCATTGGCGAAATCAAATCCGACGGCCAGTTCGACGTCGTGTGGCAGACACCGGGCCTGGTTGCGGGCGATGCATGGTCAAAGGAGCTTGACGGTTCCAAGGACCTGATCGGTGACTGGGTTGGCAAAAAGTGTGGTAACTACAACACCAAGACCAACAAGTGCCTCGGCTCGGGCTCCTGACCTCCGAGGATTGATCTGACCGAGCAAACGGCTTTGCCAACAGCAGAGCGCAGTTTGCTCGGTGATCACCTTAAAACCTGCCTGCAAGACGGGAAGGCAGCGATGTCGCGGCTTTCCCCTTTTACTTCTGCCGGGGTCGTCCAGTGGTCGCCAATGTTTTTGACCGTCTTCGTTTGTTTGCTACTGCCTTTTTCCTGATCGTCACGCTGGTCCTGCCGGCATTTGCCGGCGCCTTCGAGGACGCGGTCGTCAAATTCGCCAACGACGAATTTTCCAGTACCGAAGAGGCAATCGGCGCGGTTGCGGCTTCCGGCAATCCGCTGGCTTTTCCCATCATCAGCGCGCTCGGGGATGGCCGGCTGTCGGCCGATCCCGACACCAAGAAGGTCTACATCAAGCAAGCAGACGGCAAGATCATCGATGCGGCGACAGGTGCCGCGGTCGATAAACTGCCGAACAAAGCCGCGGTCGTTCGATTGAATAACCGCTTGCGCCGCGGCGTCGAGGCTGCGCTCGGTAGTTTGACGTTGCAGTCGCCGGATCCCGCCAAGCGAATCCAGGCCGCGCAATCGGTCTTCAAGACCCATGACGAGACCATGCTGCCGGCGATCGACAGCGCGCTGCAGAAGGAGACCGACAAGGGAGCCAAACTGGCATTTGCCGAAGCACGCGCGGCGATCCTGCTGTTCAAGGCCGACGCCACCGACGCCGAAAAGCTCGAGGCCATCGCCGCCATCAAGGCGCGGGGCGATCAGGAGGCGCTGGCGCTGCTGACCGGGTTGACCGGGGAGCAGCCGCCTGCGATCGCGAGCGCCGCCGCCAGTGCAAAGTCGGCGATCCAGAGCAACCTCGCGCTCTGGTCCATGGTGCAGAACGCCTGGTACGGGCTTTCGCTCGGCTCCGTGCTGCTGCTCGCCGCAATTGGCCTTGCCATTACCTTCGGGGTGATGGGCGTGATCAACATGGCGCACGGCGAGATGGTCATGATCGGGGCCTATGTCACGTTCGTGGTGCAGCAAACCATCCGCACCTCCTATCCGGGACTGTTCGATTATTCGCTGCTGATAGCCGTTCCGGCAGCGTTCGTCGTCGCCGGTGCCATCGGTATCCTGATTGAGCGCAGCATCATCCGATTTCTTTACGGCCGCCCGCTGGAAACCCTGCTGGCGACCTGGGGCCTGTCGCTGGTCTTGCAGCAGGCGGTACGTACCATGTTCGGTCCCACCAACCAGGAGGTTGGTAATCCCTCCTGGATGAGCGGTGCGTTCGAGATCGGCCATATCACGATCACCTATAACCGGTTGTGGATCCTCTGCTTCACCCTCGCGGTGTTCGCGATCCTGCTGGCGATGTTGCGCTATACCGCGCTCGGGCTTGAGATGCGTGCGGTGACGCAAAATCGCCGCATGGCGGCGTCGATGGGGATCGCGACCTCAAGGGTCGATGCCCTGACCTTTGGCCTCGGCTCAGGGATCGCCGGGATCGCCGGCGTCGCGCTGTCGCAAATCGACAATGTCAGTCCCAATCTCGGCCAGAGCTATATCATCGATTCCTTCATGGTCGTGGTATTCGGCGGCGTCGGTAATTTGTGGGGCACGCTCGTCGGCGCCTTCACACTCGGTATAGCCAACAAATTCCTCGAACCGGTCGCGGGCGCGGTGCTCGGCAAGATTGCTATTCTGGTGCTGATCATCCTGTTCATCCAGAAGCGGCCGCGCGGTCTGTTCGCGCTCAAGGGACGGGCGGTGGAAGCATGATGCCGCACGTTCTCACGCGTTCGCTTGACCGTGGCGCGACGCTGTTCCTGATCGTGGTTGCTGCCTGCGGCGTACTGATCCCGTTGTCGAACCTGTTGTTGCCGTCCGGCTCTTTTTTTCAGGTGCCGACCTATCTGGTGGCGCTGTTCGGCAAATATGCCTGCTACGCGGTGCTTGCACTCTCGATCGATCTGATCTGGGGCTATTGCGGCATTCTTTCGCTCGGCCATGGCGCCTTTTTCGCGCTCGGCGGCTACGCCATGGGCATGTATCTGATGCGCCAGATCGGCAGCCGCGGCGTCTACGGCAATCCGATCTTGCCCGACTTCATGGTGTTTCTGAATTATCCGAAGCTGCCGTGGTACTGGTACGGCTTCGATAGTTTCTGGTTCGCGGCGTTGATGGTCTTTCTGGTGCCGGGACTGCTCGCCTTCTGTTTCGGATGGCTGGCGTTCCGCTCGCGCGTGACCGGCGTTTATCTCTCGATCATCACGCAGGCGATGACCTACGCTCTCTTGCTGGCGTTCTTCCGCAACGACTTCGGTTTCGGCGGCAATAACGGCCTGACCGATTTCAAGGATATCCTCGGCTTCAACGTGCAGGCGGACGGTACCCGCGCCGCCCTGCTCGCATTGAGCTGCCTTGCGGTTGCGATCGCGTTCCTGATTTGCCGGGCGGTTGTGACGTCCAAGCTCGGCAAGGTACTGATCGCGGTACGCGATGCCGAATCCCGCACCCGCTTTCTCGGCTACCGTGTCGAATCCTACAAGCTGTTCGTGTTCACGTTGTCGGCCTGTATGGCCGGCGTCGCCGGCGCGCTCTACGTGCCGCAGGTTGGCATCATTAATCCATCCGAATTCGCGCCAGGCAACTCCATCGAGGCCGTGATCTGGGTCGCCGTCGGCGGCCGTGGCACGCTGATTGGTGCTGCGCTCGGCGCCGTCGTCGTCAATTACGCCAAGACCTACTTCACGTCGGGGCCGCTTGCGCCCTATTGGCTCTTTATGCTCGGCGCCATGTTCATTCTGGTGACGCTGCTCCTGCCAAAGGGCATCGTCGGCGCCTTCAACGCATGGTGGGGGCCGTGGAAGGAGAAGCGTTCGGCGGTGAACGCTGAGAGTGCGGCGCGCGAAGACGGCGTCAGCGAACCCCATATGGCGGAGTGAGGGCGATGAACGTCAGAGATGTCAGAGCCACTTCCGCGCTGCTTTACCTCGACGGCGTGCACGTCTCGTTCGACGGCTTTCACGCCATCAACAACCTGTCGCTGGCGCTTGAGCCCGGCGAAATGCGCGCGATCATCGGCCCCAATGGCGCGGGCAAGACGACCATGATGGATATTATCACCGGCAAGACCAAGCCGGATGAAGGCGTCGTTTTGTTCGACGGCGTCACCGACCTCACCAGATTGGATGAGACGCGCATCGCCGAGCTCGGCATCGGCCGCAAATTCCAGAAGCCGACGGTTTTCGAGAGTCAGTCCGTCGAGGATAATTTGCTGCTGGCGCTCAACGTCGATCACAGCGTCAAGGGCACGCTGTTCTGGCGCGGCAGCAAGCCTGAGTCCGAGCGGATCGAGCGGGTGCTTGAAACCATCCGCCTGAAAGACGCGCGTAATCGCCTGGCCGGGAGCTTGTCGCACGGCCAGAAGCAGTGGCTCGAGATCGGAATGCTGCTGGCGCAGGACCCGAAATTGTTGCTGGTGGACGAGCCGGTCGCGGGCATGACCGATGTCGAGACGCATCAGACGGCCGAGCTTCTGAAGGAAATCAACAAGGATAAAACCGTCATGGTCGTCGAGCACGACATGACCTTTGTTCGCGAACTCGGCGTCAAGGTGACCTGTTTGCATGAAGGCACGGTGCTGGCCGAAGGCACGATTGACCAGGTGTCGGCGAACGAGCGGGTGGTCGAAGTGTATCTCGGAAGATAGGCGAGGGTGCGAATAGGGAGTGGCGAATAGCGAGTAGTGTTTGAATCCGGATATTCTATTCGCTACTCGCCATTCGCTATTCGCCGGCAAGGTGTTTACGATGCTGAAGGTCGACAATATCAGCCTCTATTACGGCGCGGCCCAGGCGCTGCGCGGCGTCTCGATCTCGGCCGAGCCCGGCAAGGTGACGTGTGTGCTCGGCCGCAACGGGGTCGGCAAGACCAGTCTGCTGCGCGCGATGGTCGGGCAATATCCGATTTCCGCCGGGTCGATCGTCTTCGACGGCAAGGACATTTCTGGCCTCAGGCCTTATGAGCGGGCGCGCAAGGGCATCGGGTTCGTGCCGCAGGGGCGCGAGATTTTCCCGCTCTTGACGGTAGAAGAAAACCTCAAGACCGGCTTTGGGCCTTTGCCGCGCCAGGATCGCAATATCCCCGACGACGTATTCTCGCTGTTTCCGGTACTGCAATCGATGCTCGGCCGCCGCGGCGGCGATCTTTCCGGCGGACAACAACAGCAGCTCGCGATCGGGCGGGCACTGGTGATGCGGCCGAAATTGCTGCTGCTCGACGAGCCGACCGAAGGCATCCAGCCTTCGATCATCAAGGATATCGGGCGCGCGATCACTTATCTGCGCAGCCTCGGCAACATCGCAATCGTTCTCGTCGAGCAGTATCTCGACTTTGCCTGCGAGCTCGGCGACAATTTCGCGGTCATGGACCGGGGAGCCGTGAAATACGCTTGCGATCGAGCCAATCTCGATCCAAGCGAAATCAGCCGCCAAATGGCCCTGTAACAGGTTTTACAGGCGGCGAGGGTAGTGGCGGATGCAGACCGATAACGCACGTCAGAGTGCGGCTGACTTCGCCGCCAACAGGGCCAGGGGCGCGGTGCGTTTCGATGTCGCCGGCATTGACGGGGTGACACGCCGCCGCGAGCTGCACGAAGCCGGATCGTTGCGGGTGCGTTTCCCGTCGCCGGAAGATGGTGGTCTTTCGGCGGTGCTGGTGAATACCGCGGGTGGCATTGCCGGCGGGGATCGTTTCGATATCGATATTGCCTGCGGAAACGACGCGCGGCTGACCGTCACGACGGCTGCGGCTGAAAAAATCTATCGCGCGGATGGCCCGGCGGCGGAGTTGAACGTCCGGCTTAAGGCCGAGGGCCGCTCTCATTTGTCGTGGTTGCCGCAGGAGACCATCCTGTTTGATCGGGCGCGGATACGCCGCCGCTTCGAGATCGACTTATCCGAAAGCGCCTCGCTGCTGCTCTGTGAGATCGTGGTGTTTGGCCGCATCGCTATGGGCGAGCGAATGCAGGCGGGCGAATTTGTCGACCACTGGCGGCTCTCCCGCGGTGGCAGGCTGGTTTTCGCCGAAAATGTCCGCCTCGATGGCGATGTCGGCGGAAAGCTTGCAAGTCCCGCGATCGCCAAAGGCGGCGTTGCGATCGGCGTGGCGCTGATCGTGCCCGGCGACGAGGCCTTGGTGGAGCGGATCCGCGGGGCATCGGACGCCTTTGGTGGCGAAGTCGGCATCTCCGCGTGGAATGGATTTGCAATGGCCCGCTTCTGTGCCCAAGATGCGGCGCGGCTTCGCGCCGATATGATGGCGGTGCTCGGCCGCGCCAGCGGTTCGGCATTGCCGCGGTTGTGGCTTAACTAATCAACACCAGAGTGCTCGCATGAATCTCTCCCCCCGAGAAAAGGACAAGCTGCTGATTTCAATGGCGGCCATGGTGGCGCGTCGGCGTCTCGAGCGCGGCGTCAAGCTCAATCACCCGGAGGCCATCGCCATCATCTCCGACTTCATCGTCGAGGGCGCGCGAGATGGCCGCACGGTAGCCGAATTGATGCAGGCCGGCGCGCAAGTGATTACCCGCGCGCAGGTGATGGATGGCATCGCCGAGATGATCCAGGACATTCAGGTGGAAGCGACGTTCCCGGACGGCACCAAGCTTGTCACGGTGCACGAGCCCATCAGATAGGAGCCCCAGATGATCCCCGGTGAACTCTTCATCAAGGACGGCGAGATCGAGCTCAATGCCGGACGCAAGACGGCAACGCTGACGGTCGCCAATACCGGCGACCGGCCGATCCAGGTCGGCTCGCACTATCATTTCTTCGAGACCAATCCGGCGCTGAAATTTGATCGCAAGAAGGCGCGCGGCATGCGGCTCGATATTGCAGCAGGCACCGCCGTGCGATTCGAACCGGGACAGACTCGCGAGGTGCGCCTCGTCGCGCTCGCCGGAAAACGCATTGTCTACGGCTTCCGCGGCGAAGTGATGGGCAAGCTTTGAGGACCAAACCAATGAATGGTCTCGTGCTGGTTTCCTGCGCCGCGAATTTCGCGGCCGAGCGTCACAAGGATCAACGTCGCAAGGGCAAGGGCGATGTGCCCTATATCAATCATCTGGCGGATGTCGCGCGCCTGCTGACCGTGGCAACAAAGGGCATTGACGCCGAACTGGTTGCCGCCGGCTGGCTTCATGACACCGTCGAGGACACTGCAACCAGCCAGGACGAGTTGGTATCGACCTTCGGCGTCGATGTCGCATCGCTGGTGATGGAAGTCACCGATGACAAGTCGCTCCCCAAGGCCGAGCGCAAGCGGTTACAGGTGCTGAAAACCCCGACGAAGACGCCGCGCGCCAAAATGATCAAGCTGGCTGATCTAACCAGCAACCTTCGCCAGCTTCCCGATAGTTGGGAAGCTCAACGAATCCACGATTATTTCGAATGGGCGTATCAGGTCGCAGCCGGTTGCCGCGGCGTTAACGCCGAACTCGAACGCACCTTCGATCAAATGGCCGCATCTGGAAAGGCTGAATTGTGAGCACGAAAATCAAACGTTCGGTCTATGCCGACATGTTCGGGCCGACCACCGGCGACAAGGTGCGGCTTGCCGACACCGACCTGATCATCGAGGTCGAAAAGGATTTCACGACCTATGGCGAGGAAGTGAAATTCGGCGGCGGCAAGGTGATCCGCGACGGCATGGGCCAGTCGCAGGCGACCAACAAGCAGGGCGCGGCCGATACCGTCATCACCAATGCGCTGATCCTCGACCACTGGGGCATTGTGAAAGCCGACGTCGCGATCAAGGAAGGCATGATCGCTGCCATCGGCAAGGCCGGCAATCCCGACATCCAGCCCGGCGTCACCATCGTGATCGGCCCCGGCACCGACGTGATCGCGGGCGAAGGCAAGATCCTCACCGCCGGTGGTTTCGACAGCCACATCCATTTCATCTGCCCGCAGCAGATCGAACATGCGCTGATGTCCGGCGTCACCTCGATGCTGGGCGGCGGTACCGGACCTTCGCACGGCACTTTCGCGACGACCTGCACGCCCGGCCGCTGGCACATCGCGCGGATGATCCAGTCGTTCGACGCGTTCCCGGTCAATCTCGGCATTTCCGGCAAAGGCAACGCCTCGCGACCGGCGTCGCTGGTCGAGATGGTCAAGGCCGGCGCTTGTGCGCTCAAGCTGCACGAGGACTGGGGCACGACGCCGGCTGCGATCGACAACTGCCTTGCGGTTGCCGACGATTACGACGTCCAGGTCATGCTGCATTCGGATACGCTGAACGAATCCGGTTTTGTCGAGGATACCGTCAAGGCGTTCAAGGGCCGCACCATCCACGCCTTCCATACCGAAGGTGCCGGCGGCGGCCATGCGCCTGATATCATCAAGATCGCTGGCCTGAAGAATGTGTTGCCATCCTCGACCAACCCGACTCGG
>JBEKZZ010000006.1:0-116506 GCA_049509335.1 Bradyrhizobium sp. | reverse complement strand
GCCGTCGAGATTGGCGAGCATGCTGCCGACGATCCGATGCGGACGTCCTTGAGCGTGGCGGGCGCAATCGCGGCGCCGCCTGCAATGGCGCGGTCGAGGATCGCGACGTCGGCCATGGTGGAAGCCATGGGGCCCGGCGTGTCGCGAGTGTGCGAGATCGGCGCGATGCCGCCTTGCGGATAACGTCCGACTGTCGGGCGCAGCGAGGAACAACCATTGAGCGCGCAGGGCAGTCGCACGCTGGCGCCGGTGTCGGTGCCGAGACCGGCGGTGACGATCCGCGCGCCGATGGCCGCAGCCGTTCCTGAGGACGAGCCGCCGGCGATCCTTGTCGCATCATAGGCGTTGCGCACGCCGGGCTCAGGTCCGGTCTGGAACGCGCCGTTGTAGCCGGAAATGCCGAAGGCGAGCTCATGCATATTGGTCTTGCCGATGATGATCGCGCCTGTCGCTCGCAGCTTTTCAACCACAGGCGCGTCTTGCTTCGGCACATAGCCCTTCAATGCAGGAGTACCCGCGGAGGTAGGCAGGCCCGCCACCTCGGTATTGTCCTTTACCACGACAGGTACGCCGCCGAGCGGCTTGCAGTTCTTGCCGCGTCTGTGGGTTGCATCGAAGGTGGCGGCTGCTTTCATGGCGCCCGCCTCGTCGAGCGTGACGAAGGCATTGAGATTGGCCTTTGCCTTGGCACGCGCGAGCGCGGCCGAGACGAGCGCCTGGCTGGTGATCCGGCCGGCACAAATATCAGCTGCGGCCTGTTGGGCCGTCAGCTGGTCGAGATCGGGCGCACTCTCTGCCGATGCCGGCGTCGGCAGGATCGCGGGCGAGGCGGCAAGGATCATCGCGGCTAAGAGCCGCGATGCAGGATTGTGTGGCCGGACCATGGTGCTCTCCTGGCGTGTGATTGAGGCGCTGCTTAATCCTAGCCAAACCGGGCTGAGGCGCTTGTCCTCATTTTTGGGGACATCGCCCGGTGTCACGGGACGCTGCTGCACTGCGATGACAGGCGCGGAAAGTGGGCGCTGGCGGCTCCGTTAAGGAATATTCCAACCCGGCAGGGGTTGCAGAGGGGGCGTGTTTCAGGCACTTGGCCGGAGCGGCTTTCTCGCGTTCCGCCGGCTATTCAGACTCCATGGAGGATCAACATGTTCAGTACGCTCCAGCGCACGATCGCTGCTGCGATTTTCGTCATGACCTGTTTCGTGTTGCCGGCGTCGGCGCAGGAGACGGTTCGCATCCGCGGCACGGTCGAGGCGGTCGATGGTTCCGCTTATGTCGTCAAGAATCGCGACGGTACGGAATACAAGGTGGTGGTTACCGACCCCGGTCTGTATGTGGCGATCGTGAAATCGACGATGGCCGACATCAAGCCGGGCATGTTCATCGGCGCGACCGGCATGACGCAGCCTGACGGCAGTCAGAAGGCCATTGAGGTGCATATCTTCCCGGAATCGATGCGCGGTACCGGCGAAGGCCACTACGACTGGGATCTCAAGCCCAACACCAAGATGACCAACGCCAATGTCGAGCAGACCGTCGGCGGCGTCGATGGACCGGTGTTGTCGGTGAAATACAAGGACGGCGAGAAGAAGGTCTTCGTGACTCCAGAGACCCAGGTCGTCACCTACGTCGTCGGCGACAAGGCCGACCTCAAGCCGGGCACCAAGATTTTTGTCGGCGCCGGCAAGAAGCAGGCTGATGGCACCGTGCAAACCCCGCGCGTCACCTACGGCAAGGATGGACTGACGCCGCCGATGTAAGTTGTGTCGGTGGACGATGACAAAACAAACTTTAACAGGGAGAGTATCATGCGTTCGATGATTTCTTTGGCGCTGGCGGCGTGTGCCGCAGTCGCAATCAGCTCACAGGCGCTGGCGCAAACGCCCACACCGGCCACGCCGCCGGCACAACCGCCCTCCGGCGGCACGCCTGATGCGATGCCCTTCGACATTCCCTATGGCATGTCGATCGGTCTTGAAAAGGCCAAGCAACTGGTGGCGGCGGCTGAGGCCGAAGCCAAGAAGCGCAATTGGAAAATGAACATCGCCGTCGTCGACACCAACGGCGAGCCGGTGCTGTTCGAGCGGATGGAAGGCGCGCAAATCGCATCCGGCACGATTTCGATCAACAAGGCCCGCACGGCTGCGCGCTTCCGCCGTGAAAGCCGGGCATTCTACAACGCCTACGAGACCGGCCACACCTATCCCGGCACCCTCGACCCGACGATCGCGGCGAGCCCTGGCGGATTCCCGCTGGTTGAAAATGGCAAGTTGATCGGCGCCATCGGTTGTAGCGGCGGCACCGGCGATCAGGACGCGCTGATCTGCAAGACGGGCGCCGACCTGATGAAGTAAAGCCTGGCAGCGTTGTCTCGCGCTTTCGTCCAAGCACAGCAGTTGATGACGCCGCGGCGGTATCCCTGTCGCGGCGTCGTTGCGTTTGGCACCGCATTGCGGCAAAGCAATTGCTGGACGAGACGACGATCCGTTCGTTAGATAAGAGATGGCGGCTGACATCCAACGTTCACCGCTGCATGTGAAAGTCCGGGGAGGTCCGTGATGTGGATGCTGTTGCTGCTGCCGTTTATCGGCCTGTTGTGGGTGCCTTTCTACAATTTCGAGGGCCCGGCGCTGTTCGGCTTTCCGTTCTTCTACTGGTATCAGCTCGCATGGGTGCCGATCACATCGATCCTGATCTGGATTGTGTATCGCTCACAAACACCCGATGACGAAACGCCATAAAATCCCGCGCTACTAGATAAGGCCTATCATGTCCGCTGACATCGACTGGACTGCACTCGCCGTCTTCATCTTCTTCTTCGCCCTTGTCACGGTGATGGGGTTCTTCGCTGCCCGCTGGAAATCCGGCCCGGTGAGCGAGCATCTCGACGAATGGGGCCTGGGCGGGCGGCAATTCGGCACCTGGATCACCTGGTTTCTGGTCGGCGGCGATTTCTACACCGCCTACACCGTGATTGCGGTGCCGGCGCTGGTCTACGCGGTGGGCGCCTACGGCTTCTTCGCGCTTCCCTATACGATCGTGGTTTATCCGTTCGTCTTCGCGGTCATGCCGCTGCTCTGGAAGGTGGCTCACGCCAACGGGCATGTGACCGCAGCCGACGTGGTTCACGGCACCTACAGTTCACGCAGCCTTGAGCTCGCGGTCGCGATCACCGGCATCGTCGCCACCATGCCGTATATCGCGCTGCAACTGATCGGCATGGGCGTCGTGATCAAGGCGATTGGTTTGACCGGCGAACTGCCGATCGTCGCCGCCTTCGTCATCCTCGCGCTCTATACCTATAGCTCCGGCCTGCGCGCGCCGGCGCTGATCGCCTTCGTCAAGGACATCATGATCTATATCGTGGTGCTGGTCGCGGTGGTCGTGGTCCCTGCGAAACTCGGTGGTTACAGCGCCGTGTTCTCCGCCGCTGGCGACGCGTTCACCGCCAAGGGCGGCGCCACCGGGCTCACGCTGAAGTCCCCGCAGATGCTGGCCTATGCGAGCCTTGCGCTCGGCTCGGCGCTGGCCGCCTTTATGTATCCGCATACGCTGACCGGCATCTTTGCCTCGAAATCCGCGGACACCATCCGCAAGAACGCGATCCTGTTGCCGGCCTATACGCTGCTGCTCGGCTTGATCGCGCTGCTGGGCTACATGGCCTATGCCGCGCACATCAAGGTCGCGGAGAATAATGACGTGGTGCCGACCTTGTTCAAGGTGCTGTTCCCGTCCTGGTTCGCCGGCTTTGCGTTTTCGGCGATCGCGATCGGCGCGCTGGTGCCGGCAGCGGTGATGAGCATTGGTGCTGCCAACCTGTTCACGCGCAATGTCTGGAAGTCTTACGTCAACCCGAACATCAGCCATGCCGGCGAGGCGTCGGTGGCCAAGATCGCTTCCCTCGTCGTCAAGGTCGGCGCGCTGGCCTTCATTACGTTTCTGCCGACGCAATATGCGCTCGATCTGCAATTGCTCGGCGGCTTGTGGATCCTGCAAACCTTCCCCGCGCTGGTGTTCGGCCTGTTCACACGCTGGTTCCGCGCCGAGGGGCTCTTGCTGGGCTGGGCGGCAGGCATCCTGTGGGGGACGTGGACGGCATGGAGCAACGGGCTGAAGCCGCTGGCGACGCTTGCTATCGGCGACACCAGCTATGTCTTCTACGTCGGTTTCGGTGCACTGATCCTCAACGCGGCCGTCGCGGTTGTCGGCACGATGGCCGTCGGCTTGATTTCGCCGCGGAGCGTTGCAGCTGGATCTTGAAGGGCATCAAAGATTCTCCGCCGACCGCGATGACGCGGTCGGCTTCGACGATGTTCCGGCATAAGATCTGATTTGCCGTAAATCTGAGCCGGCGCAGGGATCGCTGCGCGGGCTTAATCTTCTTCCTTAACGTATGTCGAGGTCGCCGGACCTTCGCCCTGGATCAGGAGCACAGCGTCTTCGTCCTTGGCGCCGTCCCAATGCACCTGCTTGCCGAAATGGGTGACAAAGGTGCCGGCCGGCATCGGGGTCGCGTGCTCGGGATCGAATTTCGGCCCGGTGCCGGTCCACCAGGTGCCCTTGAGCACGACGATGTAACGGTCGTTGGGGTGGAAGTGCGGCCGGCTGAAATGGTTGCCCTTGGTCCATTTGGTATAGACCATGTAAAATCCGGGTTTGCTCGGGTCGCCGACCACGACAGCATTTTGGGCCCCACGGGCATCGACCGGCCCCCAGGGAATTTGATCCGGCAACTTGTAGACCAGCGCGGCGGGGTTGAGTGCGGCGGGGGCGACCTCGGCGGCCGAAGAGACGCTCAACACGCCGGCGAATGACAGCGGCAGCAGCAGAGTTCGCGCGAGCCGGTTTGTGATTTTCATGATTTTCTTCCCTTGAAAACTGCATCGCTTTTGACGGGCAATGCTAGCTGGTCCGCCTGCAAGGGGGCAAGAGGCGGGCTTGCATGCGTGGCATTTCATGCTGTCAACATTTTGCAAACCGTGAATTTCGTTTACCGAACCCGATAAGCAATTGAAAACCCGCTGTGGCCAAATTTGCACCCGGTCGAACGAAACGGGGAGGGCCAGTCGATGAGCGGGAATGCAATTCTGGAGAATGTACGGCGATATCGCGCCACTGCGTCATTGTATCGTCAAACGGCGGCGTTCCGCCCCAATCAGCGGCAGTCGCTCCTGGAGCAGGCCTACGAATGGGAAACGCGCGCGCTGGTCGAGCTGGAAGGCTATTTCGAGCCGCGCGAGGTCGGGTCAAGCCCGTTGCAGAGCTGGATGGTCCAGACGGCAAGCTGGCCGATGCTTAACGCCGCGTAACGATTTCGTGCGCGGGAAGGGCTCGCCTCAGGCTCGCATCCCGATCGCTGGCCGAAACGGCGGGTCAGGCTGGGTAGTGTTGGGTGGTGCCGTCGCGTAATGATCGAACCGCATGGTAAAGGTAGCGCGGTCGTTCGATTTTTGACGTAACGGGCTGGCGTAGCCGAACATGTTCATGAGAGGCACCATCGCGTCGATGCCCACAACGCCTTCGCGGGTATCCTGCCCAATGATCTGACACCTTCGCAATTTCAGATCATCAATGACCGCACGGGCGCAATCCTCCGGAGTCACCACTTCCACTTTCATGATCGGTTCGAGCAGGACCGATTTACCCTTCTGCAGCGCTTCGCGGAAGCAGGCGCGGGTCGCGATCTCGAAGGCCAGCACGGAGGAGTCGACATCGTGATACTTGCCGTCGATGAGCTGCACCTTGACGTCAACCACAGGAAAACCCGCGACCACGCCGGAAGACAACACGCTCTCCAGACCCTTTTCGACGCCGGGGATATATTCCTTCGGCACCGCGCCGCCAACGATTCTGGATTCGAATTCGTAGCCCTTGCCCGGCTCGTTAGGCTCGACCACGATCGTCACCGCAGCGAACTGGCCGCTACCGCCGGTCTGCTTCTTGTGGGTGTAGCTGAGCTCGACCCGCTCGGTGACCCGCTCACGGAACGCCACCTGTGGCGCGCCGATGTTGGCGTCTATTCCATCGCGTTTCAGGAATCCGACTTTCGCATCGAGGTGCTCTTCGCTCGTTCCTTTCAAAATGGTTTGGCCGGATTCGCGATCGGTTGAGACTTGGAACGATGGATCTTCCGCGGCGAGCTTCGCCAGGGCCACACCCAGCTTTTCCTGATCGGCCTTCGACTTCGGCTCGATCGCAATCTCAATCAGAGACAATTGGGCAGCGTCGTCGTCTGGCATGGTCGCGTTCCAGAAAGCACGAAGATCACGCGCGCTTATACTATAGGTTGCTGTTATGACCAATTCGTCGCGGCGTTTCTGTTGCCACGAGAAATTGGGCTCACCTCCATGCGGTTTTCCGGGGTTGCTCTTTGCCCCGCCTCTGGCAAAAGTTGCGTAACCGTCTTTGACGGTGCGCGAAGCCCAGGGAAAGCCGTTCAGCCATGACGATTGAGAAGATCCAGCCTGCTTCCTTGTTCAAGCGCAACGTCGGCGGCCACGTGCTCTATTCCCACGTCGTCGTCGCCTCCGGCGAGAAGCTTGTCTTCGTCTCCGGCCAGTTGGCGCGCGACAAGGACGGCAACATCGTCGGTCCCCGCGATATGCGCGCACAGATCAGGCAGGTCGGCGAAAACCTGAAGAACGCGCTGGAGGCCGCCGGCGCCACACTCAACGATTTGGTCAAGACCACAACCTTTGTGACCGACATCGATGAATTCTTCAAACACGTCGATGTCAGGCACGATTATCTTGGCGTTGGCCTGCCCGCGAGCACGACGGTCGAGGTGCGCCGGCTCTCGCATCCCGATCTCGTGGTCGAAATCGAGGCCATGGCTCTTCTTAAAGGATAATGGCCGTTCTCAGGGCATAATGGCCCTTCTCAAGGCATGAGATTTGCCTGATGCTGCCGGTCAGCATTTGATCTGCATTTTGCCGGCTACGAGGAAAACCAATGAGATCGTCCCTGCCGTCCGTCTCGCGCCGCGCCGTGATGTTTGGCGCGACCGGTGTCGCGTTTTCCGCGCCCTTCGCCTTCCGCATGGCGCGGGCCGCGTCGGTGCCCAATATCCGCTATGCGACCGGCGGCGGCATCGGCCCGAACGAAATGGAGACGATCATCTTTCTCGACTACGTCAAGCAGAACGTCCTGAAGAACTACGGCAAGGCTTACACGCTCGACATGACGTTTACGCGCGGCACGCCCGAAGCTGCCGCTCTGCTGGCTGCCGGACAAGCCGATGTCGCAACCCTGTCGGGGCCAGCCTTTGCCACCATCATCGTCAAGGACGCGGTGCCGAACGGTCTGACCATCATTTCCGACAATTATCAGGACGGCCACCCCGGCAACGCGACCAACAGCTTCATGGTCTTGAAGGACTCGCCGATCAAGACCATCGCTGACCTCAAGGGCAAGAAGATCGGTGTCAACGCGTTTGCCTCCGCGGTCGATCTGGCGCTGCGCGTTGTGCTGAAGAAAAACGGCATCGACCCGCGGCGCGACGTCGAGATCGTCGAAATCGCTTTTCCAAATATTGCGTCTGCCATCCGCGAAAAACGGATCGATTGCGGCGTGCTTGTCATTCCCTTCCTGGCGATCGAAAGCCCCAAGGGCGACCTGCGGCCGGTCTTCACCGGCGGCGATGCGTTCGGCCCGTCCTCGGTGATCTTTCAGGTCACGACCAACGCCTTCCTGAAGGAGCATCCCGACGCGGTGAAAGCCTTCCTTGCCGATTACGTCGATGGCCTGGCCTGGTTCTACGATCCTGCCAACCGCGACAAGGCGATCCAGCTCGTTTCGGATTTCACCAAGTCGTCAAAAGAGGTGCTGAATTCCTATTTTGCCACCGGCCGCGATTACTACCGTGATCCCAATGCCTGCGTGTCGGCCCAGACCATCCAGAAGCCGCTCGACGCCATGTTCGAAGAGAAGCTGATCGACCGCCGCATCGATGTGTCGAAATATCTCAATGTCAGCCTGCTGCCGAGGCCGTGCGCATTGTGATGCCGGAGGTTGCCAAGGTCGAAATCAGGGGCGTTTCCAAAACCTATCCCGGCGACAAACAGGCGGTACAGGCGCTTCAAACCGTCGATCTCTCGATCAAGGCCGGTGAGTTCGTCTCGATCGTGGGGCCGTCCGGTTGCGGCAAGAGCACGCTGCTGTATGTGGTTGGCGGTTTCCTGGATGCTGACGGCGAGGTCCTTGTCGACGGCAAGGCGATCGCGGGGCCCGGCACCGATCGCGGCGTGGTGTTTCAGGAATATGCATTGTTTCCCTGGCTCTCGGTGCGCAACAACATTCTGTACGGTTTGGAACGCGGACCGCTCGCAGCCGAGGAACGCGCCGGCGTTGCCGATCGGCTGATCGGCGTGATCGGCCTCAAGGGGTTCGAGGACCGATTCCCACGCGAACTCTCCGGCGGCATGAAGCAACGCGTTGCCATTGCGCGAACGCTGGCCTGCGATCCCGCCATCCTGCTGCTGGACGAACCGTTTGGCGCGCTCGATGCGCAGACGCGCGAAGTCATGCAGGATGAATTGTTGCGGATCTGGCTCGAGACCCGCAAGACCGTTCTGATGATTACCCATGACGTCAACGAGGCGGTCTATCTCTCCAACCGCATCTGCGTGATGTCGGCGCGGCCGGGGAAGATCGTCGAGGAGTTCAGGATCGATCTCGACCGCACCATTCCGCGCGAACAGCTTGTGACGTCGGCTGCCTTCAACAAGGCGCGCAACGAGGTCTGGATTTCGGTTCGGCGGCAGGCGCTGGCGGCGGAAAAGGCTTCGCATGCAGCGAACTGATCGCGCATTCCTGCTGTCGTCGCCAGTGGGGCGGGTCGTGCCGCTTGTTCTGATCGGCCTGCTCTGGCAGGCGGTCAGCAGCGCCGCCCTTATCGACCCGGCGTTTTTGCCGTCACCCGCGCGTGTCGGTTACGCGATCTCGGATCTCCTCACAGGGAGAGAGATCAGGGATAATCTGTTCATCACCCTGTGGCGCGCCGGCCTGGGGCTCGCGCTGGGTTCGATCGCGGGCATCTGGCTCGGCCTGATGATGGCGCGCTCGCCGGTCTTTCGCGCCTATGCGGCACCGATCGTCGGCGGCACCTATTCGCTGCCGAAGTCGGCGCTGATCCCGCTGTTCATCCTCTGGTTCGGCATCGGCACCACGACGTCGGTCTGTGCGGTGTTTTTGGCTTGCCTGCTGCCGATGGTCGTCAACACGGCGCAGGGCGTCGCTTCCACGCCGCGCGTGCTGATCTGGGGCGCGGAAGCCTTTGGCACCCACCCGCGCGCGATGTTGTGGCGGGTCTATCTGCCGCACGCGCTGCCCGATATTTTCGCAGGCCTGCGCGTCGCGCTCGGATTTTCCTTTGTGCTCGCGATCTCCTCGGAAATGATCGCCTCGACCAACGGCATCGGCAAGTTGATCTTCATGTATGGCGAGAACGGCGCTTACGATTACATGTTCGCCGCGATTGCCTGCATGATCGTCGTTGCCTTCCTCGCCGATCGCCTGTTGTTGGCGCTCACGGAGAAAAGCCTTCGCTGGCATGAATCGGCGCAGAGATCGACATGAGTAGAGAGGGATGACAGCGAAAGCGATAAGCCAGCGCGGCCTTTACCTGCGTTCCCTGATCTCGGTGCTGACCATCATCGTGCTCTGGGAAGCGGCCACGCGCGCCGGCCTCGCCTCGGCGCTGTTCCTGCCGCCCTTCACAAAGGTCATTGTCGAATGGTGGGCCGTCTGCGCCGACGGCTCGCTGCCATTCGATCTCGCCGTCAGCCTGTCGCGGGCCGCGGCGGGCTTGCTTCTCGCGACCACCATCGGCATTCCCCTCGGGATCGCCATGGCGCGCAGTCGCTTTCTCCACTGGTTGTTTGATCCCGTCATTGCGCTCGCCTTTCCATCACCGAAGATCGCCTTCCTGCCGATCTTCATTCTCTGGTTCGGCATCTACAGCCTGTCGAAAATCCTGCTGGTGGCGTTCGCCTGCGTCTTCCCGATCCTGATTGGAAGTTTTGCGTCGGCCTCAAGTGTGAGCCGGGTCTGGATCTGGTCGGCCGCTTCACTGGGAACGGCTCGTTTCGCGATGTTGTTTCGCATCGTGCTGCCGGCGGCGTGGCCACGGATTTTCGCCAGCCTTCGGGTCGCATTGCCGGTGTCGCTGATTACGACCTTCACAGCCGAGATGGTCAGCGGCGGCGGCGGCATGGGCGCGACGCTGATGTATTCGCAGCGCTTTTTCGAGAGCCCGACCGTATTTGCCTACATCCTGACCATGCTCGGCGTCGGCCTGCTGCTCGATGCCCTTATGCTGCGGATTCAGGCGGCCTTTCCGGCCTGGTCGACGGTAGTGTGACAAAGGCGCGGGCCGAACCCCTCACGATTTAGTGAGTACACGTTCTACCGCGCCGTCGCGGTGTTCCACCATCAAGCGATTTCCGTATGTGCGAGGCGAGCCGATGGCTCATGGGCCAATCGGATTGGGCCAATCGGATCGTGACAAACGTGTTTTGGATATGCGGCGACGCGATCTCTTCGTGCGTGAGTTGGGGGCTGGCAGGGCAATGAAAATCTACAAGTTCATCAACAAGTTTCCGGGCGGCCTGATGGTTGTGCCGATGTTCATCGGCATGATCATCAACACGTTTTTTCCGACCTTGCTGAAGATCGGCGGCTATACCGAGGCGCTGAGCGGTGCTGGTTACAACACCGTGCTGGGTATGTATCTTTTTACGGTCGGCACCAAGATGACCCTGAGGACGGCGCCGCGTATGCTCAGGCGCGGTTTCGGCATCATGTTCGTCAAGGTGGGCGTGGCCACCCTGATTGCGTTGTCGGTGGCGAAATTCTTTGGCGGCGACGTTTTCGGCCTGAGCACGCTCGCAATTCTGGTGGCGATGAGCGACACCAATGGCGGCATGTTCATGGCGCTGACCAGCGCGATGGGCGACAAGGAAGATGTCGGCACCTATGTGCCGCAAAGCATCGAAACCGGCCCGTTTCTGACCATGCTGATTCTGGTCGGCGCGGGACTGGCCACCATCCCCTGGCTAACGATGGTTTCGGTGATCGCTCCGATCTTTGTCGGCGCCATTCTCGGCAATCTCGACGAAGACCTGCGGGACTTCTTTGGATCGCATGAAGCGATCATCGTGCCTTTCATGGGATTCACGCTGGGGCAGAATATCAATCTCGGCAATGTCGTAGCTGCCGGCCCCATCGGCATTGTGCTTGGCCTGTTTGTGCTGGTGGTCAGCGGATTTTGCTGCATTGTCGCCGACAAGCTGCTCGGCGGATCGGGCATCGCGGGGGCTGCCGCTTCCTCTACCGCCGGTAACTCGACGGCGGTGCCGCGTGCGATTGCGCTGGCCGATCCGACCTATGCCGCGATCGCGCCAATTGCCACGGTCCAGGTTACGGCATCCCTGATCGTGACCGCGGTTCTCACGCCATTGCTGACGGCGTGGATGTACCGAAAGGTGCAAAAGGAGAAGGCGGAAAGCCTGGAGGCGCCACCCATCGCGGTCGAAGGCGCCGTGGCCGTCGAAAGCGCAGCCGGAAAGCCCTGAGCGGCTTTCCCGCCCGTTATTACCGGTCAAAGCAGAGCGGCACGGGGCCCAAGCCGCCGTGCATGCCGGGAAAGTGACGAAGGCCCGGGGCTGTCTTGAAAACCCCGCTTGACCTTGACGCTACGTCAAACCGGCATAACGCGCTCCTCGCAACCGAGGAGTTTAGACCATGCTTATCATCCACGGCGTTCCACTATCCGTTCACACCCGCAAGGTGATCGTTACTGCGATTAACAAGAAGCTCGAATACCAGTTCAAAGTCGTGATTCCGGTCGTGCCCGGCAACCCGCCGGAGAACTGGAATACGCTGAGCCCGACCGGATTGATTCCAGTGCTGGAAGACGGTGACTATGTGCTCGCGGATTCGAACGCGATCTGCCTCTATCTCGACAAGAAGAACCCGGCGTCGCCGGTTCTGCCGGCCGATCTCAAGGATTACGGCAGGGTACTCTGGTTCGACGCCTATGCGGGCGGCACCATCTTCCGTCACGTCGTGGGCGCGCTGTTTCATCAGAACGTCGTCAACCCCAACATCAAAAAGGTCCCGACCGACAAGGCGGTCGTCGATGACATTCTGAAAAACGTGCTGCCGAAAATTCTCGGCTATCTGGAGTCGCAGATCACGGGGAAATTCCTGGTCGGCAATACGCTGACGCTCGCCGATATCTCGATCGTGTCAAACTTCGTCATGTACCAGTATCTGGGGTACCGGGTTGACGCCGGCCCGTATCCGAAGCTTGCGAAATACCTGCGTGAGATCGCGGCTCTCGATGTGTTCCAGCGCGCGCTCGCGGACGAGAAGCCGTTTGCTGAGCAGATGGGGCTCGATCGCACCTTCCTGCCATAGGCTCTACGCAATACCTGCCTCGGCCGCCGGCCGGGGCAGGGCTTTATTGCCGGCGTCAGGTGAATTATAGAGGGCAGAGGCAACACGGCGCGAATGCGCCGTGCATATTACTTCTGGACCGCTAGACTGGCTCATGCCTGATTTCCACGGCGTCTTTCCCTACCTTGTCTCGCCCGTCGATTCTGACGGCACTGTTCGCCGCGACGTGCTGGCGCGCCTCTGCGACAATCTTATCACTGCCGGTGTGCATGGGTTGACGCCGCTCGGCTCGACCGGCGAGTTTGCCTATCTCAACAACGCCCAGCGCCTGGCCGTCGTGGAGACGACGATCGAAGCCGCGAAAGGCCGCGTGCCTGTTGTGGCCGGCGTTGCATCCACCTCCACCTCGGATGCGATAGCGCAGGCGAAGGCGTATGAGAGGTGTGGGGCCGACGGCATTCTGGCGATCCTGGAAGCGTATTTCCCGCTGTCCGACGCGCAAGTCGAATCTTATTTTCGAGCGATTGCGGATGCGGTCGATATTCCCGTCGTGATCTATACCAACCCGCAATTCCAGCGTTCTGACCTCTCGCTCGATTGCATCGCGCGGTTGTCGGCTCATCCGCGCATTCAATACATCAAGGACGCTTCCACCAATACCGGGCGGCTGTTGTCGATCATGAATCGCTGCGGCGACAAGATCCGCATTTTTTCCGCGTCCGCGCACATCCCGGCGGCGGTGATGCTGATCGGCGGCGTGGGCTGGATGGCCGGGCCGGCCTGCATCATCCCGCGGCAGAGCGTGGCACTTTACGACCTCTGCAAGGCGAAAGCCTGGGACGAGGCACTGGTGCTTCAACGAAAGCTGTGGCGGGTCAACGAAGCCTTCGCGCGCTACAATCTCGCCGCCTGCATCAAGGCCGCGTTGGCGATCCAGGGCTATGACGTCGGCGATCCCGTTCCGCCGCAAAAGGCGCTGACGGCCGAGGAGCGCACGGCGGTGGCGGCGGTTTTGCGCGAAGTCGGGTGAGGCCATGGTTCGTCATTCCGGGGCACGACCGAAGGGCGTGAACCCGGAATCTGGAATCTCGAACTTCCGGGTTCGCGCTGAAGCGCCCCCCGGGATGACAGCGGAGAGGGCTTGGCCTGTTCCTTGCCTGTCGGCTACATTGCTAACCTGACAAGAATCCAAGGAAAGAGCGATGAACATTTTTCCCGGCAATTTGCGTTTCGGTGCGGGCAAATCGGTCAAACGTTTGGAAGACCAGCGGCTGTTGACCGGCAAGGGCCAGTTCATCGATGACAGTCCGGAAGACGGCGCGCTGTGGCTCTATATGCTGCGCTCGCCCCATGCGCATGCGAGGATCGTCTCGATCGATATCAAGGCTGCGCGCGAGATGCCGGGCGTGGAAGCCATCTACACCGGCGCCGACCTCATTGCCGAGGACATCGGCACGCTGCCGACACTGTTGATCTTTCCGCGCCCCGACGGCTCGCCGATGACGGTGCCGCCGCGCCGGCTTCTGGCCCATGATCTCGTGCGTTATGTCGGCGAGACGGTCGCCGCCGTCGTTGCAACCTCGCGGTTTGCCGCGCAGAGCGCCGCGGAAGCGATCGTGGTGGAATATGAAGAATTGCGCTCCGTTGTCGATCCGATCGAAGCGGTCAAGCCGGGTGCGCCACTGGTGTGGTCCGAGGTGCCCGACAATATCGTAGCGCGGATGAGCTACGGCGATGCGGCGGCGGTGGAAGCCGCCTTCGCCAAAGCCGACCATGTCGTCTCGCTCGATCTCGTCAACCAGCGCCTGGTGCCTTCTGCGATGGAGCCGCGCTCGACCATTGCGGAGGTTGAGAAGAAAACCGGGCGGCTGATCCTGCATGTCCAGTCGCAGACGCCGGCCTCGACCCGCGACATTCTCGCGGAAGCCGTGCTGAAGCGGCCGAAGGAAAGCATCCAGGTTCTGGTCGGCGACATCGGCGGCGGCTTCGGCCACAAGACCAATCTCTATCCGGAAGACGGCATGGTGGCCTACGCCGCTGTCAAGCTGAACAGGAAGGTGCGTTGGCGCGGCGAGCGGTCGGACGATTTTCTGGGTGGCACCCATGGCCGCGATTTGACCTCGACGGCGGAATTCGCGCTCGATGCCAAGGGCAGTGTGCAGGCCTTCCGCGTGCGTTCGGTCGGCGGAACCGGCGCCTATATCTCCGGTACCGGCGCGCTGATTCCGCTGATCCTCGGGCCGTTCGTGCAGACGGGGGTCTATGACCTGCCGCTCGTGCATTACGACCTCAAGGCGGTGATGACCCACACTGCACCGGTCGCGGCCTATCGCGGCGCGGGCCGTCCCGAAGCGGTGTTCGTGGTCGAACGTTTGATGGATGCGGCGGCACGTCAATTAAAAATTGACCCGCGCGCCATTCGTAAAGCGAATTACGTCAAGCCTTCGCAGATGCCTTACACCAACGCGGTCGGTCAGGTGTACGACTCCGGCGCCTTCGCGCACATGCTGGAGTGCGCCGTCAAACTGTCGGACTGGGACGGCTTCGCCGCGCGCAAGAAGGCCGCGAAGAAAAAAGGCCTGCTCTATGGCCGCGGGCTGACCAGCTATATCGAATGGACCGGCGGCACCGTGCATAACGAGCGGGTCAACCTGCACGCGACTGCCGAGGGGCGCATCGTGCTCAATGCCGGCACCCAGGCGATGGGGCAGGGGCTGCAGACCTCGTTCGCTCAGATGATCGCGGAAGCGCTCGGCGTGTCCATCGACAAGGTGGATGTGGTGCAGGGCAACACCGATCTCGCCATCGGTTTCGGCAGCGTCGGCTCGCGTTCGCTGTTCGTCGGTGGCACCGCGGCGGTGGTATCGGCGGCGGACCTGATCGCCAAAGCCCGCGAGAAGGCCTCGCAGATGCTGGAGGCCTCGGTGGAGGATATCGAATATCGCGACAGCACCCTCACCGTGGTCGGCACTGACAAACATGTCAGCCTGTTCGACATCGCCAAAAAGGAAGCAGGTTCCCGGCTTTCCGTCGACAGCGAAGGCCAGACCGACGGCCCGAGCTGGCCAAACGGTACGCATATCTGCGAGGTCGAGATCGACCCCGACACCGGAGTCACTCGCGTGGTGCGTTATACGACGGTGGACGACGTCGGTGTCGCCATCAACCCGATGCTGGTGACGGGGCAGGTGCATGGCGGCGTCGCGCAGGGCATCGGCCAGGCGCTCTATGAAGGCGTGACCTACGACGCCTCGGGCCAGTTGCTCACCGCGAGCTATCAGGATTACTGCATTCCGCGCGCCGACGATGTCCCGCCGATCGAGGTGACGCTGGATGGTTCCGCGCCGTGCCGCACCAATCCGCTGGGCGCCAAGGGCTGCGGCGAGTCCGGCGCCATCGGTGGTCCGCCCTGCATTGCGAACGGCGTCATGGATGCCCTGAGCGATCTTGGCATTACCTCGATCCAGACCCCGATCTCGCCGATGAAGATCTGGGAAGCGATCAGGGACGCCAAGACCAAGGCGGCTTAAGTGTCGGTTTACACAGTCCGACGTTTCCGTGCGGGAAGCACGGCTGGCCAAGACCAGAGCGCGCGCGGAAGTCGATAATGGTGCATAATCTTTCCCCTACGTGGGGATGGCCCTTAGTGGTACGGGACCGTCCCGTTGCGGATATTCTCTCCCCGCGGAAAAAGCGGGTGGTAAGGCCCACCGAGGCATAAACTCGGACCTCGCGAACTTCGACGTTGCGTCTGCGCGGCTTTCACGCGGGCGACGATTCGGAAGGAGGAATGAATGCGGTTTCTACTGGTGTCGATTTGCCTGTTCGCTGCCGCCCAGGCCCATGCCTATACGCAAGCGAGGCTCGATTGCGGCCACTACGACTACAAGAGCGGCCCCGCCGAACTGGAGAAGGCGCTCGACGGATGCAATCGAGCTCTCGTGGAAGATCCCAGCGACGTCAGGGCCCTGTATTTTCGAGGAAACATCCATTCGAACAGAGGAGAATACGAACTTGCGCTCGCCGATGCCGACAGGATTCTGGCCATGGCGCCGACCTACAAGGATGGATACGAAATGCGAGGTATCCTCCTGACGCGGTATCTGAAGCGGGATTATGACAAGGCCATATCGGATTTCAAACGTCTCATCGAGCTGACCGATGCCGAAAAGAAGAAAGACGATCCCGGCTACCCGGGATTCGCCCTCTATTGGGTCGACCTCGGGGAAGCCTATCTAGGCAAGGGCGACAAGGAGGCTGCGATCAAGGCCTATTCGAAGGCTCTCGAGATCATCCCGACCGACGAGGAGACCATCAAGATCCTGGTCGGCTTGGGCGTGAAGCTGGTCAAGATACAGAACTACGCCGGATACGAGGTCTACAAGGAGCCTGAATTTCTCAAACCGGGCGACAAGATCAGGTCGTACCAGTGACGCCACGTTCTTCGCGGGCGATGCACAAGAGCGCGCTAATCTCCGCTGAACCTTTGCCGTCATCCAACCGACCAAGGGCGGTAGCCCCACAGAATTTGACGCGTCACGCCGTTTTCATGGCTACCCGTCGGTCCCTTTCTGCTAGCTTCGCGCACGACCGTAACGGAGATTTTTGATGCGTAAATTATTGACCGTGCTCGCGGCGCTGGCGACGCTGACCCTCACCAATTGCGGCTACAACGCGATTCAGACCAACGACGAGCAGGTCAAATCGGCCTGGTCGGAGGTCCTCAATCAATATCAGCGCCGCGCCGATCTCGTGCCCAACCTCGTCAATTCGGTGAAGGGCTTTGCGCAGCAGGAAAAAGACGTGCTCTTGGGCGTGACAAATGCGCGCGCCAAGGTCGGTAGCATTCAGGCGACGCCGGAACTCGTCAACGATCCCGGTGCGTTTGCGAAATTCCAGGCCGCCCAGGGCGAGCTCTCCAGTGCATTGTCGAAGCTTCTGGTGGTGACCGAGAATTATCCGCAGCTCAAATCGGATGCGCTGTTTCACGACCTGATGTCGCAGCTCGAAGGCACCGAGAACCGTATCACGGTGGCGCGCAACCGCTACATCAAGGCCGTGCAGGACTATAACGTCGGCATCCGCACCTTCCCGAACAATCTCACCGCGATGGCGTTCGGCTACAAGGAGAAGGCCAACTTCTCGGTCGAGAACGAAAAGGAAATTTCGACCGCGCCGAAAGTGGATTTCAACCTCGCGCCGGCGAAGTAGCCTTGCGCCGATGATCGCAAGAGCTCTCCTGCTTGCGTTTTGGCTGGTCTGGCCGCTCGCCGCCTCAGCCGAGGTCGCCGTGCCACCTCTGTCAGGGCGTGTGGTCGACCAAACCGGTACGTTATCGGCCTCCGACGCCGCCACGTTGACGCAAAGCCTGAAAGACCTTGAGACCCGCAAGGGCAGTCAGATTGCGGTGCTGATTGTGCCCACCACCCAGCCGGAGACGATCGAGCAGTTCTCGATTCGGGTCGCGGAAGCCTGGAAGATCGGTCGCAAGAAGATCGACGATGGCGCGTTGCTCGTCGTTGCCAAGGACGATCACAAACTACGAATTGAAGTCGGCTACGGTCTTGAAGGCGCACTGACCGACGTGACGTCGCGGCGGATCATCGACGAGATCATCGTGCCGCGTTTTCGGAGCGGTGATTTTGCCGGCGGCATTTCAGCCGGCGTCGACCGCATCATTCGCATCGTCGATGGCGAGCCGCTGCCGGCGCCGCGGCCGGAAGCTTCGCATGGCGACAATAACTCGGACCTGGCAAGCTTCATCTTCAGCCCATTCGGACTGATCGGTTATGTTGCGATAGCCGCGCTGATGCGCGGTCTGATGGGCCGGCTGCTCGGCTCCGGCGTCACTGCCGGCATTGTCGGGGCCGTCATCTGGTTTCTCGTCGGGTCGATGGTGCTTTCCGGCATACTCGGCGTCGCCGCGTTCTTCATCACCATGTTCGGTGACAGCATCATGGCCGCCAGCCAGGCCGCGAGCCGCAACGGGGGCCGCGGCGGAGGTGGCTGGTCCTCGGGCTCTTCTGGAAGTTCCTGGTCCGGTGGATCAAGTTCGGGCTCCAGCGACAGCGGGTTTTCCGGTGGCGGCGGTAGTTTCGGCGGCGGCGGCGCTTCGGGGAGCTGGTAGGCTATGGGAATCGGGCGCCTTGGCAAGCATCTCATCGAGCACCACTGGCGCGTGCGGCGGGTTTTCCCGCAACAAGCGCTCGACCTGATCGAACAGGCGATCAAGGCGGGTGAGGCGACGCATTCCGGTCAGGTCCGCTTTGTCGTCGAAGGCTCGCTCGACGGCAAGCCTTTGTTCTCTGGTCAGTCCGCACGTGAGCGCGCGCTGGATATTTTTTCGCACTTACGTATCTGGGACACGGCCCACAACAACGGAGTGCTGATTTATCTCCTGCTCGCCGATCGTGACGTCGAAATCGTCGCCGACCGCGGCATCGATGCCAAGGTTGGTAGCGCCGGTTGGGAAAAAATCTGCAAGGCGATGGAGGCCGATTTTCGAAGCGGCAATTTTTCCGGCGGTGTGATCAAGGGGATTGCAGCCGTGTCGCAGCAACTGGCGACGTATTTCCCCAAAAACGCCGCGGGCCCGAACGAATTGCCGGATGCGCCGGTCGTGATGTAGTTGTCGTCGTTCCCCGGATGCTGCGCAGCGCGCGAGCGGTGCGCTGCTGATCCGGGGTCCATTCACATCAAAGCGTGGGTCCCGGCTCTGCGGCGCACCGCCAAAGGGCGCTGCGGCGCGTCCGGGACACGATAGTTTCTCATTCGCCGGAAACATACAGGACGCGGATCAAAACGGTCCGCCGTCCGTGAACCAGTGCTTCCCCTTGTAGATGATTTCGTTGGCGCCGTCGGTCTTGTCCACGTCGACGAGATCAACCTGGTCGCCCTTCTTGAGCACGATGCAGCCCTTCCAGTTCACCTTGTAGGGCGGGTGGCCGTTGTTGAGGCTGGCGAGTGTATGTTCGTGCGCTTCCGCCCAACTCGGGCAGGACAGTACGTTCTCCGGGACGGTTCTCTGGTCTGCCGTGGCGGCGTTGGCCGACAGCATTGCGGCGATGACGACGATGGTGCCGATCCTGCGCATGGCTTTCGGTTCCTTTGAAAGTCTATGTCGCAGCATCTGCGATGCAGGTTCACTCCCTTCCGTCATTCCGGGTCTGGTCCGGAGCCTGTCATCGGGCGCGCATTCGCGCGACCCGTTGGGACCATCCCGGAATGACGTCATGAGAGTTAAGGTTCACGCGCGCTTGGCGGCGGGAGGTGTCACGGGGTCAGCCCTGATCGAAGGCCGCTCGGCGACGCGATCGAACCAGGCCTTGACGTTCGTATTGGCCGGATCGACCGGTTGTCCGACCAGAGCGCCAAAATCGAGCCAGCAAAACAGCAGGATGTCGGCGAGCGAAAAACGCTTGCCGCAGAGATATTCGCGGCCGTCGGCCATTTGCTCGTTAAGCCATTGCAGACGATTGGCGGCGATCATCTTCAAGCCGGGTGAGGCTTCGGGGACGACCGGAATTCGTTTTTCGAAAAACTTCAACGCCTCGCCGAAGCGATAGCCGTTCGCCAGGGGCTCGCAAATGTTGAGGTCGACGCGCCGTGTCCACATCCGGCATTCGGCGCGCTCCCTTGCAGTCGATCCGATCATCGCGGGCTGCGGCTTGATCTCTTCCAGATATTCGCAGATCGCGGTGATTTCCGAGAGGTAGCTGCCGTCGTCGAGTTCGAGCGTCGGCATCTGGCCGTGCGGGTTGCGTTGGAGATGTTCAGGCCCACGGTTTTCGCCGCCACGCAGATCGACCGTCTGCTTCGGCATCTCGATGGCTTTTTCCGCCATGAAGATGCGGACGATGCGCGGATTGGGACCGATCGAGTCGTAGAGTTTCATGCCGTTCTCTCCGGAAATGACCTGATCGACATCAAACTCGTTATGCATTTCTCGATGGCCATGGCTTCTCCCGCCCATTGCAGGCCATGTTAATCGGTCGGGCGACCTAAGCAAACCGGCCGGCTGCAAGGTCTGGTTCCCTTGCGGAGCAGGGAAAGCTGCCCGGATCCGCCTGCGCCAATTCCTAAATTTTCGGTAAGCCCTCGGCCAGGTAAGGATTTAGCAAGGTCTGAAAGTTACCAAATGGTCAATCTTTTAGGGAGATTTGACCATGAGCGACCAAGCAGCCGAGCCGACAGGCGGTGAAACCGGTTCCCTCAGTGCGGGCGTTTCCCATCCAGCGTCAAGCGAGCCAGCAACGGCTTCCGCGGCGGAAACCGCGGCCATCGACGCGCCGGTATCCGAACCCGTGGCGGCTGAGTCTTCGGTGTCCGAGCCGTCGATGTTCGAGCCGTCCCTGGTTGAGGCGGCGGCGTCCGAGGCGCCGAAGGTCGAGGCCGTAAAGGCCGAGGTGCCGAAGGTCGAGGCGAGCGCTCAGGCCGCGCAGCCGGAAGCCGCCGACGAGAAAATTTCGCAAGCCCCCGGCAAGGTCATCGTGATGCCGCGTGGCGATCGCACCTGGGCCGGCCATGGCATCCATGTCGAGTCAGGGGCGGCCGGGCACGACAGCGTCTTTGGCAAGCGCCGGATCGCGGCGGTCGCCGCCGTGATAGCGCTGGCGACGGTCGCGGGCGCGCTCGGCGGTGCGTTTGCCACCGCAACCTTCCTGCATGGCGGCAGCGACGTGGCCGCGAACAGCAGCCAGCCCTTGTCGAGCCAGCCTTTGTCGAGCCAAGCCTCGCTGGAGGCGTCGTTGTCGCGGATCGACTCCGATGTTCAGGCGCTGAAAGCCGGCCTCGATCACACCGCCAAAGTCGGCCTGAGCCAGTTCAACAAGACCTCTGAGCGTCTCGACAAAGTCGAACGCGCCCAGGCTGAGCCGGCGGCCAAGCTCGCCAAGCTCAGCGAAGCCGTCGACAAGCTGCATGCGTTGCCGGTTCCTCCTCCCGCGATGGCCGCAGCGGCGCCCGCCGCACCCGTCGCGTCGAAAGAGACCACCGGCTCGATAACGCCCGCACCCGGCCAGCAAGCCTCAGCGGCGCCCGGGGCACCCAAGACCGAAGTTGGCCGGATGCCGACACTGGATGACTGGGTGCTGCGTGACGTCGGCTACGGGGGTGCCGTGATCGGCAGCCGCCGCGGCACCTACGAGGTCTATGCCGGCGATATGATCCCGGGTCTCGGCCGCGTCGACGCCATCCGCCGCCAGGACGGCCGCTGGGTGGTCGTGACCAGCCGCGGCCTGATCGTCGCGCGTTAAGATACCTTCGTCCGGCTTTCACCGGGACGTGAGAGTGCGGCTGACGTCGCAGGGCAGCCGCCGTCTTTTTGCCTATTTCCTGAACGAAGTGCCGCGCTGGCTCTCGGAATGAGGGCTGCCGCGTGGTGTTTGTCAGGACATGGGCCGTTCGTTGCGTCTATTGATCATCACGCTTGCGCTTCTCTTTGGCTCGCTGGCGCCAAGCCTTGCGCAAAGCGCGCCAGCGCTGGAGCGCGGTACTGCGATTACCGATCCGGCCGCGCTGCGCGAACTCGACCACGGTCCCCTTGGCCTTGCGCGGATGCTATCGGCATCGCCATCATCGAACGAGCCGCTCACCGACGGCGCGTTGTTCGCATTGCCGGCCGTCACGCCAATTCGAAAATCGCTCGACGAAGAATTCGAGCGATATATGCAACGGCACAGGGTTGAGCTTCCAAATCAAACCATCGGTGTCGGGCCGCAGTTCGATTTCCAACTGTTCGACCGTGACCAGCTTTATTCCAACGCGACGCGCTTTGTGCTGGCGGGCGTTGTCAACCGCATGGACCGCGCCTATGTCGCCCCTCGCGGTTGCGGCGAAATTCGCCTGATCTATCGGCTCACCGAGATCGATGCGCCGCCCGTCGGCGATCACGGCGCCTCGGCGCGGCTGCCGATGACGCTCAATCTGGTCCTGAAGGCGAAAGCCGACCATGCCACCGACGGCAAGGGCGCGGCGCTCACCTGCGCGGCTGTCGCGCGGCGGTGGCTGGAATCGGCCGACTGGCCGCTCACGGGTGCGGCGCTGGCGCAAAAATTGACCGCTAAAGGGGGTCCGCTCGCGCTGATCGGACCTGATAACATCGAGCGGATCGAAACCAACATTCAGATCGCGCATGTCACGCCATCGCCGGCCCACGAATTCCGCACCGACTACCTGCTGAAGGTCTTTGATTACAATTTGCAATCGAAGGCGTTCGAGGAGGCAACGCTGGAAGACCAGATCGATCGGGAACGTTTGTTGTCGGATGAAAGGCTGCAGCGCGATTTCAAGAGCTGGTTGCTCGATCCCGCTCACTTAAGCGAATTCGATCGCGGGACAGTCCTGATCCCGAAGGAGTTCCTCGCCAAGGCTGCGATTGCGCCGACCCCGATCGGCTTCTCGGCCTCATCGTTGCAACCGGCTTTCGGAATGGTGCAGGGCGAGGCCGAGCATCCGATCTTCTCGACGGATGACGTTGTGACGGCGCTGCAAAGGGCCGCGGCGCGCGGGATCAGCTTGCAGAACATTCGCTCGGTCGCGGGCTTCGAGCGCCGCCTCAACGACATCACCTGCGCCGGATGCCACCAGACCCGCGGCATCGGCGGGTTTCATTTCCCCGGTGTCGACTGGATGGCGACCAATCCTTCCAACACGTTGATCGTGCCGGCTTCGCCGCATTTCTTCGGCGACCAGGTTCGCCGCCGCGATATTCTCGCCGAAATCCGCGACGGCAAGCCGGTCGATTATGGCCGCGGCTTTTCCGAACGGCCGCAACTGCGCGGCAGCCATGAACTTGCCGGCACCGAATATGACGACGGCTGGGGCGCGCACTGCTATGGCACGCAGGCCAAAGCCGCCGGCAACGACCGCAGCTTTACGTCGTGGAGTTGCGCCAAGGGGCTCGCCTGTCAGGTCATGAGCGAGGCCTCGCGCATGGGCATGTGTTTCGTGGGCAACTGATACGCGGCCCCGCCGCCAGCGAGATTGACAGTAAGCTTACTAATCGTGTTTCATACAACCAACCGCCAAAGGAATGCGGGAGGAAACATGGACGACATCCTGATCGTCGGCGGCGGTATTGGCGGCTTGACCCTTGGCCTGGCGTTGCATGCGGCCAACATTCCCTGCCGCGTCTTCGAGTCCGCACCGGAAATCCGCGCGGTTGGTGTCGGCGTCAATCTCCTGCCGCATGCCACCAGGGAACTCGCCGCGCTCGGCCTTGAAGCTGATCTGGCGCGGGTGGCGATTGCGACGAAAGATTCGACCTTCTTCAACCGTTTCGGCCAGTTGATCTATCAGGAGCCGCTCGGACGCGCGGCCGGCTACGACCAGCCGCAATTCTCGATCCATCGCGGCGATCTGCAAATGGTGCTGCTGGAAGCCTTCAAGAGCCGCGCCGGGGTCGATCGCATCCTCACCAATCATCATTGCACCAGTGTCGAGCAGGACGAGGGTGGCGTCTCCTTGCGTTTTTCGGATGGCACAAGCGTGCGCGGTCGCGCCGCCATCGCCTGCGACGGCATCAATTCAGTGATCCGCAAGCAGTTCTTCCCGGATGAGGGCGAGCCGCGCTATTCCGGCGTCAACATGTGGCGCGGCGTCACGCGGTGGAAGCCGATTTTATCGGGCGCGAGCATGACGCGCGCGGGCTGGCTGTCGCATGGCAAGATGGTGATCTATCCGATCCGCGAGGCCGGCAGTGATGGCCTGCAACTCGTCAACTGGGTCGCCGAGATCGAAACGCCGGTCTATCGCCGCCGCGACTGGAATCGCGCAGGTTCCCTCGACGACTTCATCGGCGCTTTTGCCGACTGGCATTTCGACTGGCTCGATGTTCCCGCCTTCATCCGCGCCGCCGACAGCGTGCTGGAATTTCCGATGGTCGATCAGGACCCGCTGCCACGCTGGAGTTTCGGCCGCGTGACGTTGCTCGGCGATGCCGCCCATCCGATGGTGCCGCGCGGCTCCAACGGCGCCGGCCAGGCGATCCTCGATACGCGGGCGATGACCTCGGCGCTATCAGCCAACGCCGATCCCGTCGTGGCGTTCGCGGCTTACGAGAAGGAGCGGCTGGAGAAGACCACCCGCATCGTTCTCACCAACCGCACCAATCCGCCGGATGCGATCCTGCGCGAAGTTCATCAACGCACCAACGACCAGCCGTTCAAGGCGATTGGCGACGTCATCAGCCATGATGAGCTGGTCGCGTTGTCCGACAGCTACAAGCAGATCGCAGGCTTTTCCCAGGAAGCGTTGCGCGCGTGACCGGCACATCACCAAAAGACGCCTCGTCCGTCGATGTCGCAGCTTTCATCGATGCCCAGCCGGTCGGCGCATTCCAGCTCAAGCTGCTGTTGATCTGCGCGACCGTGCTGTTTCTCGACGGCTTCGACACCACGGCGATCGGCTATGTCGCACCGGCGCTCGCCAAGGAATGGAATATCGGGAAGGCTGCGCTTGGCGTGGTGGTCAGCGCAGGCCTGGTTGGCCTGATGATCGGCGCGCTGCTGTTCGGCCCGCTGGCCGACCGCATCGGACGCAAGAAGGTCATCGTCTTTTCCACGCTGGCGTTCGGCATTGGCACGCTGATCACGTCGTTCGTCAACGACGTGAATACGCTGTTGGCGATCCGGTTCCTGACCGGGCTCGGTCTTGGCGGCGCGATGCCGAATACCATTGCGCTCACCTCCGAGTTCAGTCCGCATCGCCGCCGCGCCACCATGGTGATGGTGATGTTCGTCGGCTTTTCGATTGGAGCTGCGCTCGGCGGCTTTCTGGCCGCCGCGTTAGTTCCGCAATTCGGCTGGCGGTCGGTGTTTGTCGTCGGCGGCGCCGCGCCGATCGTGCTGGCGCCGTTCCTGGTGTTGAAATTGCCGGAATCGGTTCGCTTCCTGGCGCTAACCGGTCGTGCCGACGCGCGCGTCGCAGAGCTGCTGGCCTTCGTCAATGCGAAAGCGGTTTTTGCCGCCGGTACGCGCTTCGCCGTGAATGAACCTGAACTGAGGGGCATTCCGGTCCAGCATCTGTTCAGGGGTGGGCGAACGCTGGCCACGCTGCTGTTGTGGGTGGTGTTCTTCATGAGCCTGCTCGATCTCTACTTTCTGTCGAACTGGTTGCCGACGGTGCTGAACGATCTCGGCGCCTCGATTTCGCAAGCAGCCATCATCGGCTCGATGTTGCAGGTCGGTGGCGTTGTCGGCACCTTCGCGCTCGGCAGCATCATCGACCGCTTTTCGTTTCGCGCGCTGGCGCTGGTCTATTTCATCGCGGTGTTCGCGGTCGGCGCCATCGGCCATCTCGGGCATTCAGCCGTCCTGGTCACGATCGCGATCTTCATCGCCGGATTCTGCATCGTCGGCGGACAGATCGCCGCCAATGCGCTCGCCGCCGGATATTACCCCACTTCGGTACGCGCGACCGGCGTTGGCTGGGCACTGGGCGTGGGGCGGGTCGGCTCGATCGTCGGCCCTCTCGTCGGCGGCGTTCTGCTCAGCCTGAAGTGGAGCGCGGGCGACGTGTTCATGGCCGCGGCGGCCGCCGCGCTCTGCGCGGCGCTGGCGGCGTTTTCGCTGGGCCGGCTGGCCGGATTGGGAGGAAGAGGCAAAGGCGTTTCTGATCGAGCACCGCCGCTGGAGGCGGTGACGCGGGCTCAAGCATAGGTTAGCTTGGGCGCGTAACCACCGGGGAGCCGCGCCGTGACCGATCCGACCGGAGAAAGCAAGGAACGCAACCGCGAGATCGCCGCCAATGAAAGCGCGCGGCAGACCACCAGTTCCATTCGCGTCAGTGTCTGGGCAATCCTGGTCGCCGTGGTTGTCGGGCTGGCCGCATTCGGCTGGGTGTTCCTCCACAACCAATAGACTACGCGCAAAGCTCAGCTCAGACGTAATGCGTCAGCCGCTTGCCGGGCAAGAGGTCATAATAGGCCGCCCGCCAGCCGGGCAGGGCCGCCACGCGGCCGAGCCAGCCATCGATTGCGGGATGGCTCGCTTTGAAATCATATCCAGTCTCGTCACTCGGGTAATGCAGGTAGGCGATCATCGAGATATCCGCGATCGTCGGCCGGTCGCCGGCGGCAAAGGCGTGTCCGGCGACATGCCGCTCCAGGATGCCGAGGAAATCGTCGAGACGCCGCCGCAGAAATTGCAGCACGTTCGGATCGGGCGACGGCGTGAAGGTGCGCAGGAATCGATAGGTCGCCATGTAGCCGGAGAGCTTGTGATTGTCCCAGAACAGCCAGCGCAGCACTTCAAATTTCTCGGCCGCGCTCTCGCCACCGAAGCGGCCATACTGTTCGGCGAGCTTGAGCAGGATCGGCGCGGTCTGGGTCAGGCGCATGCCGTCTTCTTCGAGCACAGGGATTTCGCCCATCTCGTTGACGGCCTGCCGCCATTCCGCCGTCCGCGTCACGCCGCCGGCGAAATCGGTCCACACCGGCTCGAAGCTCTGGCCGCAGAGAGACAGCATCAGCGCCAGCTTGTAGCTGTTGCCGGACTCGGGGAAGTAATGCAGGCGGTAGGTCGGCATTCGCGTAATCCTTCACGCCACGGTGCCGGACGCTTTCAAATTCCGGATTGCATTTTCGTCGTAGCCGGCCTCGCGCAAGATCTCCCCGCTGTGTTCGCCGATGTCGGGCGGACGTTTCGGTTTGACCTTCTCGCTGCCGTCGACCCAGATCGGGCTGTTGATCGTGAGCATGGTGTCGTTTTCGAACGGCACCAGCACCTCATTGTCGATCATCTGCTGGTCGTGCGGGATGTCGTCGAGGATGCCGACCACGCCGAACACGAGGCCGTTGCCGTCGAGAGCAACCCGCCATTCGGCCAGGTCCCGCGTGGCAAAGATCTGGTCGAAGATCGCGATCAGTTCCAGCGAACGCGCGTGGCGATCGGGCCTGGTGGCAAATCTTGCGTCGTTGATGAGGTCTTCGCGCCCAAGGCAACGGGCGAGTGCCGGCCATTGCCGTTCTTCATTGAGCAGCGACAGGATCAGCCAGCGTCCGTCCTTGCAGCGATAATGGTTGGTTACGGCATTGAGCGCGCGCTCGCGCGGGCGCCGCTCCTGGAATTGCGCGCCGCATAATTTGGCCTGCGCCAGTATGCCGGCTGCCCACAGGCCGTTCGCCATCAGGTTCGACGAGACATGCGAGCCTTCGCCCGTGCGTTCGCGCTTGTAGAGCGCCGTGACGATCGCGCCGTAAAACGCCATCGCGCAGGGGTGATCGCCCATGCCGGGAAGGGAGCGTGCCGGCGTCGTATTCTCGTCGGCGCGCACGAGATCCATCAGGCCTGAACGCGCCCAATAGGCGTTGCTGTCGAAGCCGGGCTTGTCGGCCTCCGCGCCCTTCTCGCCATAGCCAGTGAAGGAGGCGTAGATCAGGCGTGCATTCAGCGGCTTGATGTCCTCATAGGTGATGCCGAGGCGCTTTCGCACGCTCGGCGGAAAATTGGTGATGAAGACGTCTGCCTCACGCGCCAGCCGATACAGCACCTCGCGTCCCTCGGGCTTGGCCAGATCGAGCGCCAGGCTGCGCTTGTTGCGCGATTCCAGCAGCCAGGCGAAATTATGCGGGCTGATCGGGTATCCCGGCAGCTTCGGCAGGTTTCGATAGGGATCGCCCGTTCCCGGCGGCTCGATCTTGATCACTTCGGCGCCGAAATCCGACAGCACGGTGGCGGCCGCGGGCGCGGCGATGAAGCTCGCGCAATCCAGAACCTTCAGCCCCTCGAAGATGCCCTTGTCCATGGTTGGCGTCGCTCCGCTCGTTGCGTGGCCGGTCAATGGATGCATTTGACCGATGTCAGCCATCGATGCAACGCCCGCTTTTTCATGACCTTCCGCAGGAAGGGCGCGGCTCAAGTCTCTCCAGAGCGTCGGTTCGATGACGAAATGCTCAACCCTCTGGTCACAAGCGGCGCCCTTGCCATCGACAGCGGGCCTGAATCTGGCAATATGCTCGCGACGGTTGTGAGTCCAGGATAAGCTGCCCGCAGCGTTTGGGAACGCTCGGATTTAAGAAAGAACAATTTTAAAGAGAGACCGGTATGTGGTCCTTTCGCTTACGTTTGCTGGCGTGTCTTGCGTTATTTGCGCTGAGCCGGGGACAGGCCCGCGCCGGGGACTTTGAGGACTGTACCGGGCCGCTCGGGGAAAAGACCGAGGCAGCCTGTACGGCAGTTCTCGATGACGCACAGCGGGCGGCCGAGGATCGCGTCAAAGCCTATATCGCCCGCTCACGCTTCTCGACCGGCCGCGGCAAATTCGATGCGGCGACGTCCGATGCGGAAGCCGCCCTTGCACTCAATCCGCAATCGGCTTGGGCGTTTGTCGCCCGCGCCTATGCGCGGCAACGCAGTGGCAAGCTCGATGCGGCGCTCGCCGATTATAACCATGCGGTCGAACTCGAACCGAAGAACCCACAGATTTTGAGCTCGCGCGGGTTCCTGCGGGCCGAGCAGAAAGCCTGGGCCGAAGCGCTGGCCGATTTCAACGAAGCGACTGCAAAGCGCCAGGACTACGCCGAGGCCTACGTCGGGCGCGGGCGCGTTTATGCCGAGACGGGGCAGCTTGACCAGGCCTTGGGCGAGCTCAATGCGGCGCTTGCGATGAGCGCGACGGTGCAGAACGGTTTTTACTGGCGTGGACAGGTCTATCGACGCAAGGGCGACGTCGATCACGCGATCGACGATTTTTCGCGCGCGATCGCGCAGGCACCGCAGACGGAGCGTTCAGCCTATTTTGCCCGCGCCCAGCTCTTTGTCGCCAAGGGCGACTATGCCCGCGCTATTGCCGATTTTGACAAGCTGCTGTCTTTGCTGCCCGACAACAAAGCTGTGCAGCAGCAACGCCAGACGGCCGTGGCGATGCAGACGGAACTTGCCAAGGTGCACGAAGCCAAGTCCGCGCCGGCCGCCTCTCCAAACCTGGCTGCTACGCCGCCTGCACTCACGCCTTCCCCGGCGTCCTCGGATCAACTCATCAAGCAAGCGACGCAGCTTTGGAATCAGAAGAAATATGCCGAGGCCATCACGGCTCTCAATCAGGCGCTGGGCGCCAATCCGGGTGACGAAAAGGTTCTGCGGCTACGTGCCACCTCGCTGATCACAGTTGGCCGCTACGCCGATGCCCGAGCCGACGCGGAAGCCGTGCTCAAATTGAAGCCGAATGACTCGCCAATGCTGGCGAGCCGGTCGCTCGCATTGCTTGGGTTGAAACAAAACGAGGAAGCCCTGATCGATGCCAATCGAGCGATTGACAACAATCACAACAGCGCAGACGGTTATGTGACCCGCGGCACGGTTTATTTCGTCATGGGAAAAATGACCCAGGCACTGGCCGATTTTGACAGCACGATCGCCCTCAATCCAAAGGCGGATGGTCCCTACAACGAACGCGGTCAGACCTATCTCGCGCTCGGCCAGCTCGACAAGGCACTGGTGGATTTCGATCGGGCGCTTGGTCTCAATGCGGGGAACGAAGGCGCGCGCGCCGCGCGAGGTCTGACGCTCTTATTGAAAGGAAATTCGGCGGAAGGCCTGGTCGACATCAGGAGCGTGCTTGATCGTAACCCGAACAACAGCATCGCCGAAATCGGCCAAGGGCTGGCGATGTTGACTACCGGCCAGACCGACCGAGCATTGGTCGCACTTAATCAGGCGGTCGGAAAGAACACAAACTATGACGTGCTGGCGCGGGTGCTTCGCGCCAGGGCGCTGCTTGCGAAGAAAGATACGAACGGCGCGCTGGCCGATCTCAACATGGCGCTCGGCGCGCGCCCGAACGATTCCGGCGCGCTGCTGTTGCGCAGCCTCGTCTGGCTTGACATGCGCGACTTTGGCAAGGCCCTGGACGATCTCAACAAGGCGATTGCCGAGCGCGAGACGGTCGAAAACTACTATGTGCGCGCGAAAGTCTACGAAGCGCAGAACAAGTTCGACAAGGCGGCGGATGATTATCGCCGATCGACCCAACTCCCGGCTGCCACCGTCTTCGACGTGGCGGCACAGACCGACGCACGGCAGAAGGTTCAGCAACTCTCAAAAAAGGTTCCGTGCGGCAGTTCCACCGGCACCGGCACTTGTTTGTGAAATCTATTCCTCACCCGATAGCAGCGCGGCATTGCCGCCGGCTGCCGCGGTGTTGATCGTCACCGTTTGCTCGGTGGCAAAATGCGTCAGGTAATGCGGGCCGCCGGCCTTGGGACCGGTACCGGAGAGGCCGGAGCCGCCGAATGGCTGAACGCCGACCACAGCCCCAATCATGTTGCGGTTGACGTAAATATTGCCGACCGCCAGCCGGTCGACGACGGCCTCGACCATGTCGTCGATCCGCGAATGAATGCCAAGCGTCAGCCCGTAGCGGGTAACGTCGATCGAGGCCAGCACGTCCTCGAGGCTGCCGGCCGCGTAACGCACCACATGCAGAATGGGGCCGAATACTTCTTCGGTGAGCTGACCGGCGTTCGAGAGTTCAAAGATATGCGGCGCGACATATTGGCCGGACGGCGCGGTCCCCTCAAAATGCACGCGCGCCTCGCGCTTCATGCGCGTGGTGTGCGCCTCCAGCCGCACCTTGGCCTCGGCGTCGATCACGGGACCGATCTGAACGCTTGGATCCGTGGGGTCGCCGATCTTCAGCTCGTGCGCTGCGCCGGAAATCATCTCGATCATGCGGTCGGCGACCTCTTCCTGGACGAAAAGTATCCGCAAAGCCGAGCAACGCTGGCCCGCCGATCGGAACGCCGAGGCGAGAACGTCGTCCGCAACCTGCTCGGGCAGCGCGGTCGCATCCACGATCATGGCGTTGATGCCACCGGTCTCGGCAATCAGCGGCACGATCGGACCGTCCTTGGCGGCCAGCGCGCGGTTGATGGCGCGTGCGACTTCGGTCGAGCCGGTGAAGACAACGCCGGCGACATCTGGATGGGCCACGACCGCAGCGCCGATGCGGCCATCGCCGGGCAACAGATGCAGCGCGGAGGACGGCACGCCGGCTTCGTGCAGCAGGCGCACCGCCTCAAACGCGATCAGCGGCGTCTGCTCGGCGGGCTTGGCCACCACCGCATTGCCGGCCATCAGCGCCGCCGTGATTTGGCCCGTGAATATCGCCAGCGGAAAATTCCAGGGCGAGATCGCGACAAACACACCGCGGCCGCGCAGTCCTAACACGTTGCTCTCGCCGGTCGGGCCCGGCATGATCTCGCTGGTGCCAAACAGATCGCGGCCGAGGCTCGCATAATAGCGGCAGAAATCCGTGGCCTCGCGAACTTCCGAGATCGCGTCATCGAGCGTCTTGCCGCCTTCGCGTTGCAGGAGCGCGACGAAGCGCGCGGCGCGTTGTTCGAGAAGGTCGGCGGCGCGATCGAGATGACCGGCACGGGTCGCCGCCGGCGTTCGGCTCCAACTCAAAAATCCAGCGCGGGCGGCGGCCATAGCTGCATTCGCGCCCTCAACGGCCGGCTCGATCACGCTTCCGACCGGCGTTGCCAAATCAGCGGGGCCGAAAAGCCGTCGCGCCTTCCCGGTACCGGCCTTGCCATCGATCAACGATGTCGCAGTGACAGGCGCGGTCTCGGCTTTGACGGCGGCCAGCAGTGACTGCAACGCCGCACGGTCGCCGAATTCGAGGCCGCGCGAGTTTTGCCGTTTCGGCCGGTAGAGATCGGCTGGCAATGGAATGTTCGGATGACGGGCGTTTTCGGATTTGCCGATGATGTCGGCCGGGCGCCGCAGCAGCTTTGCCACCGGCACCGCCTCATCGGCGGCGAGCGCCACGAAGGAGGAGTTGGCCCCGTTTTCCAGCAAGCGCCGCACCAGATAGGCGAGGAGGTCGCGGTGGCTACCGACGGGAGCATAGGTGCGACACGGCAGTTCGGGATGGTCCTCGGCGAGTCGCGCATACAGCGCTTCGCCCATGCCGTGCAGGCGCTGCAGTTCGAAACCGCTTTCGTCGTTCGCCAGTTCCAGAACGGTGGCGACCGTCAGCGCATTGTGGGTGGCAAACTGCGGAAAGAGCCAGGGCCTTAAGCCGAGAAGATTTTCGGCACAGGCGATGTAGTTCAGATCGGTCATCGCCTTGCGTGTGAACACGGGATAATCCGATAGCCCGCGTTCCTGAGCGCGCTTGATCTCGCTGTCCCAATAGGCGCCCTTGACGAGCCGCACCATCATGCGCCGGTTCAGTCGGGCCGCCAGTTCGTCCGCATAGTCGATCACCGCCGCGGCGCGCTTCTGGTAGGCCTGAATGGCCAAGCCAAAACCGTCCCAGCCTTTGAGCGAGGCGTCGGCAAAGCTAGCCGCAATCACCTCCAGCGAAAGCTCGAGCCGGTCGGCTTCCTCGGCGTCCACCGTGAGGTTGAGGTCGTAAGCCTTCGCTCGTTGCGCCAGATCGATCAGCCGCGGCACCAACTCGCTCACGACCCGTTGCCGGCTCAACGCCTCGAAACGCGGATGCAGCGCCGAAAGCTTGATGGAAATGCCGGGACGGTCGGGCAGGGGACGCGTGCCGGCACTGGCGCCGATCGCTTCAATCGCACTCGCATACGCGTTGAAATAACGCTCCGCATCGGTGGCGGTGCGCGCACCCTCGCCGAGCATGTCGAAGGAGTAGCGGGGAGAAGCGCCTGATTGAGCCCGCGCCAGCGCGGCTTCGATGGTCTCGCCAAGCACGAAATGGCTGCCCATCAGCCGCATCGCCTGCCGCGTGGCAGCGCGCACCGTAGGCGCGCCGAGGCGCTTCACCAGCCGGCCGATGGTTCCGTCAGGGGTTTCTCCTGGCTGAATCACCCGCGCCGACAGGCCGAGCGCCCAGGCCGAGGCGTTGACCAGGAACGCGCTCGATCTGGTCTCATGATGGATGAAGTCGCCCTCGCCGAGCTTGTCCTCGATGAAGCGGTCGGCGGTGCGCGCGTCCGGCACGCGCAGCAGCGCTTCCGCCAGTACCATCAGCGCGAGGCCCTCCCTGGTGGAGAGCGCGAATTCGCGCAGCATATCCTCGACGCCGCCGAGCGGATCGTCGTTTGAGCGGATGGCCTCGATCAGGCGCGTCGTGGTTTGATCGATTCGGGCCTCGCGATCGCCGCTCAAGCGCGCCGTTGCCAACAGCCGATCGGCAATGGCCGCGTCTTCCGGGGCGTAGGTCGCCGTGAATGTCGGAAAGGAGGCGGGCTCAGATGTCATCGCGTGCCCCGACACAGATTCGGGACACGATCATACATCAAGCTACGCGAGTTGGGTTGCCCGTATTTAGCGTGTGCTCAGCGAAGCACTGTGGCCGATCGGCGCGAGAGACGGCCGATCCTGGCGCTTGGACCACGACACATAGCTTGCGACCAGCGTCATGATCGCTATGCCGGCTACGCTGACCAGAATCTGTTCCACGAGCGAGCCGGAACCCGTCACCAGAACAAAATGACCTGCGAAGGAGAGGAACACGCCGGCGCAAAACACCGGCAGTACCTGTTCGCCGCACACGATCAAGGGCCTGAAAATGGGTGAGTTCAATCCCGGCCAGTTCTTCGAGATCAATCGCGTGGCAAACAGCGCCACGACGATAAAATGCAGAAGGCGATAGGGAGCCAAGTTGACCTTGTCGATCGGAATGAACGTGTCATGCAGCCAGATCGGCAGCATCTCGCCCAGTGCGGGGATGCGGCCGGCCATCGTCATGGCGAATGCAAAGACGAGATAGGCAAGTCCGAGGTAGCCCCAGACCGGTGCGCGAAAGCGCGCGCGCAACCGGTCGACGCCGCCGAGCGCGCACCAGGCGCCGAGCACAAACAGCAATTGCCAGCAGAAAGGGTTGAAATTCCAGTTTCCGTCCGGAAAGGTCTGCAATGTCCATTCGAACTGGCGCGCGGCGACGTAGAGCGCCATTGACGCGGCCAGCGTCAAGCCGGGTACGCGCAGCATCAGCCACAACACGGCCGGAAAGCATGCCATCAGCAGGACGGAGAGCTGGAGTACGTCGAGGTTCAGCGCCCTCGATTGCAGCAGCAATCCATGCGCGATGGTGCGGACCGGATCGTCGAGGAGGCCCGCGATGTTGAACTCGTAGATGATGTCGGGCGCGGCATAGCGCGTCGCGATATCGCCGATCGACACGGCGTAGATCGCAAACAGCACGATGAACGCGGCATAGAGCTGCCAGGCGCGCTTGAGCACCCGCGTGGCGCCGACGATGCCGCCGCGTTCAAGCATGATGGGCGCATAGGTCAGCGCGGCGGTATAACCGATGATGAACACGAACAGGTCGACGGCGCCGGAAAAACCGAAGTTACGCAGCGTGATCCAGCTCACCTTGTTGTTCGGGATATGGTCCAGGAATATGAACCAGTTCGCCAGACCAAGAAGCAGGTAGACTCTCGGGTCGCGCGCATGTCGCGCGAGCGCTGCATTGGAATTCATGAGGGTTAATTTCGTGTGGGGCGTTCTGCCGGCCTGACAATCAAGCAACGACTTAAGGCGCTTCGGATGCGCTTTCAACCAGGCTCGCCGTGTTGTGAGTCAAAGGTGATCGTCGGTTGCGTAAATGGTAAAGGTCACATCAAAACACGAAGCCGTGAGCCGCGGGAATATTTTAGAATGCGTCAAGGAAATCGGATTGGCGCCGCGTGCGCGAATCGTTAACGCCTGGTAATCGTAAGAGGCGACGGACCGCAGCCGCAAGGCGCGGCGTTCGCTCCATACTTGATCAGCAGAGCGAGAACGATCACGAGCAGAATAATGAAAAGAAGCCGCCGTTTCATGGTGGCGAGTGTGACATCGGCGGTCGTCAAGTCAATTCCGGACCGTGGTCAGATGCTGAGATTGCATAGAGTGCCGGCGTAAAAAATAGACGCTCCGGCCGCTGACACCAGCGGCCGGAGCTTCTCGAAAGCTGCGCGATCAAGCTCGATCAGTAGGCGCAGACGTTCACGGTACGAAGGCGGTAGCCGTAGGGCGTCAGCACGCGCCGGGTCACATAGCAGCCGTCGTCGACATAACCGACGCCGAGTCCGAAGCCGCCGAAGTGGTGATGATGGAAGCCTCCATTCCAGCCGCCCCAGGGCTTTGCTGATGCGCTGGAGGGAGCCAGCACGATGGCGCTGAGAGAGGCAGCGGCGGCGAGTGCGATCATCAGTTTGCGGTACATGGTCGTTCTCCTCGATATGTGCGCGGGTCGCGCGGGTTGCACAATCAGTTTCACCCCTTGCTTGTCAGTCGCGCGGTTTCAAAACGGGGTTCGAGAAAGCCCCATTCGGTTCGAGGAATTTTTTCTGAATGCTTGTTCAGCTTCGGGTGGTGGAAATGCGCGGGCGTACAGAAGCGTCAGGCAGCAACAGGCTTTTCGTCGCCAATGAGCGCGGACAGGGTGTCGGCCTGAACAATGACGCACACGCTCATCGGCTCCGCGCGGCCACGAATTTCGACGTCCTGCCGGGGCAGCGCGTCAATTGAGATATCCGCGGTCGCGCGCACTTCGTCCGAGAAGATCACCTCGCAGCCAAGGCCCTTGGTCATGTCCTGCAACCGTGCCGCGACGTTGACGGCATCGCCAAGCGCGGTGAACACCATGTGCTCGCGATAACCGATCTCGCCGACGATCACCTCGCCACCGTGAATACCGATGCCGAAGCGGATCGGCTCGCGCAGGTCGTTTTTGAGGAATCGGTTTAATTCCTCGATGTGAGCGGAAATGCGCGCCGCGGCTTTCAGAGCCTGGCGGCAGGCGGTCTGGCGATCGGTTGCAAGCCCGAACAGAGCGAGTTGCCCATCGCCGAGAAACTGGTTCGGCCGGCCGCCGCATTCGATCACGGCTTGCGACACCGCACCGAGGAAGCGGTTGACAATGAACACCGTGTCGAATGGCAGGCGGTTTTCCGCGAGCCGCGTCGAGCCGCGCATATCCACGAACATGCTGACGAGATAACGCTCCTCGCCGATATGCGAGGGGCCGCCCTGAGGTGTCGCCACCGGTTGCGGCGTGAAGATCTGGAAGAAGGAAAGGTCGCTTTCGGGGCGGAGCTGACAGGCGAGCCGGATCGCAGGGTCTGAAGCGCTGCCGACCCGGTTGAGGATGAAGGTTTCGCGGTTCGAGGGCTCCGGCAAGGAGGTGCAGTCGCCGATCACCCGAATCCGGCAGGTGGAGCAGCGGGCGCGGCCGCCGCATACGCTCGCATGCGGAACCTGATGGCGCAGGCTGGCCTCCAGCACGGAAAGGCCCTTCGGTACCCGGACGGTGCGGCCATTGCCGTAAGACAAAGTGATTGTGCCGACGCGCCTTTCGCGAACGCTGCGTACACCCCGCGCCGCCAGTACCAGCCCAAGCAGGCCGAGATAGCCGATCATGAAGTCGCCCGTGATTCTTTCGAGCCTGTCGGCCTGGGCCGGCGTGCCCACCTTGTCCGGCGAGAGATTGGCAGCCCGCCACTCCGGGTCAGCGCTTTCTTTCACGACGGTACGGCCGCTCTGATAGAGGCCGAGCAGGGCCAGCGTCGGCAGCAGCACGGCTGCGGCCAGCAAGAAAGGGGCGGCGCGTCGGAAGAACGACTTCATCCGTAGCCAGAAGTAAAGGCCGATGCTGCCGTGGATCCAGGCAATGACCAGCACGGACATTGTCAACACGAAGCGGGGAGACAACGTCGCGAAGTATCCGTGAAGCACCTGTGGATAAAGCCGGGAGACGCTGAACAGCGTGTAGCCGAGCCGCGTGCTGATGACGTGCGCGGCGGCGAGCAGCGGGATACTCAAGCCGAGCACGAGTTGTAACGGCTCAATTGCTTTCCATCGAAACTGCCGACGCTCGTAGAGCGCCCAGATTCCCAGGCCGCCGTGAACGAGAAGCGCGGTGTAAAACACGATCGCGACGGGAAGGAACCGCCAGAACAGGAGATGGTAGTGCAGGCCCCAGGCCAACGCCTCCAGCGAAATGTTGCCGAGCGCGTGGTTGAGGAAATGGCTGATCAGATAGGCAAACAGGATGAGCCCGCAGACCATGCGAATCTGCCGCACGCTGACGCCGCGGCTGAATTTCCCGATTGGGGCGAGCTTAAGCGCGGTCATGCCGGTCCACCGATTCATAGACCAATGAAGCTAGCGTTTAATTCCACCGGGTACGAGTGGAGAACGTCCGAATTGAAGCCGCGGTGGGCAATGTCGGGGCGTTGACACCTCCGCCATAGTTGGGGACAAAGCGCCGTGACGATGACGCCCCAAGACAATTTTCGCGGAGTTGTGAAGACCTCAGTCCTTCGGCGGTGGCTTGGCGTCATCGCGCTGGTCGCGGCGATGACGGTGCTGCGCGGGGCTTATGCCGGCCTCACCGATCTGCGGACCGACGAAGCCTATTACTGGACCTGGTCGAAGGAAAACGTGCTTTCGTTTCTCGACCATCCGCCCATGATCGCCTGGTTCATTCGTTTTGGCACGACGATCTTTGGCGACACCAGTTTCGGGGCGCGGTTCTCCGGCCTTGTGGCGATGCTCCTGACGCAAGGGCTGCTCGCCGACATGGTCTGGCGCGTCACGCGCGATGTCCGCGCGGTCATCACAGTGGTCGCGATGATGGAGGCCTCGCTCTATTACGGCCTGCTGATGACGAAAGTGTCACCGGACGTTCCGCTGGTTCTGTTCGTCACCGCCATGGCATGGGCGCTGGTGCGGTTGGCCGGGAGCGGTGACGGGCGATGGTGGCTCGCGGCAGGCCTTTTTGCAGGATTGGCGGCGTTGTCGAAATTCACGATCGTCCTGCTGTTGCCGGCGGTGCTCGCCTTCATGTGGGTGCCGGCCTGGCGCGGGCGCTGGTTGCGTAGTCCGGCTCCCTGGGTGGCAGCGGCGATCGCCGTTCTGTTGTTCACGCCGGTCCTGGTCTGGAACGTGCAACATGACTGGGCGTCGTTTCGCTTCCAGGCCGTGCGGGCGACCGCGGCGCATCCGCTGGAGCTTCGCACGCTCGGCGAATTCATCGGAATGCAATTCGGCCTTGTCGGTTTTGTCCTGCTGCCGGTGGTCCTGACGGGTGTCGTCCTGACGGCGTGGCGCGGATATCGCCGCAACGAGCCGGTCGCTATCCTGCTGTCGACGGCGGTGATCGTTCCCTTTGTCTACTTCTTGTGGAAATCGCTGAGCCTGCGGGTCGGCGATACCTGGCCGACGTTCATCTGGCCGTTTGGTTTTGCGGCGGCCGCCATCAATCTTTCGATGCTGCGAAAGGAAGGGTGGTCTGCATCCTTTGTCGCGATGTCGTTCCGCTGGGCCAACATCGCGATCGTCTCCGGCATCGCCTTCGTTGTCGCGGTCTTCTTCTATTACCTGGCTGCGCCCTTCAACCTCATCGGCCGCACCGATCCGGTCGGCGGCGAGGCCGGTTACAGGCCGGTCATCGAGCGTACCGAGGCCGAGCTGCAAAAAACCGGCGCGACCTGGATTGCAACGACCGACTATCGCACCTACGCGATGCTGCGCTGGTTCTTCAATGGCCGTGTGCCGGTGGTGCAGATCAATGAGCGCGGGCGCTATCAGGGTTTCCGCGTGCCCGACATGAGCCTGATCGCCGGCCATGTCGGCCTCTATGTTGCGCCTCAGCCTTACGATAGCCCCGCTTATCCGTTGTGGGCCCTTGTCCCGGCCAGGCGCGAGCCGCTGGAAACGGTGGACCGCGTCTGGCGCGGGATCGTCATGGATACTTATGCGATCGAGAAGTTCACCGGCTGGATGCCGGAGCTGTCGCCGCCGCCGGAATCACCGCTGTTTCGCTGGCGGGTGCTGGCGTGAAAATCTGAACGGCCGATGCGCGTGGTGTGTTTCTCTGATTCTGCTCGCTCCTGATCGCATCGAAGCGCGCCGCGGCTCATTCCGGCGTTATGAACAAGTCGCAGCCCGTGCTGAGTTACTCCGGAACATTCGAGCCATCCAACGTCGTGTGTTCTCGCCGTAAGCCATTGTTCAAGCTTGAAAAAATAAAATGTGTCTAACTGGCAACAGTCGAAGAGGAAGTGAGGTGGAACCGCATTCCTAGCTCGCCTTTATTTCATACCGGCGCATTATGTCCTCCGACATTAGTCATATGATGATCGCAATTTTACTTTTCGAAATTTTGGGGGACTTACTCATGAAGCAGAGTCTTGCTGCCAAATTTGCTGTGCTGGGGTTTTTGCTCGCCGCGCCTCTGGGGGTCGCACAGGCGGCAGATATGCCGATGAAAGCGCCGCCGCCTGTGCCGGTCCCCACTTGGTCCTGGGCGGGATTTTATATCGGTGCCGATGTCGGCGGGGATTGGGCGCGCGACGTGGTGTCACCCACCGTTGCTGACGGAGGAGTTTTCCCCCGAACCAACCTGGTTAAGTCCAGCGGCGTAACGGGCGCTGGAACCGTTGGATATAACTTTCAAAACGGGATGGTCGTCTACGGCATCGAAGCTGATCTGGGCTATTTGACTCTTCGAGGAAACAGCCGGGATTTAGGCGGCGGCACCGAAGTCGATTTCATCGGCAATAGCGGTTTTTACGGGGATGTGACCGGTCGACTGGGTGTCACCCTTGATCGCACGCTGATTTACGTCAAAGGCGGTTATGCCTACTACAACGGCTCCGTATCGACCACGACGCTCATTCCCGGGTTCACGGTGGGTTCGGCTAGTTTTTCCAGCGGCTGGACCGCTGGAGCAGGCCTCGAATACAAAATTAGCCCCGACTGGAGCGTCAAGGGCGAATACCTGTACTTTGATTTTGGTACCAAGACCGCCACCCTTACAAGTGGCGCAGGCGCCGTTTTCGGTTATTCCAACGCGCTCACGGTCCAAATGCTCAAGGTTGGTGTGAACTATAAGCTCAACTGGGGCGCCCCGGTCATCGCCAAATACTGACCAACTCACGAGAGACGAAATTCGAAAGCCCCGGCATCGTCCGGGGCTTTTGCTTTTGGGGCGCCTGACTTGGTCGCCCGATTGGCGCCTCAACCGATCATGCCTCATCCCCGCGCTGGCGCAGCAGGTCTTTTGCCAGATCGGTCAGCGAAGGGCGCGGCAGCGCCGCAAATGGCAGCGGCCGGATGACGTCGATCGCAGCCAGCCCCAGCCGCGCGGTCAACAGACCGTTGAGGAAACCTTCCCCGAGCCGCTGCGACAGTTTGGCCGCGAGTCCATGGCCGAGCACCTGCTGGATCACGCTGTCGCTCGCCGCCATGCCGCCGGTGATGGCGAGGTGGCCGATGACGTGGCGCATCAGTTTTATCATGCCGAGCGTGCCGGGCCGCCCGCCGTAAAGCCGCGCCAATTGCCGGATCAGGCGGAGCGAGGCTGCGAACACGAAGAGGATGTCAAACAGCGCCCGCGGGCTGATGGCGGTGACGAGCGAGACGCGCTGCGCGGCGGCGGAAATCAGCAAGCGCGCTTGCTGATCGAGCGGGCTCATCAGCTCCCGTTCGGCCAAGCGGATCATGTCGGCACCATCGATGATGTCGCCGGCATGGTGGCTCAGCGTGGAGCGGGCGCGCGCCAGATGCGGGTTCTGATGGGCGATCTTCAGGAGATCACGCAAGACGGTGCGGCTTTCGCTGGCGTCGTCGCTCGCGATTACGGACGCCGCGCGCCGGTGCAGGTCTTCGATGGTCGCAAGGCGCATCAGGCCGACCACCTCGCGCGCGGTCACCACGATCAATGACAGCGCCGCGGCAAAGGTCAGTACCAGGCCGAGGATGCCCAAGCTCTCGCTGCGCGCAAACAGATCCTCGATCAAGTGCGCCACGCCGAGGCCCGCGCCGAGCAGCACCAGTCCACCGAGCGCGCTCCAGAACAGCGTCCCCCAACGGAAACGCGACTCGGCCGGGACGATCGCCGGCTCCAGAGCGACCGGCAACTGGGGTTCGCTTTCCGGGGTGATGTGAACCGTGCCGCGGGCGGGGCGGCTCTCATCGTTCGGATCGGTCACGACCACGCTGGCGTCGTCGAGCTTGAAGGTCGCAGGCTTGCGGTGAGGGACGCGTTCGCTCATTGGAGTTTGTCTCCGATCAAGAACTGCAACGCCCGGTCAAGGCGGATGTGAGGCAGCGCTACGGCATCCCCATCCTCTTTCGTCAGGCGAGGCGGCCGGAAGCGCAGGAAACGGAAGTCCGCATCCGTTTGCGCGCTGGCGAGGCCGGAAAACGCGGTCTCGCTTTCAAACAGGGCTTGCGGATCGCCGGGCAATTCACCGGGAAAGGTGGCGACTTCGGTATTTCCGTCAAACGTTTCGCCGTCGGCCTTTTCGCCAGCGATTGGTGTGCCCAGGATCGACGGCAAACTCTCCCGGTCACGTGTGACCTGAGCCTCCCGCGTGGCGCGGACGGCGGCAAGCGCCACGACGTCGATGGTGGCGCCGGTCACCTCGGCCCGCATCACGGCGCGGGCGACCGCGCGCCGCAGCACGGCTTCCAGCCGGTCATGGCTTGAATGGTGCAGATGGTCGGCTTTGGTTGCGGCAAACAGGATGCGGTCGATCCTGGGGCGAAACAGCGCGTTGAGGAAACTGCCGCGGCCGATCCGGAAGCAATCGAGAATGCCGGCGAGTGCCGCCTCCAGATCGAACAGCGCGTTCGGTCCCGAATTGAACGCCGCCAGCGCATCGACCAGAACGACTTGACGATCCAGCCGCGCGAAATGATCGCGGAAGAACGGCCGCACCACGACGTCCTTGTAGGATTGATAACGCCTTCGCATCATCGCCCACAGCGATCCACCGGGCGGGGTGCCGTGGTCGGGCAGGTCGAGCGGCGTGAAGGTCAGCGCCGGCGAGCCTGCGAGATTGCCCGGCATCAGGAAGCGGCCCGGCGGCAACAGGCTCATCGCGAAGCGCTCGTCGCGGCAGGCGCGCAAGTAATCGGTGAAGAGTTTTGCCGATGTCAGCGCGGCCTGTTCGTCCAGCGGGCCTTCGGCATTCAAGCCCGCCAGATAAGCGTGCCACGGCGCGGCGAGGGAGCTGCGAGCGCTGCCGCGCGACAGCGCCAGGCTTTCATTCGACCACTGCTCATAGCTCTTGTTGAGCAGCGGCAGATCGAGCAGCCATTCGCCGGGGTAATCGACAATGTCCAACGTGAGCGTCCGCTCGGCGCCATTTTGCCGCTGATAATCGATCACCAGCCGCAATTCGCTGATGTCGACAGTCGAGGTCGGCCATGCCCGTTCGTCAACCAAGGTATGAAGGTGACGTTCATAATCGAAACGTGGCACCGCGTCGTCGGGTTGCGGCTCGAGGCGGGCGCTGGCGATCCGGCCCGTAGCGAGCGGCTCGAACACCGGAAAGCGTCCGCCACGGGTCAGGCCATGAATCAGCGCCGTGATGAACACGGTCTTGCCGGCCCGCGAAAGCCCGGTGATGCCGAGCCGCAAGGTGGGATTGAAGAGGTTGTCGCTGAAATCCCTCAGCGCGCGCGCCGAAATGCGCGCCTCCTCGACCATGTCGGAAAAATCAAAGGCCATGCGCTGAAAGGAGGCTTTTCGGAAAGGTAATTTGATAAACCAATCACAAGGTGGCGATTGGCGGCCCAAAAAACAAGCATTCACATTTAGGACGCCATTTCCGCTTAATTCCCGCCTAGAGGCTTAGGGGCGTTGACGCTGCCCAAGGTATCCTCTGTTTCATCTGGAAGAAGTGCCGCACCGGACCATATGACCGTCTTCAGACTGAAACAGTTCGCCTCGACCTCGGCCCATGCGGCGGCCGATGCGATTCGCTGGAATTATGACCGCGCCGAAATCATCGCCGACGGCATCGTTCACGGCATCGGCGTGTTCAGCGGCATCATCGCCGTCACGGTGCTGATCGTGCTCGCGGCGGTGTTTGCTTCCGCCTATTCGGTGGTCACCGTGTCGGTCTATGCCGCGGGCCTGTTGGCGATGCTCGGATTTTCCGCTGCCTATAACCTCTGGCCGGTATCGCGGCGCAAATGGCTGCTGCGCCGCTTCGATCATTCGGCGATCTACATTCTGATCGCCGCGACCTATACGCCGATCTTCGCGCAATTGCAGGACCGCGTGTTTGCGATGTCGCTGCTGGCGGGGGTATGGAGCGTGGCGGCGGTCGGCATTACGCTGAAACTGTTCTTCCCCGGCCGTTTCGACCGGCTGTCGGTCGGTCTCTACCTCGCGATGGGCTGGAGCGGCGTCATCGCCTATGATGCGGGCCTCTCCTCGCTGCCGAAACTGGCGGTCTGGTTGATCCTCGCGGGTGGCCTGCTGTATAGTTTCGGGGTAATCTTCCACGCATGGCAACGGCTGCGCTTCCAGAACGTGATCTGGCATTGCTTCGTGCTTCTCGGCGCGGCGTGCCATTATACGGCCGTGCTCGACGTCGTTCTGGCGTAAATTCACCTCTGACAAAACAGGTGTTGCGATGCAGGTGAGCGGCAAAATCGTCGTCGTCACCGGCGGCGCCAATGGGATCGGGCGGGCGTTGTGCGAGGCCTTTCACCGCGCCGGCGCCGCCAAGGTGATCGTGGCCGACCTCGACGTGGCGCGTGGGCGGAGTGTCGCGGCCTCGCTCGATGGTGCGGCCTTCAAATGCGATGTCGCGCAGGAGAAAGATATCCTTCACGTCATCGAGGAGACTGAGCGGTTGTTCGGGCCGATCGCGCTGTTTTGTTCGAACGCCGGCATCTTTGCCGGCATCGATCCGTTGTCGGCGAATGCCGGCGGCAGCTCGGATGAACCGTTTTCGCGAAGCTGGGCCATTCACGTCATGGCGCATATTTACGCGGCGCGGCATCTGATCCCCCGCTTCAAGGCGCGCGGCGGCGGCTATTTCCTCAACACGATTTCGGCCGCGGGGCTGTTGTCGCAGGTGGGAAGCGCGGCTTATTCCACCACCAAGCATGCGGCCGTGGGGTTTGCGGAAAATCTCGCCATCTCGCACAGGGCCGACGGCATCAAGGTTTCGATCCTGTGCCCGCAAGGCGTCGATACCGAGATGCTCCGTACGCTGCCGAAGGGGCCGCAATCCGGTGACGGCGATTTGTCGCCCGAGCAGGTCGCAAAAGATGCCCTCGAAGGCATCGAGCGGGAGACGTTTCTCATTCTGCCGCATCCGCAGGTGCTTACCTATATGCGCAACAAGACCGAGAATTACGACCGCTGGATTGGCGGCATGGCCAAGATCCAGGCCAAGCTGCGGGAAGAGTTCGGGAAGTGATTAACCCTCATGGTGAGGAGCGCGGCACGCGCGTCTCGAACCATGAGGCCCGGTCTCTGCTCATCCTTCGAGACGGCGCTTCGCGCCTCCTCAGGATGAGGGCTGCGCCTAGCCTTTCCGCGCATAAAGCAGCGGCACGGCGGAATCGACCATCACCTCGATGAGGCTCGTTCCCTTGTGCGTAAGACCGCGCTGAAGCGCGCCGGCCAATTCGCTTGATTTGCTCACCCGAACCGCCGCGCAGCCCAGCCCATCTGCGATCTTCACAAAGTCGATCCCCGGCAATTCGAGGCCGGGCACGTTGCGCACCTGCATCACCTGGCTGAACGAGCGCATCGCGCCGTAGCCGGAATTGTTGACGACGATAACGGTCAGCGGCAGTTGGCGCTGCGCGGCTGTCCACAGCGCCTGGATCGAATACATCGCCGAGCCATCGCCGACGAGGCAGACGGTGCGAACTTGCGGGCGGCCGAGTGCGACGCCGACCGCGGCCGGCAGGCTATGGCCCAGCCCGCCGCTCGCCATGGTGTAAAAACTGTCCTGGCCACGCATCGGCATGAACCTGTGCATCGTCGGGCGATGCGAGGGCGCTTCTTCCACCACCGCCGCATCGCCGGGTATCGCGGCAGCCAGGCTGTGCAGCAGGAAGTCCGCCTGGATCGGATCCGACGCGCTCGGTACCGGCGGCAGAACGCGGCCCTCCGGCGCCGAGCGGCTGCTTTCGCCCGTCATCTCGATCAGCGCGGCGAGCGCCGGTTTCATGGTGGCGATGATGCTGGTGCCGACCGGCGTTACGGCTGCGGCCTCGGGGTCGTCGGTGATCTGGAACAGCGTCGTCGCGCCGTCGAAAATCGTAGCATGGCCTTCGACATGAAACGTGAAGACCGGCGCGCCGATCACTACGACCAGATCATACGTAGCGAGCGTTTCCGAGATCTGCGCGGGCGAAGCGTGCAGGAAGCCTGCGAATTGCGGGTGGCGTTCGGGAAAGCTGCACCGCGCCGAAAACGGACTGACCCAGACGGGAGCACGCGTCTTCTCGGCAAGCCGGACCATCAGCTCGACCGCTTGCGCGCGGTCGATGCCGGGCCCGACCACAAACGCCGGATGCTTGCTTGCCGCCAGCGCCTCGGCCAATCCCCTGATGGCATCGGGATCAGGACTCAATTCCCGCGTCACGCTGCGCGCCTCGATCGCTTGCGCAGGCTTGTTCCAGTCGTCGATCGGGACCGAGACGAAGGTTGGCCCGCACGGCGGCTGCATCGCCGTATAATAAGCGCGCGCGATCGCGGCGGGCACGTCTTCGGCCCGCGCCGGCTCGATCGCGAATTTCACATAGGGCCGGGGAAATTCGGATGCGCGCTCGGCAAACAGAAATGGCTGCAAGGGCAAGATGGAGCGCGCCTGCTGGCCCGCCGTGATCACGAGCGGCGTCTGGTTGCGGTAGGCGGTAAAGATGTTGCCGAGCGCATGCCCCACGCCGGCCGCCGAATGCAGGTTGACGAAGCCGGCGTTGCGGGTCGCCTGCGCATAGCCGTCGGCCATGCCGATGACGGAGGCTTCCTGCAAGCCCAGCACGTAGTCGATGTCGTCGGGCCAGTCACTGAGGAACGGCAGCTCGGTCGAGCCGGGATTGCCGAACACGCGTCTGATGCCGAACGCGCGCAACAGGCCGAAGGTGGCCTGTTTGACGGTGAGGGTGCTGGTGGAGGGGTTACGTGGCAATGCTTTACTCCGTCATTCCGGGGCGATGCGAAGCATCGAACCCGGAATCTCGAGATTCCGGGTCTGGAGCTGACGCACCATCCCGGAATGACGGGGCATCCCTCACCACGTCGCGGTACCCTTCATGGTCGGCTGTCCTTGCGCATTCGCCGTCCACGTCTCCATGCTGCCGTCGGTCTCGTTGGCATTGACCGAGAATTCACCCTCGAACAACGGCTGCACGCCGCGATAGGTGAATTTCTTCGGCACGTGCCCGCGCAGCTTGGCAGCGAATTCGATCTGCAACGCCGCCTGCATCGGCCCGTGGAAGATCAGGCCAGGATAGCCCTCGACCTTGGTGACATAATCGCAGTCATAGTGAATGCGGTGGCCGTTGAAGGTCAGCGCCGAGTAGCGAAACAACAGCACCGGGTCGGCGAAGTGGGTTTCGCGATGTTTTGCCACCGGCGGCGGCGAAGCCGCTTTCGCAGGCGCGGCCGAAGCAGGAGTGACATCGCGATAGACGATATCGTGCCGCTCGCGGATCGCGATGCCGCGCGGTGTGGTGTGCTCATGGTCCACGGACACAAAACACAACACACCGGTCGAGCCGGTCTTCATCGTGACGTCCTTGATGCGCGAGGTGCGCGTCACCTCGTCGCCGACGCGGAACGTGTCGAAGAATTCGAGCTCGCCGCCCGCCCACATCCGCCGCGGCAGCGGCACCGGCGGCAGGAAGCCGCCGCGTGAGGGATGGCCGTCGGGACCCAACTCCGAGGCAGGCGCCACCGCCGGCGCCAGGCACCAGTGCACGGTGTAAGGCGCGGCGTCGCCGGTTTTCGGCTCGCCAACCGGGAGAAACAGCGTGGCGCGCAGACCCTTCACCAGTTGCGCGGTGACGGTGTCGGACGCCTCAGAGCAACGGCCGATCCATTGCCGCAAATGATCGAGGTCGGGCTTTTCGGTCATGAGGCCTTCCGCGCTGATTTTTTGCTTGGCTGTTCGCCGATCGCAGGCACGTCGCCATAGTGGCGCGGCTCATCGACGAAAATCGCAGCCGGCGCCGGATAGCTCACCACGCCGTTCGGTGTGTTCACCTCGATGCGCCGCAAATGCGGATGTTGCGCGAGGTCGGCCATGGTGTTGACCTCGGCAAAGGCGATGTCGGCATCCGCGAGACGTTGTAACAACTCATCCCGCGTCATGGATGCAAAGCTGTCGCCGACGATGCCGTCGGTCAGTGAGCGATTCCTGACGCGCTCGACCATATTCGAAAACCGCGGATCGTTCGGCAAGTCGGTCTGGCCGAGCACTTTGGCGCAAAGTGTCTTCCACTCCCGCTCGCTCTGGATCGAGATCAGGATATCCTTGCCGTCTTTGGAGCGGAACACGCCGTAAGGCGCGATCGAGGGATGGGCGAGGCCGATTCTTTTGGGAGGTTGCCCGGCCTCGGAGTTGATCAGCGGCACCGCCATCCAGTCGGCCATCACGTCGAACATCGAGATACGAATGTCGGCGCCCTTAGCCGTGCGTGAGCGCGCGATCAGCGCTTCCAGGATCGAGGCATGCGCCGTGGCGCCGGTCGCGATATCGACGATCGAAAGCCCGACACGCGAGGGGCTTTCCGGGCCGCCGGTGATCGAGGCGAGGCCACTTTCGGCCTGGATCAAGAGGTCGTAGGCCTTGCGATTCGCGTAGGGTCCTTCATCGCCGTAGCCCGAGATGGTGCAGCAGATCAGCGCCGGATAATCCTTTTTCAGGCGGTCGAGGGAAAAGCCGAGCTTGTCCATCGAGCCGGGCTTGAGATTCTGCAACAGCACGTCGGCGCCTGCGATCAGCCGCTCCAGCTCGGCGCGGCCCTCTTTGGTCGCGAGATCGACCACCGCGGAATCCTTGCCGCGGTTGAGCCAGACGAAATAGCTGCTTTGCCCTTTGGCCGCGGCATCGTAACCGCGGGCGAAATCACCCTCGGGCCGCTCGACCTTGATGACATGGGCGCCGGCGTCCGCCAGCCGCGACGAGCAGAACGGCGCGGCAACGGCCTGTTCGACGGCGATGACGGTTATTCCCTCAAGCGGCAGCATGTTTTCTTCTCAATAAGAGCGCGGCATGCCAAGCACATGCTCGGCGATATAGGACAACACCAGATTGGTCGAGATCGGCGCTACCTGATAGAGCCGCGTCTCGCGGAATTTTCGCTCGACGTCATATTCCTCGGCAAAGCCGAAACCGCCATGGGTCTGCACGCAGGCGTTCGCCGCCTCCCAAGAAGCATCCGCCGCCAGCATCTTGGCCATGTTGGCTTCCGCGCCGCAATCAAGCCCGGCCTCATATTTGCGGGTGGCTTCCTTGACCATCAATTCGGCCGCGCGCATCGCAGCATAGGCCTTCGCAATCGGAAACTGGATGCCCTGGTTCTGGCCGATCGGGCGGCCGAAAACGCTGCGCTCCTTGGCATAGGTCGAAGCCTTCTCGATAAACCATTTGGCGTCGCCAATGCATTCGGCGGCAATCAGGATGCGTTCGGTATTCATGCCGGAAAGGATGTAGCGAAAGCCCTTGCCTTCCTCGCCGATCAGGTTCTCCGCCGGCACCTTCATGTCGGTGAAGAACACTTCCGTCGTCGAGTGGTTCATCATGGTGCGGATCGGGCGGATCGAGAGCCCGGCCTTCTTGGCCTCCCGCATGTCGACGATAAAGACCGAAAGCCCGTCGGTGCGTTTTGCCGCCTGTTCCTTGGGCGTGGTGCGCGCCAGCAGGATCATGAGGTCGGAATATTCGGCGCGGCTGGTCCAGATCTTCTGGCCGTTGACGATGTAGCTGTCATTGCCTTCGCGACGGGCGAAGGTTTTCAACGATGAGGTATCGGTGCCGCTGGAAGGTTCTGTCACACCAAAGGCCTGCAACCGCAATTCGCCGCTTGCGACCTTCGGCAGCCATTGGGCCTTCTGCGCCTCGCTGCCGTGCCGCAGCACCGTGCCCATGGTGTACATCTGGGCGTGACAGGCACCGGCATTGCAGCCGGCGCGGTGAATCTCTTCCAGGATCGCGGTTGCGGCCGAGAGTTTCAGTCCCGCGCCGCCGTATTCTTCCGGGATCAGCACCGAAAGGTAGCCGGACTCGGTGAGCGCATCGACAAAGGTCCTGGGATAGGCCATTTCGCGGTCGAGCTTGCGCCAGTATTCGCCGGGGAACTGGGCGCAGAGCTTGGCAACGGCGTCGCGGATGTCGGTATGTTCGTCGGCGTGGTCGGTCGATGTCATCGGAACTCGGCTGGAAGATCAAGGCCGCGCAGGGTGGCGGTGCAGAATGCGCAGAGGATTTCGCTGGCCTCGTCTTTGCTGAAGATTTCGACCGTTGCAACCCCGATCGAGCCCGACATTTTCAAAGTCTTGGCCCGGGCGATCAATTCGCTGCCGCGGGCGGGGTCGATGAAATTGATCTTGAGTTCGACGGTTACCCCTATTCGACCCTTGGGCAGGCTCGACGTCACCGCGATCCCTGCGGCCTGGTCGGCGAGCGCCGTGATCACGCCACCGTGGAAATGGCCGAAAAACTGCAGGAGCTCGTCGCGGCGCGGCAGCGCCACCTCGGCATATCCCGGCCGCACCGTGACGATGCGGAAGCCGGCCGCGCCCGAGAAGCCCTTGGCATTGATGGCTTCCGCGAGGCTCGGCGGGTTCAGCGCGTCGTTCATGCGGGTATGCGTACCGGCAGGGACTCGATGCCCCGCACAAAGCTGGAATAGACCCGCTTCGGTTCGCCGACCACCTCGATCCGCTCGAATCGTTTCAGGATTTCCTGCCAGACGATCTTCAATTGCAGTTCGGCGAGCCGCATGCCGACGCAGCGGTGGATGCCGAAGCCGAACGACAGGTGGATTTTCGGACGCGCCCGGTCGATGATGAACTCGTTCGGCCGTTCGATCACTTCTTCGTCGCGATTGCCCGAGACGTACCACATCACGACGCGGTCGCCTTTGCGGATTTTCTGGCCGTTAAGCTCGGTGTCGACCAGCGCCGTTCGCCGCATATGGGCGAGCGGCGTTTGCCAGCGAATGACCTCCGGCACCATGGTGTCGATCAGGGCGGGATTTTCACGAAGCTTCTTGTACTGTTCGGGATGTTCGTTGAGCGCCAGCACCGATCCGCTCATGGTATTGCGCGTGGTGTCGTTGCCGCCGACGATCAGCAGGATGATGTTGCCCATCAGATTGTCGGGGTCCATGTAGCGCGTTGCTTCGTTGTGCGCCATCATCGAGATCAGGTCGTTGCGCGGCTCGGTGTTGACGCGCTCGTTCCAGAGCTTGGTGAAACAGGCGGCGCATTCGTCCATTTCGGCGCGGCGCTGTTCCGCCGATTCCACGACGCCGCCTTTCGGCAGCGCGGTCGAGACATCCGACCAGCGCGTCAGTTTGCGCCGCTCCTCGAAAGGAAAATCGAACAGCGTCGCCAGCATCTGCGTGGTCAATTCGATCGAGACCAGATCGACGAAATTGAAGGTTTCGTTGCGCGGCAGCGAATCCAGCACCCGCGCGGTGCGTTCGCGGATCAGGATCGCGAGTTCATCCAGATGCGTCGGCGTGAACATCGGTGAGACGGTCTTGCGCTGGGCCGAATGCCGCGGCTGGTCCATGGCGATGAAACTCGGCCAGTCATAGCCCGGGGGAACGTCCCGGATCGAGATACCGCCAAGCGACACGTCGGAAGAGAAGATGCCGTGGTTGGTGTCGACATGCATGATGTCGTTATATTTGGTGATCGACCAATAGGGCTCGATCGGCGCCTTGGTGCAGTAATGCACCGGCGCTTCCTTGCGCAGCCGCTCGAAATAGGGCCACAGCGTATCGTTGCGGAACAATTGCGGCGCGCCCGGATGAAAGTCCTCCAGCGGCAAGGAATAGGCGTCCTCGCGCGCGGCGCGCAGAAGGTCCTGCTTGTTGATCCCAGGCGATGTCTGGATATTCATGGCCGCTCTTCCCTGAGGAGGTGTTCCCTCCGTTGCATCGGCAGGTGGTAACTTCTAGCCAAATTACATCCCCTTGTGCACAGGAGAGCAAGAGCGAGTTTTGGCAGGTGGGGGCAGCCATGCGATGCCATGGCATGCCACCGACCGAGCCTGCCCTGATCTCTGTCGCCCGTGACAAGACGAGGTTCAGGGATTAAGCCATGATGAGTTGGTCTTGCTGCGTCATAACCAGCTTGTCCCCTCATCCTGAAAAGCTTGCGCGAACAAGCGTCTCGAAGGACGAGGCCCGGAAAAGCAACGTGGCCTCATGGTTCTCCCGGCGATACGCAGTATCGTCCGGAGACGGCGTTTCTTTATTTGCACCGTTCGCGACGGCCTTGCTAAGCTCGGCCTGCTCGGGTGCAAGCGCCTCCTCACCACGAGGGTCTTGTGGCACAGTAGGATTAGCAGAAAGCGCGATTGCCGGAGGCCGCCCGCCATGATTCCCAACGCATACCGGATGTTCAATTTCGACCTCGGCGAAACCGCGGATGCGCTGCGTGAGACGGTTCACGACTTCTCAAATAATGAGATCGCGCCGCGCGCCGCCGAGATCGACAAGAGCAACCAGTTTCCGATGGATCTTTGGCCGAAGCTCGGCGCGCTTGGTCTCCACGGCATCACTGTCGAGGAGGAATATGGCGGCTCGGGCCTGGGCTATCTCGAACATTGCGTGGCGATGGAAGAGATTTCGCGGGCGTCCGCTTCCGTCGGCCTCTCCTACGGCGCGCATTCCAATCTCTGCGTCAACCAGCTCCGGCGCAACGGCAGTGACGCGCAGAAGCGGAAATATCTGCCTAGGCTTATTTCCGGCGAACACGTCGGCGCGCTGGCGATGTCGGAGCCCGGCTCCGGCTCCGACGTGGTATCGATGTCGACGCGTGCCGAGAAGAAGGGCGATCGTTATGTCCTCAATGGCTCCAAGATGTGGATCACCAACGGTCCCGTTGCCGAGACGCTGGTAGTCTATGCCAAGACCGATCCGGCCGCGGGCGCTCGCGGCATCACCGCCTTCATCATCGAAAAGGGCATGAAGGGATTTTCTACCGCGCAGAAGCTCGACAAACTCGGCATGCGCGGCTCCGACACCGCCGAACTCGTGTTCGAGGATTGCGAGGTGCCGGAGGAAAACGTGCTCGGCCAGGTCGGCCGCGGCGTCAACATCCTGATGTCGGGCCTCGATTACGAGCGCGCGGTGCTGGCGGCGGGACCGCTCGGCATCATGCAGGCCTGCATGGATGTGGTCTTGCCATACGTGCACGAGCGCAAGCAGTTCGGCCAGCCGATCGGCAGCTTCCAGCTGGTGCAGGGCAAGCTCGCCGACATGTACACGACGATGAATGCCTCGCGCGCCTATGTCTATGCGGTGGCGAAGGCCTGCGACCGCGGCGAGACCACGCGCGAGGATGCCGCCGGCGCCATCCTTTATGCCGCGGAAAAGGCGACGCTATGCGCGCTCGATGCAATCCAGTTGCTTGGCGGCAACGGCTATATCAACGATTATCCGACCGGGCGTCTCTTGCGCGATGCCAAGCTCTATGAAATCGGCGCCGGCACATCCGAAATCCGCCGCATGCTGATCGGCCGGGAATTGTTTGAGAAATCCGCTTAAAGGCGGATTAACCGGAAATGCTGCGCGTGCGTTGACATTAGCTCAATCCAAGGTTTCACTGCCGCCGCTTTTGTAAGGGGGCAATTTCCGTGAATGAGATGGGTTCGGTGCCGGAGTTTTTACAGCCACGTCCGCTACCCCCACCATTGCCGGCTTCGTCGGTGAAGGTTGAGTTTTCCGGGGATCGCGGCGAGTTCTTCCGCCTGGTGCGTAATGGTGCCGCGCTCGAAGTTATTACGGTCGGCTTTTACCGGTTCTGGCTCGCCACCGATATTCGCCGCCATCTGTGGTCGCATACGTCCGTTGACGGCGACGCGCCGGAATATACCGGCCGCGGCCGCGAACTGCTGGTCGGGTTTTTGTTCGCGCTGGCGATCCTGGTGCCGATTTATATTGCCTACTTCGTCATCAGTATCGAGACCGAACGCTACAAAACCTTCGCGAGCGTCCCGCTCTTCCTGTTCTTCTACCTGTTCGGTCAGTTCGCGATCTATCGCGCGCGGCGTTACCGCCTCACGCGGACCGTCTGGCGCGGGGTGCGTTTCTGGATGGATGGCTCGGGATGGGCCTATGCGGTGCGGGCCGCGGGATGGGGCTTGCTGACGCTGCTAACACTGGGCGCGCTATGGCCGTGGCGTGAAGCCGCGCTTGAGCGCTACAAGATGCGGCACTGTTACTACGGCGATCTTGAGGGAAGCTTTGAAGGACGGGGATCGGAGCTGTTCAAGCGCGGCTGGAAATTTTGGCTGGCGGCGATTGCCCCGCTGATCTTTGCGATACTGGCGGTGCTCGTTAGGAGCATTGGAAGGGTGCAGCCGGGAGAGACAGCCATTTTCTGGCTACTGTGTTTGATCTGGCTGATCGCGTTGCCGTTCATCTATGGCGCATTCAAAGCCATCGAATGGCGCTGGTGGATTTCGGGTGTCCGCTTTGGCGAGGTGTCGTTTAAATCGGACCTGCCCGCGGACGCGCTGTACGGCCTTTACTGGAAAGTCATCGGCTGGTTCTTGCTGATCGACGTGCTCTTCACCGCATATCTGGTTGCCTGCATCGGCTTGATCGTGGGTTTCGGTGACCTGGCTCATATCGCCGCGCGGACGCAAGGAAGCATTGCGGTGACGGCGGCCACGATCGTGGGCTATTTGGCAATTATTATCGCTGTCAATGTCGTGCTCCAGGTCTATCTCCTGCGCGACATCTGGGCCAGGGTCGCGGCGTCCACGACGGTCTATCGCCTGGAAGCCGCGGCAAATGTCGCCGCGAAGGGCGAGTTGGCCAGCGCGCTCGGCGAAGGTCTTGCCGGCAGTCTGGATATCGTCGGGTTTTGATGGTGCAATGTGGATAGCGGGCCGGAAGACGGTTTGGAGCACGATCCGGCGCCGCCGCCACCCGACGGCACCTGTGTTTTTTACGACGGCGCATCGAGCCACCGTCATCAGGTGCAGTTCGCGCTCAAGGACCGGCTGGAGATCAGCGAGAATGGGACGACGCTTGCGATCTGGCCGTTTGCCGACATCCGCCGCGCCGAAGGGGCGGTCGGCATTTTACGCCTGAGTTGCCTGACCGCGCCTTCGCTGGCACGGCTGGAAGTTCGTGATGCCGCGCTCGCCGCGGCATTGAGCTTGCGTTGTCCTCAATTGAACGAGAATGGGGCCGACGGGCGCGGCGTCGGCGCTATCGTGGGCTGGTCCCTGGCGGCGGCGATCTCGATCGTCGCGATGGTCTGGTTCGGACTTCCATTTGCCGCGGATCGGATTGCGCCGCTGGTGCCGAACACGCTGGAGCGCCGCATCGGCGATGCGGCCGAGGGGCAAATCAACGTCGTCTTCGGCGCAAAGAAATGCAGCGGCAACGCCGCGGGACGCGCCGCCTTCTTCAAGTTGATGAAAAAACTCTCTACCGCCGCCGGCATCAATACGCCGGTTCGAGCCGATGTGCTGGACACGCCGGTGCCGAACGCCTTCGCGCTGCCGGGTGGCAAGGTCTATTTGTTCAGTGGATTACTGGCAAAAGCCGAAAACCCGGACGAGATCGCGGGCGTGCTTGCGCATGAGCTGGGTCATGTCAGCCATCGCGATAACATGCGCAACATGATCTATAGCGGCGGGACGTCGTTCCTGGTCGGGCTCCTGTTCGGCGACGTCACCGGGTCCGGCGCTCTCGTCTTTGCCTCGCGTTCGCTTTTCACCGCTTCCTATACGCGCGAGGCCGAGCAGCGCGCAGATGATTTTTCGATTCAAGTGATGCACCAGCTCGGCCGTCCGACCAAACCGATGGGCGAACTGATTTTCCGCATCACCGGCAACCAGGCGGACTCGACCTTGTCGATCCTGGCCAATCATCCGCTGACCGAAGACCGGCTGAAGCATCTCAGCGACGAGGATCGTCCGGCCAGCGGTCCGCCACTCCTGACGGACAAGGAGTGGACGGCGCTGAAGGCAGTCTGCAAGTCCGACATTTGAAAAGCATCACGCCTGGGCCGCGAACAAATCCCATTTCCCCGGAATGCCCTTGAGTTCATGAGATCCGCGCTCGGCGAATTTCAGGCCCGCGCCGGCGACAAGGTCGGTCACGACCCTTGAGACCAGCACTTCGCTGGCATGGGCCTGCGCCATGACGCGGGCGGCGGCATGAATGGCGATGCCGCCGACGTCGCGATCCCGCAGTTCGATCTCGCCGGTGTGCAGGCCTGCCCGCAGCGGCAGGCCGATTTGTCCCGCAGCCGCGCTGAATGCGAGCGCGCAGCGGACCGCGCGGCCGGGACCGTCGAAGGTCGCGAGGATTCCGTCCCCGGTCGTCTTGATGAGATGGCCCCGGAACTTCTCGACCGTTTGCCGCGCCATTTGATCGTGATTGTCCAGCAGGCGGCGCCAGGCGTGATCGCCCATCGCCGCAGCACTTCGCGTGGAATCGACGATGTCGGTGAACAGCACGGTTGCGAGCACACGCTCGATCTCGACGGACGAACGATCGCGGCTTCCGGTCACGAACTCCTCGATGTCGCCGAGAAACCCCTCGACGTCACCGGACCAGTAAACGTGATCTTCGCCGGGGTATTCAATGAATTTTGCGCCCGGTATCTGGCTGGCGAGCGCGCGGCCGGACTCGACCGGCACTTGAAGGTCTCCCGTCCGATGCATCACGAGCGTCGGAATCTGAATGGTGGGAAGGATCGGCCGAACGTTGATTTGGGCATTCAACAGCGTCAGCGCCCTGATCGCGCCCGGGCTGGCCGTAAGCCGTTCGATTTTCGCCATCACCTCGATGCCCTGGGGCCTTGCGATCAGGCTCGGCCATGCCTGCTTGAGGATCTCGCCCGTGCCCCAGCCCTTGAGCCGTTCAGCGGCTTTCGCTTCGAAATCGGCGGCCACGGTCGATAGCGCAAATCCGCCGAACAGCAGAAGCTTCGAGGTTCGCTCCGGATAGGTGGCTGCAAACAACGCGCTCATGGCGCTGCCTTCGGAGAATCCCATCACGGCAGCGCGTTTGGAACCGACGGCGTCCATCACCGCGCGGACGTCATCCATGCGCTCTTCCAGGGAGGGGGCGGTCACCCGGTCGGACAATCCCTGTCCTCGCTTGTCGAAGGTGATCACGCGCGCGAATTCGGAAAGGCGTCTCAGAAACGCCGTGTACCCCGGCGTTTCATGGAAGAATTCGACGTGCGAAGCTATGCCAGGCACCATCACGAGGTCGATCGGCGCCTCGCCCATCACCTGATACGCAATGCTGACGTCGCCGCTCAGCGCGTAACGGGTCGCAGGCAGGACAAAATCATTCATGAGGTGAAAGCTCGATCAATACCGGGCAAAGCATAGCCAGTCGGCAAGAAGCCCGCCAGAGGCGGGCCCGTTACGATCCGAATGGAACTTGGGTTGGCCTGTGTGCGTGCCGATTAGCGCACCACGACCAGCGCGCCGACCGGGACGCGGTTGTAGAGGTCGGTGACGTCCTCATTGGTCATGCGGATGCAGCCGGAGGAGACGGCGTGGCCGATCGTTTCGGGTTCATTGGAGCCGTGGATGCGGTAGAGCGTCGAGCCCAGGTACATGGCGCGGGCGCCGAGCGGGTTTTCGATGCCGCCAGCCATGAAACGTGGCAGGTCGGGACGCCGGGCGCGCATCTCCGCGGGCGGAGTCCAGCTCGGCCACTCCTTTTTCGCAGTGATGTGGTGGGTGCCCATCCAGCGGAAGCCGTCGCGGCCGACGCCGATGCCGTAACGCAGCGCCTCGCCATTGCCGAGGATCAGATAAAGCCGCCGCTCCGATGTCGAAATGTAGATGCTGCCCGGCGGCTGGGCAACCGGTGCGCTGACTCGTTCGCGCGGGATCGGGCCTGAACCGCCGCCGAAATAGTCGGAGCCGGGGCCATAATAGGGCACGCCGCGCTGTTGCTGCGGCTGCTGCTGGGTCTGACGTCTGAAGCCAAAAAAGTCGTCGTCCATGGTGGCGCGGGCGGGTGCAATCCCTGCCAGCAACATCAACGCCACGGCCAGATAGGCAAAAGTCCGGGTCATCGGGTTCCTCGCAAGTTTACTCGGCCTTCCGAACTGCGAAGCAGGCCATATCGGGGGTATTTTCGCAAGCAAACGTGACGGATTTCGAACGGTGCGGTTAAAATTGCGCTGGCTTGTGGGTATCGATGGCAGCCATGCGCTTAAGACCCTGTTTGACCTTTCAGGACCCCTTTGACGAACGACGTCAGGAATGATTGATCTGATCCCTAGAAAACCACGGAATCGTCAACGGGAGCGGCAGAATGAACGGTGCGGAAAGTCTGGTGCGGACCCTGGTCGCAAACGGGGTCGACGTCTGCTTCACCAATCCCGGCACCTCCGAGATGCATTTCGTCGCCGCTCTCGATCGTGTCGAGGGCATGCGCTGCGTGCTCGGCCTGTTCGAAGGCGTGGTGACGGGGGCGGCCGACGGTTATTTCCGCATGAAGGGCACCCCGGCCTCGACGCTGCTGCATCTGGGCCCCGGCCTCGCCAACGGGTTGGCCAACCTGCACAACGCCAAGAAGGCGCATTCCGGCATCGTCAATATCGTCGGCCAGCACGCCACCTACCACATCGGCTACAACGCACCGCTCACCTCCGATATCGAGGGTCTGGCGCGGCCGATGTCGGAATGGGTGCGCACCTCGCCCGATGCGAAATCGGTCGCAGCCGACGGCGCCGCGGCGATTGCGGCGGCCAAAAGCGCGCCGCCGCAGATCGCAACGCTCATTCTGCCCGCCGATACCGCCTGGAACGAGGCCGACGGCATCGCGCAGGTGACGCCGCCCAAGCAGCAGCCGGGCTTTTCGGCTGACGCAGTCGAGAAATCGGCCAAGATATTGCACTCGGGTGGAACGCAGAATCTCCTGCTGATCACCGGCAACGCACTGACCGATCGGGGGCTGGCGCTGGCGCAGCAGATCGCCGGCAAGACCGGCTGCAAGGTGATGGGCCAGACCTATCACCCGCGCATGGCGCGCGGCCGCGGCCGCTTCTCGATCGACCGCATTCCCTATGTGATCGAGAGCGCGCTGCCGCTGCTCAAGGACTTCAAGAACATCATCCTGGTCGAGGCCAACGACCCGATCGCCTTCTTTGCCTATCCGAACAAGCCGAGCCATCTCAAGCCCGACGGCTGCGAGGTTCACCGCATGACAGCATGGGGCGAGAATTCGGTTGCAGCATTGGAGGCGCTGGCGGACGCGCTCGGCGCCAAGCCGTCCGACGTCGTGCCGCAGAAGCTTGCCGAACTCAACAAGCCGACCGGGCCGCTCAACCATGCCTCGATCGCGCAGGCGATTGCATGCGCGATCCCGGAGAATGCGATCATCGTCGATGAATCCATCACCACGGGGCGCGGCTTCTTCCCGCCGACGGCGGCCGCTGCGCCCCATGACTGGCTCCAGAACATGGGCGGCTCGATCGGCTTTTCGACGCCGGTGGCGACGGGGGCCGCGGTCGCCTGTCCCGACCGCAAGGTGATCTGCATGGTCGGCGACGGCAGCGCGATGTACACCATTCAGTCCCTGTGGACGCAGGCGCGCGAAGGCCTCAACGTCCTCACGGTCGTGTTCGCCAACCGCATCTATCAGATCCTGCGCGGCGAATTCGACGGCGTCGGCGCCGGCGCGCCGGGCGCCCGCGCCATGGACATGCTCAAGATCGACAAGCCAACCATCGATTTCGTCGGTCTTGCCAAGGGCATGGGCGTTGAGGGCCGTGCGGTCACGACCGCGGACGAATTCAACAAGGCGCTGGCAGATTTTATCCCGGCCAAGGGGCCGCGGCTGATCGAAGTGCAGTTTTAAGGAGCGCCATTCCAGGATGCGCCGTCAGGCGCAGGCCCGGAATCTCGAGATTCCGGGTTCGCTTCGCGCCCCGGAATGACGACGTGATCGGGGGGCCAGATGCACACCGAGCTGGACAAGGTCGTCGCCGCGCTGAAGGAGTTTTACGCCCGCGAGGCATTTCTTTTCGCGCAGGATCTCGGCGAACGCGCGCTGACCCATCGGCTCGCCGTGCAGCTGGAAAAGCAGTTTCCGGATTTTGACGTCGATTGCGACTTCGACCGGCTGGGGCCGCGGACCCTGCAATTGCCGCATGGTTCGATCGTGTCGACCGACGACCATCTGGCTAAGTCGATCTATCCGGACATCGTCGTGCACCAGCGCGAGGTTCCGAACAACCTGCTCGCGATCGAGGTGAGAAAAGCCGGCAACCATCAGCCGGTCGAGCATGACCGGCACAAGCTGCGCGCCTTGACCGATCCGCACATCTGGTTCGCCTATTGGATCGGCGCGATGGTGACGCTCGGCAAAACCGGCGTCACTTCGCCGGAGGTCTACGTGGCGGGCAAACCGGAGGAGGCGCTGTCCCGCTTTCTGGCGCAGCGGCTGAAAGAAGCGGGCCTGGGCGGCGCGTAAACAGCGCGATTACTTCGGCCGGCTGGCCTTTTCACGCATCCGGTAGAACTTGAGCGCCGTCTGCGCGGTAGCCGGCTGAAGCCGGAAGAAATTGGCAAATGTGATGTCCAGTTGCTGCCGCGAAGAGCCATTGACGCCGGCATGCATCAGCAGGAGCTTGATGGTCGTCGCCCATGAAATATCGAGCGCGCGGGCGAGAACGACGATCTGTTCGCTCTGGTTCTGGACGAAAGCCCGTTCCACCACGCCGACCGGGAGGTCGCACATCAAAGACAGCGCGGCGACCACCTTGTCGAAACTGCCTTCGTCGGCGAAGGCGAGCAGCTGCGGTTCGTTCAGTCGGCCGGCCACGTTCAGTTCGCGCACCAGATGCGCGGCTTGCGAAAACTCGATCGAACCGGCGCGCGCCTTGCTCTGGATGTCGTCGGTTGCCTGGGCGACCATGGCCTTGATCAGTTCGGCGCGCCGGGGGTCTGCCTCGACGAGCCGGTTCTTGACCGTCTCCGACGCATCGACGAACAGCTTGACCAGGTTTTGCCGCGGAATGTCCGGGCGCGACCACACACACAACGCAAGATCGCCGTCGTCGCGGGCCTTCTGGACCAGCGTCGAAGCGCCGAAATCGGAGAACTTCGCGCCGGCATTATGCGCGGTCGCGGCGACCACGGCGCGGTTGCCGCGCTCCACCAGCACATCCGTCACCGCTTCGACCAGAACCTTGCGGCCGGAGATCGCGAGCAGGTGATCCTGGCTTTGGGTCTTGGCGCTATCGACCAGCGTGTCGACGTCGAGCCGCTCGCTGTGGGTGAGGACGGAGCCGGCAACCTCGATGGCATCGTCGAAGGCGAGGCGGCGAACAACCCCGCGCGGCGCGTCGGGCAGTCTAGCGATACGGCTGCCGAACTGGGCGCGGGCTGAGCTTTCGATCGTCTCCAGCAGCTTGCCCATCACGGTGTCGAACAGCTCGATCTGATCCTCGGAGAAATTCCCGGACCTTAGAACAAAGAGGTCGGTGACCTTGCGCAGCACGTCGGCGCGCCGCGTGAAGTCCTTGTCGCCAAGGGCCTCTTCGAGCTGATCGATCAAACCGTTTTGGGAATCTGTCTGCGCACTCATGACCTGATACTTTCTGTATCGAAAATTGGCATCTCGTTCAGGCCACCATGTCCTGTCCGCCCGGCAAATAGTGGGCGGTGAAGTCGAGGCTGGAAGCAGGCACACCCCGGCTGAAGAGGAAGCCCTGCGCGAGGTCGACGCCGGCCTGACGCATGTATTCGAATTGCTGCTCGGTCTCGATGCCTTCGACGGTCGTCATCTTGCCGAGGCCTTTTGCAAGCGCCAGCACCGACGACACCACCGCGGCATAGTCGCGGCGTTCGAGAACGCCCTGGGTGAAGGTCCGGTCGATCTTGATCTTGTCGAACGGGAAATTCGTCAAGTAAGTCACGGAAGAATATCCGGTGCCGAAATCATCCAGCGCAAAGGATATACCCAGATTCTTAAGCTGGCGTATCGTTGCCAGATGGGCTTCCTGATTTTCCAGCAGCGAGGTTTCGGTGATTTCGAGCTCCAGCCGGTCCGGTTCGAGGCCGCTCTCGACCAGCGCGCACAGGATGACGTCCAGAAGGTTGCCCTTCTTGAATTGTACCGCCGAAATGTTGATTGCGAGGCTGATATGCGCGGGCCATGCCGCGGCATCGGTGCAGGCCCGTTGCAGGATCCATTCGCCGATCGGTACGATCAGGCCGGTGGATTCGGCGAGCGGGATGAACTGGTCCGGCCCAACCAGCCCCCTGACCGGATGCCGCCAGCGCACCAGCGCCTCGACGCCGCATATCCGGCGGGTCGCAACATCCACCACCGGCTGGTAGTGCAGTTCGAACTGGCGGTTCGCGATCGCATCGCGCAATTCGCTTTCCGCCAATTGCTGTGACGTGGCGGTCTTGAGCATGTCGGAGTGATAGATGCGGTAATCGTTCCGCCCCCCGGCTTTTGCGGTGTAGAGCGCGAGATCCGCGCTCTTGAGCAATCCCTCCGGCTCACTGCCGTGCTCCGGCGCCACGGCGATGCCGATGCTGGTGCCGATGTTGGCCTCAAAGCCGTTGAGGTCGAACGGTTCGGAAATCGCAGCTATGATCCGCAAGGCAAGCGCAATCGCGCCCTCACGCTGGCTGGGGCCGCCTTCCTGGATGATGGCGAATTCGTCGCCGCCAAGCCGCGCCAGCAGGTCGGTCTCGCGAATGGTGGATTTCAGCCGGCGGCCGACTTCGATCAGGAGCGCGTCGCCGGCGGCATGGCCGAGCGAATCGTTAACGGCCTTGAACCTGTCGAGATCGACCATCATGACGGTGATGGCCGCGCCGCCGCGCTTCAGCCGCCGGCCTGCTTCCTCGAGCTTTTCATTGAATTGCGCGCGATTGGGCAGCCCCGTCAAAACGTCGTGGCGCGCCAGGTGGACGATCTCGGCCTCGGCGCGCCGGCGTTCGGTGATGTCCTCCATGATCGAGAGCCAGCCGCCGCCCGCCATCGGCTGACGCGACAGCAGGATAAACCGCCCGTCCGCCATTTCGTCGACCCTGTGCGAATCCGAGGTCAGCGCGGACAGTTCGGCGACCTTGGCCTCGACCGTCGTCGTCGACCTCTTGTCCGTTTTGGTGACGCCACGGGCGAAGCGGTCGGCGACGATGTCTTCGTAGGGCGTTCCGACCTTCAGGAATTTCTCGGGGATGTCGTAGAGTTCGACAAAGCGCCTGTTCCAGACCACAAGACGCTTGCGCTCGTCGAACATGCTCAGTCCCTGGGTCATGTGGCTGAGCGCCGTATCGAACCGCAGGTTGATGCGCGCCAATTCGGCGGCCTGATTGAAAAGCGCTTGCTCGTCGCCGACGCGTTCGGTGATGTCTTCGTGGATCGCTATCCATCCGCCGCCTGATATGGCCGTATTGGTGACCGAGATCATGCGTCCGTTGTTCAGGCGCGAAGTGCTTGTGCTGCTGCCGTCCTTGAGCAGGCCTTTCCGAAATTCGTTGACATAGGCTCTCGCGTCCATGTCCAGTCCGGCGGTCTGTTTGCGGTGCGCGATGATATCGTGGATGTTCGCGCCGCGCCGGACGATGTCTGGCGACATGCTGTACAGCTCGATGTAATGCTGGTTCCAGACCAGAAGCCGGCCGTCGGCATCGAACATGCTGAGGCCCGTGGGCATGTTGGCGAGCGCGGCGTCGAAGCGGGCATTGGTCTTGCGCAGCTCCAGCGAATTTCTGGCGAGGTCTTTCGTCGCGCGCCAGACGAAAACGCCCATCAGCAGGATGGAGCAGGTGATAGCTGCGGTCTCGATCAGCCGGCGAATGGTGCTCGTCCGCCAGGGCGCCAGCAACTCCTCCATGTTCTGGGCGACGACGACGAAGATGGGATAGGTATTTCCCTTTTCATAGCTGTTGTAACGCGTCACGCCGTCAATCGACGCCTTGATCTCCAGGCTTCCGGAGGGAGCCTCTTGCAGGCGCGCGAAGATGTTGGTCTGCGTCATGTCGCGGCCGATATTGGCCTCGACGAAGGGCCGCCGAACCAGAAGCGTTCCCTCCGTTGTGGCAAGGACGACGGCGCTGTTGTTGCCGAGATCAAGGCGATCGTAGATGTCCTGAAAATACCGCGGATTGATTGCGGCAACCGCAACGCCGCCGAATGTGCCATCGGCCTTGTTGAAGCGCCGTGAGACGGGGATGACCCATACGTCGGACGATCGGCCGCGAACCGGACGACCGATGCGGAGCTTATTGTCGTCATGCTGGCTGTGATAGATGAAGTAGTCACGGTCGTTGAATTTGGCTTGCTCTTTCACGTCAAACGTATTGACGATCATCGCGCCGCCACTGTTGACGATTCCAAAGCCGACGAACTGAGTGGAATTTTGCACTTGCCTGGCGAACCATGACTTCAGCCGGTTGCGACCGGCCGCATCCAGCGTTTCGTCTTCAAGCCTCTCGACGGAGCCGATCAGGACCGCATCCGCGGTCCGGAAGGTCAGCTCGGCATGCTGGATGAGGGAGCCCGTGAGATTGGCCGTATCCTTTCGTGCATTGGCGATGATTTCGGAATGTTGCGTGATGACGCGGGTGACTTCCAGCCCGACCATAAGAGTGCAGGCCAATGCGACGAACCACGCGATTCCCCGTGTCGCCAGAAGATGGGCGGTGCCGATACCCGACCGCCTGGCTTTCATCCATGCCTTTACGCCGAACATGACCGCGCCGATCCCACGCAACTTTTAGGAAAAACCAACGGTAAAATCGGCTTCCAAGGTAGTTTTCAAGGGTTAAGAAATGGCGCAGTTTTGCGTGGCCGGCCGGCTATGCGGCCTTCTAAAAGCACGGAACTCGCTTGTCCGTTTGATCAGGAAATGCGCTGCACGTATTGCGTGTATATCTGTTCCGCAAAATTACGGACGTTGGTGCGGGTGACGGCCCCGATGTGGGCGATCATGCCAACCGCAACCGGCTGACATGAGGCGCGCTCAGGTTCGGCGCGCCTCTCACTTCACTGTGTCGTCGCAGTCTGGAAAAAGATCGATCAGATCGGCCGCGCAGACATGAGGCGCCCGTTTTTGGCGAGCAGCTCGCGCAATTCCCTGATCGGCGGGAAGACTTCCTGATTCCAGTCGGCGCCTTGCGCGTCGTAGGCGGCCTGCTCCATCTCGACGATGATGCGGTCTTCCTCGAACACGCGATTGGTGAACCAGGTCAAAACAGGCCACGCTATATCGAGTATGCCGGGGATTTTCGGCCGACGGACCGAAAGGTGAATGAACGACCGGTTCTTCCGCTGTTCGGCATCGACCGGGGTGTAACCAAGCCAGACGTACAGCGAAGGTTCGGTGGCGCCCGACGCGAAAAACCGCAGCGTCTGGTGCGGATACTCGGTGCGGATGGTCATGAGGTCGCGCGGCTTGGACGTGTCAGACCGGAAGCCTCCCGTGATCAGGGATTCGCCAAGCGGCGGCTTCTTGCCCGGCCGGGTGAAAGTATAGTCGAGCTCCATCCAGCCATCGCCGGCCCGCCTGCCGAGATAGCGCGGAGTAACCTTCCCGGTCGTCCGGATGTGAAGAAACTGATGGTTCATATCCATCAGGTTTTCATGCATGAACGTATAGTGGCAATTGACGACCCGGCCGAAGCTCCGCGTCTTGTAGGCCTTGTCGCCGGCGCCACCGAGGCTTGCGGGCGGCGGTGCGGCCGGCAAACTGCCCGGCCAGATGAAGATGATGCCGTCGCATTCGCAAACCGGATAGGTCCGTACGCCGTTGGGCTTTTTGTCCTTGCCGAGATAGGGAACGTCGCACTTTCCCGCCGCGTCATAGCTCCAGCCGTGATAGCAGCAATGCAGCCTGCAATCCTTCACGCTACCCTTGGACAAGGGCACCTGGCGATGGGCGCAGCGATCTTCCAGCGCATACAGTTCGCCTTGTTGCGGGCGCACGATGGCGACCGGCTCGCCTGCGAAAGAGGACGCAATGACGTGTCCGGTCTTGACCTCGTGCGACCATGCGACTGGATACCAGTGGTCCGGATGCGCGCCGACCTGACGCAAATCAACCGGCGCTTTGCCGATATTTGCTTCTAAAACCTGTCCCGGATTCAAGATGTGAACTCCCCATTGCCTCAAAGCAAATTACCAGAATCTTCTCCCTGGCGACGATAATGAATATCAGCGCACCGGGCCGAATAAACCGGTGCTCCGATCAAAGCGCCGTTATCGTGAGCCGCCCCACATACCTCTTTCAGCCATCTGGCGAAAGAATGGCTGAGATATTCTCATGATATAATCGGTGAGACGGCGGGATGAAAGGGCCAGCGCTAACCGGCCTGCTCCTTGACGCGATCCTGAATCTCTTCCTGGGCGGCGTCCAGCTCTTCCGGACTGGCGTTTTCGATCGCCGCAATCTTGTTGTTGGCGGCGTCCAGAGCCAGGATCAGTTCGGAGAGCTTGACTTGCAGCGCCTTGGCGTCGCGGTTTTGCGTATTTTGAATCAGGAAGACCATCAGGAAGGTGACGATCGTGGTGCCGGTGTTGATCACCAGTTGCCAGGTATCGCTGTAGTGAAACACCGGGCCGAGAGCCGCCCAGACCAATACGACCGCAACCGCGATCACGAACGCCGGCGAGGTGCCGGCCCAATTGGCGGTATTCGCCGCAAAGCGCACAAACCAGTGGTTTGATCTCGCGCCCGAAGCTGTAGTGGATGACACCGGGAGGCTGCCGCGCATGCGTTCGTTCTCGAAAAGCTATCCTGTTATAATTCCGTGGGTTCCCTGTGGTTCCAGTGGTCCGGCAGGCGCGCGCACGAACGCCGGATTCCGGCCCGTTTACGATGGTTCAGGAAGCTCCCGATCGGGGTGCTTGTGTCGTGCGCCTCAGCAGCCATACTTGTACCCGCAGGCGTTTATTCCGAGGAGTTCAGATTGAGCGTTGCCTTCACCAAGGAAGAGAGTGCGGAGACGGCTTCCGAGACCCTGCTGCCCGATCGTCCCATCTCGCCTCATCCAAATCTTGTTACCGAGACGGGATTGAAGGCTCTGGAGCGTCAGCTCGACGAGGCGCGCGAGGCCTATGAGGCCGCGCAGGGAATCGAAGACGTGAACGAGCGCAGGCGGGAGGCCGCGATCCCGTTGCGGGATCTGCGTTACTTCTCGGAACGGGTCAGAACGGCGCAAGTCATGCCTGATCCGGCATCATCCGGCGTCGTTGCCTTTGGCAGCACGGTGACGTTCAACCGCAACGACGGCCGTGTGCAGACATATCGCATCGTCGGAGAGGACGAAGCCGATCCCAAGGCCGGCTCAATCTCGTTCGCATCGCCGGTGGCAAAGTCCCTGATGGGCAAGGGCGTGGGCGATGTCGCAGGCTCAGGCAATCAGGAGCTCGAGATCGTCGCCATCGCGTAGGCGCAACGGCGGCCCGGCGTCAGCCAGGCCGTCGTCGCGATATTGTTGCGTCCTGAAACCAGCGATCGGTCCATCAGCTCGGGGGATTGAAGTCCGCGTCGTAACCGCCAACCCGCGAGGGGTCACGGTGCTCGTTGTCGAAATAAGAGCCGCCGACGGGCGCGCGAGGCGCGACGAATGCGGGGTCCTGCGCCTGATTATAGCTGCCGCGATAATGCCGGAGGGCGTGTGCCGGCCTCGAGGGGACGGTATTGACGGTATTGTCTTGGGCAAAGACCGGGCTTGCGAGTGATGCCGTCACGATCGCGACAGCACCGAAAGTTTTGATCATCATAAGGGTTTTCCATCTTCATGTGGTGAAACCCTCCCGTGGATGTTTCCCGATGTTGGCTAACATCGGGGACACTGCTTGAGCGAAACACGTTATGGACGATGGATTCAAACGGGTGTGAGTCACGCACACTCACGGTTCCGCCCTTTGTGATGCGTGATATGTGCTTGCAGTATCCTGGCGATCGGCAAGGCTCGCCGGATTACTTCGGCGGTGGCGCCAGAAGCGCGGCAATCGGAATGCCGCGGGGGCTGAAAAAAGACCGAAACTTAAGCCATTTTTAGAGTCCTGAGACGAGAATTCGCAAGTCTTGGACATTTCGGATGGTCGCTTTACGAATCTCGGCCACACTTGAACGAAGCTTCAAAGCCCTGGTGATTTTTCCTTTCATCATCACGGGCGTTGCATTCGTGTGTGCGGCCGTGTGTCTGTCCCCTCTGATGGTTCTCTCCATCGCTCTCGGGGTTGGCGACCGCCCCGACGCGGAATCCCGTCTCGCGGACGTACGACAACTGCTGCAAAGCGAGTTGCGGAATGGCACGACCGGCGGTCTCGCGAATGTTCCTCCTCTGCCGCAACGAGACGTTCAATTCGCCAGTCTGGAATCCCGGCCCGCGCGCGCCCAACCGCTGCCGCGGAGCGAGTTGCGGAAGGGCACGAGCGCCGCTGTCGCGAGCGTTCCCGCCGGACTGCAGCCAGGTATTCAAGTCATCCGATTTGACGCCCCGACCCTGGCTCCGATGGCATTCACGCAGTTCTGTCTGAAATACCCCGGCGACTGCAAATCGGGGCGGCTGTTATTTGGGGGCGACCGGGTCGAGTTGAACGACATGCGCCGTTCCGACCTTCAGACCGTCAATTCGTCGATCCATCCCATGCGGAATGAAGACGGCCTTGCCGGTGAAAAATGGTTGCTGGGTCCCCTTCGCGGCGACTGCAACGATTACGCCGTCACCAAGCGCCACCAATTGATCGAGAGAGGTTGGTCCGCTCGCGCCGTCTTGTTGAGCGAGGTCGTGACCGGCTCGGGCGAGCATCACCTCGTCACGGTTGTCCGTACCAGCGGCGGCGATCTGGTGCTCGACAATCTGACCGACCAGATCCTGCCCTGGTCTCGCACGCCCTATCGATGGGTACGAATGCAGACGCCTAAAAATCCAAACTACTGGGCATCGATTTCCCGACAAAACGTTTGAGGCGCGCGCCGAGGCAGCGTCCCGACGCATGGGAGTAGATCACAGGCACGTATCGTTCAGCATCAACCGGCAGGGCTTTTCCTTGCCATCCCGGCCTTTGGCGCTTCCTTCGCGCTTTGGTTCCGGCCCCGCAATCACCATCGCCCAATAGGTATCGCCGCTTTTCGGGCTTTTCGCGCTGGCGATACCGACGCGCGTCGCCTCGTGCATCAGGAGGTTGCCGCGGTGGCCATACGATCCGATCCATTGCGCCAGCGCTTTTGAAAACGTGTCGTCGCCCTGGGCAAGGTTTTCGGCGGCCCTTTCGGCATTGAGATTTGCCACGCGATCGCTGAATGGCCGGAGCACGGCATGACCCATTTCATCCCGCGCGGCCATCGCCCTGGCCTGTTCTTGCGCGATGCGATTGAGAACCGGATCGATCGTTACTTTGCCTTCGCCGTGCGCGAGCCGAAAGTGTGAGATCAGCTCCGCGGGAGATGCCGCCTGCGCGGTGAATGGCGAGAGGACGGCGAACACAATTCCAACTGCCGCGGCAAGCCATGGGGCACGTGAACTTTGCCGGAACTGACGCGGCGCTGATTTCGCGGTCAAGAAAAGTTCTCCGGAATTTTCATGCTTGTTCATGCCGGTCTGTGCCGCTGCTGTTTCGATCTCGTCCCAAAAAGCAAAAAGCTCCGATTTGGGGCTTTTGATGGTACGATATCCCGGCGCATCCAGGCGAAGGACGTTTTGATGAAGAAAATTGCCGTCGCGGCCGTATTGACGCTGGCCTTTGGCGTGAGTGCGGCATCATTCGCTCAACATTCGCCGGATCCGCGCGTCACAGATCTCGTGCAATCAGGCGCGTTGCGGGTGGGGCTCGGTATTGGGAGTTTAACGACAGCAACAAGAAATCCGGCGACTGGCGAGGTCCAGGGACCGGCGCTGGAGTTGGGGCGTGCGCTCGCGGAGCGGATGGGGATCCCATTTGCATCCGTCGAATATCCGAGACCCGGCGCCGTGATAGACGGCCTGCGTGCCAACGCCTGGGATATCGCTATCCTCATTGTCGACCCGGTGCGTGCGGAGCAGGTGGATTTTTCGCATCCATTCATGCAAACCGATCTCACATATTTGGTCGCCGCTCAGTCCACGATCCAAGGGGCCGTGGACGCGGATCGCGAGGGGATTCGTATCGCGGTGGCGCGCGGCGATACGTCGGATCTGTATTTGACGCGAGTGCTCAAGCGGGCCGAATTGGTCCGGACCGACAGTATTGCCGCTGCCGTAGAACTGCTGCGGGCGGGAGACGTCAACGCCGTGGCATTGAACCGCCCGAGCCTGATCGCTCAATCGGCTGCGCTCCCGGGTTCGCGCGTGTTGAGCGATGGTTTTGCCGACATCTACTCTGCGGTGGCCATACCCAAAGGACACGATGGGTGGCTGGCCTACATCAACGAGTTTATCGAGGACGCGAAAGTCTCTGGCCGCGTCAAGCGCATGATCGAAACACTGGCTTTGCAAGGGGTTCGGGTCGCTCCGCCCGAAAGCTCGTCCAAAGCAAGCAGGTGACATGCTTTGCTATGAGATTGGCTGGCAGCGCCATGCGAAGCCCGAAGGGCGATTTTGCGCGGTCTATGGCGACCGTCCGCCTTCGCCAAAGGCTTCGGCGTGACAGCCTTCGCTCGTCCGTCTTCGCTTTCGCTGGCGCTCAAGCTACGCCGGACATGCTTCGCTATGATTTTGGCTGGCAGTGCCATGCGAAGCCCAAAGGGCGAAGCATGGTGGGCGCACAAGGGATCGAACCTTGGACCTCTCCCGTGTGAAGGGAACGCTCTCCCGCTGAGCTATGCGCCCGGCCGTCCCGTGAGAGGCCAGAAGGGTGGGATTTACGAAGCGGGGGGCAGGGGTGTCAAGCGCAATACGCGGGCCGCTGTCCTGTTATAGCCCCGGGCGCCGGCGTTCCCCGGATGCTGCGCATTGCGCCGCGAAGCGGCGTGGTGCGCTGCTGATCCGGGGTCCATCATTCTCGCACTGAGTTCATCGTCACCGCATAGGTCCCGGCTCTGCGGAGCAGCGCTCGCGCTGCACCGCGTCCGGGACACGAGCGAGCCGAAGCAATTGCTCATCACTTGACACGATTTCCGCCGGCGCACCTGATTTGCCCGTCGCGTTAATCGGTCGCAGGGCGCGCGGTTGATCGGTTGCTAAAATCAACGGCAGAATCCCGCCCATCCCGAGCCCGATCAAAGAGGGACGTTTCGCGATCGTCACGAACGTTGGGCTGGGATGCGGTGGACGCTTTTGGTGCGCGAGACGAGCGAGCTGACAAGCGGACGGCGAAGTCGTGTGGTCCTGATATCTCGACGCTGATATCAACTTGGCGATGAAGCTCGCGCTTCACGCCGGGGATGGTGACAAGAAAGCCCGATCACCAAGGAGAGCTCGAAATAAGCCGTAACACCATCGCGCAGGGAATGCTGGAACGTATCCGGCGAACCTGTAGCGACGACCCTCGTGTGTTTTTCTTTACACGCGAGACTATAGGGGCGTTGGCGCGCCCGGCATTCCCTGCGCCCTCTGATTTCGGAGGGACGATGTTTTAGGATCACTCGGAGGCGATTGGCTTCGCGGGAATGAATACGTGTGTCTTGAGTTAGAGCACATCGTTCCGGGGCACGCGAAGCGTGAACTATGATGTGCATTGCACATCGGAGAACCTCGAGATTCCGGGTTCGATGCTTGCGCATCGCCCCGGAATGACGGAGAGGGTGTCACGCCCCCTGGCGGGCGCGGGAGGCATGGGCTTGCAGCGCGCGAATGCGCTCGGCGAGCGTGCCGCCGCCTTCCGGCTGGCTGCCGTGGGCCGCTGCGCCGTTCACCGCGCCGCTCGCAGGCTCGGCCGCGAGCAGGGCTTCGATCGGGGAATTCGGTCCTTCAAGCTGGATCGCAAGCTTGGCGACTTCGGCGGCGATGTCGTTGATGCGTTCGCGCAGCAACGCATTTTCCATGCGCTCGGTGGCCCAGGAGCTTTCCGCCTGCTGCGTGATCGCGTTGATGTCGCGTTGCAGCTTGGAGCGCTCGTCGCGCGCCACGCGAAGCTGCTCTTCTACCGCGGCCTTCTCCGACTTCAGTTTGTCGAGCGCCGGCCAGGAACCGGAATTGGTCAGCGTGAGTTCGTCGCGCAGCTCCTTGATGGTGCGCTCAGCGGCGTCCTTGCTTTGGCGAAGCTGGTTGACCTCATAGTCGCGCTCGGCAAGCAGCTTGCCTTGGGTCGAGAGCCGCGTCTCCAGATCGTTGACGCGATTGCCAAGCAGTTCCGCCTCCTTGACCTGAACGATCAACTGGCGATCGAGGTCGGTGACCCGCTGGCTCAGATTTTCGACCCGGCTACGCGCCTCCGAGAGTTCGCGGCTTGCGGTCTCCGACTGGTTGCGTTCGAGCTCCAGCCGGGCCTGGGTGGCGGCGAATTCCTTTTCGGCATCGCCAACGCGATTCTTGAGCGCATCGATCTGGGTGTGGACGGCGACGAGTTCGACCTTGCGGGTCTCCGCCATCGTCGAGCGGTCGTTCAGCTCGTTGTTGATTTTGGCGAGCTCGCTCTGCTTGTCGGTCAGCGCCTTCTCCGCCTGGCGCAACGCCTCGGTCTTGGCGGCGAATTCTTCCTCGGTGGCGCGAAGCTGCTCCTTCACCGCCTTCTCGCGCGCTTCCAGCGAAAAGATAGTCGCGTTCTTCTCGCCGAGCTCGAGCTTCATGCGATTGATCGCATCGGTCTTCTTGCCGAGTTCGGCGAGCTGACTGGTGGTCTTGTGCTTGAGCTGGTCGACGCTCATCTCCAGCCGCCGCGCCGACATCGCAAATTCCGCGCGCAACTGGTCCTTGTCGGCCTGGATCTCCGCCATCGACAGCGGGGTTGCGGCTTCCATGCGCCGCGTCGTCAGCCGCACCGCGCGGTTATGCACCAGCGGCACGATCGTCAGACCGAGCAGCATCGCGACCAGAAAACCGATCGCCAGATACATGGCCGGCTCGACCATCGATGGCCTCCACTCAACTAATCACTAACAACTAAACTAAATTAACAATGCCATGGCGCGCAGGGTAAAGGCCAGTCCGAAGAACTATTCGAGCGCCGTTAACGTTGACCGGCGGCGTCACGTGTTCCATCCCGGAAACTACGGCTCTTGAGCAGTGAGATCAGAATGGATTCCAGGTCGCGCGCGGGGTGTACTTCAAATAGCCGATGTTGGCGCCCAGCCGCAGGCCGAGGCCGGAGCGGATCGGCACCAGCACGATGTTGTTGGCGGTGAGCGCCGTCATGCCGAAGCCGCCGATGATGTAGGCGGAACCGTCGATACCGGCGAAGCGCTGATAGATCGCAGCTGTCGCCGGCAGGTTGTAGACCAGCGTCATGGTGCGCGCGCCATCGCCGCCCCAGTCGAAGCCGACCGAGGGGCCCTGCCAGTAGACTTTGAGGTCGCCGGCGTTCTTGGTGTAGAGCGTGCCTTCGCCATAACGCAGGCCCGCGACAAAAGCGCCCGAACCTTCCTCGCCCAGGACATAGCCGTTGGGCAGACCCCATTGGCTGACGGCGCGCTCGATCACCGACGCCAGTCCCCGCGAGACGTTGCCGAAGAACTTGTGACCGGCGCCCACCAGTTCGTCCGGCCCGTAAGTGGTCGGGCCCGGCTGGCGCTGCGGCGGCGGCAAATCCGCTGGCGGCGCCTGCGGCTGCTCCACGACAGGCGGCGGCATCGGCTGCTGCGCGGAAACGGGCGCCGACCAAGAGATCAAAGCCGCTGACATCGTCGCGGCCACCGTCATCGCGGCCGAGCGAATGGCGAAAGTCATGAAAAGTCCCCTAGACATCGAATCCCGGCTATCTCCTTAACCTAATGCTGACCCGCATGAATTAAGGCTGAACCGGATACCCCCCGACTCGGATGTTATCGGGTTCAACTATGACGTTACAACGGCAGGAAGCAAACCGGATGGCCGCCAAACCTCACTTTCGTCCCGGTTTAGCCGTGATCGCGCTCGGTCTTCTGGCGGGATTGGGCGGCCCGGCGGCATTGGGATCCATGGCCCTGGCCTCGACGACCGAGCGGGTGGTCACCAACCGTTACAGTGGGCTTGCCATTGAGGGGTACGATCCGCTGGCTTATTTCGTCGATGCCCGCCCAAGGGTCGGCTTGCCGGATTTCGAGGTTGCGGAAGGCGGCGCCGTCTGGCGCTTCACCAATGAGAGCAACCGCGACTCCTTTGCCGCGCATCCCGATATTTATGGCCCCCAATACGGCGGTTATGACCCCGTCGATCTGGCGCGTGGGGTCACGGTGGCCGGAAACCCGCTGTTCTGGACCGTCGCCGGCGATCGCCTTTATTTATTCGGGCGCGAGGACACCCGCGATGCCTTCGCCGCCAACCCGGCGCCTTTTCTAAAAGAGGCGAGGGTACGGTGGCCGGCGCTCGAAGAGCAACTGGCGCAGTAGTTCAATCGCCAATCAAACCCTCATGGTGAGGAGCCATAGCGGAGCTAGCGCGTCTCGAACCATGAGGCCCCGACATCGGCCTCATCCTTCGAGACGCCGCTCATGCGGCAGGATGAGGGGTTCGACCGCCGTTCGCCGTCTCAGCCCGCCGTCGGATCGCCCCAGGCGATGAAGGCCGGCACGATAAAATCCTTACCCCCGCCGAAACGTAGGTCGCCTCCCGCCGCATCCGTGATTTTGCCGCCGGCGGCCGTGACGATCGCGTGTCCGGCCGCGATGTCCCATTCGCTGGTGGGGCCGAGCCGCGGATAAATATCGACCGCGCCCTCCGCGACCTTGGCCAATTTGATCGCCGAGCCGAGCCGTTCGCGGATCGCACCGGGGCGGGCGTCAATAAAGGCTTCGGTCGCGGCGTCGGCGTGCGAGCGGCTCACCGCCGCGATCCAGGGCTGGCCAGGGGAGGGGAAGCGCCGGGTGCGAATTGGCTGGGCCGGTCCCATCCCGCTATGGGTCGCGAGCTTTTCAGCACCCTGGCCGACCAGGCCGCGCCAGATCAGTCCGAGCGCCGGTGCGCCGATGATGCCGAGCAGCGGCACGCCGTTCGCCACCAAAGCGAGATTGACGGTGAACTCGTCGCGGCCGGCGACGAACTCCTTGGTGCCGTCCAGGGGGTCGATCAGGAAGAAAAGCTCCGGACAACCGGCGTGGGCCGGCGTCACCCGTTCTTCCGACAGCGCCGGAATATCGCCAGCGAGCCGCCGGAGGCCATCGGCGATGATGCGGTCGGCGGCAAGGTCGGCTTCCGTTACCGGCGAGCCGTCGGTCTTGCCATCGATGCGCATCCGCTTGCGATCGACCTTGAGGATCGCCGATCCGGCAGAAGCGACAAGCTCGGTCAGCGGCGCCATCAGATCGGCCACGGCACGACGGTCGATTGGCAAAGGCGAGGCTGGATTTCCGGTCGGCGGGCTCATGAAAGTCTCAATTCGCGGCGATTAAGTCACAGCGCCGGACGGGTTCCGGCGGCTTGTTGGCAGTGCAAGCTTGTGCAGTGTATCAAGCCTTTAAACTTGCATGATTCGTTTGGGTAGCGCCGTCATCGATTTTCAGGAACGCTCCATGTCTGATGCCCCGTCTTCCGGTCCCGCCCCCGACGCCCTTGAACTGGCGGCGCTGCTTTGTTCGCGGGTGTGCCACGATCTGATCAGCCCGGTGGGGGCCATCGTCAACGGGCTCGAAGTGCTGGACGACAATCCCAAGCCTGAAGATCGCGAATTCGCGCTTGACCTGATCCGCAAGAGCGCCAAGACGGCGTCGGCCCGCTTGCAGTTCTGCCGTCTGGCGTTTGGCGCGGCCGGATCGGCGGGCGCCCAGATCGATCTCGGCGATGCGCAGAACATGGCGCGGGGCCATATCGAGGACGGCAAGACCACGATCGCCTGGAACCTGCCGCGGCTATTGTTGCCCAAGAATCGCGTCAAGCTCTTGCTCAACATGATGGTGATCGCGCAACAGACCATTCCGCGCGGCGGGGTGTTGACGGTCGACGCGATCGGCGAAGGCGAGACATTCGGTTTTCGCGTCATGGCCAGCGGGCTGAATGCCCGTCTGCCGCAAAATATCGCCGATCTCCTCAGCTCGCCGCATCTCACCGTGAGCGATGCCCATTCGGTGCAGCCTTATTATACCCGCCTGCTGGCCCAGGCTTGCGGGCTCGGCGTCAAGCTCGTCGCCGAGGGCGAAGCGATCGTGGTGACGGCCGTCTGACGTCGCGTGCGATTGAAGTGACAGCGCTTTCAGCTTGGCTGAAGGCGTCGCTCGGCGAGAGCGCCGGTTAATAAACGGTATACGCCGTATTCCGTAATCTTACGGGGGCGGCTTATCTATTTGTTGAGGCCGTTCTTTTCCATTTACTCAACCAATATTAAACGCTTTGCAGAGAAGCTGGTCACACTCGGGAACCGCGTCGAGCGCACGCGTTGGGGTGAAGGCCGGATTTCATGGACGATCTTTTGAGAGAGTTTTTGACGGAGACCAGCGAGAGCCTGGACACCGTCGACAATCAGCTGGTGAAGTTTGAGCAGGAACCGAACAACGCCAAGATCCTGGATAACATCTTTCGTCTGGTGCACACCATCAAGGGGACCTGTGGCTTCCTCGGCCTGCCAAGGCTGGAAGCGCTGGCCCATGCCGGCGAAACCCTCATGGGCAAATTCCGCGACGGCATGCCGGTTACCGCCGAGGCGGTGACGCTGATCTTGAGCAGTATCGACCGCATCAAGGAAATCCTTGGCGGGCTGGAGGCCACCGAAGCAGAGCCCGAGGGCAACGATCAGGATCTGATCGTGCAGCTTCACCAGATGGTCGATCGCGGCATGGCCGCGATGGCGGCTGTCGCTGCCGAGGCTGCGGCACCCGTAGTCGCGCCTGTGCCGGCCGCGCCGGTTCCGGAAAAGCCTGCCAATATCGCAGGTACGTTGACGTATCAGATATTGGAACGCGAGTTGCGGCCGGGCGAAGTGTCGCTTGACGATCTTGAACGCGCCTTCCGCGAAACCGCCGCTGAGCCTGTTCCGCTGGCGCCGGCTCCAAAGCCTGTGGCTGCGAAGGTCGAAGTCAAGGTCGAAGCCAAGGCCCCACCGGCTGTCAAAGCTGAAGCCGAGCCTGTGCCCGAGAAGGCTCCGAAATCGGCGGCCAAGAAAGCCAAGACGGCCATTGAACTGGACGCCGGCGGCGACGGTGACCGTGTCGCCAACCAGTCGATCCGCGTCAATGTCGACACGCTCGAACACCTGATGACCATGGTGTCCGAGCTCGTGCTGACGCGTAACCAACTCCTGGAAATCTCGCGGCGCAACGAGGACACGGAATTCAAGGTACCCTTGCAGCGGCTGTCGAATGTCACGGCCGAGCTGCAGGAAGGCGTCATGAAGACGCGGATGCAGCCGATCGGCAACGCCTGGCAGAAGCTGCCGCGTATCGTGCGCGACCTCTCGAGCGAATTGCACAAGCAGATCGAACTCGAAATGCACGGCGCCGATACCGAACTCGACCGCCAGGTACTAGACCTGATCAAGGACCCCTTGACCCACATGGTCCGCAATTCGGCCGATCACGGGCTTGAGACGCCCGCCGAGCGCGCCGCCGCCGGCAAGCCGGAGACGGGCACGATCCGCCTGTCCGCCTATCATGAAGGCGGCCACATCATCATCTGCATCGCCGACAACGGCCGCGGCCTCAACACCGAGCGGATCAAGGCCAAGGCGCTCCAGAACGGTCTCGTCAACGAGGCTGAACTGGAAAAGATGACGGAAGCGCAGATCCACAAATTCATTTTCGCGCCGGGCTTCTCGACCGCCGCTGCTGTTACCAGCGTGTCGGGCCGTGGCGTCGGCATGGACGTGGTGCGCACCAACATCGATCAGATCGGCGGTACCATCGACATCAAGTCGGTCGCCGGCGAAGGCTCCTCCGTCACCATCAAGATCCCGCTGACGCTCGCGATCGTCTCGGCGCTGATCGTCGAAGCCGGCGGCGACCGCTTTGCCATTCCGCAGCTATCGGTGGTCGAACTGGTGCGCGCGCGCGCCAATTCCGAACACCGCATTGAGCGGATCAAGGACACCGCGGTGCTTCGCCTGCGCAACAAGCTGTTGCCGTTGATGCACCTGAAGAAGCTGCTCAAGATCGACGACGGTTCGTCCTCCGATCCCGAAAACGGCTTCATCGTCGTCACGCAGGTCGGCAGCCAGACCTTCGGTATCGTGGTCGACGGCGTGTTCCACACCGAGGAAATCGTGGTCAAGCCGATGTCGACCAAGCTGCGTCACATCGACATGTTCTCCGGCAACACCATCCTGGGCGATGGCGCCGTCATCATGATCATCGATCCTAACGGTTTCGCCAAGGCGCTCGGCGCTTCCGGCAATGCCAGCCACGAGATCGCGGACGAGAATGCAGCACATCGCGCCGCTGGCGTCGAGCAACTGACCTCGCTCCTGGTGTTCCGCGCCGGCTCGAGCCAGCCCAAGGCCGTGCCGCTGGGTCTGGTGACGCGTCTTGAGGAAATCGCCGCCGAGAAGATCGAGCTCTCCAACGGCCGCTCGATGGTACAATACCGCGAACAGCTGATGCCGCTGGTGCAGATGGCCGGCGTGAATGTCCGCACCTCCGGCTCGCAGCCGATCCTGGTATTTGCCGACGACGGCCGCTCCATGGGGCTCGTGGTCGACGAAATCATCGATATCGTCGAAGAGCGCCTCCACATCGAGGTGGCCGGCTCGAGCGACGGCATTCTCGGCTCCGCCGTGATCAAGGGACAGGCGACCGAGGTGATCGACGTCGGCCACTTCCTGCCGATGGCGTTCTCCGACTGGTTCAGCCGCAAGGAAATGCGTCCTTCGCAGTCCGCGCAATCGGTGCTGCTGGTCGACGACTCCGCGTTCTTCCGCAACATGCTGGCGCCGGTGCTCAAGGCGGCGGGCTACAAGGTTCGCGTTGCGCCGAACGCCCAGGAAGGCCTCGTGGCGCTGCGTTCGGGCCAGCCCTTCGACGTGGTGCTGACCGACATCGAAATGCCCGACATGAACGGCTTCGAGTTTGCCGAGACGATCCGGTCCGATGCGCATCTTGCCTCGATGCCGATCATTGCGCTGTCGTCGCTGGTGTCGCCGGCGGCGATCGAGCGCGGACGTCAGGCGGGCTTCCACGATTACGTCGCGAAGTTCGACCGTCCGGGTCTGATCGCGGCGCTCAAGGAGCAGACATCCGAGATGAACCGGCAGGCGGCATAGGGATCAAAGCATGACCAGCAAAACCGAAGCCGTCGAAGGCACTGTGGCCGAATACGTCACCGCCATGATCGGCGGCCAGTTGTTCGGCCTGCCGATCTCGCGGGTGCAGGACGTTTTCATGCCGGAACGCGTGACCCGCGTTCCGCTGGCCTCGCGCGAGATCGCCGGCGTCCTCAATCTGCGCGGCCGGATCGTCACCGTGATCGACATGCGCGCCCGTCTCGGTTTGCCGAAAAACGATGATGGCAAGCCGCCGATGGCGGTCGGCGTCGATCTTCGCGGCGAATCCTACGGTCTCCTGATCGACCAGATCGGCGAGGTGCTTCGCCTTGCCGACGAAAGCCGCGAAGAAAATCCGGTTAATCTCGATCCCCGTATGGCCAAGCTGGCAGGAGGCGTGCACCGCCTCGATGGGCAGTTGATGGTCGTGCTGGATGTCGATCGGGTGCTCGAAATTTCGCCTGACATGATGGCGGCTTGAGGTCTGATGATCGCGTCGTGAAAGAATCCCAACTGGTTTTCTAAGGACAAAGGCAAACAACAATGAAAACATGTCTGGTCGTGGATGACTCGAGCGTCATCCGAAAAGTCGCAAGGCGCATTCTGGAAGGTCTGGATTTCCAGATCGTCGAAGCCGAAGACGGCGAGAAGGCGCTCGAGGTCTGCAAACGCGGATTGCCTGAAGCCATTCTCCTGGACTGGAACATGCCCATCATGGACGGCTACGAATTCCTCGGCAATCTCCGCCGCATGCCCGGCGGCGACCAGCCCAAGGTGGTGTTCTGCACGACGGAAAACGACGTGGCGCACATTGCGCGCGCGCTTCACGCCGGCGCCAACGAATACATCATGAAGCCGTTCGACAAGGACATCGTCACGGCCAAGTTCCAGGAAGTCGGTCTGATCTGATTTTCCTTATTTGCCGGGCGGCTCACGAGCCGGCGGTGATACGGCTGAAGCGTATGTTCGATTTCGGCCGGTGAGTTGAGTTCGGTTGGTGAGTAGTTGAGTAATGAGTGTTGCGTTGACAAGTCCGGCGGCTCCTGGCTCGCTGCAGCAAGAACCGCTGCGGGTGATGCTGGTTGACGATTCTGTCGTCATCAGGGGCATGATCTCCCGCTGGCTTGGATCGGAGCCCGACATCGCCGTGGCGGCGTCGTTGCGTACCGGTCTGGAGGCGGTCAACCAGATCGAGCGCATCAATCCCGATATCGCCGTGCTGGATATTGAAATGCCGGAGCTCGACGGCATTTCCGCGCTCCCCCTGCTTCTGGCGAAGAAACGCAACCTGATCGTCATCATGGCCTCGACGCTGACCCGCCGCAATGCGGAGATCAGCTTCAAGGCGCTGTCGCTTGGCGCTTCCGATTATATCCCGAAGCCGGAAAGCACCCGCGAGGCCACGGCCGCCGAGACCTTCCGCCACGATCTGGTGCAAAAAATCCGCCATCTCGGCGCCAAGGTTCGCCGATCATCCCATCCAACGGCCGCGCCCGCGCTCGTCCCCGCGCCCGACCGGATCCGGGAAACCGTGCATCGTGCGCCCACGGCGGTAGCTGCAAGTGCGCCGGTAGTGCGGCGCAGCTTCTCGTCGCAAAATCCCCGCGTCCTCCTGATCGGCTCGTCGACGGGCGGTCCGCAAGCGCTGATGAGCGTTGTTGCCGACATCGGTCCGGTGATCGATCGTTTCCCAGTGCTGATCACCCAGCACATGCCGCCGACGTTTACGACGATTCTCGCCGAGCATCTGGCGCGCGCCAGCAACCGGCCGGCGAGAGAGGCCGTCGATGGTGAAGCGGTCAAGCCCGGTCACATCTATCTCGCGCCCGGCGGCCGCCACATGCGTGTGGTGCGTCAGGGTATGGAGACCGTCATCGCCCTCGATGACGGTCCGCCGGTGAATTTCTGCAAACCCGCGGTTGATCCGCTCTTCGCTTCCGCAGTCGACATCTGGCAGGGCTCCATTCTGGCGCTGATCCTGACGGGAATGGGATCGGACGGGATGCGCGGCGGCAGGGACATCGTCGCGGCCGGCGGCAGTGTGATCGCGCAGGACGAAGCCACAAGCGTGGTGTGGGGCATGCCGGGCGCGGCCGCTCATGCCGGCATCTGCGCGGCTGTGCTGCCGCTCAATCAGATCGCACCGAAACTCGTCAGGTTGTTTTCAGGAGATCGCTCGTGACGCCGTTGGATTATGAGTTCTTGCGGAAGCTCCTGAAGGAGCGCTCCGGGCTCGATCTGTCTCCGGACAAGCAATATCTCGTCGAAAGCCGGCTGGTGCCGCTGGCCCGCAAAGCGGGCCTGCCGGGTATTACTGAACTCGTGCAGAAAATGAGGGCGGGCGGTGCCGAGGCGATGATCGCCGAAGTGGTCGAGGCCATGACCACCAACGAAACCTTCTTCTTCCGCGACAAGACCCCCTTCGATCATTTGAAGGACACCATGCTGCCGGCGCTGTTGCAGGCGCGCGCCGCCAAGCGTTCCTTACGAATCTGGTGCGCGGCTTCCTCCACCGGACAGGAACCCTACTCGATCGCGATGTGTCTCAAGGAGCTGGGCACCGCGATTGCGGGCTGGAAGATCGATATCGTGGCGACGGATCTCTCGCAAGGCGTTCTGGAAAAGTCCAAGGCCGGCATCTTCAGCCAGTTTGAGGTTCAGCGCGGCTTGCCGATTCAACTGCTGGTGAAGCATTTCGTGCAGGTCGGAGATATGTGGCAGCTCAACGCCGATATCCGCTCCATGGTGCAGCATCGCCAGCTCAACCTGCTTCAGGATTTTGGTCATCTCGAAACGTTCGACATCATCTTCTGCCGTAACGTGCTGATCTATTTCGATCAGGACACCAAGGCCGGGATCTTCGAGCGCCTTTCCAGGCTAGTCGAATCCGACGGATTCATGGTGCTGGGTGCGGCCGAGTCCGTGGTGGGCATTTCGGACGCCTTCAAACCCTATCCCGAGCGGCGCGGACTCTACCGCCCGAACGCGAGCCGGACCGCAAAGCCGGGGCTTGCCGGCGGCATGCCGCAAAGGGCGGCGGCCGTCGCGGCGCGATAAGCGGGCTGCTTCTCAAAGTATCGCGTGCGGCAAAAAGCGCGATGCGTTGCCCGTGACGGGATTTTCGTCTTCGCGGATCGATAATCCGCAGGGCACGTGGTCGACGAGCCAGGCCCCTAACACCGGATATTGACCGGAGAAATTCGGCAGCGGCGCCAAGGCCTGACGAATAAAGCCCTCAGCGCCGTACGGTCCTTGCTGCTCGGCGACGACGTGGCCGTGACGGACCATGGCGATGTTGGCGCCTTCGCGGGAAAGCAGCGGTTTGCGCACGAACGACGAACTGAGGCTTCGTGCGTTCGGCTCATCCTCGAAAAAGGCCGGCAGCAGGTTGGGATGGCCGGGAAACATCTCCCACAGCAGGGCGAGCATGCCTTTGTTGGAGAGGATGGCTTTCCACGGCGGCTCGATCCATCGGGTAGGCGCGCCTGCGAGCTTTTCACCGAAGGCATCGTGAAACATCCACTCCCAGGGATAAAGCTTGAAAGCGAGCGCGATCTTCCCATTGTCCACATCGACAAAGCCTGAGCCCTCGTGCCAGCCGATGCTCTCGATGGAAAGCAACGTGGTCTTGAGACCGGCTTGTTTGGCCGTGTCCTCGAGATAAGCCAGCGTGGTGGCATCTTCCGGATTGTCGAGCAGGCCTGCCAGATGCAGGTGGTTTATAGCACCAAGCTTCTTCCAGGCCTCGATCAGGCGCTCATGCAGCGAGTTGAACTGATCGGCGCCGGGCTCAAGCAGCCGCCGCTCGATTCCCTGCTCGAGCCAGGTCCATTGAAATACGGCGGCCTCGAAGATCGAAGTCGGCGTGTCGGCGTTATATTCCAGAAGTTTTGCGTCGCCGCTGCCGGCATAGCTGAGATCAAGCCGGCCATAGAGGCTGCCGTCCCTGCGGCGCCAGGAGTCGCGGATCAAGGGCCAGAATGCCTCCGGTATCCGCAACCGCTTCAGATGCCTCTCGTCGGCGGCCACGCGGTCACAGAGTTCGAGGCACATCGCATCGATTTCGCCCGTCGGGGCTTCGATGCGGTCTTCGATTTCGGCGAGCGTAAAGGCGTAAAAAGCGCGCTCGTCCCAGTAGCGTACGCCGTCGATGGTGTGGAAATCGAATCCGCAGGCCTCGGCGGTGGCCTGCCAGTCATCGCGCTCGCGGCAGGCAAGTCGTCGCATCGCGAACGCTAACTTCCGCCGTGGCCGTGGAAACGGTGCGGAAAATGGCCGAAACCGCCATAGGCCGGTGCATGACACTCCATGACCGGCCGCTCGTCCAGACCGGTGACCACCTCGCCGACGAGACCCGGACCGCAGTCGCGCCGCCGGACAAAACCCATCGAGACGGCGCCGATGGTTCCGCTTCCCATCATGGTCAAGACGACGCGGCGCGAGCGTTTCATGATGCAGTCCTGGATGTTCTGTTGTTGCGAGGCAGTTAAGACATGCGTCTCAGTCTGGCGCAAGCGCGAGCTAATTCGCTTCCTGCAATGTTGATGATCAGCTACCGGAAAAATGCGCGCCGATCGACCGCGCAAAACTGCCAAAACCGCCGCGGGATGTTTCGCTGCTGGTGGAAGCGCTTGATCCCGCCGGGGAAGCGGCGGAATCGCCGCCGAAGAAACTGGTGCGGCGCGACCACAATCCGCCATGGCCGCCGCTCCCCGAAGAAGTGCGCGACGCGCAGGCGCTAACTGCTTCCGGCGACGGCGGCGCGGCCATTCCAGGGCCGTTCGGTTGACAGTTTTCGCGCGGCATCAAGGCATAGGCGCTGCCGCCGACCGCGAGCGTGCCCATCATGAGAAGCGCCACATGGCCGGAGCGTTTGACGGGCGAGGAGGAGGCGGCCGCCAGGGGCGCCGGCTTGCGCTTGCCGAATTCCGTGGGAGGCGGGCTCGTCACGTCAGCCCATCATGCAGGCGGCGTTGAGCGCACCGGCGGCGAGCGAAGACAGTCCGAGCCAGATCGCGGGTGCGAGTTCACCTGCCGCGATCTTGGCCGACAGGTTAGGCACCGGGATCTTGATGACATAATAGACCACGACCTGGACGATCAGCGCGATCAGGCTCCAGATCAGGCAGTCCACGATATTGGCGGAATGGGCGATCGCGCTGACCAGCGGCAAGGTAAAACCGAGCAGGCTCAAGCCCAGCGCAACCGCGGCCGCCGGGTCGTTGTCGCGGATCAGCTTGAACTCGTCATGTGGAGTGATGCGCGTATAGACGAAGAGATAGACGATGACCGCAAAGATCGCGGTGCAGAAATAGACCAGAAACGCCGGCAGCCCGGCGAGCGATTGAAGGATCATCCGTTAGCCCCCGTGAATCGCGAGACGGGAAGATTTGCACGCCCCATTCAGTCGGAATACGGCAATGGCCGGTTCAATCCCCAAATAAAAACCCCGCCATTTGCGGCGGGGTCCAGTCTGGGAGGAGTGAGCCAGCAGGCTCGCACGAAAGGGTCAGGCGGGAATGCGCTCTTCATGCTCGTGCGGCTCGCGCAGCACGTAGCCGCGGCCCCACACGGTTTCGATGAAGTTGCGGCCGTCGGAAGCATTCGCGAGCTTCTTGCGCAGCTTGCAGATGAAGACGTCGATGATCTTCAGTTCGGGCTCGTCCATGCCGCCATAGAGGTGGTTGAGGAACATTTCCTTGGTCAGCGTGGTACCCTTGCGGAGCGAAAGCAGCTCCAGCATCTGGTATTCCTTGCCCGTGAGATGCACGCGCTGGCCGCCGACCTCGACTGTCTTGGTGTCGAGATTGACCACGAGATCGCCGGTCTGGATCACCGACTGGGCGTGGCCCTTGGAACGGCGCACGATCGCATGAATGCGGGCGACCAATTCGTCCTTGTGGAAGGGCTTGGTCATATAGTCGTCGGCGCCGACGCCGAGACCCTTGACCTTGTCCTCGATGCCGGCGAGGCCGGAGAGGATCAGAATGGGTGTCTTGATCTTGGACACCCGAAGCTGCTTGAGCACATCGTAACCGGACATGTCCGGAAGATTGAGATCGAGCAGGATGATATCGTAATCGTAAAGTTTTCCGAGATCGACGCCTTCTTCCCCGAGATCCGTGGTGTAGACGTTAAAGCTCTCGGATTTCAGCATCAATTCGATCGACTGCGCGACGGCGCTGTCATCTTCTATCAGCAATACGCGCATGCCAGTCCCCTATAGTCGCCGCTCCGGGCGTCAGGTCGGCCGCACTTGCGGCACTCAAAACGCCTTTGAACAACTGATTCGGATCCTGACGGGATATGGTTAACAAAATCTGATTCTGATCCGCAAGATACTTGAGTGCAATTTTTTTCGAATCGCCCTAAGATATTGCTTCGAAGCAGTTTTTTGTATCCGATCTCGCTCAAGCTCTACATTAAGAGGCGGGCCTAACCGACTCTCAGGACTCACCCTTCCTTTTACAGGTCGAGCGTCCTCAGTCACCAAAGACAGTGACGTAATGATTAACGATGCGAGTAAACACCAAGTTAAGGTCCGGCTCCCAATGCGTGAAAACTTAAGGTTTTCGCAATGAAGGCGCTCGCCGAGCAGATCAGCGACATCGATGGAATCAACATGTATGGCCGCGTGGTCGGCGTTCGTGGCCTGATGGTGGAGATCGCAGGCCCCATTCACGCCATGAGCGTCGGCGCGCGCATCGTGATCGATACCGGCGGCAACCGCTTCATTCCCTGTGAGGTCATCGGATTCACCGGCAACAATGCGGTGGTGATGCCGTTTGCCGGTCTGGACGGGGTGAGGCGCGGCTGCCGGGCGGTGATCGGCAATTCCGGCAACCAGGTGCGCCCCTCTCCTCAATGGTTGGGGCGGGTTCTCAACGCCATGGGAGAACCGATCGACGGCAAGGGGCCGCTGACGCAAGGAGCGTCCCCCGTGCCTTACCGCAACACGCCGCCGCCGGCGCATTCCCGCAAGCGAGTAGGTGCGCCGCTTGATCTCGGCGTGCGCGCGCTCAACACATTCCTCACCTGTTGCCGCGGTCAGCGGCTCGGTATTTTCGCCGGCTCCGGCGTCGGCAAGTCGGTGCTCTTGTCGATGCTGGCGCGCAATGTCGATGCGGATATCACCGTGATCGGCCTCGTCGGCGAACGCGGCCGCGAGGTGCAGGAATTTCTGCAAGACGATCTCGGCGATGAGGGTCTCGCGCGTTCAGTGGTGGTGGTGGCCACGTCCGACGAGCCCGCTTTGATGCGGCGGCAGGCGGCTTACCTCACGCTCGCGATCGCGGAGCATTTCCGTGACGAGAACAAGGACGTGCTGTGCCTGATGGATTCCGTGACGCGCTTTGCGATGGCGCAACGCGAAATTGGTCTCTCCGCCGGCGAGCCGCCGACCGCCAAGGGTTACACGCCGACGGTGTTCACCGAACTGCCGAAGCTGTTGGAGCGGGCCGGCCCTGGCTCGGGTCAAGGCACCATCACCGGCATTTTTACAGTGCTGGTCGATGGCGACGATCATAATGAGCCGATTGCGGATGCGGTTCGCGGCATCCTCGACGGCCATATCGTGATGGAGCGGCGGATCGCGGAACGCGGAAGGTTTCCGGCCGTCAACATTCTCAAATCGGTCTCGCGCACCATGCCGAAATCGGCCGATCCGGCCTTTCTGCCTGTCATCACCAAGGCTCGCCAAGTGATGGCGACCTATGCGGATATGGAGGAATTGATCCGGCTCGGCGCCTATAAAGCAGGCTCAAGCCCGGAGGTTGACGAGGCCATCCGCCTCCACCAGCCGCTCGAGGCCTTTTTGCGCCAGGGAAAGGACGAGAGTACCGGCCTCAAGGAAGGTTACGGGCGATTAGATCGAATCCTGAAGGGTTTGGAAACGGAACGCTAACTTTGTCAGGCCATCATCCGCGCCACGGTTGTAATGCCGGCGGGGCCCCGACGGGGAGCCGGCACTGTCCCGCATGTATATCGGGACTTCTGGGGAGTATGAGTCGATGAAGTCACGTGAAACGCTGATCCGTCTGAAGAAGTTTCAGGTCGATGAAAAGCGCCGCAGGGTGTCTCAGATCGAGGGCATGATTGCTGATTTCCAGCGCATGTCGGTCGACCTGGAGCGCGAAATCCAGACTGAACAGGAACGTGCGGGAATCAACGACCCGTCGCACTTTGCCTATCCGACCTATGCCAAGGCCGCGATCCAGCGCCGGGAAAATCTCACCCGTTCGGCTGAAGAGCTGCGCATTCAGCTTGAGGACGCCCGCGGTCTTCTCGCCGAGGCGTTCGACGAGCTGAAGAAAGTCGAACTGCTCGACGAGCGCGATCAGGCGCGTGAGCGCGCCGAAGAAAGCGCCCGCGAACAGGCCGATCTCGACAGCATCGGCTTGATGCGTGCGCGGATCGGGGCGATCGCTTAAAGCGCTTTTCATTGCTCTCTATCGTTTGCTTGCCGAAACCCGGGTCTCAAAAAGCCCCGGGTTTTTGGCGTGGCTCTCGGACGTGGATTTGACATTCGTTCCCCGCCTGGCCACAGCCTTTTTGATCGTTTTCCCGATGGACTGATCAGGCCCAAGATGTGATACGACAGGCTCGGGATACCGTTTATGGCGAACTATGCGACGGGCATCGCGATTTTAGGGGACGCTAAATGATGCTGACGCCGGCCGAACTGGTCTGGCTGATTGCCGCGGTGGCGAAGGGCGATCAGGCTGCTTTCGAGCGGCTCTACGCCGCCACCCGGTCGAAACTCTTTGGCGTAGTGCTCCGTATCTTGCGCCGTCAGGATCTCGCAGAGGAAGTCGTACAGGAAGCTTACGTCAAGATCTGGAACAGCGCCGGATCGTTCAATCCGGGCCAGTCTTCGCCGATCACATGGATGGCGTCGATTGCGCGTAATCGGGCGATCGACGTCGTGCGAAAGCGCAGCGAGAGCTCGATCGAGGAAGAGCCGGCGGCCATGGAGGTGGCAGCCGACACGCCAGATCCGTTGGCCCGGCGTGAAATGACGGAAGACCTGAAACGGCTTCTGGAGTGTGTAGGCCGGCTGGAGCCGGATCGGCAAAAGCTTGTGCTGCTCGCCTATTACAACGGCTGGAGCCGCGAGCAACTGGCAGAGAAATTCGGAGCGCCGGTCAATACGGTGAAGACTTGGCTGCGTCGCAGCATGATGGATATCAGGGAGTGTCTCGGACTCTAACGGTCTGGATTTTGGAAGATGGCCCATAGCGAAGACCATATCGCGCTCGCCGCCGAATATGCACTCGGCACGCTCGATGCCGAAGAGCGGGCGCAGGTAGAAACCATGATGTCCGTCGACAAGGACTTCACGGCGGCCGTTGTTGCGTGGGAGCACAAGCTCGGCGCGCTCAACCAGATGGTTGGCTCGGTCGAGCCGCGCCCCGAACTGTGGGAGAAGATCAAGGCCGCCATCGGTCATTCCGGACAGCAGGCGCCGATCGTGCTACCGCAACCGGCGCCCTCGGCCCCCGCGGCCGATGCGGCGCCTGTGGTCACTGATACTTCCAACGTCATTCAACTGGCTGCGAGAGCACGGCGCTGGCGCGCTGTTGCAACTGCGACCTCTGCCATCGCAGCCGCGCTGGTCGTGATGATCGGCGTTGGTGCCTCGATGCCGGATTTGCTGCCGGACAGCATGCGGCCGAAGTCAAAAACCCAGGTGGCGCAGGTGACGCCTCAATCGGCGCCGAAAGCATCCGCTCAATATGTTGCCGTCCTTCAAAAGGATGGCGGCGGCCCCGCGTTTATCCTGACCGTCGACGAAGCCACCAGGAATTTCACGGTGCGCAAGGTCGGCGCATCCGCCGACGCTGGTTCAAGCTACGAGCTGTGGCTGATCTCCGACAAGCTGGGGGGAAAGCCTCGTTCGCTCGGCGTGGTCGGGGCTGACCAGTTCACCTCGCGTCCGGTGCTCGCCTCCTATGATCCCGACACGGTCAAGTCGGCGACCTACGCCGTCACGGTCGAGCAGGCCGGCGGATCGCCCGACGGCAATCCGCATTCGACGCCGATCCTCATGGGTAAGCTGATCGAGACTGTTCCGCCCGCGCGCTAGAAACTTACCTGGAAGTCGGTAACGATCCCAGCGCTTCGCGCCTCCTCGGGAGAGGTCGTTGTTTGCGGCTTGGTTTAGACCCTCATGGTGAGGAGCCGCGTCACTTGACGCGGCATCTCGAACCATGCGGCCACTCAGCGTTTAGCTAAGTAGTCTTCAGCTACCCCACAAAAAGAAAACGCCCGTGGGGAGCGGGCGTTTTCGAAAGGACCAACTTGGGGGGAAGTTGGGTCTTCCATATATCCACGTGGCGACCTTGGGGGGCTGGTAAAGCGCCGCGTGAATTCCTGAATTTCTTATCGCGCCATCAATTTCTATCGCACCACTGATGTGTTCGAACTAGTTACAACAACCGGCTTGCCTGCCTTGATGACGCGCGCAGTCTGCGTCGAACCGTCATCCGAGAACGTGCGAGCCGAAATTCCAAAACCTGCCACAGCGATACCGGCAATAAGCGCCATAACGACAATCTTGAGGTGCGTCGTGCGATCGGCGCTGTAAATCGAATGATTCATCCAAGCCTCCTGCCGCCTGCCCTGTTTCGAATTCGTCGTCTTTATTCGCCGACAGGTTCATCACCTCAGGCTCTAGAAACGTAGGAACTGGGCCTTCGTTTCCTAAGGGGTGATCACAAGGCAGTGATAATACGTGATATTTCGCGATCTATTGTGCGATAAGGTCCGGCTAAATTCAAAATTTAACAGTAAATATAGTTACTTAAGAAAATGTCCGGCTTTCGAGCTAAAAAGGCTCCGGATTACGGAAAATAAAGAAATCAGTTGCCTGTGGCTAAAAAACAAGCGCTGCGCCGCCCTGCTTCGCGGGCGAACGCGCTTTCTTGCGGGATCTGTGCGGCTTCCCGGCGACCTTGGCGCGCTAGATGCTGCCGACCGTTTTCAGCCGGGCGCGGGGATGGATTTCCGACTGCGACAACACGGTGGTCTGCGCGCGGAAGCGCTCGACCAGTGAACGGACGAAGGGCCGGATCGACGCCGAGGTGACCAGCACCGGCGACTCGCCTTCGCGCGCGGCATGTTCGAACCTTTCGCGCACGATCGTCATGAATTCCGACAGGCGCGACGGCTGCATGGCGAGGCTGCGTTCTTCGCCCTGGCCGACCAGCGATTCGGCAAAGGCCTGCTCCCATTTCGCCGACAGGGCTATCAGCGGCAGATAGCCGTTGAAGGTGGTGTTCTGGGCGCAGATCTGGCGCGCGAGGCGAGCGCGGACATGCTCGACCACGGTTGCCGGGTTGCGCGAGAAGGCGAGCGCGTCGGCGATGCCTTCCAGAATCGTGGAGAGGTCGCGGATCGAGATCCGCTCGGCCAACAGAAGCTGAAGCACGCGCTGGATGCCCGAGATCGTGATCTGCGCCGGCACGATGTCCTTGACCAGTTCGCCCTGTTCCTTCGGCAATTCCTTGAGAAGCTTCTGCACCTCACCGTAGGACAACAGGTCGGACATGTTGTTCTTGAGCAGCTCGGTGAGATGGGTCGACATCACGGTGGCGGCGTCGACAACGGTATAGCCCTTGAGCGAAGCCTCTTCCTTCAGGCTGGCGTCGACCCAGGTCGCAGGGAGTCCAAAAGTCGGCTCGGTGGTATGGATGCCCGGCACGTCGACCTGGCTGCCGCCGGGGTCCATCGCCATGAATTGATTGGGCCAGATCCGGCCCGACCCCGCATCCACTTCCTTGATCTTGATGACATAGGTGTTCGCCTCGAGCTGCACATTGTCGAGGATGCGCACCGAAGGCATCACAAAGCCCATCTCGATGGCGAGCGACCGGCGCAGCGCCTTGATCTGCTCGGTCAGCCGGTCGGTGCCGTCGGGGCCATTCACCAGCGGCAATAGCGCATAACCGAGTTCGATCTTGAGATCGTCGATCTTGAGCGCCGCCGAGATCGGCTCTTCGGCCGAAGCCGCCGCGGCTGCGGCCGCCGCCGCGGGGGCCGCCGCAGCGCTCGCCGCGGCTGCGGTTGCTGTACGCTTGACCTTGCGGGCCGAGAGCGCCAGCGCGGCGGCACCGCCGCCGAGCGCCAGGAACGGCAGCATCGGAATGCCCGGTAGCAACGAGAGCACGATCATCACGCCGGCCGACATGCCGAGCGCCTGCGGATAACCGGACAACTGCTTCATCAGCGCCTTGTCGGCCGCGCCCGAGACGCCCGCCTTCGAGACCAGAAGGCCGGCCGCTGTTGAGACGATCAGCGCCGGGATTTGCGTGACCAGGCCGTCGCCGACGGTGAGCAGGGTGTAGGTATGGCCTGCTTCCGCAAAACTCAGGCCCTGCTGGGCGACGCCGATGATGATGCCGCCGACGATGTTGATGAACACGACCAGAAGGCCGGCCACCGCGTCGCCGCGCACGAATTTCGAGGCACCGTCCATGGCGCCGAAAAAGCCGCTTTCGTCCTCCAGCGCCTTACGGCGTTCCTTGGCGACCTTTTCGTCGATCAGGCCGGCCGAGAGATCGGCGTCGATCGCCATCTGCTTGCCGGGCATCGAATCGAGGTGGAAGCGGGCGGCGACTTCGGCGATGCGGCCCGAACCCTTGGTGATGACGACGAAGTTCACGATGACCAGGATCGCAAAGACGATGATGCCGATGACGAAATTGCCGCCCATCACGAAGTTGCCGAACGCCTCGATCACGTGACCGGCAGCATCAGTCCCTTCGTGGCCGCGCGACAGGATCAGCCGCGTGGAGGCGAGGTTGAGTGACAGCCGCAGCATGGTCGAGATCAAGAGGATGGTCGGAAACGACGAGAATTCCAGCGGCGCCTGGATGAACAGCGACGTCATCAGGATCAGGATCGACAGCGTGATCGAGATCGCCAGGAACAGGTCGAGCACGATCGACGGCAGAGGAAGGATCAGCACCACCAGAATGGTGAGGACGCCGAAGGCGAGCCCGAGATCGCCACGTTTGAGGATGTTGCCGATTTCGCCGAGACTTGGAAACCTGGTCTCAGGCGCTGCTGCGCCCTGACCCGCCGTGACATCGACCATACTGCCCGTTTCCTCTCGCGAATGCCGTCCACGGCGGCCAAACGTCTGCGCGGCGGCCGCAGGACCACCGTTTCGAAAGTGAGGCACCGCACTGGCGTCCACGGAGTACTCCCCCGTTCTACGCGGCTGACGAACACTCAACTTCGCAACTGGGCAATTTTTGCCCGGTATATGGTTAGCAAGGGGTTAACTTCGGGATTTACCGCGCAAGAAACTGGCTTCATGGTTCTCCCGGGGATGCCAACGGGTCGCGCGAATGCGCGCCCGATGACAGGCTCCGCATCGTCCGGTGACGGCGCTTCATTGTTTCGTGCCGTTCGCCAACGGCTTCGACTCCGCTCAGCCTGCTCGGGCTCAGCGCGCCTCCTCACCATGACGGGCACCGCCTCATCCCCAGGAGGCGCGAAAGCTCCGTTTCGAGGGATGCGGCAACGTATGGTACTCTGTTGCGGTGCATCCGCATGCCCAATATCGCGCTAGTGTGGGTTGACCGGGCGGACATCGCCGACCAAGTTGCGCCCGCCGTGGAAATTGCCGCCCAACTCACTCAACAGTCGTTGCCGTTCGTTCCTGATTCTCGCCAGGCATGGATACGCCTTGCCGTGGCTGTGCTGATCGGCTCGCTGGGTGCGGTCGGCATGTGGTCGGTCGTGGTGGCGCTTCCGGTGGTCCAGGCCGAATTCGCCGCCGCCCGCGGCACCGCGTCGCTCGCCTACACGCTGGTGATGCTCGGCTTCGGCGTCGGCCAGGTCGTCACCGGCAAGATCAGCGACCGCTACGGCATCGTCGCTGCGATCGGCGTCGGCATCGGCATTCTCGGCCTCGGCTATATCGGCGCGGGTCTGTCGCCCACGATCTGGCAATACACCCTGGTGCATTTCCTGATCGGCCTGTCGTCGGCGGCGACGTTCGGGCCGCTGATGGCGGAAGCCTCGTACTGGTTCGAGCGCTATCGGGGACTGGCCGTCGCGATCGCCGCCAGCGGCAATTACATCGGCGGCACGATCTGGCCGCCGTTGATCAATTGGGGCATGCAGACCCATGGCTGGCGCGCCACCCATATCGCCATCGGCATCTTCACAGCGGTCGCGATGACGCTGGCGCTGATCGTGCTGCGCCTGTTGATGGGGGCGGGAACGCGGCGCAGCCATGTCAATGCGTCGCCGCCGCGCCTCGCGTTAAGGCTTTCCACCAATGCGCTGACCGCCATTCTGTCGCTCGCCAGCATTTCCTGCTGCGTGGCGATGTCGATGCCGCAGGTGCATATCGTCGCCTATTGCGGCGACCTCGGTTACGGCGTGGCGCGTGGTGCCGAAATGCTGTCGCTGATGCTGGGCTTTGGCATCATCAGCCGGATCGGTTCGGGTTTTCTCGCCGACAAGATCGGCGGCATCCGCACCCTTCTGCTCGGCTCGATCGCGCAAGGCTCGGCGCTGATGCTTTATCTGTTCTTTGACGGCCTCACCTCGCTCTATATCATCTCGGCGATGTTCGGCCTGTTCCAGGGCGGCATCGTGCCGAGCTACGCCATCATCGTGCGCGAGGCGATGCCGGCCTCGGAAGCCGCAACGCGAATCGGGATCGTGATCTTTGCTTCCGTGTTCGGCATGTCGTTTGGCGGCTGGGTGTCGGGCGTGATTTTCGATGCCACTGGCTCTTATGGTGCCGCGTTCCTCAACGGGCTTGCCTGGAATGCGCTCAACATCACGATCATGGTCGGGTTGTTGCTGCGGGCCAGGCAAAGGTTGGCGATGGCGTGAGGCGGGCCGAGCAGGCCGAGCGACAGCAAGGGCCGTTAGGCCGTGTACCTATAAATTCGATGACGATCGATTGGTATTACGACCTCGACATGCACCGGTATGCCAAGCGCCTCTATGGTGTAACTACAGGTATTCGCCTCTCTCAAGATAATATGCCGGCTGGCAGCAAAATACGGAAGATCATGAGACTCGCTGGTGACGGCTCGTTCGGCTTTGAGGTTGTCGGAGAATCCCACCATCAGCATGCGCTGCGCGCGATCGCTGGCGACCCGGACCCACGCGGTCACCATCACTTGTGCGAGGCGATTTTGCGTTCGCAGCCAGATAATCCCTATGATTCCCACGCCGTCGAGGTTCTAGTCGGTGCCGCGCAAATTGGCTTCATTCCTCGCTACATGGCAGGAGAATTGTTTGCTCTTTTGCAAGGTCGTAATCTTACTGAGGTGTACTGCCCTGCGATAATTGTTGGTGGTTGGGATCGTGGGCACGGTGACGTTGGTTATTATGGCATACGGCTTGATATTGTGAGGCCGTTTCGCCTTGCCGTCTCGCGTGGGCCGGTTGCCGAACGGACTGGCCCGCTGCCATCTAAAATGTCGCTTTCGATTCGGTTCACTCGCGTTGTGTTCGCTATCTTGCTGGGCTTCGTCATGGTCTTGATTATCGGTTTTGGCTTCGCGAGCTGTCGCTAAACAGCTGGGCTGTGATCTTCAAGCCATTCGATACGAGGCCGGCGCTGCACGAAGTCGAGGCGCCCACAGCCTATCCGCTTTAGGTCGGCGCGCCCGCTACACGCCCTGGCCGCTCTTGATCAGCATGCAGCCGGAGATTTTGAGGCTGCCGTCGTCTTGTTGCTCGAGCGTATACAGCGCTTCCCACGGCACGCCATCACCATCGACGATGTGAACCTGCTGGGCGACCTTGCCGTCGGCAGCGCGCGCCTCGCCAAATTCGAAACTCTTGTGGCGATAGACCGGCGCGTAGCTATTGCGCACAATGCTCAAAAAGATCTCGGCCTGCGGAAAGCGCTCGTGAATGCCGGGCGCGGCATAAGAGTAGGCGGCCGCCGCATCATCGCGGGCCAGGGCTTCGACTTGCGAGCGGATAATGGATCGCGCAGTGGCGACGTCGTCACCGGCCGCGGCCGGCGAAACGCACACGATCATGAACGCTAAAAGCAGGGCGAAGCGGCGCATGGGTTTGGCTCGGTGTGCGGTTGCGACGCACTCAGCCTATTCCGGTCGTGCCGCGCCGCAAACAGCGCAAAGAGGTATCCCACGAAATTGTGAGCTTCGGGATCTCGTGGCGCAAATGGCTATCGGCTGCTGGCCCGTAGCGGGGGATTTTCAAATACGACCTCGCCGGATTCCAGCGGCGCGCGCTGCATGACAATTCGAAAGACGCTTCTGCACGTCGGGCATTCATATTGCCTTACGTCGTGCCGATTCCGGGCAGGCTGGATGCTGACCAGGGTTCGTTCAAGGTTGCAAGTAATGCAGATCGGTGCCGCAGCCATGTTCGTCGCCTTCTTCCCGTAACGGTTGTTGAATTTCGATCATTCTATCGTCGCCATCGGCGCCACGGGTTAATTTAGTGAGCCGTGGGAATACGGGCCGGAAGAATACGGGTCTGGGTTTCCGGCCGAAAAGCGCGGGATAAGTCGCAATTTGGGCCGGGAATGGCGGGCAGGCGGCAGGCGACTCTTGTAAGATTCGTCGACCTTGGTTTTTCGGGTTTCATGACCGAGTCAAATTCAGCCTGGCCAACGGCCGCCGAAATATTGGACGTCTTGCGCTTTTTGCGCAGGTTCGCCGACCTGATGTCGAACGGCAGCAATTCGGACAACCTGCTCCGTGCGGCGAGAATGCTCGAAGCGCATATCGATCTGCTGAAGCAAAGCAGGGAGCTTCTCGGGATCGAGCGAGCGAGGGGCGATGCCAGCGCCGAAGCACGCAAAGCACTTGAAGCCAGGATCGGCGCCTTCGAACATGAAATTCTGGCGCTGAAATCGAGGCTGGCCGAGCAGCAGTCGCGCAACGAGGGCATCGTTGCCGAGATGGAGCGGCGGCTGGCTGAGTTCTTGCAGCGCGCCGAGGAGGCCGAGGCGCATCTCGCGGCGCTTCAGGAGATGCCGCCTGCCATCGCCTTTGGCTCGATCGCCGTGCCGCTATCAGCCTTGCGCGTGGCCAAGGCCCAGTTTGAATCGCTCGCAGCGGCTTTCGAAAAGTCGGGCAACATCGTCTCGCAAGTAATGTGTGAAGCCAGCGCCTCGAACCTTGAGCGCATCATTCAGGATTCAGGCGTAGCTGACGACACGGAAGACCGCTCCCAGCACGCGGCCTGATCGCCGGAGCCCTTCGCCATCAAGAATGATATGATGGATGGCGTCAGCCAGCGGCGCTATTGTCGCGGCCGGAGATTCGATCAACATGAGTGAGATCACCCAAAAATCTTTGGCAAACTTGCCGGTCACCCTTCGCGATGTCGAAGCGGCAGCCATGACGCTCGCCGGCTTTGTGAAGCCGACCAATTTCGACCACAGCCGCACGCTGTCCGATATCACCGGTGCCAATATCTGGCTCAAGTTCGAGAACCTGCAATTCACGGCCACCTTCAAGGAGCGCGGCGCACTCAACCGGCTTTCGGCCTTGTCCGCCGATCAGCGCCAGCAAGGCGTGATCGCAGCCTCCGCCGGCAACCACGCGCAGGGCGTGGCCTATCACGCCGCGCGCCTTTCGATCCCTGCCACCATCTTCGTGCCGCTCGGAACGCCCACGGTGAAGATCGAGAATACGCGACGGCACGGAGCGACCGTGATCGAGGGCGGCGCGACGTTGGAAGACGCCGCCGCTCTGGCAAAAGAGTATGGCCGCAGCCGAAGCCTGACCTACATCCATCCCTATGATGATCCCGCAATCATCGCCGGCCAGGGCACCATCGCGCTCGAGATGCTGGCCTCAGTGGCCGATCTCGACGTCCTGCTCGTGCCGATTGGAGGCGGTGGCCTGATTTCCGGCATGGCGGTGGCGGCGAAGTCGCTGAAGCCCGCGATCGAGGTCATCGGCGTGCAGGCCGCGCTCTATCCATCCATGTACAATCTGATCAAGGCGCAATCGCTGCCGATGCGCGGCGACACGCTGGCCGAGGGCATTGCGGTCAAGGCGCCGGGCGCGATTACCTCGGAGATTGTGCGGGCGCTGGTCGACGACATCGTGCTCGTGACCGAGCAGCACGTCGAGCATGCGCTCAGTCTGTTGCTGACCATCGAGAAGTCGGTGACGGAAGGCGCCGGCGCGGCCGGCCTTGCTGCTGTGCTCGCCGATCCAGCGCGCTTCAAGGGCCGCAACCTCGGCCTGGTTTTGAGCGGGGGCAACATCGACACCCGGTTACTGTCGGGCGTGTTGACCCGTCAACTCGCACGCGAAGGCCGCCTGTCGCGGCTTCACTTCGACATTGTGGACCGGCCGGGCCAGCTCGCCGCGGTCGTCACCGTGCTGAGCAACGCAGGGGCGAACGTCGTCGAGGTCTCGCATCAGCGGATCTTTACCGATCTGCCGGCCAAGGCCGTGGTTCTGGAAGTCGTGATCGAGACCCGCGACCGGTCTCATCTGGCGTCGACGATCGAGGCGCTGCGTGCTGCCGACATCAAGGTCGAAGTCCTGGGCTGACGGGTTAACCGCCACCCGCAAAATTGTCGCTGCGCACTGCCCAGCCGGTGACCCGTCCCTCGATCAGCGAAAAACCCGCATAGAGCGCCACACCCAGGGCCGCGAGGATAAACAGTCCGGCGAAGACCAGCGGCACGTCGAAGCTCGAGCTTGCGATCATCATCAAATTGCCGATGCCGCGGTTGGAAGCCACCGTTTCGGAAATCACCGTGCCGACAAACGCCAACGTGGCGGCGACTTTCAGCGAGGCGAAGAAGTAAGGCATCGTGCGCGGCAGGCCGATATTCCAGAGGATTTCCCACTTCGTCGCCCGCAACGTTCGCATCACGTCCTGCAATTCCGGTTCGGTCGCAGCAAGTCCCGTAGCGACATTCACGACGATCGGAAAGATGCACATGATCATCGCTGTCAGTACCGCTGGCACCGTCCCGGCGCCGAACCACAACACGAAGATCGGCACCACGGCGACTTTCGGGATAGAGGAAAATCCAACCAGCAGCGGATAGGCGACGTCATAGGCCAACTGTGACGAGCCGATCAGGATTCCGAGCAACACGCCGATGACGATGCCGAAGGCAAACCCCACCAGCGTCGTGTAGAGCGTTTGCACCGCATGCGGCCAGATTGCCGGAAAACGGGTCCACAGCGTGATCAGGATCTGGCTCGGCCGCGGCAGCACGATGTCGGAGACGTTGAAGACGAGGCACAGCAGTTCCCAGACCACGAAGAAACCGAGGATGCAGGCGATCGACAGGATGCGGCGTTCGGTGGTCTCATTCATGACGTGGCCTCCTGAACGGCGCGCGCGGCCACGATACGTTCACGCAGCCGCTGAGTGAGGGAGACGAATTCCGGCTGAAAAGAAATGTCGATGGTGCGCGGCCGCGCAAAGGGCACCACGGAGTCGTCGACAATGCGGCCGGGCCTTGCCTGCATCACGCAGATGCGGGTCGCGAGATAGGCGGCTTCCTTGAGGTCGTGTGTGACAAGAAGAACCGTGGGCCGTTTATCGATCCACAATTGCTGCATGATTTCCCATAATTCCTCGCGGGTGAACTGGTCGAGCGCGCCGAAGGGCTCGTCGAGCAACAACAGGGTCGGATCGTGGATCAGGGCGCGGCACAGCGAGGCGCGCTGCTGCATGCCGCCGGATAATTGCCAGGGAAATTTGTCGCCGAAGCCGGCGAGGCCGACTCTTGCGAGCGACTGCTCGACGCGGTCGCGATATTCGGTGCGGCGCTTGCGGGAAAATTCCTGCTTGAACGGCGGTACGATCTTGAGCGGCATCATGACGTTGTCGCGAATGTTCAGCCATGGCAGCAGCGTCGGGTTCTGGAACGCCATGCCGATCCGCGCGCTCTCGGCATTCACCTCGCGCCCCGCGACGAACACATTGCCTTCGGTGGCTTTGAGCGTGCCGGCGACGAGTTTGAGAATGGTCGACTTGCCGCAGCCGGAAGGCCCGACGAGGGCGACGAATTCGCCATGGGTGATCCGGAGCGAAGTTTCCGCGAGCGCCGTGACCTGGTTCCTGGCGCCGCCGAACGTCACCCTGACTTTTTCGAGATCGATGACATTCCCCACGGGCATCGCGACAGCATCGGTCATGACGGCTAGCCCTTTTTGCCGGTGACCGCCGCCATGGTCTGGTCGGTATTCTTCGGCGCAGGCGTAGGCATCCGCTGAATCGCATGGACCGGGCGGCCGGTGCCCCGCGCCTTCTCGTTCAGCACGCGGTTCTTCATGACAAAGGTGCCGCGCACGATGGTGTGGATCGGCAGCGCCGTGCATTGCCAGCCCTGCCAGGGCGAGATTTTGGACCGCGATTGTATCTTGGCGTCGTCGATGCTCCAGTTTCGCTTCATATCGACGATCGCGATGTCGGCGTCGGACCCGACCGTCAGCGTGCCCTTGCGTGGGTAAAGTCCCCAAAGCTTCGCCGGATTGTCGGCGCTCCAGCGCACATAGTCGCGGATGGTGGCGCGGCCGCGATTAACCTCCGTCAGCATCAACGGCATCTGGGTCTCGACACCGGGGAAGCCGCAGTCGACGGTCCAGATATCGTTTCGCGTTTTCTCTTCCGGCGTATGCGGGGCGTGATCGGTCGCCACCATGTCCACCGTGCCGTCCATCAGCGCGTTCCATAGCGGCTGTTGATTGGGCGTCTCGCGCACCGGCGGATTGACCCGCACGACGCCGGCGGATTTTTCGTAATCCTTTTCCGACAGCAAGAGATAATGCGGACAGGTCTCGCCGGTGATGTCGACGCCGCGCGCCTTGGCTTCCGCCAGCGGACGCAATTCGGCGGCGGACGAGATGTGAAGTACATGAATCCGCGCGCCGGTCCATTCCGCCAGGATCGCCGCGCGTGCGACGGCTTCAACCGCGACCACTGCCGGGCGCGACGCCAGATGCGCGATCGGCTCCGTGCGGCCGGCGGCACGCAAGCGAGACTCCCGCCGCTCCATGATCGAATTGGTCTCCGCATGCAGTGAAATGCGTTTTCCGGTGGGGGCTACGAGTTCGAACAGCTCTAACATCGCACCGGTGGAGGGCGAGGGGATGCGGCCGAATGTGTTGCCCATGTAGCATTTGAAGCCGATGATGCCGCCTTCGACCAGATCGTGAATATGATCGAGGCTTTCTTCGCCGAGCACCGCATAGAGGCCGTAGTCGACATAGGCTTTTTCCGAAGCGATCTTGTGCTTGGCGGCGAGCGACTCGGCGTCGGCAATGGTCGGTAGCGTGTTCGGCATGTCGAATACCGTGGTGACGCCACCGAACGCGGCGGCCGCGGTGCCGCTGCCAAAGTCTTCCTTGTGCGAATAGCCGGGATCGCGGAAATGCACGTGGACGTCGATGGCACCGGGCAGGACATACATGCCGGTGGCGTCCAGCGTCTCGTCCGCCGCGGGCATCGCCTCCGGCACGCCGATCGCGTGAATGCGTCCGTCTTTGACGGCGATACTGGCGCGATATTCGGCATCGGGCGAAACCAGAATGCCGCCATTGATGACGAGATCGACTTTTTCAGAATCGGCCATGTCTATCTCCTCACAGCATCGCCCAGCCGCCGTCGACCGGCAGGTCGACGCCGGTGATCTGGCGTGAGACGTCGCTGGCAAAAAACAGACAGGCATTGGCGACGTCGTCATCGACCGTGATGCGCTTGAGCGCATAATCGGCGGCGTGCCGTTGCGCTGCTTCTTCTTCTGAGATGCCGAGCTTTTGCGCCATGTCGCGGCAGACTTTCTCGCGGAAGCGGGGACCGTCAACCATGCCGGGGGCGATGCAGTTGACGTTGATATTGTGCTGGCCGACTTCGAGCGCAAAGCTCTTGGTGATGCCGCGCAGCCCCCATTTGGAGGCCGAGTAGGCGACACGCCCGGCGCGGCCGCGCATGCCGAAGGTGCCCCCGACATTGACGATCTTGCCGTAACGCTGATCGATCATGGTCGGCAACACCGCGCGCATGGTGTGGAAGCAGCCGTTCATGTTCAGTGTAACGATCTCGTCAAACTCCTCCGGCGTCGTCTGCACGCCGGTCTTGCCGATCGGGCCCGAGCCGCCGGCGATATTGACCAGCACGTCAATCCGGCCGCCGAACGCCTCTTTTGTGGCAGCGGCCGCGGCGTCGCATTGTTTGGCATCGGTGAGGTCACAGGCGATCACGATGGCGCTGCCGTTGTGGGATTTGACCTCTTTGGCAACGGGTTTGATCGCGTCGGTATCGCGACCGATCAGTGCCAGTTTGCAGCCTTCGCGCGCGAAGGCATGGGTGACAGCGGCGCCCATGCCTTTGGCGGGCCCCGTGATGACGACGACGCGGTCTTCAAGCGAGAGTTTCATGGCTCTGGTCCGTTTGTGAGGGTATGCGTCAGGTCGCAGGCCGAGCGGATGTCGGACGCTCGCTGGCCGGTGGCAGGAAGCTGCGGTCGAAGATTTCTCCGACGGCCGGCGCACGCGGCAACTCCTTGGCCTTGACCAGGATGTCGATTGCCTTCGCCATGCGTTCGTCGCTGATGTCGCCGATGCCGATCCTGGCAATCTCCGGATGGCTCATCTCGTCGGCCATGGTCGCATCGAGCCGCGCGCGCTCGATCGCCGGCTTGATCAGGGGTTCACGCTTCACGACGGCGTCGATCGCGGCTTGCGGCTCGGCGATCGCGTCCTTGATGCCGTGGTTCAGCGCGCGCAGGAAACCTTTCACGGCTTCCGGGTGCTCCTTGACGAACTTTCGCGAGACAATGATGCCATTGGAGTAAAGGTCCATGCCGTAGTCTTCGAACTTGATGAAGCGAAGCTGTTTGTCCGGGTCGATACCGGAGAGCCTCGCGCTGAAGCGGATGGTGGTGACGTAACCGAACACGCCGTCGACCTGGCCCTGCATCAGCATCTGCTCGCGCAGGTTCGGCTGCATGTTGACGATCTCGACCTTGGTGCAGTCGATCTTGGCGGCCGAGCACAGCGCCGGAAACAGTTTCAGCGCGCCGTCATTGGCGGCGCCGCCGAGCTTGCGTCCGACAAAATCGGCCGGCGTTTTGATCGGGCTGTCGGCTTTCACCGCAACCGTGAACGGCGGCCGGTTGTAGAGCATGAACACCCCGACCGGCGCGTCGTCGGGCTTTTTCGCTGCCAGTTCCACCAGCGCGTTGATGTCGCCAAAGCCCATGTCATAGGCGCCGTTGGCCACCTGCGGCACCGCGGCGCCGGAGCCGTTGCCCTGGTCGAAGGTGACGTCGAGGCCTTCCTGTTTGAAGTAGCCGCGGTCGTCCGCCAGGAAGAACATCCCCTGCGGCCCTTCATATTTCCAGTTCAGCACCATCCGGATTTTGGTTTGGGCTTGCGCTGTCGCCGCAAAACCTGCGCTGAGAACAAGACTGAAGGTCAAACTCAGGGCAAGCGCCTGCATTCCACGAAACGCGTGTTTCCCGGTCATCGGATTTTCCCTGTGGTTGTTTCCGGCCTCGCCTGTCGGACCACGCGAAGTCGCCGCTAAACCAAAACTAGCGCTTTCCAGTGATCTTATCTGTTGCTAAGTTTTATCCCTAGCGATGCTGAAAAAGCATCACTCGAATAGCGGGTCCGTTGGAATCATGCGCCATCTGAGACTGCTGACCCATGTCGTGGAGGTCGCCCGCACCGGTTCGATCCGGAAAGCCGCCGAGCAGTTGAATCTGACGCCCTCGGCCATGAACCGGCGCATTCAGGACCTTGAGACGGAGGTCGGCACGCCTTTGTTCGAGCGCCGTCCGCGCGGGGTCAAACTGACGACCGCGGGCGAGATGTTCGTGCGCTACGCACGAAGCCAGATTGCCGACGCCGAGCGGATGAAATCGCAGGTCGAGGATCTGCGTGGCCTGCGAAGGGGCCCGGTCTTGATCGCGTGCAGCCAGGCGCTCGCGCTCGACTTCCTCGCATCGCGGATCGCGGGCTTTCAGAAACAGCATCCGAGGGTGACGTTCGATCTGAAGTTCATGGATCACGAACGGGCGCTGGCGGCTCTCGCAGACTATGACGTCGATCTGGCGCTGATCTTTCGGCCCCAGATGCGCCCCACGCTTCGCGTCATCGCCAGCGTCCCGCAGCGGCTGGTGGCGATCGTTCGCGCCGATCATCCGCTGGCCTCGAAGAAATCCGTGAGGTTGTCGGAATGCGCCGGTTATCCCGCAGCACTGCCGGACCGCTCGTTGGGAGGACGTCAAATCCTCGACGAGGTCTCGGCACGGCGCGATCTGCGCTTTGACGTCATGGCGGAATCCAATTCGTTCGAGATGCTGAGAGGGTTGGTGCACCGCTGCAACGCGATTTCTTTCCAGATCGAGATCGGTGCGCCGTCCCGCGATCTCGGGATGAGCCTGGTCGGATGTCCGGTCGATACGCGGGACGTGCCGACGGCGGAGTTGGTCCTGTGCCAGTTGCGGGGGCGGGCCCTTCCCATCGCGGCGGCCGCCTTTTCGGAGACGCTGTCGAAGAGCCTGCGCGACATGAAGGCGTCCTAAATTAGTTTTAAGGATGAATAGATCGAACCGGCGCGGGTTTATCCCTTTGGGGCTGCCAGGAGAAACCCATGAGCAGAATGGCGATCCGGCTTTCGATGCTGACGTTGTGCGCGACCGCGCTGGTGCTTGTTCCGGCCGCGGCGAAAACGGGCCATCGCGGGCATATGCATATCAAGAAGCACAGGCATCACTTCAGGGTAGGCTGGCCGGCGGGTCCCACGCAGCCCGTTGCCGGATACTATGCTCCGTCTGAGCCGATTTGCCCGGCTATCGGCAAAAGCTTCGACTGCAAGATATGGCCGCCTCCCTATGCCGACGATCCCGATCGGAAAACCTCGCGATACTGACGCTGCGAGACAGACCAGATGGGTGGCGGCTTGCGAGTGGTTTTACCTTCGCGAGATCTTCGCAAGCGCCATCCTTGCATAGCGCGTCAGCCTTCGCGCTCTGGACATCGGCTTCCGGCAAAGCCAAAACTGCCTCGAAATAATGAGGAGCGTCCGGATGCTGATTATCGATTCCCAGGTCCACGCCTATGAGGCCAACACGTCGAAGCGGCCCTGGGCCAGCGTGCCGAACTGGCCCGATCACGTCACGGGTGACGAGATGGTGGCGGCGATGGACAAGGTCGGCGTCGACGGCGCGATCTTCATCTCGGCCTTTTCGATGTACCGCTATGATGCGAGCTACGCGATCGAGGTAGCGCGCGCCCATCCCGATCGGATGGCCATCGTCAAGCCGCTCGATCCCGACAATCCGGCGGTGGATGATGTTGTTGCCGAGTGGAAGAAGACGCCGGGCGCGGTCGGCATCCGCATCATGCTGACCAAGGAACATAAGTGCGATCCTGACAACCCCGGCCTCGACCGCATCGCGCGCTCGGCCGTGCGCCACGATTTTCCGGTCAACATGCTGTGCTGGGGTAATCTGGAAGCGGGCACCGCGCTGATCGATCGCAACCCCGACACGCGCTTCATCCTCGATCATCTCGGTATTTTGCAGCCGCGCGTGCCGCCAGCGCCTCACGAACCCTGGGGCGATCTGCCGAAAGTGCTCGAGCTTGCCAAACGCAAGAACGTGGTGATCAAGGTCTCCGGCGCCTGCACGCTGTCGAAGCAATCTTATCCCTATCCCGACATCTGGGATCCGCTCGCCCGTGTGTTCGATGCCTGGGGTTTCGAGCGTTGCCTGTGGGGCACGGACTGGACGCGCGCGTTTGCGGTCGTCAATTACGAGCAGGGCGTCAAACCGTTCCTGGAGACAAGCCGCTTGAGCGTCACCGAACGCGCCATGCTGATGGGCGGCGCCTGCGCCAAGGCCTATGGCTGGTCGCCGAAGAAGGGCTAGCGTGGGTCGCTAAAATCTCTTCGGTGTCCGCGCGGCTTATGGCGGACACTCCGCGCCGCTGTCGATCCAGGCCTGAACCAACTGGCCGGCGGCTTCCTGGCTGCCAGGCGCAGGCGCGCGGCCTTCGCCCGGATCCCAGCCATGCGCGACAAGGTCATCTTTGGCGATATGTTCCTGCAACAAGGCAAGATCGCGCCCGCCATTGAGATTGACGTCTTTCAATTGCCGGCAGATTTCGCCGAGAGATTTGTTTTGCCAGGCCATCGATAGCGGAGCAATGGACCAGCGCGGATTGCCGGGAATGCTTTTATAGCTGGCGGCTTCGTGAAGCGTCACGTTTCGCTCGGTGTGGCAGCCGAAGCAGTTGGTTTCGAGATGTCCCGTCTCGCCGCGCCACACCGGCGGCATGTGCTCGTGCTGGTCGTCGCCCTGCAAGGGATGATCGCCGGCCGGATGGCAATTCATGCACCGCTGATTCATGACGAGTTTGCCGATTTCGCCGAAGATCGCTCGCGAACGCTCGGTCCTGTTGGCGATCGAGGCGAATTCGGACGGGCTCTTGAGCGTGCGACCACTCTCTGATGGGTCAGCCACTGCAAGTACCGGCGACAGCAGCAACAGCACGGCGGCTGCTTTTGCTGGCGTGGCGAACAAGAGCAAACTGGTAACCGGCTTCCTCGTCATGGAGGCAGTAACGGCGCTGCCCGCGGTTGGTTCCGGGCTGCCGTGCTGGAGGGTTGCTGATAGGTGCTCCCAATATCGCAATCGCCTGCTCTTTGTTCTAATGTGCCGGTATGACTTCGCACGCTCCCGAGGACATTGTGCGCCGCGCGACTGCCGCTTTTAATACGGGCCGCCGCGACGATGCCCGTAAACTCTGTGAACAAGGCCTGATCGGCAGCCCGGGTGAGCCGATGATGAGCCATCTGTTGGCGGCCGTGCTGTTTGCCTCCGGCGAAATCGAGGCTGCGCGCGGACACATTGAAGCAAGTCTCAAGCGGCGGCCGGACAATGCGGCCGGGCGTCTTCTCGCCGGGCGCCTGGCCAGGACGGCCGGGGATTTCGATCGCGCTCTGTCGCATCTGGACCATATGATCGCGATCGCGCCGCAACGCGAAGCTTTCGTTGAAAAGGCGCGAACGCTCGATCAGGCCGGCCTTCGGCCGCAAGCTCGCCTTGCCTGGAGCGCCATCCTTGAAGTTGTTCCGGACAACGTTGAGGCCGTCGCAAGGCTGGGCCGGCTCGCCTGGGAGGATGGCGAGACCGGGATCGCCGCAAAATTCCTGGAGCGCGCCGCGCAAAAGGACGCGCCGGCGTCGGTGTGGTTCGACCTTGGCCTTGTCAGGCAGGATTTGCGCGATGATGCCGGAGCCGCGGCTGCCTACCGCAAGGCCATCGAATTAAAAGGCGATCATGCGGAAGCAACCTTCAATCTCGGCGTCGTGCTCCAGGAAACAGGCGCACTCGACGAGGCCATGCGCGCCTACGCGAAAGCCTATCGCCTGCGTCCCGAAAGCTTCGGCAAGATTGCGATGGCGCTGACCTCGGCGTCCCATGGCGGCCTGTGGCTCGATGAGGCTGCGTTGCGCCGCGGGCTTGATGGAGAATGAGCTCACATGGATGAAATCGAGATCGTCGACTTTGATCCCCGATGGGCTTCCTTGTTCAACGAAGAGGCCGCGCGCTTACGGGCCGTCCTTGATCCATCGCTGATCGTGGGGCTGGAGCATTTCGGAAGCACCGCGATTCCGGGCCTGGCTGCCAAGCCCATCATAGATATCCTGATCGCGGTCCGGTCGTTGGCTGCTGCGCGGGCCACGTTCGTCGAAGTGCTTCAAAAACTCGACTACATATACTGGGCCGACAATCCAAGGAAGGACCGAATGTTTTTCGTCCAGGGCATGCCGCCCTTTGGTTCAAGACGTTCCCATCATGTGCATATCACGGAGCCAACTGGCGAGTTGTGGCACCGATTGGCATTCAGGGATTATTTGCGCGCTCACCCCGACGAAGCCGCAACCTACGAGCGGCTCAAAAAACGGCTTGCTGTTGAACACCAGACAGATCGCGAGGCTTATACCGACGCTAAATCTGTCTATGTCGAAAGCGTGATGCGGAAGGTGGGCAAGTAGAGATGTTGTCGACCAGCAGATCACGCTCGTCCGCGCCGGGCGCGAAAATGCTTCCTGTAAACGTTTGGGCTCTCGAGAACCTTGGCGACGGTTGTCTCGTAGGCTTGCTTGTGCCGCTCATCGAAGCTTTCAAATTCCAGTTCGGGTGAGACGCGCGGCACCGCAAAGACCTGCGCCACGGGCGTGCCCTTCGGCAGCAGGCCGGAAAAATCCGCACTCGTCCAGATCGCCGGAAAATTGATGCCGCCGTCATGGAAGAGATCGGCATCCACCAGCCCCGTGATCAGACGAAACGGCAGATCGTCGCGATTGACGGGATGGGTGGCGAACAGCGACCAGCCCTGTTCGAGTTCGATGGTCCAGAAGCTGTTGAACTTGATTGCCGCCTGGCCTTCACGCGCAAACGGCGCGCCGTCAAGCTGCGGGGCGGCGTGAAAGCTGAGCGGCGCGCGAGGGTGTCCGGATGTCGCCGGCTCCGGAATATCCCAGGCCCATGAAAACGAACCTCGCTCGACGCTCACGTCGCAGGGCAGCGGGATCAAGACGCCGTAGGCCATGGCATCGACAAAGGGCGGACACTGTTTGACGGTGCGGATATCGCGGCCATGAATGTCTGAATGCGCTTTGGCCGGCATCTGGCGCAGCCAGTCCGGCAATGCGCCGCGCGCCGGAGCGGGTCGCGGCAAATGATCGGCAAGGGCCGGGTCGCAGCGAAAGATCATGCGCATGTGTCAACTCCACATTGATACAGCGGCCTCATGGTTCTCCTGGCGATGCAAAGCATCGTCCAGAACGCAGCGTCAAGTGACGCGGCTCCTCACCATGGGGGTCTACCGGGCCACGAAGAATGACCTCATCCCGAGGAGGCGCCAACGGCTCGAGCGGACGCGCGCCCGATGACAGGCTCCGCCCCGTCTCGAAAGATGGACGTGATCCGAACCTGTCGCGTTATCTGAGTCAACCGTCCAAAGCAAAGGGCCGGGATCGCTCCCGGCCCTCGGTTGCTGGGCGTTCCCCGGACGCTGCGCAGCACGTCGCCCCTTTGCGGCGCGGTGCGCTGTCGATCCGGGGCCTACGACGATCAGGTCCCGGCTCTGCGACGCGGCACAAGCGCGCCGCATCGCGTCCGGGACACGGGCGAGCCTCAGTTCAACGAAGCGCGCTTCGGCGGCGAGGCCGGCCACGACTTGATCAGCGTGTCGTAGTCGACGGTTTCGCCCTTCGGCTTTTCGTTCGCAAGTTTGCGTTGCGGAGCGATATTGCCGTCCTTTTCGGACTTCGCGAACCAGTACTCGGCTGTCTCCTTCTTGTTCAGCTTCGGTCCGCAGGCGCCCTGCACACCGGACTTCTCAAGACGTTCCATCACCGAGTCCTGCGCGGCTGCGAGCGAATCCATCGCGGCTTGAGGCGTCTTCGCACCGGACGACGCATCGCCGATGTTCTGCCACCACAATTGCGCAAGCTTCGGATAGTCGGGCACGTTGTTGCCGGTCGGGGTCCACTGCACGCGCGCCGGCGAGCGGTAGAACTCGATCAGGCCGCCGAGTTTCGGCGCACGTTCGGTGAACGACTTGTCCCAGATATCGGACTCACGGATGAAGGTGAGGCCGACATGGCTCTTCTTCAAGGACACCGTCTTGGAGACGATGAACTGTTGATACAGCCAGGCTGCCTTGCGGCGATCGACCGGCGTCGACTTCAACAGCGTCACTGAACCCACGTCCTGATAGCCGAGCTTCATGCCTTCCTTCCAGTATGAGCCATGCGGCGAGGGCGCCATACGCCACTTCGGCGTGCCGTCGGCGTTCATCACGGCAAGGCCCGGCTTCACCATGTCGGCGGTGAAGGCGGTGTACCAGAAGATCTGCTGGGCAATGTTGCCCTGCGCCGGCACCGGTCCCGACTCCGAGAAGGTCATGCCCTGCGCTTGCGGCGGGGCATACTTCTTCATCCAGTCGAGATATTTGACGATCGAATAGACCGCCGCCGGGCCGTTGACGTCGCCGCCGCGTTCGACCGAGGAGCCTACGGGGCGGCAGCCTTCCATGCGGATGCCCCATTCGTCGACGGGAAGTCCGTTCGGAATGCCTCGGTCGCCGTTGCCGGCCATCGACAGCCAGGCGTCGGTGAACCGCCATCCGAGCGACGGATCCTTCTTGCCGTAATCCATGTGGCCATAGACCCGGACGCCGTTGATTTCCTTGATGTCGTTGGTGAAGAACTCGGCGATGTCTTCATAGGCCGACCAGTTCACGGGAACGCCGAGGTCGTAGCCATATTTGGCCTTGAACTTGGCCTTGTATTCCGGATTGGAGAACCAGTCGTAGCGGAACCAATAGAGGTTCGCGAACTGCTGGTCCGGCAACTGGTAGAGATGACCGTTCGGCGCGGTCGTAAACGACTTGCCGATGAAGTCGTTGACGTCGAGACCGGGATTGGTCACGTCCTTGCCTTCTCCGCCCATCCATTCCGTCAGGTCGACGGCCTGACCGTAGCGGAAATGCGTCCCGATAAAATCGGAGTCGTTGATCCAGGCGTCGTATACGTTTTTGCCCGACTGCATCTGGGTCTGAATCTTCTCAACCACGTCACCTTCCTGGATGATGTCGTGCCTGACCTTGATGCCGGTGATTTCCTCGAACGCTTTCGCCAGCGTCTTGGATTCATATTCGTGCACGGTGAGGGTTTCGGAAACCGCGTTGATCTCCATCCCCTTGAAGGGTTCAGCGGCCTTGATGAACCACTGCATTTCCTTCAACTGGTCTTCCTTCGACAGCGTCGAGGGTTGAAATTCGCCGTCGATCCACTTTTTGGCCGCAGCTTCGTCCGCGAAAGCGGGTGAGTTGACCGCGGTTGACACCGCCATCAGCGCCACCGCTGATGTCATCATCAGAATGCGTGTCCTGACAGGACTCTTTCTCATTTCGAAGTTTCGCATGATGTTTCCTCCGTTGCAGCAATTGATTATTCCAGGTCCAGGTTGATCCCGGATCTGCTCGTTTTCGTTTCCCTCAGACGGTGCGGAATATTGCAACCGCCGAGACAAGCGAAATTACAGTGGCGAGCCACAGGCTCGACAATTCGAGTCCTTCTCCGACCGGCAGCGTCGCCACCGTGTCGGTGCCGACAAAGCCGATCCACAAGAGGTGAATGACCGCGGCCATAATCAGTGAAATAAACAAACGATCGCCGCGCGTGGTCGGAATGCGAAGGATCCCGACGCGCTCGGCTTCCGGATAGGCAATGGCAAGCCATGTCATGACGGCGAGTGTCGCAGCCAACAGCACGAAAAAGATCGCGGTCGGCGCCGTCCAGGCCATCCATGCGAGACTTTCCGGCATTGAGCTACACCCTGCCTAGCGCGAAGCCGCGCGCGATGTAGTTGCGGACGAACCAGATCACGAGCGCGCCGGGGATGATGGTCAATACGCCGGCGGCCGCCAGCAGGCCCCAATCCATGCCTGCGGCGGAGACGGTTCGGGTCATCACGGCCGAGATCGGCTTGGCGTCCACCGAGGTCAGTGTCCGCGCCAGCAACAGCTCGACCCATGAGAACATGAAGCAGAAGAACGCGGCAACGCCGATGCCGCTTGCGATCAGCGGTATCAGAATCTTGACGAAGAAACGCGGGAACGAATAGCCGTCCAGGAAGGCCGTCTCGTCGATCTCGCGCGGCACGCCGGAGACGAAGCCTTCGAGAATCCATACCGCGAGCGGCACATTGAAGATGCAATGGGCGAGCGCCACCGCCCATGGCGTATCGAACAGGCCGATCGCCGAATAAAGATTGAAGAACGGCAGCGCGTAGACCGCGGCCGGCGCCATCCGGTTCGACAACAGCCAGAAGAACAGGTGCTTGTCGCCGAGGAAACGATAGCGCGAGAACGCGTAAGCCGCGGGCAGCGCGACCGAGATCGAGATCACGGTGTTGATGACGACGTATTTCAGCGAGTTGATATAGCCGGAATACCAGCTCTCGTCGGTGAAGATGCGAATGTAATTGGCCAACGTCGGATCGTGCGGCCACAGATTCATGGTGGAGACGATCTCGACATTGGTCTTCAGGCTCATGTTGACCAGCCAGTAGATCGGCAGCAGCAGAAATACCAGGAACAGGCTGAGGATGAGGCGACGGCCGGGGATCGAATGCATTACGCCGTCTCCTTTCCTGGTTTGCGGTCGGCGCCGGCGTTGGTCATCACGGTGTAGAATATCCAGCACACGATGATGATGATCAGGTTATAGACCAGCGAAAGCGCCGCCGCCTTGCCGAGGTCGAATTGCCCAAGCGCGATCTTGACCAGTTCGATCGAAATGAACGTGGTCGAATTGCCCGGTCCGCCGCCGGTGACGACGAACGGCTCGGTGTAGATCATGAAGCTGTCCATGAAACGCAGCAGCACCGCGATCAGCAGCACGCGCTTCATCTTCGGCAGTTGAATGGCGGTGAACACCGCCCAGCGCGAGGCGCCGTCGATCTGGGCGGCCTGGTAATAGGCTTCCGGAATCGACTTCAGCCCGGCGTAACACAACAATGCAACGAGGCTGGTCCAGTGCCAGACGTCCATCACGATGACGGTCGCCCAGGCATCGAAGTCGTTGGAGACATAATTGTAGTCGATCCCGATATGATTCAGCGTATAGCCGAGCAGGCCGATATCCGGCCGGCCGAAAATCTGCCAGATCGTGCCAACCACATTCCACGGGATCAAAAGCGGCAACGCCAGGGTCACGAGGCAAGCGGCGACGGTCCAGCCTTGCCGCGGCATCGACAGCGCGACGACGATGCCAAGCGGCACTTCGATCGCCAGGATCACGCCGGAGAAGAACAGGTTGCGCCAGAGCGAAGCAAAGAACCGTTCGCCGAGATCGCTTGAGGGATCGAGCAGTTCCTTGAACCAGCCGACCCCGTTCCAGAAGAACTGGTTGTTGCCGAAGGTATCCTGCATCGAATAGTTCACGACCGTCATCAACGGCAGGATGGCGGAGAACGCGACCACCAGAAACACCGGCAGCACCAGGAACCAGGCTTTTTGGTTGACGGTCTTGTCCATCACGCCTCGCCCTCGACCAGGAGACTGTCGGCGTAGACGTGCACGCGCGATGGATCGAACACCAGTCCGGCGCTGTTGCCGGGCACCGAAAGTCCGGCCGGCACTTTTGCGGCGAATCTCGTGTCGCCGACCCGGACGCGGGCAAAGCGAACGCGTCCCAGATCGTCGATGCGCTCGATGTTCGCGCTGAGCAGGTTGGGGGCAGGCGGCGCGAGCTCGACAAATTCCGGGCGCACGCCGACTTCGATTTTGGCTCCGGCCGGCAGGCGGTCGTAGCTTCGTTCGAGCGCAATCGTATGGCCGTCGATGCGTGCCTGCCGTCCCTTGACCTCGGCAGGCACGATGTTCATGCCGGGCGAGCCGATGAAATAGCCGACAAAGGTGTGCGCCGGGCGGTCGAACAGTTCGGCCGGCGTGCCGCTCTGCACCACCCGGCCGTCATGCATCACCACCACCGTGTCGGCGAACGTCAGCGCCTCGGTCTGGTCGTGCGTCACGTAGATCATCGTCAAGTCGAGGTCGCGGTGCAGCGCCTTGAGTTTCGACCGCAATTGCCATTTCAGTTCGGGATCGATCACCGTCAGCGGCTCGTCGAACAAAACGGCGGCGACGTCGGAGCGGACCAGCCCGCGGCCGAGCGAGATCTTCTGCTTGGCGTCGGCCGTCAGGCGCTGCGCTTTACGCGAAAGATACGGCGTGAGGTCCAGCAGCGCCGCGATTTCCTTCACCCGCGCGTCGATCGCAGCTTTCGCGATGCCGCGGTTCTTGAGCGGAAACGCGAGATTCTGCCCGACCGTCATGGTGTCGTAGATCACCGGGAACTGGAACACCTGCGCGATGTTGCGCTTCTGCGTGGACTGCGCCGTGATGTCCGTGCCGTCGAACAGGATCTTGCCGCGCGATGGCGTGACGATGCCGGAGATCAGGTTCAACAACGTGGTCTTGCCGCAGCCGGATGGCCCCAGTAACGCGTAGGCGCCGCCGCGCCGCCATGTCATCGTGACCGGCTTCAACGCGAAAGAGTCTTCAGGCGCGTCGTTGCCGCCGTAGGAGTGCGCGAGGTCGACGAGGTCAATGCGCGCCATGCATCACCTCAAGCCTGGAGATGCAACGAGACGATCCGCCGCATCGAACACAAAGAGATTGTCGGGATCGAGCACCGCGTCGAGCACATGCCCGGGCTGGTATTCATGCACGCCCGGCAGCACGGCCACCCAGTTGGAAGCGTCGCGGTTAAGGTGTACGAAACTTTCCGAGCCGGTGATTTCCGTCACGGTGACGGTCGCATGAAACGCGTGGCGGCCGGGGATTCCGCTGGCGATCTCCAACTGATGAGCGCGGAAGCCGACCCGGTAGACGCCGTCGGTAAGGCCGGCGTAGAGTCCGGCGGCCGGCGCACTTATGCCGCCGGCATATTGCACCGAGCCATTTTTCTTTTCGATGCCGACGATGTTGAGCGGCGGATCGGAAAACACTTGCGCCACGCGCAAGGTGTCGGGTCGGCGATAGACCAGCGGGGTTTCGCCCGCCTGCAAGGCCTCGCCTTCCCACATGCAGATGGTGCGCCCGCCGAGCAACAGCGCTTCCGAAGGCTCAGTGGTCGCATAGACAAAGATCGCGCCCGAAGCCTCGAAGATGCGCGGCAATTCCGTGCGCAGCTCTTCGCGCAGCTTGTAATCGAGATTGGCGAGCGGCTCGTCGAGCAACACCAGATCGGCGCCCTTGACCAGCGCGCGGGCAATCGCGGTGCGCTGTTGCTGGCCGCCGGAGAGCTGCAACGGTGTACGATCCAGATACGGCTCGAGTTTCAGAAGCCGCGCCGCTTCCTGCACGCGCTTTTCGATTTCGCTCTTTGGCTTGCCCTGCACCCGCAGCGGGGAGGCGATGTTTTCATAGACCGTGAACGAGGGGTAGTTGATGAACTGTTGGTAGACCATCGCGACCGAGCGTTGCCGCACGTCGGCACCGGTGACTTCCTTGCCGTCGACGAGGACGCGGCCCGATGTGGGTTTGTCGAGACCGGCGAGCAGCCGCATGATCGAGGTCTTGCCGGACAGCGTCGGGCCCAACAGAACGCTCAACGTGCCGCGTTCGAGCTTCATCGTGACGTCGCGAATCGTCGCGACGCCATCGACGAGCCGTGACACATTGACCAGCTCAACGCTCATGATGGCCCTCCCGTCGCAGCCAGGCGGCGTTCAGGGGAAACGCGATGGGCGGAAATCCAGCTATCAAGGGTCGCAACCTCCTGCGGCGTCAGTCGCAATCCCAATTTGGATCGCCGCCACACGATGTCTTCGGCTGTGTAAGCCCATTCCTGCGATATGAGGTACCTGACCTCGGCCTCCGTCAAGCTCGCACCGAAGGACTGGCCGAGATCGCCGATCGATTTTGCATTGCCCAGCACCTTGTTGGCGCGCGTGCCGTAGGCGTGGGCCAGCCGGTCGGCATGTTCGGCTGTGAGAAAGGGATAGTCGCGCATCAGTTCCGCGGACAAAGCCGGGATCGCCGAGACGTCCATGTCGCCGCCCGGCAACGGCGCCTTGCCGGTCCATCCCTCGCGCGCCTTGTCGCCTTTCAGGTAAGGGCCGAGTTTTTCCAGCGCCTCTTCGGCGAGGCGCCGATGGGTCGTGATCTTGCCGCCGTAGATCGAGAGCAGCGGGGCGCCGCCGGGCAAATCGAGCTCGAACACATATTCGCGGGTCGCGGCCTTGGCTTCGCTCGCGCCGTCGTCATAGAGCGGGCGAACGCCGGCATAGTCCCACACGACATCGGCAGGTGTGATCGGCTTTGCCAGATATTCGCCGACGGAGTCACAGAGATACTGGATCTCCTCAGGGGTCGCTTTCACCTTGGCCGGGTCGCCGTGATAGTCGCGATCGGTGGTGCCGATCAGCGTGAAATCGTTTTGATAGGGAATGACGAAAACGATGCGGCCGTCGCTGTTCTGGAACATGTAGGCGCGATCGTGGTCGTAGAGCTTGCGCACCACGATGTGCGATCCCTGCACCAGCCGCACCTTGGCGCGTGCATTGACGCCAGATCCCGCTGCCAGCACCTGCTCGACCCAGGGACCACCGGCGTTGACGAGGACGCGGCCGCGAACCAGCGAATGCTCGCCGCCGATGACATTCTCAAGCGTGACTTCCCACAGTCCGTCCACCTGCCGAATCTGCGAGGCGCGACTGCGCGTGCGGATCTCTGCGCCGCGGTTGGCGGCATCGCGCGCGGTGAGCACCACCAGCCGCGCGTCGTCGACGAAGCAGTCGGAATATTCGAAGCCTTTATGATAGCGGTTCGGAATCAGCGGCTTTCCGACCTCGTCACGGGCGAGATCGACCGAGCGCGTTGGCGGCAACCGATGCCGGCCGCCAATGTGGTCATAAAGAAACAGCCCCAGCCGCAGCAGCCACGCCGGTCGAAGTCCATCGTGGTGGGGCAGGACAAAGCGAAGCGGCCGGATGATGTGGGGCGCGATCCCCCACAGGATTTCCCGCTCGATCAGCGCCTCGCGGACCAGCCGAAACTCATAATATTCGAGATAGCGCAGGCCGCCATGCACGAGCTTGGTCGACCATGACGATGTCCCGCTCGCCAAGTCATTCATTTCACAAAGGAAAACAGAATTGCCGCGTCCGGCGGCATCGCGCGCGATACCGCAGCCGTTGACGCCGCCTCCAATGATCAAGAGGTCAAAGATCGGATCCAAGCGCTTCCCCGGCTCGCCTATTTGGATTGGCGATTTTACTTTCGTTTTCGATTAAATCACAACCAAATGCGAAAGCAACACCGGATGCCCGATTTCCCGGCAGAGCCCCGAGAAATCAGGGTGCGGACGTGACCGCAGGCGGAAGCTCGGTGTCGGACTCATCGGCTTCGAGATATCCGGGCATCGCCTCGACCACCTGGATGCCGCGCGTTTGGCAGATGTTGGCGAGCCGCGCCGGCAGAGCGAGGTCGGTGACGAAGGTGTTGATCTGGCTGAAATCGGCGATGCGAACCGGCGCGCTGCGGCGAAACTTGGTCGAGTCCGCCACCAGCATCACGCTGCGTGCATTGGAGATGATCGCCTGTGCCACCTGCACTTCGCGATAATCGAAATCAAGCAGCGCGCCGTCCTGGTCGATCGCCGACGCGCCGATGATGGCATAATCGACCTTGAACTGTCCGATCAGGCTGGTCGCGGCCGACCCGATCACGGCGCCGTCGGCGCGGCGCACCGCGCCTCCCGCCACGATCACTTCGATCCGCGGATAACGGTACAGCAGCATCGCGACATTGAGGTTGTTGGTGATGACCAGCAAATCCTCATGCGCGGTCAGCGCGCTCGCCACCTCCTCGGTGGTGGTGCCGATGTTGATGAACAGCGAACAGCCGTTGGGGATCAGGGCGGCGGCCGCAGCTCCAATCGCCTTCTTCTCCTCGGCGGCGACGAAGCGGCGCGCCTCATAGGCGAGGTTCTCGACGCCGGAGGCGATGATGGCGCCGCCGTGAATACGCGTCAGCGCGTGGTGATCGCAGAGATCGTTGAGATCCTTCCGGATGGTCTGCGCCGAAACCTCGAAGCGCCGGGCAAGATCTTCCACCATCACCCGGCCATGGGCGCGGGCGATATTCAAAATCTCGGTCTGGCGATTGGAGAGATCGGTCAACGCTACACCTTGGGGACGAGACGCGGCCCATGGTGCGGCGGTTCGCAACGTTGGTCAACGCCGCAGATCGTGCTAACCCTGCATGCCTCGCCCCTTCGGGCCGGCTGCGCCACGCGTAGCCTGCGGCGAAGCGTGGTGTACTTGGCAGGACTAAGAGACCGTTTTGAAAATCGTGGCGGATTTCCTCTGAAGCTGATTTGTGATTCAAGCTCTGGATGTGGACAGAGCAGAGCCGTGGCCGGATGGCCCAGATCGCCAAGAAGACGAAGCGTTATCCGTC
>JBEKZZ010000059.1:0-25438 GCA_049509335.1 Bradyrhizobium sp. | reverse complement strand
CAGGTCCTGTCGCACAATGTGAAGTTTAACATCTTCCCGGGAGGCCGGTCCTCGCCGTCTCCGACTCGGGGAACTTTCTCATCGTACCCCGCTCTTTGGCGGAGGTCAGTAGCCTGTACCGGGCGGACAGGCCGGGAAGAGAGAAAGTGGAGGCTTCTGTTGCCAGGTGCCTCCGAACCCCGCCTAACGGAGCTTAACCCGTTAGGACTTTAAGAATGGTCTTTCAAACTGCGTTACGCAGCCTGAGCAACCGGAGCATAGTTGTCGTTTGCAACTATTGCATGGCCCGATATCGGCGGAACCATACCGAGAAAAAACACGCCCTTTACGCCCTCGTCGATCCTGTTTCGCCCCCGCCGAAGTGCGCTTTCGCTTGTTTTTCAACGCGCTTTGGTGGAGGCGCCGGGTACTGCCCCCGGGTCCGAATGGTTTATTGCGACGGCAATTTATTTCCATAGCCGGCGAACCGGCACCCCCAATATAGGGGGCAAAGGTTGAGAAAGACAGAGCCGAAAAACCTATTGAAACACATGGTTTTGAGGAAACCGGCGTTTCAAGGAGGTGGATAGGCGGGAATATCGGTTGGCCCGCCTGTGGCCACATTCTAGAACTGCCTCATGCCCCCGGATTCCTCACCGGCCGCCACCGCGACGCCGGACCTCTTGAAGTCTCCTCCCACCCTGGTCGAGCTCTTTGTTGCCTTCGCCAAGATGTCGCTGGCGGGCTTCGGCGGAGTACTGGTTTGGGCGCGGCGTGCCATTGTCGATCAGCACAAATGGATGACGGCGGACGAATTCAACGAAACCTTCGCGCTGTGCCATTTCCTGCCCGGTCCCAATATCGTCAATCTCACCTTTGTATTCGGCTCGCGCTTTCGGGGATTGGCCGGCGCCATCGCGGCGTTTTCCGGACTGGTCGGCCCGCCGGCTTTGATCATGGTCGTGATGGGCGCGCTGTATCACCGCTACGGTGAGATCGACGCGCTGCGGCGCATTCTGTCGGGCGTGGCGTGTGCGGCGATCGGGTTGATGCTCGCGGTGGTGTTCCGGATGATGACGCCCCTGATCAAGCGGCGCGACGCGATCGCCCTGTTGGTCATGGTCGCGGTCTTCATCGCCATCGGCGTACTGCGGCTGCCTTTGGCGGCGGTGCTGCTGGCGGCGATCCCGATTTCGATTCTCATCACCTATGCGATGCGGAAAAAGGAGACGGCATGAATTCCGACGCCAATCCGGTCGCGACACTGGCGTGGACCTTCGCGGTGATGTCGTTGTTTGCCGTCGGCGGCGCCAATTCGGCGATCCCCGAAATGCACCGCGTCGCTGTCGAAGTGAACCATTGGCTGACCGATAAGCAATTCACCGATGTCTATGCCATCGCGCAGTTGTCGCCAGGGCCGAACGTCCTGATCGTGACCCTGATCGGCTATTCCGTTGCGGGCCTTGCCGGCGCGCTGGTCGCTACCCTCGCTATGTGCGTGCCGACCGCGGTGTTGGCCCTGACAGTCAGCCGCTTCCTGAGCCGATCCAGTCAATCGCGCTGGCCTGCCATCATTCAGGCGGCGCTGGTGCCTCTGTCGATCGGGTTGATGGGCGCCAGCGGGTTCATCCTGGCGCGCACCTCCGACCATACCGTGGTGGCGATCTTCGTCACGGCAGGGGCGGCGGTATTGGCCTCGGTGACCAAACTCAATCCGTTGTGGATGCTGGTCGCCGGCGGGTGCCTCGGCTTTGCCGGGCTGATTGGGTGAACCCGAGGCCTATCAGGTCGGTTCCGGCCTTGCCGAGCCCGCATCGGATGCTCACTTTTCAGGGTATAAAGGGTGGGTGAAGGCGAATCGGCGTGTCGAATGGCTCACGCGGCCGCTAAAACCCGCCGATCCGGACAACCTCACCCAGGACCGCCCGCGAAACCACGATGATCCAGTATCACGACCTGCTCGAACGGATTCTGGCCGACGGTGTGGAGAAATCCGACCGCACCGGCACCGGCACGATCTCGGTCTTCGGTCACCAGATGCGTTTCAATCTGGGGGCGGGGTTTCCGATGCTGACCACCAAGAAGCTGCCGCTCAAGGCGATCATCCATGAGTTGCTGTGGTTTCTGCGGGGCGACACCAACATCAGATATCTGCACGAGAATGGCGTCACCATCTGGGACGAATGGGCCGACGCCAATGGCGATCTGGGGCCGGTCTATGGCTCGCAATGGCGCTCATGGCCGGCGCCGGACGGGCGCAAGATTGACCAGATCGCCAACGTCGTCGAGATGATCCGGCGCAATCCGGATTCGCGGCGGCTGATCGTGAGCGCGTGGAATCCGGCCGAGATCGACCAGATGGCGTTGCCGCCATGTCACTGCCTGTTCCAGTTCTATGTCGCCAATGGCAAGCTGTCCTGCCAGCTCTACCAGCGTTCGGCCGACGTGTTTCTCGGCGTGCCCTTCAACATCGCCTCTTACGCGCTGCTCACCATGATGGTCGCGCAGGTCGCGGGATTGAAGGCAGGCGACTTCGTCCATTCCTTCGGCGACGTGCACCTTTATTCCAACCACATCGAGCAGGCGCGGCTGCAACTGACGCGCGCGCCGCGGACCTTGCCGGTCATGAAGATCAATCCCGCGGTGAAGGACATCTTCGGCTTCCGCTTTGAGGACTTCGTGCTCGAAGGCTACGACCCGCACCCGCACATCAAGGCCGAGGTCGCGGTGTGACTTTATCCATACGTCGCGCGCGTCCGGATGAAGCCGGCGTCGTTCTCTCACTGGTTCGCGAACTCGCCGAATACGAAAAGCTGTTGCACGAAGTCGAAGCGTCAGAGGCGATGATCGCGGCCGCGTTGTTTGGCGACAACCCGCGGCTGTTCTGCGACATTGCGGAATGGAACGGCGAAGTCGCGGGCTTCGCCGTCTGGTTCATCAATTTCTCGACCTTCTCGGGCCGTTCCGGAATCTATCTGGAAGATTTGTTCGTGCGGCCGGCCCTGCGCGGCAAGGGCATCGGCAAGGCGCTGCTCTCGCATCTGGCAAAGGAGTGCGTCACGAACAACTGGTCGCGCCTGCAATGGTCGGTGCTCGACTGGAATGAGCCGTCGATCGCGTTCTACAAATCGCTCGGTGCCGTCATGATGGATGAGTGGACTGTCTGCAAGGTGGCGGGTCCCGCGCTATCAGCGCTGGCGGAAGGCGCCCGATGATGGAGATCGTGCTCATTGTCGCCGTCGCCGACAATGGCGTGATCGGCGCCGACGGCGCGATCCCCTGGCGGCTCAAGACCGACATGCAACGCCTCAAGGCGCTGACGGTCGGAAAGCCGGTGGTGATGGGCCGCAAGACCTTTCTCTCGTTGCGCCGTCCGTTGCCGGGGCGGACCAACATCGTGATGACGCGGGATTCGGGTTTTCGCAGGCCCGGGGCTGTGGTGACGACCTCGCTCCAACAGGCGCTGGATGTCGCGAAGGGGGACGCGCTGCGGCGTTTCGTCACTGAAATCGCCGTCATTGGCGGGGCGGAAATCTATGCCCAATGGATGGGGCAGGCCGATCGCCTCGAGGTGACCGAAGTTCACGCCAATCCCGCGGGCGATACCCGTTTTGCCCCGATCGACAAGGCGGTCTGGAAAGAGGTTGCGCGGATCGAGAACCCGGCTGGACCCGATGACAGTGCCGCCTTTTCCTATGTTACTTATATACGGCACTAGCCGTATTAACCGCTTCCCCCAATGTTTACGTTGACAATCAGGCCCTTCAGCATAGCTGTTCCGGGCTAAAGGCTCGCGTTGTAAGGGCAGGGGCCGTCCCCTATAAAGCCCGCGGATGTGCGGGGCGCGCGGGGGCTTGATCGTCCCCAAAGGCCCTCTCGAAGGAGAAATTGAATGGCGTGGAAGAATCAGGGCGGAGGCCCCTGGGGTTCGGGTCCGAAGGGGCCGTGGGGCTCCGGACCGCAGCCGGCAGGGCCGCGGCCGCCCGATCTGGAAGATCTTCTCCGCCGCGCCCAGGACCGCATGCAGCAGTTCCTGCCCGGTGGCTATTTCAGCGGCCTCGGCGTTGCGCTCGCGCTGCTTGCCGTCATCGTGATCTGGGGCTTTTCGGGGCTTTTCCGGGTTCAGTCCGAAGAACTCGGCGTCGTGCTCCGCTTCGGCAAGCATGTGCGCACCGTCGGTCCCGGGCTGAGCTACCATTTGCCCTATCCGATCGAGACCGTCTTGTTGCCGAAGGCATTGCGTGTTTCGACGCTCAACATCGGGTTTGCCCTCGACGACGCGCCGCGGCGTACCCGCGACGGCAGGCGCGACATTCCGGAAGAAAGCCTGATGCTGACCGGCGACGAAAACATCGTCGACGTCCAGTTCACCGTGCTCTGGCGCATCAAGCCTGCCGGCGCGGCCGACTATCTGTTCAACATCCAGAATCCTGAAGGCTCCGTGAAGGCGGTGGCTGAAAGCGCGATGCGCGAAGTCGTCGGCCACTCCAACATCCAGGGGATCCTGACCAACGACAAGGACAAGATCCAGCTGCAAGTGCAGGAAAAGATGCAGAAGGTGCTCGACGATTACGGTTCGGGCATTCAGGTGCAGCAGCTGCAGATGGGTAACGTCAATCCGCCGAATGCCGACGTCATCCAGTCCTTCAATGACGTGACGAATGCGAAGACCGAGCTGGAGAGTTTGCAAAACGAGGCGCAGACCTATGCCAACCGCATCGTGCCGGAAGCGCGGGGCCGTTCGGCACAGATCACGCAGGCCGCTGAAGGCTACAAGCAGCAGGCTGTAGCGGAAGCCAAGGGCCAGAGCGCGCGCTTCCTGAAAGTGTACGACGAATACAAGAAAGCGCCCGACGTCACGCGAGAACGTATCTATCTCGAGACCATGGAGCGCATCCTCAGCAATTCCGACAAGCTCATCTATGACGGTGGGCCAGCGGGGCAAGGCATCGTGCCATATCTGCCCTTGAACGAACTGTCGGCGCAGCGGCCGCTGCTGCCGCAACAACAGCAAGGCGCGGGAGGCACGCGATGAGATCTCCCGTCACCGGCATTTTGCTGCTGCTGCTTGTGCTGCTCCTGATCATCGTCGGCTATAGCTCGGTCTTCACCGTGCAGCAGACCGAGCAGGCGCTCGTGGTGCGCTTCGGTGCGCCTGTCGAGGTCGTCACCGATCCCGGACTGCATTTCAAGGTGCCGTTTACCGACACCGTGATCCCGATCGACAAGCGTATCCTCGATCTGGAGAATCCCGCGCAGGAAGTGATCGCCTCGGACCAGAAGCGGCTCGTGGTCGATGCCTTCGCGCGCTATCGCATCAAGGACGCGCTGCAATTCTACCAGAGCGTCGGCGGCATCCAGGCTGCCAACCTTCAGCTCACCACGTTGCTGAATTCGGCCTTGCGTCGCGTGCTCGGCGAAGTCACCCTCATCCAGGTGGTGCGCGACCAGCGCGAGGAGTTGATGGCGCGAATTCGCGATCAGCTTGACCACGAAGCCGGCAACTACGGCATTCAGGTGGTTGACGTGCGGATCCGTCGCGCCGACCTGCCCGATCAGAACAGCCAGGCGGTCTATCAGCGCATGAAGACCGAACGGCAGCGCGAGGCCGCCGAGTTCCGCGCGCAGGGCAACCAGAAGGCGCAGGAGATCCGCTCCAACGCCGACCGCGAAGCGACCGTGATCGTAGCCGAAGCGAATTCGAAGGCCGAACAGATCCGCGGCGATGGCGATGCCGAACGCAACCGCCTGTTTGCCGAGGCTTACGGCCAGGATGCGGATTTCTTCACTTTCTATCGCTCGATGACGGCTTACGAAACCGGCCTGAAGAGCAATGCGACGCGCTTCCTGTTGCGACCGGATTCGGATTTCTTCAAGTTCTTCGGCGGCGCCTCTGTCAAACCGGCGGCCGCAGCTCCTGCGGCCTCAGCGAAGCCGTAGGTTTTTAAAGTGCCGCCGAAGCGAACGTCGCTTCGGCTCGAAAAGAAAAAGGTCAAGCGGGAGGTTTCCATCCGATGAGGTCCATAGCGTTCGCCGACTTCCTCATCGGTTTTGGAATCCTGTTTGTGATCGAAGGCCTGATGTTTGCAGCCATCCCAGTCTGGCTCAAGCGGGCGATGAAAAGCGCGCAAGCGACGCCCGATCACATTCTGCGGATAGTCGGCATCGGCTCGGCGGTCGCGGGTTTGCTCCTGATCTGGCTGGTGCGGCGCTGAAGGGTCCCGTTCTGCCGACTTCCCGGGCGCTCCTGCCGGATTATGCGTCGTCTGCTTTTCGCCGAAATGCTACGCTCAAATGCTTGCGTGGATCACCCCTTCGGGCGCAATCTGCGGCTAGATTCCGCCCATTCCGACGAAAGAGAACCAAGATGACCGTTGCGACAAGAGCCCTGAGCCGTCGTCTGCGCCCGCTGATGGCCGCGGTCTGTCTTGGGACTGTTCTTGGGGCCGCGACCGTCCTCGCCTCGGCGTTTCCCGCGCTGGCGCGGGGCCCCGATGGCATCGCCGATGTTGCCGAGAAGGTGATCGATGCGGTGGTCAATATTTCGACCTCGCAGACTGTCGAGGCCAAGGCCGGTTCTGGCGATAGCAAGGGCGCGGCGCCGCAATTGCCGCCGGGCTCGCCGTTCGAGGAGTTCTTCGACGATTTCTTCAAGAACCGGCGGGGGGGGCCGGGTGGCCCGCGAAGCGGCGACGTGCAGCCGCACAAGACCAATTCGCTGGGGTCGGGCTTCATCATCGATCCGTCGGGAATCGTCGTGACCAACAATCACGTCATTGCGGACGCCGATGAAATCAACGTCATCCTGAACGACGGCACCAAGATCAAGGCCGAGCTGGTCGGCGTCGACAAAAAGACCGATCTGGCGGTGTTGAAATTCAAGCCGCCACATTCTCTGATCGCGGTAAAGTTCGGCGATTCCGACAAATTGCGCCTTGGCGAATGGGTGATTGCGATCGGCAATCCCTTCAGCCTCGGCGGCACAGTGACGGCCGGCATTGTCTCGGCCCGCAATCGCGACATCTCCTCGGGCCCCTATGACAACTACATCCAGACCGACGCCGCCATCAATCGCGGCAATTCCGGCGGCCCGCTGTTCAACCTCGACGGCGAAGTGATCGGCGTCAACACGCTGATCATCTCGCCGACCGGCGGCTCGATCGGCATCGGCTTTGCCGTGCCCTCCAGGACCGTGGCCGGCGTGGTCGACCAGTTGCGGCAGTTCGGCGAATTGCGCCGCGGCTGGCTGGGCGTTCGCATTCAGCAGGTCACCGACGAAATCGCCGAAAGCCTCAATATCAAGCCCGCGCGCGGCGCGCTGATTGCCGGCGTCGACGAGAAGGGCCCCGCCAAGCCCGCCGGCATCGAGCCCGGCGACGTCGTCGTCACGTTCGACGGCAAGGACATCAAGGAGCCGAAGGATCTGTCGCGCGTCGTCGCCGATACCGCGGTCGGCAAGGAAGTCGATGTCGTCATCATCCGCAAGGGCGAGGAGCAGACCAGGCACGTCACGCTCGGGCGGCTCGAGGACACCGACAAGCCGCAGCCGGCTTCCGCGAAGTCGGCGCCGGAACCGGAAAAGCCGGTGACGCAAAAGGCACTCGGACTCGACCTCGCCAATCTGAGCAAGGACCTGCGCAGCCGCTACAAGATCAAGGACACCGTCAAGGGCGTCGTCATCACCGGTGTCGATGGCGCTTCGGATGCCGCCGACAAGCGGCTTTCGGCCGGTGACGTCATCGTCGAAGTCGCGCAGGAGGCGGTCGCAAACGCCGCCGACATCAAGAAGCGCATTGAGCAGTTGAAGAAGGACGGCAAGAAATCCGTGCTGCTGCTTGTATCGAACGCCGACGGCGAATTGCGCTTCGTCGCGCTGAGCGTGCAGTAGTTCTGCTTATCCCTCCCCCGCGGAACGCGTGGGGAGGGTGGCATATCGCAAGCGTTAGCGCGCGATATGCCGGTTTGGGGGTGTCTCAAACCGCCGGGCGCCCCTTCAGCATTCCGGCAACGCCGAGGTCCTCGTCCAGTTCGGGCCAGTGAATCCCCATCGGCATCAGCTCAAAATGAGCGCGCACCGCACCGCTCGCGTTCAGCAATCGCGGGTACCATGCCAGCGGCGTTGCGATCCGGCGTCCGTCGGCCAGCGTGACAACCAATTCGTCGGCCGTGAAAGCAACGAAGACCGGTCTGATGTCGCCGACATCAATTTCCAAAGTACTCATGCCATTTGCTTTCGAGCTGTTCTCGGTGCGGTCTCAGATAGCGGATCATAGCTCCGATTTCGTGCGCGGGGAATCCCGCATTGGTCGCCACTGAAAGGTCGTGTAGCCAAAATTTGGCCTCCCGGTCGCCGGCTCTGACATGTACGTGCGGTGGCTCGTCCCGCTCATTCGAATAGAAAAATGCGCGATAGGGTCCCCAACGCAAAATAGTCGGCATTCACGCCCCCACAAACTCCTCGCGCCGGTATCCTTGCGCGTAGAGCAGAGCGGTGAGGTCGCCGTAATCGATCCGCGCGGCGGCGGCAGAGGCCACTGCAGGCTTGGCGTGGAAGGCAACGCCGAGGCCGGCCTCGCCGATCATGCCGAGATCGTTGGCGCCGTCGCCTGTCACCAGCGTGTCGATGTTGTCGAGGTCGAAGGCTTCGCGAAGCTCGGTGAGCGTTGCGAGTTTGGCGGCGCGGCCGAGAATGGGCTCTTTCACTTCGCCGGTCAGTTGGCCATCGTGCACGATCAATTCGTTGCCGCGGTTTTCCTGAAAGCCGATCATCCCGGCGATAACTTTTGTGAACAGCGTGAATCCGCCCGAAATCAGGCAGGTCCACGCGCCATGCGCGCGCATGGTCGCGACCAGTTCGCGGCCGCCCGGTGTTAACGTGATGCGGTCCTTGATGACTTTATCGACCACGTCGACCGGCAGGTCCTTGAGCAGCGCGACGCGCTCGCGCAGCGCGGGTTCAAATTCGATTTCGCCGCGCATCGCGCGTTCGGTGATGGCTGCGACATGCGCTTTGAGCCCGGCAAAATCGGCGAGTTCGTCGATGCATTCCTGGCCGATCATGGTGGAATCCATGTCGGCCAGAAAAAGCTTCTTGCGCCGGCCGATCACGGGCTGCACGACGATATCGATCGGCAAATCCTCGCGCGCCTCGCGCAGGCGGCGGGCGATGGCGGCGATGTCTTCGCTGCCGTCACCGAAGGGAATGTCGGCGGCGACTTCGTCGAACAGCCAGCGCGCGGGCCCGCTAGAGGGCAGAATCGCGCGCGCGCCGTCCAGCACCGTGCTATCGAGTGCGGGATTGGCCGGGTTGCAGATCAGTGTGGCGACGAGAGACATGAATTCGTTAGGCGCCGATAATGATGCCGTGTTTATCGCAGGGCCGACCGCCAGCGGCAAGTCGGCCCTGGCGCTGGCGCTGGCACGAAAAACCGGCGGGTTCGTCATCAACACCGATTCCATGCAGGTCTACCGCGACCTGCGTGTGCTCACGGCGCGGCCCTCAGCCGAAGAAGAGGCCACGGTGCCGCATCGGCTCTATGGCCACGTCGATGCGGGGTTGAATTTTTCCGCCGGCGCCTGGGTCGCGGATGCAGCGAACGTGCTGAAGGACGCCCGCGCCGAGAAGCGTCTGCCGATCTTTGTCGGCGGCTCCGGGCTTTATTTCAAGGCGCTGACGCGCGGGCTCTCGGCGGTGCCGCCGATTCCTGTCGAAATCCGCGAGGCCGTTCGTGCCAGGCTGGAACGCGATGGCGTCGAGGCGCTGCATGCCGAGCTTTCGCGCCGCGATCCTGTTGCTGCCGAGCGTCTGAAACCGCGCGACCGCACCCGCACTGCGCGGGCGCTGGAAGTGATCGAAGCCACCGGGCGCTCGCTTAACGATTGGCACCGCGAAGGCTTGCCGCCGCTGTTGCCGCCGGGCACGTTCCGCGCGCTGTTTCTCGAACCCGATCGCGATGCGCTTTATGCGCGGATCGATGCGCGTTTCGAGACGATGCTTGCGAACGGTGCGCTGGAGGAGGTCGCGCAACTCGCCGCGCGGGGCCTCGATCCGCTATTGCCGGCGATGAAGGCGCATGGCGTGCCGGCGCTGATCCGTCACCTCAAGGGCGAGATCACGCGTGACGAGGCCAGCGAGATCGGCCGCGCCGACACGCGTCACTATGCCAAGCGGCAGTTCACCTGGTTTCGGCATCAACTGCCGGAATTTGAGTGGGTGAAGCCGGAAGCGGCGGGGGCGTGGCTTTCGACCGTCATTCCGGAGCGCTCGTGAAACGAGCGAATCCGGAATCTCGAGATTCCGGGTTTGGTCCTGCGGACCATCCCGGAATGACGGCGTTGAGGCGCACGCCATAAACCCAAAATTCACCCTCGCCGAACGGCGGGAAGCCGGGTACACTTTCAATTGAACGCGATAGCTGCTGACGGCTTGACTTTCGGCCTTCAGCCAGTATGGTCGCGCAATCTTAGGGATGTCTGAGCCGCCAAATGCGTAATATTGTTACCAAACTCCTTATTATCGTAGCCGTACCCAGGCGCGCCGCCGGGGATGGCTAGATGCCATCCAAATTCGGACGGTGCGCCAGGGCCCTCTTCGGGTCCTTTTTTATTTCCCAAACCACAAGCCTCTGACCAACGAGAACATCGCGCCAAACCAGGCGCATCCGGAGCCAGCCAAGGAAATACGTCATGAGTGACAAGAGCCACGATCCCAACCAGATGACCGGCGCCGCGATGATCGTGCGCGCGCTGATCGATCATGGCGTCCAGCACATTTTCGGCTACCCCGGCGGCGCGGTGCTTCCGATCTATGACGAGCTTTTCCAGCAGAGCGAGGTCGAGCACATCCTGGTCCGGCACGAGCAGGGTGCCGGCCACGCCGCCGAAGGCTATGCGCGTTCGACCGGCAAGCCGGGCGTGGTGCTGGTGACCTCGGGCCCGGGCGCCACCAACATGGTGACGCCGCTTACCGATGCGCTGATGGATTCGATCCCCCTGGTCTGCATCACCGGCCAGGTGCCGACCCATCTGATCGGCAACGACGCCTTCCAGGAATGCGACACCGTCGGCATCACCCGGCCCTGCACCAAGCACAACTGGCTGGTGCGCAACGTCAACGATCTCGCCAAGGTGTTGCACGAGGCGTTTTACGTCGCGAGCACCGGCCGTCCGGGTCCGGTGGTGGTCGATGTGCCCAAGGACGTGCAGTTTGCCACCGGCACCTATCACCCGCCGCGCAGATCCGACGTGCACGTGTCTTATGCGCCGCGCGTCAAGGGCGATGCGATACAGATCCGCAAAGCGGTGGCGCTGCTGGCGTCCGCCAAGCGCCCGGTGATCTATTCGGGCGGCGGCGTCATCAATGCCGGCCGCGAGGCCTCAAAGCTCCTGCGCGAACTGGTCGAGGTCACGGGCTTTCCGATCACCTCGACGCTGATGGGGCTGGGCGCCTATCCGGCCTCGGGCAAGAACTGGCTCGGCATGCTCGGCATGCATGGCACCTACGAAGCCAACATGGCGATGCATGATTGCGACGTCATGCTGTGCGTCGGCGCGCGCTTCGACGACCGCATCACCGGGCGGACGGATGCATTCTCGCCGGGTTCGAAGAAAATCCATATCGATATCGATCCATCCTCGATCAACAAGAACATCCGTGTCGACGTTCCGATCATTGGCGACGCCGCCAACGTGCTTGGCGATCTGCTGCAGGTGTTCAGGGCGGAAGCCAAGAAGCCGGACATCAAGCCCTGGTGGGGCGAGATCGCGAAATGGCGCGCGCGCAACTCGCTGTCCTACAAGAAGAACAACGATATCATCCTGCCGCAATTCGCGATCCAGAAGCTGTTCGAGGCCACGCGCGGCAAGGACACCTACATCACCACCGAAGTCGGCCAGCACCAGATGTGGGCGGCGCAGTTCTTCGGCTTTGAGGAGCCGCACCGCTGGATGACCTCAGGCGGTCTCGGTACCATGGGCTATGGCCTTCCCGCCGCGCTCGGCGTGCAGGTCGCCCATCCCGACAGCCTCGTCATCGACATCGCGGGCGACGCCTCGGTGCAGATGACGATCCAGGAGATGTCGACGGCCGTTCAACACGAACTGCCGATCAAGATCTTTATCCTGAACAACCAGTATATGGGCATGGTGCGGCAATGGCAGCAGCTCTTGCACGGCAATCGCCTGTCGCATTCCTATTCGGAGGCGCTGCCGGATTTCGTCAAGCTCGCGGATGCCTATGGCTGCGTCGGCCTCCAGGCGATCAAGCCCGGGGATCTCGACGGCGCGATCAAGGAGATGATCAAGGTCAAGCGCCCGGTGCTGTTCGATTGCCGGGTCGCGGCGCTGGAAAACTGCTTCCCGATGATCCCGTCCGGCAAGGCGCATAACGAGATGCTGTTGCCGGCGGAAGCCAATGACGAGGCCACGGCGGCGGCTTTTGCCAGCGGCAAGGCGCTGGTGTGATGTTTAACCTCGCCGAACTCGAAAGCGCCCAGCAGATCGTTCATGCGGCGATGCGGCCGACGCCTGCGCATGCGTGGCCGCTGCTTGCGACGCGGCTCGGCGCCGACGTTGTCGTCAAGCACGAGAACCACACGCCGACCGGCGCCTTCAAAGTGCGCGGCGGGCTTATTTACGTCGATCGCCTCACGCGCGAGCGGCCGCAAACCGCCGGCATCATTTCGGCGACCACCGGCAATCACGGCCAGAGCCTCGCTTTTGCCGCCGGCCGCAGCAAACTGCCGGTGACGATCTATGTGCCGTATGGCAATTCGGTCGAGAAAAACCGCGCGATGAAGGCATTCGGCGCGCAGCTTATCGAACATGGCGAGGATTTCGAGGCGGCGCGCGACGAAGCCAGACGCCATGCTCAACGTGAAGCGCTCGAGATCGTACCGTCGTTTCATCCTGATTTGGTGCTGGGCGTTGCCACCTACGCGCTCGAACTGTTTCGCAGTCGGGGCGATCTCGACGTGCTGTATGTGCCGATCGGGCAGGGCTCGGGTATCTCGGGTTGCATCCTGGCGCGCGACCTGCTGGGTCTGAAGACCGAAATCGTGGGCGTGCAGTCGACCGAAGCACCGTCCTATGCGCTGTCGTTCAAGGCCGGCACCATCGTGAGCACCAACTCCAGCAACACCCGCGCCGACGGCATGGCGACCCGCATTCCCGATCCGGACGCATTCGAAATCATCCGCAAGGGCGCTTCGCGCATCGTCGAGGTGACCGACGACGAGATTGCTGCTGCGATCCGCAGCTACTGGACTGATACGCATAATCTTGCGGAAGGCGCCGGTGCGGCGCCGTTGGCTGCGGCTTTCCAGGAAAAGGCAAAGCTGCGGGGAAAGCGCGTGGGCCTGATCCTGAGCGGCGGCAATATCGATTTCGATTTGTTCCGCAAATGGGTGATGGCGGAAGCGCCGACCCAGAAGGTGATGATGGCATGACGAAGAGAATATCCAGGGGATACACATGAACCAGCCCGCATCCGCCTACTTCATGGAAGAGCGCCACGACCCGAACGAGGCGCACACGCTCTCGGTCCTGGTGCAGAACGAGCCGGGCGTGCTTGCCCGCGTGATCGGGCTGTTCTCCGGGCGCGGCTACAACATCGAAAGCCTCACCGTCTCGGAAACCGAAAGCCAGAAACACCTTTCCCGCATCACCATCGTCACGACAGGCACGCCTGACGTGATCGAGCAGATCAAGCATCAGCTCGATCGCATGGTGGTGGTCTATCGCGTCGTCGACATGACGCTCACCGGCCGCTCGATCGAGCGGGAGCTGGCGATGGTCAAGGTGTGCGGCAAAGGCGATCATCGCGTCGAGTCGTTGCGGCTGGCGGAGGCCTTTCGCGCCCGCGTGATCGATGCCACCACCGAAAGCTTTGTGTTCGAGATCACCGGCAACTCCGCCAAGATCAATCAGTTCATCGACCTGATGCGCCCGCTCGGCCTTGTCGAGGTTTCGCGCACCGGCGTTGCCGCGATCGGCCGCGGGGCCGAGGGGATGTGAGCCATGCTGGCGCGCGACTGGTATTATAACCAACGCCGGCGGATCGGGCTCGATTCCGCGGTCGCCTCGATCCATGACCGCCATGACGACAGCGACCTGCGCGCGCGCGCCGCGCTTTTCACGCTGGGTGTGAAGCCCGGTTGGCGGGTCGCCGATATCGGCTGCGGCAACGGCGTTCTCGCCTGCGAGGCAGCGCTGATGGGCGCCGAGGTCGACGCGATCGATATCTCGCCGGCCATGCTGGCGCTGGCGGAGATCTCGGCCCGCGATCGCAAGGTCGCGATCCGCACCCAGTCGGCGGGACTCCTGAGTTTCGCCTATCAGGCGGAAAGCTACGATCTGATCGTCAGCGAGTTCGCGCTGCATCATCTGCCGGATTTCTGGAAGGCGGTGGCGATGTCGCGGATTTTCACGGCATTGAAGCCGGGCGCGAATTTCTACCTGCGCGACATTGTGTTTGTCCGAACGCCCGACGGCGCCGAGCGCGACGTCGAGGAATGGGCCGAGTTTTCCATCACCAACCACGACTTCAACCGCGACAGCGTCGTCACCCACATGCGGGACGAATATTCGACCTTCGGCTGGGTGATCGAGCGGATGCTTGTCGATGCCGGCTTTGTGCTGACCTCGGTCGATTATCACGCGCCGCTGCACGGCACTTATTTATTGCGGAAACCGATACACGGCGAGCAGGGCTAGATCGTGAAAAAGAACTCAGCCATCGACGGTGGGCTCCCTCTCCCGCTTGCGGGGGAGGGTTGGGGAGGGGGCGTCTCCATCTTGACCGGCGAGTGCTCCCACCCGCCACGCATTGCATGCGTGGCGACCTCCTCCGCAAGCGGGAGAGGTTAGGGAGTTCGGAATGAAACCCGCCGATATCTGCGTCGCCGTCCTGGTCGCGGTGATCTGGGGGTTCGCCTTTGTCGCGAGCCGGATCGCGCTCGACGAATTGTCGCCCGCGCTGATGACGGCGCTGCGGTTTACGATCGGGGCTGCGCCATGTCTGTTTGTGCCGCGGCCCAAAGTCTCCTGGCCGATCCTGATTTCGATCAGCTTCACGCTGTTTCTCGGCCAGTTCCTCGCCCAGGCTTACGGGATCGGCCACGGCGTTCCGGTTGGGCTCAGCAGCGTGATCGTGCAGAGCCAGGCGCTGTTCACGGTCGGCTTTGCCGCCTTGTTGTTCGACGAACGTCCCTCGCGGATGCAGACGCTCGGCATCGCCATTGCGGCCGGTGGCCTTCTGATGATCTGCGGCACCGTCGGCTATGATTTCAGCGTCCAGGCCTTTGCCGTGTTGATGTTCTCCCCGATCTGCTTTGCGGCCGGAAATCTGCTGCTGCGGCGGGCGCCGGGCGTGCCGATGTTCGATTTGTCCACCTGGCTCTGCCTGATCGCGGCCGTGCCGCTGCTCGCGCTGGCCGTTGTCAGCGATGGAGCAGAGCCGACGTGGCATGCGCTGTCGCACATGTCGCTGAAGGTCCTCTCGTGCATGCTCGTCATTGGGCTCGTTTCCACCTGCACGGCCTATTGGCTATGGGGGCGGTTGCTGCGTGATTACAGTGCGGCGCAGGTGGTGCCTTTCGCGCTGCTCGTGCCGTTTGTCGGCTCAGCCGCATCCAGCATCGTCTTCGGTGAGACTTTCGGGCCGCTTCGGCTGGCCGGCATGCTCACCGTGGTCGCCGGCATCGGCGTGATGCTGCTGTCGAAGCGCGCGCAGGTCCTCCCGAAGGTTGTGGGGGCCTGATCGTGTCGCAGTCGCTGCTGATCGCCTTCATTGTGTTCGCCGCGGTGATGTTCTTCACGCCAGGGCCGAACAACGTCATGGTGATGTCGTCGGGACTGACCTATGGCTTCCGCCGCACCTTGCCGCATATCGCCGGCGTGGTCATCGGGTTTGCCTTCATGGTCGGCGCGGTTGGCCTCGGCTTTGGCGCGATCTTCGTCGCATTTCCGGTGCTGCAGACCATCCTCAAATATGCCGGTGCGGCCTATCTGGTTTATCTCGCGGTTGTCATCGCGATGTCGGGGCCGCCCAAGCCGGGTGAGGCTCGGCGCGGCCCGCTGACATTCTGGCAGGGCGCGATGTTCCAATGGGTCAATGTCAAAGGCTGGGTCGCGATCATCGGCACGATCACGGCCTACGCCGAGATCGCGCACTTTCCACTCAATATCGTGCTCCAGGTCCTGATCTTCCTGGTGATGGGCACGGCCTCGATCACGACCTGGACGATGTTCGGCAGCGCACTACGGCCGTGGCTCACTTCCGAGCGCGCGGTCCGGGCCTTCAATATCGTCATGGCCATCCTGCTGCTGGCTTCGCTCTATCCAGTGTTTATGGACGCATGAAAGGGCCAAAAACCATGCGAGAAGAGGGTTTACGCCCCTTCGGAAAATGTTCTAGACCACGCGGGAAATTCCAGGGCGCCCGGCGGTCCATCCACCTGAATGCCTGACCCATCAAGCCCGATCCATGGGCCGGTTTTCGGCCCCTTTACCCGAGGAAACCAACATGCGTGTTTATTACGATCGCGACGCCGACCTGAACCTGATCAAGGGCAAAAAGGTCGTCATCGTCGGCTATGGCAGCCAGGGCCACGCCCATGCGCTGAACCTGAAGGATTCCGGCGTCAAGGAAGTCGCCATCGCGCTGCGCAAGGGCTCGGCCTCGGCCAAGAAGGCGGAAGCCGCTGGCTTCAAGGTGATGGAAGTCGCCGAAGCCGCCAAATGGGCCGACCTCGTGATGATGCTCACGCCCGATGAATTGCAGGGCGATATCTATCGCGAACACCTCGCCGACAACATGAAGAAGGGCGCCGCACTCGTGTTCGCCCATGGCCTCAACGTGCATTTCAACCTGCTCGATCCGCGCGCCGATCTTGACGTGCTGATGATCGCCCCGAAGGGCCCCGGCCATACTGTGCGCTCCGAATATCAACGCGGCGGCGGCGTGCCCTGCCTGATTGCGATCGCCAAGGACGTCTCGGGCAATGCCCATGATCTCGGCCTGAGCTACGCGTCTGCCATCGGTGGCGGACGCGCCGGCATCATCGAGACCACGTTCAAGGAAGAATGCGAGACCGACCTGTTCGGCGAGCAGGTGGTGCTCTGCGGCGGCCTGGTCGAACTGATCAAGGGCGGCTACGAGACGCTGGTGGAAGCCGGCTACGCGCCCGAGATGGCCTATTTCGAATGCCTGCACGAGGTGAAGCTGATCGTCGACCTGATCTATGAAGGCGGCATCGCCAACATGAATTACTCGATCTCCAATACCGCCGAATATGGCGAGTACGTCACCGGCCCGCGCATCATCACCGACGAGACCAAGAAGGAAATGCGCAAGGTGCTCGCCGACATCCAGGGCGGCAAGTTCGCCCGCGACTGGATGCTGGAGAACAAGGTCAACCAGACCTCGTTCAAGGCGACTCGCGCCAAGCTCGCTACCCACCCGATCGAAGAAGTCGGCGCCAAGCTCCGCGACATGATGCCGTGGATCAAGAAGGGCGCACTGGTTGATAAGACCAAGAACTAAGGCTTGATCCATAAGAGCCGTCATTCCGGGACGCGCCTCTCGGCGCGGGCCCGGAATGCATAACCACAGGCCTCAGTTGGAAATATCGGGATAAAGATCGCTCCACCCCGGATTTTGTTCTTCGATCAGCCGAATCTTCCAGTCGCGCCGCCACTTCTTGAGCTCTTTCTCGCGCGCGATCGCGGTGGCCGCGTCCTCGTAGATTTCAAACCAAACCAGCTTATCTTACGCCGTTAGCGCGTCGTAAAACCGCCGACTGCCTTGGTTCGGTGTTCGTAAACTCGCCGAACGACGTCGTTGGTCTCGCCGAGATAAAGCGTGCCGTGCTTCTTGCTCCCAAGCAGATAGACGTAAAAAGCCATCACAGCGAGTCGTGGTTATGGATTCCGGGCTCGCCCTTTGGGAGCCCCGGAATGACGAAGGAATTAACAAGCTGAACCGAATCTATCATGAGGACCGCATTCGCGCCCGGCAACGACGAGGCTGCGTCCCCCTAAACCGCCGCGATGCAATCGATCTCGATATCGAAGCGTCCGAACCATTGCGGCACACAGACAAAGATGCGTGCCGGCGGGTTGTCGGGGAAATACCGGGCATAGATCGCGTTGACGGCGGCGAATTTGTCGGCCGAGGTGCAATAGACGTTGCATTTGAGAACTTTTTCGAGCGATGAGCCCGCGGTCTCCACGCAGAGCTTGAGTTGCTCCAGCACGAGCTCGGTCTGGCGTTCGATCGAGACCTTCGCGACTTCACCGCTCTCGGGATCGAACGGCGGAAGCCCCGACACATAGATCGTGTCGCCGTGTCGCGTCACGACGGAAGCGGGCGCCTTCACCCGTTCCAGGTAGGTCGACAAGGGTTCGACGCGGATCACTTCTTTGGCCATTTGGCTTCTCCGGTTGGACCTCGCCGTTATGCCATCCTCGCTGCACATTATGCTTCGATATCAATCGAAGCATTGATGACGAGACGCTGGCGACAGCGTTGCGCTTGTCACCGCGACGCCGGCTTCTAGACCCGCCGCGCGGCCTTCGCCAGCGTCTCCGATGGGCGCTCGCCGAAGGCTTGCCGATAGTCTCTTGCGAAGTGTCCGAGATTGCCGAAGCCGCAGGCAAAGGCCGTCAGCGTCACCGTGGTTTCCGCATCCGGCGCGGCCAGCCTCATGCGGGCGTGTTTCAGCCGGACCATCTTGGCAAAAGCCATCGGCGAATAGCCGCGGGTTTGCTGAAACGCCCGGAAGATCGCGCGGGCGCCGATGCCGGTTGCTTCCACGAGACTTTCGATTGTGATCGCTTGGTCCCAATGGGCTTCGATGAATTCTTCCGCCCGGCGCACATGAGACGGCAAGGTATCGACAGCATCGCGCTCCAACAGATGGCTGAAGGTGTGCCGGTTGGCGCTCAGAAAGGCCACCAGAATGGTCTGCTCGAGTTCGCGGAGCACCAGCGGCGGCAGCGGCTCGGAGCTTGTGTCGAGTTGCTCGGCAAAAAAACGGATCAGCCGCCAAAGCTGCTGAAACCGCGGGGAAGTCCGGTTGGCCGTGGGTGAGAATTCAAGCTTGCCGCCCGGCCGCGCGCCGAGCAGATAGGCCAATTTGTTTTCGAACGCGCCGGGCTCGACCCTCAGGTTGAACCACTCATGGCTGGCTTCGGTCACGAGGCTGACTTTCTGGCCCGGCGAAACGATGCAGGATTGATCCGCATCCAGCGCCACCGCGCTGTTTCCGCTCGCTGCAAGGCCCTTGCCGATCAGGGCGGTGAGCAGACGAAACCGCTCGGCTTCCGGATAGTCGACGGTCACGCCGTTGCTGCTGTAGCCGTAGATAAGGCCGATGCTCGGAAGCTGAACGAGATTTCCTTTCGCCAGAAGGTTCTCGCGATGCTTCAACTCTGCAGCGCTGGCGCCGAACCGTGTAAGCAGAGCGTTCCTGAGTTCTTCCGGGCTTGAAGTCTGAAAGACCGCAAAGCGCTGGAGCGGATCGGCCGAATGCGTGGAAGGCATGGTTCAGGTCTGCTCGCGTTACCCAACTCAACAACGTTTGGCCCTGGGCTCCGCAAAATGCTACGAACTTCGGAATCGAAAGAGTAGCTGCTGCAACTCAGTTTACAAGGGTTTGCCGTCACGCGGAAATAAGGGGCTGTCATGCGATCTGTCGTCGTCACCGGGGCATCGACCGGCATCGGCTGGGCCACTGCCAAAGTGCTGTTGGCGCACGGCTTCCGCGTCTTCGGCAGCGTCCGCAAAGAGCAGGATGCGCAACGTTTGAGCAGCGAGTTTGGCGCGAATTTCACCCCGCTGTCATTCGACGTCACCGATGAGGCCAAGGTCAGGGCGGCAGCCAGCGAGGTTCGCGCCGCGCTCAACGGCGAGACATTGGCCGGGCTTGTGAACAATGCCGGCGTCGCGGTGGCCGGGCCGCTGCTCGAACTCGCGACCGTTGATTTCCGCCGCCAGATCGACGTCAACGTGATCGGGCCTGTCATCGCGACCCAGGCATTTGGTCCGTTGCTGGGAGCGGACACGTCGCTGCGGGGCCCGAAGGGCCGGATCGTGATGGTCAGTTCGGTGGCCGGGAAAAACGGCAATCCGCTGTTGTCGCCCTATTCGACCTCCAAGCACGCGATCGAGGGGCTGTCGGAAAGCCTGCGCCGCGAATTCATGCTGTTCGGGATCGACGTCATCATCGTCGCACCGGGCGCGGTGAAGACACCGATCTGGGCCAAAGCCGATGAAGTCGATATTTCGACTTACAGGAATTCGCCGTTCTTTGCGGCGCTGCAAGGCGTCCGTAAATTCATGACGCAACTCGGCGAGACCGGTCTGCCGGCGGAACGGATCGGGGAGGTGATCTACGACGCGTTGACCGTCACGGGCCCCAAGGTGCGCTACCAGATCACGCCTGATCCGATGCGGCATCTGATCGTCTCGATGTTGCCGAAGCGCACGGTCGACAGGATCATCGCCAAGCGTCTGGGGTTGATGCCGAAGGCTTGATCGTCGCCTGATATGGCAGCGCAATAGGGGTCGCGGGGCAACCTCCGGTAGCCCTTTGTTGCCTAATGATGACAATTACAATACAGTTTTATGACACGGCGTGGGGTCCCGGGGCTGTGTGCTTTGCGTCTGCTGGCGGTCGCCAGCCAAGGCTTGAGCTCTGCCGGGTGTCGACACACCGAACCTATGGCGATCCCGTCCAATTCCACAGCCCATGCGACCTCGATTCCCGCAGGCGTCGCTGCCGTCGGCATCTGGCGGCTGCTTGCGGTCGCGGTACCGCATCTGGCCGCGCTCGGCCTGATGTTTGCGACCGAAGTCGATTTCCCCGCACGTCTTTGCTTCCTGCTGTCGTGGGGAGTTCTGAATTTCTTCTGGATCGCGCTGTTGCGGCGGCCGGCATTATCGGGCGCGTTGTCGCTGACGCTCGTGGTGGTCCTCGTCCTGTTGTCTCGCCTCAAGCACGACATCGTGCAGATGACCGCGAATTTCGTCGACCTGATGGTGATCGACCGCGACACCGCGGCCTTCCTGTTCACGATTTTTCCAAACCTGCGCTGGTCGGTGATTTCTGCGATGCTGATCACGCTGCCGTTGATGTATGCGCTATGGTGGCTCGATCCCTTTCGCATTCGCCGGCTGCCCTCGGTGGCGATCGGGCTCGCCTGTCTCGCCGCGCTCGCCGGATTTTCCCTCGGCTTTCCGGAGGAGGCCTGGCGCGGCTATTTCGACGACGGTTATCTGTCGAAATTTTCCCGCTCCGGCGTCATCGCGGTATCGGACTTTCTTCAACATGGTTTCATGGAATCGGATTCGGTCACAGCCGATCACCTGAAGGTGCCGCTGATCGATGCCTGTCATCCGGCAGGCCAACGGCCGAACATCATCCTCGTTCACGACGAGTCCAGTTTTGATATCCGGCAGGCCAATGATGTGAAGGTGCCGCCGGGCTATGGCGGTCACTTCAAGTCCTTTGACGGCCGGGAGCGTAAATTCCTCGCCGAGAGCAACGGCGGCCCAAGCTGGTTCACCGAATATAACGTGCTGGCGGGGCTCTCCTCGCGCTCCTTCGGACGCTTCGCCTACTTCGTGACCCGCATCGCCTCAGGCCGGGTCGCGCGCGGATTGCCGATGGCGTTGCGGCGCTGCGGCTATGACACGGTCTCGCTCTATCCGGCCTTCGGCGCCTTCATGGGCGCGCGCAGCTTTCAGCTCACCACCGGGGTTCAGCAGTTCTATGACGCGCAGGATCTTGGCGCCGAGGATGTCGAGCCCGACAGCTTCTTCTACGACAAGGCGCTCGGCCTGATGTCACAGCGTTCGCCAGCCTCGCCGTTCTTCATGTTCGTCTATCTCGCCGCCAATCACTTCCCGTGGGAGACACGATTCCGGCCCGACCTGACGCCCGCCTGGCGCGACCCCGGCAACGCGCCGCTGGTCGATGAATATTTGCGGCGGCAGGCGATGAGCGCGCAGGACTATGCCTCCTTTGTCGCCTCACTGACGAAGCGGTTTCCGGGCAAGCCGTTCCTGATTGTGCGCTATGGCGATCATCAACCGGAATTCTCCCCGCATCTGCTCGATCCGGATCTGGACGAGGCCGGCACCGGCAAGAAACTGGAGAGCTACGACCCGCGTTATTACGCGACCTATTACGCCATCGACGCCATCAATTTCGAGCCGGTCAAAAGTCCCGCCATCATGGACACGATCGACGGGCCCTATCTGCCGCTGGTGATTCAGGAGGCGGCGGGCATTCCGCTCGATCCGTCCTTTGCCGAGCAGAAAGAGATCATGCTGCGATGTCAGGGCTTGTTCTATGCCTGCAAGGATGGCGCCGAGGCGCGCCGCTTTAACCGGATGCTGATCGACGCCGGCCTGATCCAGGGGCTGTGAGGTTTGATATCCCGGCCGGCAGGATAAGTTTTTCCGGTAGCGGAATTAGGCTGGTTGTATTCGCGTCGGCCGCGTCGTCAGGGCTTTCGGTTCCGGCTTTGCGGTCAAAGTTCATCGAGAAGCAGAACCAGTATGACCTCGATCGGCTCGTCATCCGCCCGTTGCGCTCGCTCAGCCGCGGCGTGAAGGTGTCCGGCTGGGAAGAAGACGCCGAGCCTGAGCCGGCGCAGGTTGCGGTCTAGCTCACCGAGCTTTGCAACGCCGCTCACTTGAGCCGCAACGGACTTGCCGTTACGTTCGCGTCCGGCAATTTTGGGAGCAGGCGGCATGAAGCAGATCAGGATCGGCGACGTCACCATCGATGCGGTGATCGAGCGCGAGGGACCCTGGCGGCGGCCGCAGGATTTCTTTCCGGCCTATGACGAGGCGGTGTTTCGGCAACATCTGCCGTCGATGGAGCCCGAGGTCTGGGACGAGGCGCAGGGCAAGATCGTCATCACCTACCAGACCTTTGTGGTGCGCACGCCGCGTCATACCATTCTGGTCGATACCTGCACCGGCGAAGACAAGGGCCATCCGCCGCCGTTCGATTTTCCCGGTAAGGAACGCTGGCGCAACGAGCTGTTTGCGCTAGGCATCGGCTTCGACCAGGTCGATTACGTCTTCTGCACCCATCTGCATATCGACCACACCGGCTGGAACACCACCTTGCGCGACGGCCGCTGGGTGCCGACCTTCCCGAACGCGAAATATGTCTTTCACAAAGGCGAATATGCGGTATGGGAAGCCGAACACGCCAAGGGCAACAATCCGCCCGGCACCGTGTTTCGCGACAACTGCCTGCCCGTCGTCGAAGCCGGGCAGGCTTTGCTGGTCGATGACGACTACGCGCTCGACGACACCATCACCTTGACGCCGACGCCGGGGCATTCGCCCTGTCATTGCTGCGTCAATATTCATTCAAAGGGCAAGCGCGCGGTGGTGGCGGGCGACCTCATGCACCATGCGATCCAGTGCCGGGAGGTGGAATGGTCGTCCAAGCCCGACTGGGACCCGAAACAATCGGCGGTCTCGCGCCGCAAGTTTTTCGGCTCCGTCGCCGGCACCGATACGCTGATCCTGCCGGTACATTTCCCGGCGCCGACCGCGGGCTTCATCACCGCGGATGGCGATCGTTTCAACTATCGTTTCAAGCGCGATTAAATCCGGCGATATCGGCTTCCACTTTCGTCCATCATGCTCTAAGAGCGGCCCGAAACTCTTCTTCGGGCACAATTGACGCATGATCCGTCTCGACAACATCAGCAAGCAAATCGGCCATCAGATCCTGTTCATCGAGGCCTCCGCAACGCTTCAGAAGGGCGAGAAAGCGGGGCTGGTCGGCCCCAATGGCGCCGGCAAGACGACGCTGTTCCGGATGATTACGGGCCAGGAACTGCCGGACGAAGGCCAGGTCTCGCTCGATCGAGGCATCACCATCGGCTATTTCAGCCAGGACGTCGGCGAGATGAGCGGCCGCAGCGCGGTGTCCGAGGTGATGGACGGGGCAGGGCCGGTTGCCGCGGTCGCCTCCGAGTTGAAGGTGCTGGAGGCGGCGATGGCCGATCCGGATCGCATGGACGAGATGGAAGAGATCATCGCCCAATATGGCGAGGTGCAGCATCGCTTCGAGGAACTCGACGGCTATGCGCTGGAGGGGCGCGCGCGCGAGGTGCTGGCGGGCTTGAGCTTCAGCCAGGAGATGATGGAGGGCGATGTCGGCGCGCTCTCGGGCGGCTGGAAGATGCGCGTGGCGCTGGCGCGCATTCTCCTGATGCGTCCCGACGTCATGCTGCTCGACGAGCCGAGCAACCATCTTGATCTTGAAAGCCTGATCTGGCTTGAGCAGTTTCTCAGGGGTTATGAAGGCGCGCTGCTGATGACCTCGCACGACCGCGAGTTCATGAACCGCATCATCAACAAGGTCGTCGAGATCGACGGCGGCTCGCTGACGACGTATTCCGGCAACTACGAATTCTACGAAAGCCAGCGCGCGCTGTCCGAAAAGCAGCAGCAGGCGCAGTTCGAGCGCCAGCAGGCGATGCTGGCGAAAGAGATCAAGTTCATCGAACGCTTCAAGGCGCGGGCTTCCCATGCCGCCCAGGTGCAGAGCCGGGTGAAGAAGCTGGAAAAGATCGAGCGGGTCGAACCGCCGCGGCGCCGCCAGACGGTGGCCTTCGATTTCCTGCCTGCGCCGCGTTCGGGCGAAGACGTCGTCAGCCTGAAGGCGGTGCAAAAAGCCTATGGCAGCCGTGTGATCTACGATGGGCTCGATTTCATGATCCGCCGCAGGGAGCGCTGGTGTGTGATGGGCGTCAACGGCGCGGGAAAATCCACGCTGTTGAAACTGGTGACGGGCTCGACCGAACCGGACGACGGCAAGGTGGCGCTGGGCGGCAGCGTGAAGATGGGCTATTTCGCCCAGCACGCGATGGACCTGCTTGACGGCGAGCGAACGGTGTTTCAATCGCTGGAGGATGCGTTTCCGCAAGCCGGCCAGGGTAGCCTGCGCGCGCTCGCCGGCTGCTTCGGCTTCTCCGGCGATGACATCGAAAAGAAATGCCGGGTGTTGTCGGGTGGCGAGAAGGCGCGGCTGGTGATGGCGATCATGCTGTTCGATCCGCCGAACTTCCTGGTGCTGGACGAGCCCACCAACCATCTCGACATGGCGACCAAGGAAATGCTGATCACGGCGCTCTCGCAATATGAGGGCACCATGCTGTTCGTCTCGCACGACCGGCATTTTCTCGCCGCGTTGTCGAACCGGGTGCTGGAGCTGACGCCCGAGGGCATCCATCAATATGGCGGCGGTTATACCGAATATGTCGCGCGCTCCGGCCACGAGGCGCCGGGCTTGCACAGCTAGCAGGCTGTTGAAGAAGTCTATGCTCGACACGCGATGAATGGGATGTCGTCTCCGTTGAGGAGGCAGATTTCACCTTCGAGTATGCCGTTATTCTGTAGTTCAGCCCAGCCATTGCCGTTTGC
>JBEKZZ010000058.1:0-26565 GCA_049509335.1 Bradyrhizobium sp. | reverse complement strand
AACCCGCTGCGCGGGCCTGGTGCTAGCATCGTTAGCTGTGATCATTCTAAACCTAGCGGCTCAAATCAGCCTCCAAGCTCTCAGATCGTCACCTCATTCGGAAGGTGATCCCCGCACACCGCTTACCCTCCTTGGCGTTGAGGGAACGGTGTAGCATTTCAGCTTTGCCAATGTCTCTTGTGGGTCTTGGTCGTGTAAAAACGGCCTCAGCGAGGGGTGGTACGAAGGCCGACCTGTCGCCGCCGGCTCAACCCCTTCAAAGCTCATCTCCGCCAAATCGAGCGCGCCGACAAACACGTCGATCACTCGAACAGGGTTGCTCTCGTCAATAAAATCATCGAGGCATTCGGGCAATAGCTTCCATTGCCCACGATCCGCCTCTTCAACGAAGCGCCTCATCAATTCCCCCATAGAATCACAGGAGAATCATAACAGCGGAACAGCGTTTTCACACAGCCAGGGTCAATCTCAGATGTCGGGCCGCGTCCCGGCGAGGTCCGTTTGTCCGTCAACAGCGGAGGTGGGTCCGCAAACGGTCGCCGTCAATTCAGTGGCGCGAGCGTGTGCCTGAGCTGTTCCTTTGATATCTGCATCAATCCGGCAAACGGCTGGCTCAAATCGGCCACGAGAAACAGCGCGCTCGAGACCAGCAGCGCAAACACCAATAGCGCCGTCCAGGCGACCACGTCCGGTTCGACGAACATGGCGAAACTCGCAAAGATCACCGTCAGCCACACGATCAATATCAGAAGGAACGGGGTCAGGATCGGCCGGTCGCCATCGGCAAAGATCAGGAGCCGCGTCTGCGCGATATCTTTGCTGGCCTGCACGATGCGCAGTTTGAGCGAACGCTGCGCGTCGTTGGCCGGCGATAGCGCCTCGATCGCATTGTAGAGCTGCTCGGCGAGCGAGTTCACCGTGAAGGCGGTGTTTTGTGAAGCCGCCGCCTTCTCATTCCAGATGCGATCCATCGCCGCGGGAACGTTCTCTCGCATCAGCTTGCGAACCGGCGTTGCCTCCGGACCATACTGCGCCAGCAGTTGATCGGTCTCGACGAGATGCGCGGCCAGCAGCCGGAAGTGAGCGTCCTGGGTGTCGTAGGACGATTTGGCCGACGCGATCATCAGACTGATGACGACCGCCGCCAGCGTCGCCAACAGACCGGCGCCGAGCCTGATGACTTCCTTGGTGTCATGGCCAGGCCTGGGCGCGGGAATCCGCCCCCGCAGCTTCATCCCGAGGACGATGCCGGCCACGATCGATGCAAACGAGAGCAGGAAAGTCCAACCGGATGTCAAAATCGCCCCTCGCAATCGGACTTTCTGAAATGCGAGATCAATGTATCAGCGCAATCCCGAAATTAATACGGGCGAAACCCGCCGATGGCGCGTCCACCAGGCCCATGCGGCGACTTCGCGTTCCTGAGCCTGCGCGAGGTGTGAGCCGGGTAGAGCGGTAGCGATACCCATCAAATTGCAGAATAGGCTGCGAACTCAAGATGGGTTTAGCCAGGGCTCAACCCATCCTACGACACTACGGCGCCCGTGATTCTCCGGTAGGATGGGTTGAGCGTTAGCGATACCCATCAAATTGCAAAATAGGCTGCGGACTCAAGATGGGTTTCGCCAGGGCTCAACCCATTCTACGACACTACGGCGCCCGTGATTCTCCGGTAGGATGGGTTGAGCGTTAGCGATACCCATCAACTCTTCCCTCAGCGGCGTTCACCGAAAGAGCTACCGTCCTCGGACACATCCCCGGCCCAATCCAACGGATAGATCCCAAGTTTCACGTAGCGATGGAACGACGACGCTTCCCATTCGCCCACACGTCCGACCAATCCGTGCTTGAGGGGATTGATATGAATGTAATCGACATGCCGCGCAAAATCATGTTCGTCGCGAATGGTATGCTCCCAATAGCGGCGCTGCCAGATACCACGTTCGCCCCTCGCGGCACGACTCGCCGAAACCGGTTCGCTGCGGGAAAGACTTCGTGAGAAAGTCGATTTGATCAGCCGCCAGCGGGTCGCGAAGTCTGCATCACCGTCCGGCATCGTCCAAATCGCGTGAATGTGGTCAGGCAGCACGACGATGGCATCGATCGTGAACGGGTGCCGCTGACGTGTCTCGCGAAATGCTTCGCGCAACAGCTCGATGTGCGTTGTCAAGAGCGAGAGCCTTCGGTCCGCCAGATTGACGGTGAAGAAAAAGCTCCCACCCGGGACAAGATTTCGACGATAGGAAGTCATGCCGGAACATATCACAACTTGCGAAGATGGGTTTCGCAAGAGCTCAACCCATCCTACGGCGCCCGTGATTAGCTCGTAGGATGGGTGGAGCGATCCCGTCCGCCGTAGCTCAATGAGCGAAGGCGAGAGCGATACCCATCAAATTGCAACGTAGGCTGAAGACTCAAGATGGGTTTCGCAAGAGCTCAACCCATCCTACGACGCCCGTGATTAGCCCGCAGGATGGGTGGAGCGATCCCGTCCGCCGTAGCTCAACGAGCGAAGGCGAGAGCGATACCCATCAAATTGCAACGTAGGCTGAAGACTCAAGATGGGTTTCGCAAGAGCTCAACCCATCCTACGGCGCCCGTGATTAGCTCGTAGGATGGGTGGAGCGATCCCGTCCGCCGTAGCTCAACGAGCGAAGGCGAGAGCGATACCCATCAAATTGCAAAGTAGGCTGAAGATCCTACAAGGCTATCCCGACAACCGCGCCGCCTCCGGCGGCGTCTTGCCGCGAATGAGATCGCTGGCCTTGTCGGCGATCATCATGGTGGAAGCGTTGAGGTTGGCCGAGATCATCCGCGGCATGATCGAGGCATCGATCACGCGCAGGCCCTGCAAGCCATGAACCCGTAGCTGATCGTCGACCACGGCCCATGGCGCATCCGCCGGGCCCATGCGGCAGGTGCAGCCGGGGTGGAACGTCGTGGTGCCGCGCTTGGTGGCGGCCTGAAGAAATTCGTCGTCGGTTTGCACACCGGGACCCGGAAAATCCTCATAGTCGTAATAGGGCGACAACGGCTCTGACTTCAACAGCCGTCGCGCCAGCTTCATGCCGGCGACGATGACGCGGCGATCCAGTTCAGCGGTGAGATAATTGGTCTGGATGATCGGCTGGACAAATGGATCAGCGGAGCGGATGCGGACATAGCCTCGGCTCTCAGGGCGTTGCTGCCAGGAAGTGACCGTCATGCCCGGCAGATCCTCGAGCGTGCCCTGCACGCCTTCCTTGTAACTCGCGGGTGTAAAGGTCATCTGCAAATCGGAGCTCTCGGCAGTCTCGCCGGAATGCCAGAAGCAATAGACCATGGTCGGCGACAGCGACAGCAGGCCGCGCCGCGTCGTCGCCCATTTGAGCGCCTCGCCGATCAGGCGAATGCCTTGACGCCGTTCGTTGATGGTCTTGATGTTCTTCACCCGCGCGACCGAACGCGGCGCGTAATGGTCCTGCAATCCCTCGCCGACACCGGCCAGCGCGTGGCGAACCTCGATGCCGTGCGATTGCAGCAGATCGGGCGAACCGACGCCCGACAGTTGCAATAGCTGCGGCGAATTGTACGTGCCGCCGGAGAGAATGACCTCCCTGGCCGCGCGCACCTCATGCAGCGTGCCGTTCTTTCCGCCGCGCCGGTAGCGCACGCCGACCGCGCGCTTGCCTTCGAAAATGATTTCGGTGGCATGCGCGTGGGTGCGCACATCGACATTGCCGCGCTTGCGCGCCGGATGCAGGAAGGCCGTCGCCGCGCTGACGCGAAGACCGTTTTTGATGGTGCGCTGGGCGTAGGACACGCCTTCCTGAATGGCGCCGTTGTAATCGGGGTTGCGCGGAATGCCGAGCGAGACCGCGCCCGCCATGAAGGCCTCGCAGAGCGGATCCTGCCAATCCATCGTGGTGACGGTGAGATTGCCGTCGCGGCCGCGAAAGGTGTCGTCGCCTTCACCGATGCGGCTCTCCAGCCGCTTGAAATAGGGCAGCACATCCGGATAGCCCCAGCCGCGATTGCCGATCTGCGCCCAGGTGTCGAAATCCTGGCGCTGGCCGCGATTGTAGATGTGGCCGTTGATCGAAGACGAGCCGCCGAGCGTCTTGCCGCGCGGCGCATAGATGCTGCGCCCGCCGGTCCACGGCCCCACCTCCTGCTGATAGGCCCAATTGACGCTGCGCATGTGGAAGGTCTTGATGAAACCGGCCGGCAAATGAATATACGGGTGCCAGTCGCGCGGACCTGCCTCCAGTACGCAAATTTTGGTCGCCGCATCTTCGCTCAGGCGGTTGGTCAGCACACAACCGGCCGAGCCCGCACCGATGATCACATAATCGAACGTGTCCATGATTTGTTATCTTGCTTTTTCATTTAGCTGAAACGTGAGGTGCGCCTTCGCGGTCGGCCATTCCGAGGCGATGATGCTGAAAACAACGGTATCGCGCAGCGTGCCGTTTGGCGCGATCTGATGGTTGCGCAAAATGCCGTCCTGCTTGGCACCGAGACGTTCGATGCCGCGCCGACTCTGCTGGTTGAAGAAATGCGTGCGGAATTCGACTGCGATGCAATCGAGCTTTTCGAACGCATGCGTCAGCAACAGCAATTTGCACTGGGTGTTGAGCGCACTGCGTTGCACGCGCCTGGCATACCAGGTCGAGCCGATCTCGACACGCCGGTTCGCGGCATCGATATTCATGTAGGTCGACATGCCCGCGATCAGCCCCTCAGCATCGAACACGGTGAACGGCAGCATCGAGCCTTTTGCCTGCAAGCCAAGCCTGCGGTCGATCTCCTTGCCCATGTCTTCCGGTTTCGGAATGGCCGTGTACCAGAGCTTCCACAGCTCACCGTCTTTGACCGCTTCCGCCAGCCCCTCGATATGCGCGTGCGACAACGGCTCAAGCCGCGCATGCTCACCCGTCAACGTCACCGGTTCAGGCCAGGGCATCGGGCTCTCTCCTCCTCATCCTGAGGAGCGCTTTGCAAAAGCGCGTCTCGAAGGATGAGGCCCATATGGTGACCTCATGGTTCGAGACGGGCCGCCAATGCGCCCCTCCTCACCATGAGGATCGTAAGCCGCTTTGTTCATCGATTCAAAAAATTCAGCGGCAAACCGGACCGCGGCCAGTCCATCGCCACAAGCTCACCCTTGCCGGACAGCGTGATGTAAGCCGTCTTCAGTTCTGGACCGCCGAAGGCGATGTTGGTGGTGACGCGGTCGCCGGTCGGCACCTGTTCGATAAGCCGGCCATCGGGTGCAATCACCGAGATGCAGCCCGAGATCAGGGTGGCGACGCACACATTGCCATTCGCCTCAACCGCGAGCGAATCGAACATCTGATAGCCGCCAAGCCCCGCGATCGGTTTTCCCCGTTCGCCGCGATAGATCACGTCGCGCGGCTTCAGGGTGCCCGGCTCGGGAATGTCATAGGCCCATAGCCGCGCGGTCGGCGTCTCCGCGATGTAGACGGTCTTTTCATCCGGCGACAGCCCGATGCCGTTCGCCGGCAATACGCCATGCACGCCCTCCACGATCTCTTTCATGCCGGGCTTGAGGTAATAGAACGCGCCGACATCCATCTCGCGGGCACGGCGCTTGCCGAGGTCGGAGAACCACAGGCCGCCGTGCTTGTCGAACACCAGGTCGTTCGGGCCGCGCAGCGCATGCTCGCCGCATTTGGAGACCACCGTCTCGATTTTTCCGCTTTGCAGATCGATGCGCTGGATCGAGCCGCCGATGTAATCGTCGGGCTGCGGCCCCGGCATGATCATCTTGCCGGTCGGGATCCAGGAGAAGCCGCCATTATTGCAGATATACATCTTGCCGTCGGGACCAAGCGCCGCGCCGTTCGGGCCGCCGGGAATCTGCGCGATCACTTCCTTAGCACCGTCGGGTGAGATGCGCGTCAGCCTTTTCCCGCGGATTTCGACCAGCACGACGGAGCCGTCCGGCATCGCGACCGGGCCTTCTGGAAATTCCAGACCGGTAGCGAGCACGCGAAATTCGGCCATCAATTCCCTCCCGGAGCTTTTTCTTGAACGCAGGCGCAGTTCGCGCGCGCAACATTTCGTTGTGCAACGTTAGAGCAAATTCGGCGTGGCTTGCAAGCAGCCGCGGGGCATGCCGCCTGCAAGGCAGCCCCGCTTACGCGACCGCGAAGGAAGAGGCTTTACTCCCGCACCGGGACCCAGATTTCGAAGCCGCCATTACCGGTGACGGAATCGAAATTTTCGCTGTAGCGCTCGAAGTTCGGCGCGTCCGCGACTTTCAGGCCGGAGGCCGGCAGCCAGTGGTTCCAGATCGTATTGACGACGTGGACGATGGTCGAGATGTGCTCGCGGTGGGTGAACACGGCGTAGCGCTGTTCGGGGATCCGGACCCGAAAGAACGGACGCGGCAGATCGGAGAAGTCGGAGACTTCGACGCCCGCGATATAGTCGAAGTTGCCGGCGTCGTCGCCGTTGCAGCAGACGCCATAGGCGATCTTGCCGACGCGATGGGGAATATCGTCCATCACCTGATGAAAGCGTTGCCACTGGCTCGGAATTCCCGCGACATTCTCGTGATTGTAGCGTTCGCCGATACCGGCCACCAGCAGCGGCTTGGAGATTTCAAAACGTGGAGCTGCAAGGTTTTCAATGACAGAGGAATTCATCTGGATCGGCTCCTGAAGCTTGATGTCGTCGATGCACGCGAGACTGCGAACCGTCTCGGGTGTGAGCCCGAAATGGTCGCGGAACGCGCGGGTGAAGGCTTCGTGGGAGCCGTAATCCGCATCGAGCGCCACATGAAGAATATCAGGCGCGCCGGATGCGAGCGAGCGCGCCGCCTCGCTGAGACGACGCGCCCGCACATAACGCATGACCGACAGACCGGTGGCGGCGGCAAATGCCCGTACCATGTGAAAGCGCGTGACGCCGGCAACATCGGAGATTTCGTCCAGCGTCAATTCGCTGGACAGGTGGCTTTCGATGAACCAGAGCGCTTTCTGGGCGGGATTCATGAGATCAGGGCTCCACGAAGCGGCATATCATGCGCGACCGGCGCGCGCCGCGTTTGATCGTCGTTGCGCTCTCTTCGCGAAAAAGGGAAACTACTTGCCGCCGTCTTTTGCCGCCCCATCCTTCGCGGTCGTTTCCTTGGCACTCGTCTCTTTGGCGGACGACGCGTCGGTCTTCTTCGGATCGCCCGCTGGTTTTGGCTGCGCGGCCTGAAGATCACTCACCGTCTTTTGCAGCGTGGCGATGTTCGCTTTCAAGACTTCGATCTGCGCCTTCGCCGCATCGAGCTTCTGTTGATGGTCGGCGCTGAGCTTCGTCACCGTCTTTTGCAGGAACTCGACATTGCTCTGCAAACAACTGGTGCGACGTTCCATTGTCTTTTCGACGGTGCAGATTTCGATGCCGGGAACATCCTGCCCATACGCCGTGGCCATGCCCAACATGCACACCGCCAGAACCGAGATGCCGAAAACAAGCCGGCCGATCATCGAAATCCTCATTTCAGTACGTGTCGCGCGGTAAACTTGTTGCGAGTAGCATTTCATGGGCGAATGCTACCACACTGCGACCTCAATCACCCATTGAGCTTGATCGACGCTGACGACGAACAGGACTGGAAATGGCAACGCGCGAAAAACGGCTGGCCCAATTCGATGGCGAGGGAGAGCCGCCGCCGGATTTGCCGGTCCAGGTATTGTGCGAAGACCAGAGCGGCACCTATGAGCTGCCCTTCGCCTGCTGCTTCACGGACGGCGCCTGGCGCAACCATGAGTCCGGCAGCGCGCTCGAAGCGAACGTGGTCGGCTGGCGGCTGCGGCGCGGCTGACCTGGCCAGGCCGAGCGATCAATCTTGGCGCTGTGCCAAAATGCAACGACGGCGTAAATCAACCTCAAGCCAATCTTAAGGTTCGGAACGCGCGTGGAACGAATCGCGCCCGAATCAGCCGAGGCTGCGTGTACGCCGATGTTCACGGCTAGATATCGGCCTGGATGAGAGGCGCGGCACTACATCCAGATCGTTGATGACCAATAACTGCCGACAGCAGCCGGAATCGGTTAATTCCGAAAGGCGTTACTTCCAGGGCGTCACCGGCGGCACCTTGTCGGTGGCGGGCGGCATATCGACGGTCTTGAAGTCGGCGGGGCTGACGATTTCGAGATATTCCATGTCCGACGAATAATCGAACAGGTAGTGCACGATCCCCGGCCGCTGATGGACGACATCGCCGGCCTGCACCAGCGTCGGCTTGTCCTCATACATGAAGCGAGCCCAGCCCTTCATCATGATCACGATCTGAAAATCGCAATCATGACGATGCCAGCCGGTGCCATCTTCCGGCGGCATATCGGCGTTGGCCTTGACGAGATGGCAGATCACCTGCCCGCCGGTCGCAGCCGCAATGCCGAGGTCGCGATACAGGAAGAAGTCGCGAAGGCCTCCGCCCTTGAATTCGGTATCGGTGGGTTTGACGTGGGAAAATTTGCTGACGGCCGCATGCTGATTCATCTCAAGCCCTCCACCACTGTTTCGCGAGAAGCGCGACAATCGCCGGCGTCCAATTTTTTGGCAGCACGGATCGGCGCGCTCAAAGCGTGATGGTGCTATGCGAAAATCGCGCCAGACGCGCTGCAACGCAGCGATATTGGGGATCGCGGCATCCAACAGCTCGAAGCTGTTGGAGGTGGTCCGGAATTTCGGTCAGGCGATTTTTCCGTGGCCTTGAGCGAGCATCGCGTCAGCTCAGGAGACCTGTTCCCATGACATGAAGTTGAGCAACGCGTGCACCGCAAGTAAGCCGTGCAAACAGGCAGCGCCAAGCGTGCGCTGCCTAATAATCCACCTCGAGTTCTTCGATGTCGGACGGTTCGGCCTTGGCGGCTTCGATCCACTCCTGCATCTCCGGCATGGCCAAGATGACGTCGGCATATTGCTTCAGCCGCGGTTCGAGCTTCACGTCATAGGTCGCAAAGCGGGTCACGACCGGCGCATACATCGCATCCGCCATGGAGCGCTCGCCGAACAGGAATGGCCCGCCCGACTCGGCAAGGCACTCGCGCCAGATGGTGCAGACCCGGTCGATATCGGCCTGCGCGCGCGTCCAGATCTTGAAGTTGGGGAAATGCCCCTTGAGATTGACCGGCAGCGAGGCCCGAAGCGTCGTGAATCCGGAGTGGATTTCGCCGCAAATCGAGCGGCAATGCGCCCGCTTGACGCGATCCTTGGGCAACAGCCCGGCATCGGGCAAAATCTCGTTGAGATAATCCGCGATCGCCAGCGTATCCCACACGGTCGCGCCCTCGTGCCGCAAGCACGGCACCAGGATGGTCGGCGACAGCAGCAGGATTTCGGCCCGCGCCGAGGCGTCATCCGGCGCGGTGACGATCTCCTCGAATTCCAGCCCTGAAAACCGGGTCAGCAGCCAGCCGCGAAGCGACCAGGACGAGTAGTTCTTGCTGCTGATGGTCAGTGTCGCCTTCGCCATATGGACTTCCTTGCGGTCTTACCCGCTGGTTTACCTGCTGGTTTTCCGGATTTTCCCGGTTTTTCTCACGTTTTCAACAGCAAGTGACGTGCCAGTTTTTTGGGCTGTTTGACTCTGCGCTGGCTTCAATATTGCATAGCAGCATAAGTGGGGGTTTTTTGCGAATGACGTCGTTGTTGTATCAGGCCTATCAGAACCATTCGGATCTGACGGCGCCATGGCGGACGGGCGCGGCCCATGCGCTGAAATATCTCAACCTGCTGCCGCAGGGGATTTCCGACAAGTTCTTCCGCCGCCTGGCCGCGGCCCTTGAACTGATCTCTCGCACCTCCCTCACCTATGCCCGTCCGGCCTATGGCATCGAGAAGGTCATGGTCGGCAATCGAGAACTGGAGGTGACCGAGGAAGTCACCTTCGCGACGCCGTTCGGATCGCTTCTGCATTTCAAGAAGGAGAACGCACCGGAACAGCCGCGGCTGTTGCTGGTGGCGCCGATGTCCGGCCATTTCGCCACGCTGTTGCGCGGCACTGTGCAGACGCTGCTGCAGGATCACGACGTCTACATCACCGACTGGCACAATCCGCGCGACATTCCGCTTCACCACGGCCGGTTCGGCCTCGACGATTACACCGAACACCTGATCACGTTTCTCGACCAGCTCGGCCCGCGCGCGCACATGGTGGCGATCTGCCAGCCTTCCGTGTCGGCGTTGGCGGCGGCCGCGATCATGTGTGAAGACAACCACCCGGCGCGGCCGGCGACGCTGACCTTGATGGCGGGCCCGATCGATACCCGCATTCAGCCGACCAAGGTCAACCAGTTCGCCACGAGCAAGCCGATCTCATGGTTCGAGAACAACCTGATCAACTACGTACCGTTCCAGTGCAAGGGCGCGTTCCGGCAGGTCTATCCGGGTTTCGTGCAAGTCACGGCGTTCGTGTCGATGAATCTCGAGCGCCACATCAAGCAGCACATGGATCTCGCCAACCACCTCGCGAAAGGCGAAATCGAAAAAGCCGAGACCATCAAGACGTTCTACGACGAATATTTCGCGGTCATGGACTTGCCCGCGGAGTTCTACATCGAAACCGTGCGTGACGTGTTTCAGGAGCATCTGTTGCCGCAGGGCAAGATGACTTTCCGCGGCCGCCCGGTGAATCCCGCCGCGATCAAGCGCATGGGCCTGATGACGGTCGAGGGCGAGAAGGACGATATCTGTTCGGTCGGGCAGACGCTGGCCGCCCAGGATCTTTGCACCGGCGTGCGCGCCTATCGGCGGGTGCATCACCTGCAAGCCGGCGTCGGGCACTACGGCGTGTTCTCGGGCCGGCGCTGGAACAACGAGATCTATCCGATGGTGCGCGACTTCGTGCATGTGAATTCGTGAATCCAGGTAACGTGTGTCCGCGTCGTATAACGGCGGCGCGTAGGATGGGTTGGGCATTTGCGAAATCCATCTTTGCCGCTCCAATCTCGGGCCGCAGTTGATGGGTATCGCTTCCACCTTCGCTCGTTGCTATGGCGGACGGGGGCGCTCCACCCATCCTACAGCTCTGGATCACTTCGCCGCTTGGCTCCCTTGCGCAAACGCTTCGCGTTTGTCGCAAGCAATGACGGACAGACCATCGCCCTTCGCATTTGACCTCGGCGATAGCTCCCGTAATAGTGCGGCCAATCAAGAGCCGTCCCGGGAGGAATCCTCATGAGACCAACAACCGCAAATTTCCGTACGCTCGCGCTTGGCGTTGCCTTAAGCCTGTGGTTGGCGGGCTCGGCGCAAGCGGCCGAGGTGCATGTGATGATCTCGGGCGGACTATCGGCGGCCTATAACGCGCTGGTGCCGGAGTTCGAGAAGGCGACGGGCAACAAGGTGGTCACGGCTTACGGCCCCTCGATGGGCACGACGGTCAACGCGATCCCGATGCGGCTGGAGCGCGGCGAGCCGGCCGATGTTCTGATTTTGGTCGGCTACGCGCTCGACGACCTCGTCAAGCAGGGCAAAGCCGTGAGCCGCGTCGATCTCGTCAATTCGAAGATCGGCGTCGCGGTGAAGGCGGGCGCACCGAAGCCGGACATCTCGTCAGCGGATGCGATCAAGCGCGCGCTGCTGGCGGCGAAGACGGTCGCTTATTCCGACAGCGCCAGCGGCGTCTACATCTCGACCGAGATGTTCGACAAGCTCGGCATCGCGGCCGAGATGAAAGACAAGGCGCGGAAGATTCCCGCCACGCCCGTTGCTGAAATCGTGGCGCGCGGCGAGGCCGAGATTGGCATGCAGCAGATCAGCGAATTGAAGCCGATCTCGGGCATCGACATCGTCGGCCCGCTGCCGGACTCCTTGCAAAAGGTCACGGTGTTCTCCGCCGGCATCGCCACCGCGTCCAAGGAGCCGGAGGCCGGCAAGGCGCTGATCAAGTTCCTTGGCTCGCCCGCAGCGCGCGAGACGATCGTGAATAGCGGGCTTGAGCTGATCGAAGGCGGGGGGAACTAAGGGCCCGCCGACAACAAGCTCGTGCGGTTTGCCCCGGGTGTGGCGCCAACTTTCGTTTGCGATGCGGTCCAAAAGCTTGCCGCGAGCCGACCAAAGAAGCCGAGGGGCTTCCCTCTAATACTTTCCGTCGCTGCCTTGTCATCCTCGATGATCTTGCCGTCGTCATTAGCCACTTTGGAAAGCAACCGAAACCCGGCGGGAACATGCTGCAATCCAAATCGGCCGCGCAACATTGAGGTCACCAGAAACCGTTGCGCTCCGAGATCACCTGCCGTGGCACCACGCTGTAACAGCGACATCGCTTCGTTACGCTTCTGTAGCCAATCTCCGGATTTCCAATAACTGAAGGCCAAATGGTACATCGCCGGAGCAAAGCCACGGTCGACACCCGTTCGGAAAATGTCTTGCGCCTTTTCGTGCCGGTTCGTTTTCAGATAAAGCAAACCAAGCCAAATCAAAGCGTAGTCCGAACCAGCGCCGTGCGCGCGAAGGTACCACTCCTCCGCCTGTACTAAATCTCTCGCGATTCCGGTGCCGTTTTCTAGCATGTACCCGACGGTGCCCATGCTCCGGACCGAACCGCCTTCAGCGAGCGTAAGGTATCGTCCAAAACATGCTTCAGGGTCGGTCTCCCGCATATCGTGAGCTTCATATATAAGCTGTGGATCCGCCTCACGCTCCATAATGGCGACGCTGTTCGACTGCGCTTCGAACCATTCGAGGTACTGCCGGTTGAAGATGGCGAGTCTTTCTTCGCATATCTTGCAAAATATACATTTCATTTGCTGACCTCCGCCGGTTCTTACACCTGGAACGTTACGCGCGCCCCGCTAGCGTCAGCAACTATAGATTGCCCTTAATATTCGACCGGATGATTTATCTCTGGTTATCGGAAAGAATGAAATGCTTCATAAAAAACGGTCAACCGACCAGTGCGGTGGCTCGATCATAGAGTCTACCGCCGAACATTCTGATGCATTGACGCTACTTCGCCCGCAGCGGGGTGTCCTTCAGGCCGTTATTGTCGAACGCCTTGCGCAACAACCCGTTGGTCTTGGCATCCGCCATGAACTTGCTCGCGTATTCCAGCGACAGCGGGTGATTGAGCGGCACCGCCACCGCGGTCACGGTCTGCTTGAAGGTTTCGTCCAGCACGCGCGTACCCGGAAGCTTTTTCGACAGCGCATTGAGCTGGTCGCGTGAAAGCGCGAAAGCATCGACCTCGCCATTCTTGAGCAGGTTGAAGATTTCGTCAAAGGTCTGATAGCCCGTAACCTTGGTGTTCTTCAGATGCGCCATCGCGCCCCGCATGGTGGTGGTGTCGTTGACCGCGACGACCTTGACGCCGGGTTGATCGAGCGTCGCGAAATCCTTGATCGTCGAGCCCGCCTTGACGATGTAGGTCGCTTCCGACACCTCATAGATCGGGCCGAACGCGATCTTCGTCGCGCGCTCGGGATCTTCAGGGAGAAAACTCACATCCCAGGCGCCGGTGGCGGCCGCATCCGTGATCTTCCCTGAATTCGAATACGCGACATATTCGACGGGAACGCCGAGTTGGTCGGCCAGCGCTTTACCGAGATCGACCGGTACGCCGGCATAGCCAGCTTCGGATTTGGTCGACCAATAGGCGCCGCCCGCGGGACTGATCCCGATCGCGACCCGCAGCTTGCCGGTCGGCGCAATTTCGTCCTTTAAACCGTCGGCACGTGCGGCACCAGCCATCATGATTGAAACACCCAGGATTACGCCGGCGACCCGCGGCAAGGACAGATAACGCATGAATTGCAACTCCGCCGGCCCGTTGTTGAGCGGTCAGGCCGTTGAAACCCATTATGGCCGATCGGCGCAAGCCGCGACACCATGGGTGGGATGAAAATTCGGTGAGGCAGCTATTCGCCTGGACCGGCGCTCTTTGTGAAAAGCGCCGGCGCAAACGCCTCACGGTTGGCGCGCCAGGCGCGGCTGTATTCCATGATGCGTGCGGTCTCGTTGGCGACGTCCTCGCCGAGCATCTGGCCAAGCAGATGCAGCGTGGTGTCGATGCAGAGCGTCACCCCGCCGCCGGTCACCATCCCGTCCGGTCGCTCCACCAGCATCGCCTCGCGCACGTCGATCTGCGGATAGGTCTCGCGCATCACCGCGACCGGCGACGTCTCCGGCGGCACCACCTCCCGCTTGGTGGTGGCAGGCCCATGGTCGAGCACGCCGCTGGCGGCGAGGATCATGCCGCCGGTGCAGACCGACGCGATGCGGCCGGAGGCATGGACACGGCGGATGTAATCGAGCGTCGCGGGCGCTTTCGCCTGCGTGGCCCAGCCGGGGCCGCCGGTGACGATGACGACGTCGCAAGCGGGCGCATCATCGATGCCGTAATCGGCCGTCACCGTCAGCCCGTTGGCGAGCGCAACGGAGCCTGCCTTTGGCGCGATGGTGCAGATCGAAATCTCGGGCGCAATCCGGCGCGCCATTGACAGCACGCCGAAGGTCGCAAGATCGATCGGCTCGACGCCGTCATAGATGAAGATGCCGAACCGCATATTATTCCGTGAGTGAGCCGCCGCGGGTCTCGCGGGCCGCGAGTGCCGCGGCAAGCGTGATCAGCGCCAGCACGATCATCATGATCGAAACGCCGCCGGTGCCGCCGAAATATCCCACCAGCGCGGTCGCGATAATTGGCGCAAAGCCGCCGCCGATCGCGGCTGAGGCCTGGAAACCGAACGAGGCCCCGCTGTAGCGCACGCGGGGCCCGAACAATTCGGGGAAATAGCAGGACTCCAGGCCGAACATCATGCCGTGACCGAAATTCATCGCGATCATGATCGCCGTGAAGATCAGCACCGTGCTCTTGCTGTCCACCATCCAGAACAACGGAAACGCGAACGCGATCGAGAACAATGCGCCGAGAATATAGAACGGACGCCTGCCGATCTTGTCGGACAACCAGCCGAACAGCGGCAGGCTGACAAGCTCGAGCAGCGCGGCATAGAGCACGGCATCGAGCAGCATCGCCTTCGGCAGATTGAGCTTGGTCGTCGCGTAGCCCACAATGAAGACCGAGAGCATGTAGACCCAGGAGACTTCGGAGAGTTTCAGGCCAACGGCGATCAGGAACGTCTTCGTGTTCTTGCCGACGACCTCTCCGACCGGGTTGTCCGAAAGGCCGTCGCGTTGCTTCATGCCTTCGAACACCGGCGTCTCCGGCACCCGCGAGCGCACAAAGGTGCCGATACCGAGCAGCACGATGCTGACCAGGAACGGGATGCGCCAGCCATAGCTGGCGAAGTCCGCTTCCGGCAATTTGGCAACGAGTCCGAAAACGAGTGAAGCCAACACCAGCCCGATCGGGAAACCGATCTGCACGAAACTCGTATAGAAGCCGCGGCGATCGGCCGGCGCGTGCTCCAGCACCATCAGCGAGGCGCCGCCCCATTCGCCGCCAAGCCCGATACCCTGAATGATGCGCAGCACGATCAGCAGAATCGGTGCGAATACCCCGATCGAGGCATAGGTCGGCAATAGCCCGATGCAGAAGGTGCTCAAGCCCATGATGAACAGCGTCAGCACCAGCATGGACTTGCGTCCCAGCCGGTCACCGAAATGACCGAACAGCGCGCCGCCGAGCGGGCGCGCCAGAAATCCGACCGCGTAGCTGCCGAGCGCGGCCAGCGTAGAGGCGAGCGGATCGAAGGTCGGAAAGAACGCCTTGTTGAAGACGAGCGTCGCGGCCGTGGCGTAGATCAAAAAGTCATACCATTCGATGATCGTGCCAAAGCAACTCGCGAACACAATCGAATTCATTTTCGAGCGTTCGATGCCGGTCATCGGTGCCGTGGTTGCGATCGTCATTGGGCCTCCGCTCGTTGGCGAGTTCCCCGAAAGGGGAAAACGCGACCAAACCGGGAAATGCAGCTAAACGAATGCAAGCAATATGCCGGGCCAAAGGTCCCGGTTCGGCACAATCCACCGCTAACGCGCCCTGGCATGGCGTCAGCGAATCGGCCCTTGAGAGCCGAGTCTAGCCCGACCGGGCGGCCGGTGTCCTGATCTCGACCGGCAGAATGACGGCGGCTGCAACGGTAAGGAGGCACAGGCCCGCGAAAGCGTGCAGCATGGTGGCAAATCCGCCCTGCTGACAGAGCCAGGCCACGAGGCCCACCGAAACACCCGCAGCGGTAAAGCCGACGAAATAACGCACGGCATAGGCGCGTGAGCGCCATTCCTCGCTGGTGTACTTGCCGACCATGGCGTCGTTGACCGTGACCTGGCCGAACGCGCCCATGACGATACCGATGGCGGCGATGATGAGCGGCAGATTCGACAGCTCCGCCGCGACGTATAAAAACGGCGCCAGCACGAACGACAGCGGCAGCGACACCGCCTTCAGCGAATAGCGGTCGATCAGTTTGCCGATGGTGTATTGCGTCATCGCGCCGAACACATAGACACCGGCTGCGATCACTCCCAGCAACGCCGGGCTTTGGGTGAGGCCGCTCAACCGCTCGGCAAACAATTTCGGCAGCGCCACCGTCACCGCGTTGAAGGTGGTGGAGATCGCGATCACCACGATCAGAAGCGCCACGATCACCCGCCACATGTCTTCCTTGGCGACGCGCGCCTGCGCGGCCGCCTGCTTCGCGTTGGTGCGGTCCTCATGCGTCACCGTCGACATGAAAGCGAGTCCGGTCAGGATCGTGATGACACCCGGAAGGATGAAGGCCCAGCGCCAGCCGAGATACTGGCCGACGACGCCGGTGACGAGCGCCGAGGACGCGACGCCAAGATTGCCCCACACGCCATTGATGCCCATCTGCCGGCCGAGCGTCTCGGCATAGGAGACGATCATCGCGGTGCCCACGGGATGATAGATCGAGGCAAACAGACCGATCGACAATAGCGCGAGGCCTAGTTGGAGCGGAGTATTGACGAGGCCGACCGCGATCATCGAGGCGCCGATACCGATAAAGAAAATCACCATCATGTGGCGGCGGCTCCAGCGGTCGCCGAGCCAGCCGGTCAACAGCGAGCCCGCACCGAAGGCGACGAAGCCGGGCGTCGCATAGGGCAATAATTCGGAATAGGCCATGCCAAGCGCAGGCCCCATCACGATGACGGCAGCCGCAAAAATCAGCATCGAATAATGGTCGATGAAATGCGCGGCATTGACAAAGCCGATGACGCGGCTCGGGCTGTTCATACCGTTTCCCCTCACGTTTTCCGGCAGCTTATACGGTGTTCATCGGCCCGCGCATGCCAAACGGGAATATGTGCCCCTTTTTTCCGCACCCGCATCGAATGCGCTTGATTGTGACCATCTTCGCCATAAATTCGTGTAGAGTACGAAAGCCGCCTCAAAAGTTGATTCTGACATCCATGAACAACGCGTTTTTCTCCGATCTCCTCACCTCGATTTCCGAGCGCGGCCGCACCCTGCTCCGCCGCGTTGGGTCGTCCGACGATCCGCCGAGCGCGAGCGACATGATCGAACTCTGCGAAGCGTTGCTGTCGGGCCGGGGCGAGGCCTCGGGCACGGCGATGGCGCGCGAGGTGCTCGATCGTTACCGGCACCTGGAGGAGGCCGAGCGGCTTTCGTTCTTCCAGACACTGTCATCAAATTTCGGTCCGGAGCGCGAAAAGCTCGCGAAAGCCATCAAGGCCTGGCGAGCGCAGCCGAACAAGGCCGATGCGAGCGACCTGCATTTTGCGTCCGAGCCGCGGCGGCAGGAATTGATCCGCCGGCTCAACCGCGCGCCCGGCGGCACCAGCGATCTGGTCGCGATGCGCGCCGACCTGCTCGATCTGATGAAGGACGACAAGAACCTCGCTGCGCTCGACCGCGACGTCGTGCATCTCCTGTCGTCCTGGTTCAACCGGGGATTTCTCGTGCTGCGCAGAATAGACTGGTCGACGCCGGCCAACATTCTGGAAAAGATCATCCGCTATGAGGCCGTGCATGAGATCCGCGATTGGAACGATCTTCGGCGCCGCATCAATCCCGTCGACCGGCGCTGCTACGCCTTCTTTCACCCCGCCCTCGTTGACGAGCCGCTGATCTTCGTCGAGGTGGCGCTGACCGAAGCCATACCGGGCGCAATCGCGCCGCTGCTTGCCGAAGGCCGCGAACTCGTCGACATCGGGCGGGCGCGTACCGCCGTATTCTATTCGATCTCCAATACCCAGCGCGGCCTCGGCGGCATTTCCTTCGGCAACTTCCTGATCAAGCAGGTGGTGGAGGAATTGCGCCGCGAACTGCCGAAGCTGGAGAATTTCGTGACGCTGTCGCCGGTGCCGGGCTTCATGTCATGGCTGAAAACGGCCAGCGACCTGCCGGTCTCCGACGAGGAGCGGCCGCTGCTGGCACGTCTGGATGAACCCGACTGGTGGAAGAATGCCGAACTCGAAGGCCAGCTTCGTTCCATCGTCGAGCCGCTCGCGGCGTATTATTTCCTCAAGGCGCGAAACGCCAAGGGACGCCTGATCGATTCGGTGGCGCGATTCCATCTCGGCAACGGCGCGCGGCTCGAGCGGATCAACTGGCTGGGCGACACCTCGACCAAGGGTCAGCGCGAATCCGCCGGCATCATGGTCAACTACCTCTATCGGCTGGACGACATCGAGAAGAACCACGAGGCCTATGCCAATGACGGCACGGTCGCAGCCTCCAACGCAGTGAAGAAACTGCTCAAGGGCGAGGGCCGCCGATTGCTGGATATGCGGCTGGGGTAGCCTTGCCTCATGGTTCTCCCGGCGATGCGCGAGCATCGTCCGGCGACGCGCTCCGGACGGCGCAAGCGCCGCCGGGGGCTCCTCACCATGAGGATCTGTGACCTCATCCTGAGGAGCAGCGCGAAGCGATGCGTCTCGAAGGATAGAGCCCCCAAGCTGCGTCACACCTCCGCCCAGACGCGGATCAGGTTGTGATAGACACCCGTTAGTTTGACGGTCTCCGGATCGTCGCGCCCAAGCCGCAGCACCAAAGCCTGAATCGCATTGTCGAGATCGAAGATCAGGCTCCGCGCATGGGCATCGCGGATCATGCTTTGCAGCCAGAAAAACGAGGCGACGCGCACGCCGCGCGTGACCGGCGTGACCATGTGAAGGCTGGAAGCGGGATAGACCACGAGATCGCCGGCCGGAAGCTTGACCTCGTGAGAACCGTAGAGATCCTCCACCATCAGTTCGCCGCCGTCATATTCATCGGGCTCGGACAGAAACAGCGTCACCGACAAATCGGTCCGGATGCGCAAACCGGTCAGGCGGTCGCCGCGCACGGCATTGTCGACATGGATGCCGAAATGATGGCCGTCCGCCGCGGCATAGCGATTGAACAGTGGCGGAAAGATATGCAGGGGAATGGCCGCCGAGATGAAGCTCGGGTTGGAGGTCAAGGCCGAGACAATGCGGTTGCCGAGTTTGCGCGCGACCTCGCTGTCCGGAGGCAACTGCTCGTTGCGCTTGACCAGCGCCGATTGCGCGCCGGCCGTCGAACGGCCATCCTCCCAGTGGCTATCATCCATGATGCGGCGGAAATCAGCCACATCGTCCTTGCCGAGCACATGGCGAACGCAAGTCAGCATCGTGCCCTCAATACCGCGCCGAGAGCACCAGATAGGCGGCGCGCCCCAGAGCCTCCAGCGCGAACGGCGTCCCGCTCTGATAGAGCGCGTCGTAATAGAGCTTGTTGAAGATGTTGTTGACGTAGAACTTGAGCTTCCAGTTCTTGTCGATCCTGGCTTCGGCGAAGGCGTCGAACTTCCAGTAGTCCGGAATCGACGTGCCTTCGTTGGCGGCCAGCAGCGTGCCGCCACAGACGCGCGACCGGTAGACCGCCTGCCCGCCGATCTCCCACACATCCGTGAGCTGGTACTTGTTCAAAACGCTGAACGACTGATGCGCGACGTTGGCGAGCGGCAGCCCGACGTCGGTGGTGTACAATAAAGGTTGCGGCATGTTCGCGGTCGGCACGTTCGACTTGGTCACCGCCGACTGCATCAGTACCAGGCCGCCGGAGAGGCTCCATTTGTCGGTGATCTTGCCGGCGGCCTCGAGGTCGATGCCGCGCACGTAATAGGCGGAACCGGCGATGATGCAGGAAATGCTCCCCGTCGTTCCCGCCGGATACGGACATGAGGCGGTCTGGTTCGCCGTGCTCGTGACGTTGAAGGCCTCGCGCGCGTTGTCCTTGGTGGTCTCGAACAACGCCCCCGTCAGCAGCAGATGACGGTTAAACAATTCCCATTTGGTGCCGACTTCGTACGCCTTGTTCTTTTCCGGCCCGAAGATCTGGTTCGGATTACCCGACACGACGGGCGCGAGACCGCCATAGGCGGTGCTGCTGCCGTCGAATTCAGAGCCGACCGGATCGGACGAGGTCGCAAAGGCCGCGTAGACACTGCCATTCGGTAATGGCTTGATCGTAATGCCGAGGTTGAAATTCGGCAGGCCAAATTCCGCCGCTTGCGTGCCGAAGGTGGAGACGCCGCTCAGCGTCCCCCAGCCGGAGGTGTTGATGCGATAATCGTCATACCGGATACCACCGTTGAGAATGATGAGGTCGCGGTAGTTGATGCTGTCAAGCGCGTAGACGCTGGTGGTATCGATCAGGATATTGGTCGGCATGCCCGTCAGTGTCGGGGTGGTGCCGAAAGGAATATCGGTGAATTGTGGGCCGAAGACGCTTACTCCGCCCAGAGAACCGCTGCCGGTAAACGGCGTGCCGGTCACCGTCTCCGAACTCAGCCCGTTATATTTGTCGATGGATGAGGTTTCCTGCGAGATTTCGACGCCGGTGAGCAGCGTGTGCTTGAAGTCGCCGGTGTTGAATTTGTAGGTCAACTCGGACTGGTTGGCGAGCACGTCTGTGGTCTGGTAACGGCTTTGCGGATTGGCTGTCACCGTCGCCAGCGTCAACGGGTTGGTCGCGATCGGCGTTTCCGCCAATGTGCCGATGTAGTTGTTGAGCGACCTGGAGTCCCGGATCTTGTCGCTGAAGACGAGGTCAGGCGCGATGCGGATTTCGGTATTGAGCGTGCCGATGTCCTGCTGGACATGGAAGAAGTCGCGATTGGCGAAGCCGTAGAAATTATCCCTGTTGACGCCAACATCCGGATAGGGGGCGCCGGCGGTAGATGTGAATTGCTGGCTGCTCGAGCCGTTCGAGCCCGGCCGGTAATACGGCACGCCGAAATCCGGAATGCCGTGCAGATCGGTATGGATGTAGTCCGCCGTGACTTTCACCCCATCGACCGGCGTCCATTTGGTCGCGACAAATCCGCCGTTGCGGTCGTCGGTGGTAACGCTGCGGCCGGCGACGTCCGCATCCTGGAACATGCCGCCCGCGCGAACGGCAAAGGTCGGGCTGATGATCTGGTTGACATCGACCGTGATCCGCTTGGTCTGGTCGGTGCCGAACGTCGTGTCCATGTTGTAGAAGCTCTTGTCGGCCTGGGCTTCCTTGGTGACGATGTTGATCGCGCCGCCGGTCGTGCCGCGGCCGGCGAAAGAGGACGCCGGACCGCGCAGGATTTCGATCTGCTCGGTAAAGAAATTCTCGCGAACGCTGACGCCGGAGTCGCGCACACCGTCGATGAAGACGTCGTTGCGGGCGTCGAAACCGCGGATGAAGAAGCGGTCGCCGAAGGCATTGCCGCCCTCGCCGCTTCCGAGCGTGACACCCGCCGTGCTCAGGATCGCCTGCTTGAGCGTGGTGGCGTTCTTGTCTTCGATGATGTCCCTGGTCAGCACCGTCACCGTCTTTGGCGTGTTCAACAGCGGTTCGGGGAATTTGCCGGAGGCCTGCAGACGGTCGCCCTTGTAGGGCGCCGCCGGATCGGCATAGCGATCGCGATCCGGCGCCAGATCGGGCGCCGCGACAGGCGGCGTCGGCTTGGCCTGTTGCCGCTTGGCGGCGCGGCGCAGCGCGTTGCGGGCACTCACCTGATCGGCCGTCGGCCCGGCGGCCGCGGGCTTTGGACGCGCGACCGGCGCATCGACGGTCACCGGCGGCAGATTCGTCTGCTGGGCTTCCGCACCTGAAAACGATGCCACGGCAACCAGGCCCGCCACGGCGGAGACCTTGCGGGCGGAAGCGTGATCCAGTCTTTCGTCGTTGAAATGGACCGCTGCATTCGAACGCAACGACCTCGGTGCCCTAACCCGGCTCATCTAACACGCCCCATCATCAAGTTTTGCTTTGCCCATGCAGTTGGATCTGCATTGAGCCAATCAGGGTTGGTATCGGGCGTGAAATTTGCGGTCAACGCGCGGACGGTGTCTGGATGCTTGAATCCGTCCAGATCAAACCGATTCTAATTTTGAGTTTGTAAACGATCTAAACTGCGATTTTGAATCGTTCCAGCTTGAGAGATGATGTCGGTAATACAAAACCTCTTTCGCAGATTCGGCACGCCTCAATCGCTGCTTGGCGGCTTCATCAGCGAGAACAGCTCGTCCACGGTTTGCTTTGCAACCTGCCGCGCGCGTTCGCTGTCGCCGCCGGCGATGTTGATTCCATTCACGACGGCCCTGATCTCGTCGCGAAAATCCGTGAGGAACCGCAAGGGATCGGCTGAATCATTGGCGACGCGCGCAATCAAGCCGGCAATCAGAAGCTGGCACGCGATCATGCGTCCGTTCAATTCGTCCATCGCGCGAGCCGATTTCGATCCATGTAACGCGACATCTCTCGCGGACCGCCTTAGACCATTGTGGACGGGGAGCGCTATGGGTGATCGAATTTTCTTCGAGGGATTCTAAGAATGCGACCGAGACGTGTGTCTTCGTCCATGGCCACATGGTTCGAGACGCGCGTTACCGCGCTCCTCACCATGAGGAACGAAGGCCTCATCCTGAGGAGCAGCGCGAAGCGATGCGTCTCGAAGGATGAAGCCCCGAACGCGACTCACGCCGCCAGCGCCTTCATCTCGCGGTAGAGATCCGACTTTCCTTCAAAGCCGATGCCCGGCAAGTCCGGCATGGTGATGTGGCCGTTCTCCACGCGCACGCCATCCGGAAATCCGCCATAGGGCTGGAACAGATCGGGATAGCTCTCATTGCCGCCGAGCCCGAGACCGGCGGCGATATTGAGCGACATCTGGTGTCCGCCATGCGGGATGCAGCGGCTCGCCGACCAGCCCGCGACCTTAAGTACTTCCAGCGTGCGCTGATATTCGCAGAGCCCGTAAGACAACGCGCAATCGAATTGCAGCCAGTCGCGGTCGGGCCGCATCCCGCCGTAACGAAGCAGATTGCGCGCATCCTGGTGGCTGAAGAGATTTTCGCCGGTCGCCATCGGCGCGGGATAAAATTCCGCCAGCGCCGCCTGGAGCTGGAAGTCGAGCGGGTCGCCAGCTTCCTCGTACCAGAACAGCGGATAGTCGCGCAGCATTTTGGCGTAGGCGATCGCGGTCTGAAGATCGAAGCGGCCATTGGCATCGACGGCGAGCTGCGCGTCCTTGCCGATCTCCTTCAGCACGGCCTCGATCCGTGTGCGGTCTTCCTCGATGGACGCGCCGCCGATCTTCATCTTGACGACGTTGTAGCCGCGATCGAGATAGCCGCGCATCTCGCCGCGCAGCATCGAGAGATCCTTGCCGGGATAGTAGTAACCGCCCGCGGCATAGACGAAGACGCGCGGATTGGCCTTGACGCCGTGGCGTTCCGCAAGCAATCGAAACAGCGGTTTGCCGGCGATTTTCGCCACCGCATCCCACACCGCCATGTCGATGGTGCCGACCGCGACCGAGCGCTCGCCATGCCCGCCCGGCTTCTCGTTCGACATCAGCGTCGCCCATACCTTGTCGGGATCGAGATTGTCGCCGGCTTCATTGAGCAGCGTCTTCGGCTCGGCCTCCCTGATGCGGCCTGCGAAGCGCTCGCGGATCAAGCCGCCCTGCCCGTACCGGCCGTTCGAATTGAAGCCGTAACCGACCACGCGCTTGCCGTCGCGAACGACGTCGGTGACGACGGCGACAAGGCTCGTCGTCATCTTGGTGAAGTCGATATAGGCGTTGCGGATCGGCGAGGAGATCGGCTTGGTGATTTCCTGGATGTCGAGAATGCGAACGGACATTTGGTGCCTTCTGATTTGGTTGTGTCGTCCGTCATTGCGAGGAGCGCAAGCGACGAAGCAATCCAGTTATTCAAGGAAATCCTGGATTGCTTCGCGGAGCCTGTAATCGGGCGCGCACTCGCGCGACCCGTTGGCTCGCAATGACGTCGAAAGCGCAATCACGAGGATTGCTTATCCCGGAAATACGGCTCGACCGGGCCATGCACCTTGATGGTCAGGGGATTGCCGTAGCGATCCTTGGCGTTGCCGGCAGAGACGCGAATCCAGCCCTCGCTGATGCAATATTCCTCGACATTGGTTTTCTCGACGCCCTTGAAGCGAATGCCGACGTCGCGCGCCAGTATCGCTTCGTTGTAATAGGGGCTCTTCGGATCGATACACAGGCGGTCGGGCAACTCGACCGGCGCCGTCGTTTCATGATCTTCGTTCATAGCAGTGCCTCGATGTCCCTGGTGAGTGCCTCCGGTGTCGTGGTCGGCGCATAACGCCCAGCCACCTTGCCCGAACGGTCGATCAGGAATTTGGTGAAATTCCATTTGATCGAAGAGCCGAGCAGTCCGGATTTTTCGCGCCGCAGATATTGATACAGCGGATGGGCGGCGCCGCCGTTGACGTCGATCTTGTCGAACATCGGAAAGCTCACGGCGTAATTGCTCTCGCAAAACTCCTTGATCCCGGCGGCGTTGCCCGGCTCCTGACGTCCGAACTGGTTGCACGGAAAGCCGAGCACGGAAAAGCCGCGCGGTCCGTGCGCCAGCTGCAACGCCTGGAGGCCTTTATATTGCGGGGTAAAGCCGCAAGCGCTCGCCGTGTTGACGATCAGAAGAACCTTGCCCTCGAAGCGCTTCAGGGGGACGTCTTCGCCTGCGAGCGATTTTGCGCTGAAATCATAGACGCTGGTCATAGTCTCCTCTCAGCTCATCACGGGATCGACAACCGAGGACGGCGTGCCCCCAGCCTCGATCGCCTCGCCTGCCAGCAGGCACAGATCTTCACGATAACGTCCGCCAACGACCTGAACGCCGACGGGCACGCGGCCGACCAGCCCTGTGGAGACCGTCAGGCCCGGCAAGCCCATGAACGGGATAGCTATCTGCGGCAGTTGCGCGTGCCAGACACGCGCAAAGGACGCGTTATCTTTTGTGTCGAGCTGATCGGGAAACGGCAATTCGCCGGATACCGGCATCACCAGCACGGCGTATTTTTCCAGGAACAGCGACCACTCGCGGACCAGCGTCGCGCGCCGTGTCAGAATCTTCGACAGCGTCAGCGCATCGAACGGAAACACCTTCGGCTTGTTGCCGCGCAGACAAGCGAGCGCGCCCGGATCGCCCTCGCGTTCGGCAGCCGCAAGCTGGGCTTCGTAATTGTCGCCGATCCAAAGTTTGGTTTGCAGTTCGGCAGCCTCCTTGAGCGGCGGCAGCGATGTTACTTCTTCCACCGTCCAGCCGGCGCGTTCGAGCCGCTTGCCGGCATCGACAATCGCGGCCCTCACCTCGGCGACGGGATCGAGCCCGTCGGGATTGACGCACAACGCCGCGCGCTTTTCCGTTCGTACGCCTTCGAGCGGCGCCGGCACCCACCAGGGATCGCGCATGTCAGGCGTCGACATCGCCGCGAGCGCAATCCGCAAATCGCCGATGGTGCGCGCGAGCGGACCCGAGACCGCCGAGATTTGCGGGCCGATGGTGCGCTCGGGCGATGATGCATTGAAAGCCGGGATACGGCCCGTGGTGGTTCGCAGGCCGTGAACGCCGTTGACATAGGCCGGATAACGGATCGAACCGGCGATATCGGTGCCATGCGCAATATGGCCGATGCCGGCCGCGACCGCTGCCCCCGCACCGCCCGATGAGCCGCCGGGCGTGATGGAGGGATCGCGCGGGTTTTTGGTGTTGCCGTGAACGAGGTTGGTGGTGAACCAGCGATAGGAAAACGCGGGGCAGTTAGTACGCCCCAGGATCACCGCGCCTGCCTTGCGCAGGTTGTCAACGACCGGATTGTTGTCGCGCGCGATCAGCGCGGCTTGCGTCTTCAGCCCGTTGGTGGTGGCAAAACCCGCCTGGTCGATGTTGACCTTGATGGTCACCGGCACGCCCACGAGAGGACCCAATTCGTCGCCGCGCGCAATCGCTGCGTCGACCTCGGCTGCCTGCGAGAACACATCGCCGGGGCGATGATCGACCACCGCATTGATAGCGGGGTTGACGGCGTCAAGCCGTCCCAGCGCCGCAACGGCAGCTTCCCTGGCCGAAACCTTCCTGGTCCGGATCAGGCCGGCCAATTGCTCGGCCGACAGGCGCCAGAGCTCTTCCATATGCAACTCCCTTATCGCGCGGAAAGTTGTAGCGCTGTGCGAAGCACGACGCCATAGCGCCGCCAAGCCAGATCAGGCTCTAGCAGGCTGTTGAAGAAGTCTATGCTCGACACGCGATGAATGGGATGTCGTCTCCGTTGAGGAGGCAGATTTCACCTTCGAGTATGCCGTTATTCTGTAGTTCAGCCCAGCCATTGCCGTTTG
>JBEKZZ010000057.1:0-27185 GCA_049509335.1 Bradyrhizobium sp. | reverse complement strand
AGGCCTGGCTCACACAGACCCTCGAGCGTATCGCTCAAGGCTGGCCCATCTCTCAGATCGACCAGCTCATGCCGTGGAACTTCAAAGCCTGAACGGCATCAGCTACACGCTTACGTCCCTTCTCGAGGGGCGTTTCGCGATCGTCACGAACGTGAGGGCGGGATGCGGTGGACGCGGGCGGCGCGGCAGACGAGCGCGCCGGTCTCGCGGACGGCGAAGTCGTGTGGGCCTGACATCCCGACGCTGATGTCAAGTCTGCGAGATATGATCTTGCGGATGACGGAGACAATAAAGCCGGTCTCCGGGGCGGCCACGAAGGAAACCGTTAAAACCATTGCGCGGGGAATGCCGGGCGTTTCCGGCGTGACCGTGGTGACTACTTGTGTGCTTTCTACCTTTGCACACAAGGCTGCGGGTGCGCCGAGCGCCTGGCATTCCCTGCGCCCTCTGACAAGCGAGGGTGGGATTTTCACGATCAAGCTCGCGCGGATTGCGTGGCGAGAGCGCGGAAGCGTGCCTGAAGGGAATGCGCTGTTTGAAAAATCGGATACTATCTTGGCGGATCGCGGTTCGCCATGCTCCACAGGATGAGCCCGCCCCATCACTTACAATGCGCTTTCTCCCGAAGCTCCTGCGCCGCTTTTCGATGCCGGTATTTCGGCTTGCAGGCGTTGCTTTTGGTCAAGCGGACTTCCAGCAGTTCCCCCTTATCAGGTGCGGCCGGGCGGATGATGGAAGGAAATGCGCTCGCTGAACTGACGAGAAAAGTTACCGCTGAAAAGATCACGATGAAGCGGAGCATATTTGGCTTCTCCTGATTTGACAGGCGACGAACTCAGGTGATCACCCGGCCCCGACCAGACATCAAGCTTTTCGCTCGATCTTTGGCTTGCTGAAGAAGTGATACCGCATGGTCTCCTTGTCCGGATACCAGTCCCAGTCATCCTCATCGGTCTCCTGTTCGACGCGCCAGACTTCGTCGAGCAGAGCTGGCGTGGAAACGGCGAGCTCGAAACCGCCGCGCAGCATCGCGTCCGACCATTCTGAACATGTCCAAAACGTCACCAGACCCTTGAACAATTCATAATCCTCGATGACTTCCTCGGTCATGTCGGTGGTCACACCCTGGAGCACGACGCCCACCCGGCACACCCGAAACATCTCCTTGATCGCGAGAGCGATCTTTTCTTCGGTGAGATGCGGCAGGCAGGTGACGTAAAGAAAGTCGAACGCGTTGTCTTCGAACGGCATCTTGCACACATCGCCCAGCAGGTTTCGCTCGCGCCACGCCTCCGGCGTCTTCGAATGGATATGCGCGCTGTTTTCGATGCCCCAGGCATCGACGCCGAGCTTGCCGAATTCCTCCAGCGTCAGGCCGTTCGCGCTGCCGCAGTCGAGCAACGTATACCGCGGCTCCGCGCCCCAAACGGCCTTGATCAAGTCAACGATATATTTCCCGTTGAAAGCGTCTTCGAAAACGTCTTCATAGCTCCGGTTGTCGGAATATTTCTCGAAAAAGCTGTCGGCGACCGCTCCATCTTCATCAACGCCCCCGATCTGATACGCGAATTTACGCTTGCGCATCTCTGTCAAACTTGGCGTCTTGACGTCCCGCATTTCTATAAATCCCCTGCTACGCATTTTAACCCGAGCCCAACCGCTTCCCCCGGAAGAACGGCTCAAGCGACGAATAAATCGATTCCGATAAGAGCATAGAGAAGGCTACCGGACCAGAGCATGATCCGGAAAAAGCCTGTCCCGAATTTGTTGCGGAGTGTGGTGCGGTTTTCCGAAAGGCCCGGTCCACAATTCCTGATTTTGCGTCTAAGCTAAAGGCCACACAAGGAGAGGATCGCTGATGCCTGACCTGATTTTCCGCCGCGCGACCGAGGCGGACGTGCCGGCCATCATTCGCCTGCTCGCCGATGACATGCTGGGCGCGTCGCGGGAAACGCTCGGAGCAGAACGCCTTCCGCAATATCTGGACGCATTTCGCACGATCGATGCGGATGCAAACCAGTTTCTGCTGGTGGTCGATAACGGCACCGGGATTGTCGGAACGCTTCAGTTGACGTTTATCGCAGGACTGGCGCGCGGCGGACTGAAGCGTGGCCTCGTCGAAGCTGTTCGCGTGGCGCGTGACCGGCGCGGCGAAAAGATTGGCGAGGCGATGTTTGCGTGGGTTCTCGAAAAATGCCAGCGTGAGGGTTGCGGGATCGTTCAACTGACCACCGACAAGTCACGAACGGATGCTCACCGCTTCTATGACAGGCTGGGCTTTGAGCCATCGCACATCGGTTACAAGATGATGCTTTAGTCAGCGTGCGGCTCACCTAGCAGATCGTAGGATGGGTTGAGCCCTTGCGAAACCCATCACACGTCGCGATTACCTCGATGGGTATCGCTTCCGCCTTCGCTCGTTGATCCCTCCAGAACGGGATCGTTCCACCCATCCTGCGGACTAATTTTCAAACATTTTCTCAAACAGAGCCTTCGCCCGCTCTAATCCTTCCTGCGTAAAGGTCACGGATTTTACCTTGCCAACGGGGTCGTGGATCATGCCTTTGTCGTGCAACCGGCCGAGCACGTCCCAATCAAGACCTTTCCAGGCTCTGTGTCCGTCGTGTAGCGTCAAGTAGAGCAGCGCAAGTGCCGCGTCGTCGATCTTCTCGGTGTTGGCGGGCATCTGTAAAACCCTTTGTAGATTTGTCGTCATCGTAGTCGCGGAATGGTGAAAGACAATCGGCAATCGCATGCCGGCCGACACAAACCCGTAGGTCGTAGGATGGGTTGAGCCCTTGCGAAACCCATCACACGTCGCGATTACCTCGATGGGTATCGCTTCCGCCTTCGCTCGTTGATCCCTCCAGAACGGGATCGCTCCACCCATCCTGCGAACCAACGCCTCCCGATCACGGCCTTTCTACTGGCCAAAGCCGCGTCCTTGCCGCACCAACAGAAGATCCGCGCCATAAAGGGATGGGTCCCGCCCGCCCTCACGATGGCCCGTGTTGCAAAGACCAATATCTTGAAAGGAGATTTTTCATGCGTCGCGTTACCGCTCTCTGTGCCGCCGCCACGATCGTCGTCTCTCACCTCGCAGTCACAGGCGTTGCCGTCGCCCGCCCGATGCACGCGCCGCAGTCCGGCTATTATGTGATCCGCTGGGACGACACCGGCGTCTGCCAGATCTGGAATACCGAGCTGACGCAGAAGCCGTGGCAACTGTTCTCGCAATACGAGGTGGTCAGCAAGCCGGTGCCGACGTTCACGGCCGCCGCCGTGATCCAGGAAAATATGCGGATGAGCCGCCGCTGCACGCTGTGAGTGCGCTGAGTAGGATGGGTTGAGCATTTGCGAAACCCATCTTACCTTGATGCCGTAGGATGGGTATCGCTACGCTCAACCCATCCTACGGACTGCTTGCGATGCTCCTCGGGATGAGGGGGACGTTCTGACTGGTTCTGCCGTCACTCCCGTGAAATAGTATCGTCATCGCACAGGAGCGGATCGTCATGTCAGACGAATTTCGGCTGCAAGATTACCTCGCGCGCATCGGCTACAAAGGTACGGCCGCGGCCGATCTCGAAACGCTTAAGGCCCTCAAAACCTTGCATCTCGACACGATCCCGTTTGAGGCGCTCGATCCGTTTTTGCGCCGTCCGGTCAAACTCGATCTCATCTCGGTCGTGGCCAAGCTCGTGGATGGCGAGCGCGGCGGCTATTGTTTCGAACAGAACCTGCTGTTCAAGGCGGCGCTCGAGGCGATCGGCTTTGAGGTCACCGGGCTTGCCGGGCGGGTGCGCTGGATGTCGCCGCCCGAAAGTCCGCTCGGGCCCAAGACGCATATGATGCTGAAGGTCGATCTTATCGACGGCCCGTACCTGGTCGACGTCGGCTTCGGCGCCTGTCTTCTGGACGCGCCGCTGCAACTGAAAACCGATGTCGAACAGGCGACCGCGATGGGGACCTACCGGCTCACGCGGTCGGACGGCCTGCTTTCGCTCGGCGCAAAACGACAGAGCGGGTGGCGCACGCTTTACGTCTTCGACCTGCAACCGCAAATTCAGGCCGACTACGAGCTCGGCAACTGGTTCACATCGACCAACCCGTCTACCCCGCTCACCACACGCCTGATCATGGAGCGGCTCGCCGCCGGCGAGCGCCACAGGCTGGTCGACCGGGCGTTGTCGACCGAGGCGCGCGACGGCGAAGTTGTCGCCGAGCGCACGCTTCGAAGCGCCGCTGAGTTATCCGAGGTGATGCGCGACACTTTCAAGGTGACGCCGCCGGTGCCCGCGGCGGAGATTTTCGACAGGATAAGCGGCTAAGGCCTCAACGTCATCCCCGCGCACGCCGGGACGACACCGGGGATGGGTTGGACTCAATGCAGCGTAACCGCAAGCCCGCTTAAGTCCGCATTCGCCATCAGGCCAACCTGCGTACCCGAAAGTTCGAGCACGACGCCCCTCGCGTTGGTGAGCGCGATACCGCGCACGCCGCCGCCGACCACAATGCCGGCGCCGCCCGCCGCGTAGACACCGGCGATATCCGACGGGCGCCAGATGTTGTGGACCCGGCCGCGCAGCACGGCGCGAGATCCGCCGAACACCAGTCCATAATCGATCCCGCCGATACCGAGCGAATAACGGCGGCCATGGAAATCCAGTACCCCGCTGCCGCCATTGCCGCCGATGATCCATCCAGCCTTGATGATCGTGAGCTGCACATAGCCTTCGTCGGCTTGCGCGGCCGATACGAGCCCAACAAATGCAACAAACGCAAGGACGGCAGCGCGAAAGGCAGATGACATTCTCATAGGTTTCCCCCGAAGTTTGTTATCGGCGAAAAGTCGAATCGCCGAGGCGAACCTTAACCTGTCGAAAGCGCCGGTAAAAAGGCGCGATGTGAGGCAAAACCGTGGATGGCTTGGTCAGCCGTCACGCCTTCTCCGCCACTTCCAGCCTGGTGTATTCGGCCTTGACCAACTCGTGAAAGGCGTCCTTGTTGAGCACGCCGGATTTACGGAAGGGCGCGGCCGCAAGCGCATTCACCACCGCGTCGTGAATTTCGAGGCCGCCTTCCGAGTGCTTGACCATGCCCCATTTGATCAGCTTCTTGTCGCTCACGACCTCCGTGAAGCGCTTGAGGCGAAGGCTCAAGCTTAAGAATTCCTTCGGGTCGGGAAATTCCCGCTTCACCGCCAGCATGCCGCGAAGGCTCGCGGGTTCATCCGCGACTTCGGGCTCGCTCGCGCCGGCTTCAGGTACTTTTGCCATAAGCGCCGACTGATAGATGCCGAGCGCCTGATGCAGCCGCTCGGGCTCCACCGGCGCTATTTTCTCTTCAGCCACAGCACTCATCTCATCCTCCCGGGCGGCGATCCACGTCTCTTCCATGCCCACGCCATGCGCCAACGGAAGCAGCTTTTGCTCCAACGGAAGCGGCTTTGCAACCTCTTCGATTTTGCCATTTTTGCGGCTGTCCGATTGAACCAATTTCGCTTTCGCCAACACAGATGGGCATTCGGGGCGATCCCCTCGCTCCGAACGACACAACCTCCACAAAGGGCCTCATCAGCAGGTCCAGTGGAGAAATTCAAACACCCCATCAGGAGATAGCCCACCATGCGTCACCTTCGTACCGTTGCTGCTGCCGCCCTCCTCGCCGCCACCGCCTTTGCTGCGTCGAGCCCGGCGGAAGCCGCCCCCTATCATGTCATCCGCTACGCGGGCACGGGCTTCTGCCAGGTCTGGGATAACGGCATTCCGGACTCGCCGTGGCCGGCGAGCTACACCGTCATGACCCACCGCCAGCCGACCTTCGAGCGCGCTGTCGCCGTCAAGGGCTGGCTGCTGAGCAAGCACTACTGCACACTGTAAAAAAACCAGTTCGATCGGCGGAACGGTGGGCACAGGATGCGCATTAAGTAGCGACCCGTGTCCATCTTCCCCTTTTGACGGGAGGTTTGTTTGCTCCATCAGTTCTCCACCTCAAGCATCACCTTCATTGGCGAACAGGACGGCGCGCACGAGCAGCGGCTGAAGGAAGCGATTTCCGTCCTGCTCGATCTCAATGCGACCGTGGCGCGGGCCTATCTCGTCCGCGCGAGCTACGGCGGCATTACCGGCCGCGTTATTCTGTGTCTGGTGACCCACGACAAGAAAGAGTGCGGCAAGCTCGCACTACAGATGGATCGCGCCTTTGGGGCGCTGTTCAACACCGAGGCGCATCTCGACGTCGTTTTTCTTGATGATGAAGGCGATGCCAAGATCCGGAAAGCCTGCGAGCCCTTCTATCATTGTCGGGCTCGCTACCATTAGCCGACACGCCAGGCGATCAATGGCGCGGCGGCATTCGCCGCTCTTTCATCAGCACATCATGCGCGGCCGATATCTTCAGGAAGGTTTCAGCAGTGCCGCCGGCGTCCGGATGGGCGCGCTTGGCCAGTAGCTTGTAGGCGCGATGAATTTCGCGTTCCGAGAGGCGGCGGTCGAGCGGCAATCCCAGAAGCTCGCGGCAACGTTGCTCGGGCGTCGAGGTTGTCAGCGCCGTTGTTCGCCTCCCGAATTGCGGCGCGGCGAACGCAGACACCACCTCGCGAATGACGCCCAGCCGCCGCCGCGCGGCATCGCGCGTCGCGTGGTCGGCATCCTCGCGCGCGGCGCATCGTAAGATCGGCAGCGCCTGGGAGGCGGCTTGACGCAAAATCTCTTCCTCGCCGTGAGCCGCGATCTCAAGCGCGAGCTGCACCGCTTCGTCATAGTCGGGCGCATGCGCCGACCAGATGCGATGGAGCTCCAGTTTCCATTCCGCGAGCTGCCTGTCCATGGCGAACTCCCGAGGCCATGAAACACCATGCAAAGCTAACGCTTTTGGTTTCTGTCAGGCTGGATTTGAATTAACCTGTCTGAAAAATCATCAAGCGTTGAGGAAAGCCAAAGGAAAATCACATGTCCCTTCTCGAACATCATATTGCCGTCGTCACGGGCGCGGCCTCCGGCATCGGCCGCGCGGTCGCGGCTGGCTACGCCCGTGAAGGCGCACAGGTCATCCTCCTCGACATCAACCATCAGGCGGCCGAAGAGGCTGCGGAAGAAATTCGCCGTGCGGGCGGCAGGGCTTCAAGTTACCGGCTCGACGTCACCCAACGCGACGACTGCGTGAAAGTGGCCAAACTCATCAGTGAGCAGGTCGGGCAGGCATCGATCCTGGTCAATAATGCCGGCATCAACCGCCGCAATGCATTTGCGGGCGAAGCTGCGGCCGTGATCAAGGATTGGGAAGATATCATCGCGATCAATCTCAACGGCGTGTTCAACGTGACGCACGCCTTCCTCGAACCGCTGCGTGCGAGCAAGGGGCGCATCGTCAACATCGCCTCCATCCAGTCCTTCGTGCATGTGCGCACGCCGAATTCGCCGGCCTACACCACCTCCAAGCACGGCGTGCTCGGCTTCACCCGCGCACTTGCGGCCGAGCTCGGCAAGTATGGCGTGCGCGTGAATGCGATCGGCCCCGGCCTGATCGAAACGCCGCTCAACGCCGCCGTGCGCGCCAACAATCCGGAACTGGTGAAGATTTTCATGGACCACACGCCGCTTGGGCGTGCGGGAAAACCGGAAGACATCGTGGGGCCGGCGATCTTTCTTGCCTCTGACCTGTCAGCTTACGTCACGGGATCGATCGTGATGGCGGATGGCGGCTACCGGGCGATCTGAAACAGCGAGGATCTGAGGATGCGAATGCGCGCGATAGGGCTCCTGGCACTGCTCGCCGGCGTGATCACCACGCCTGCACTGGCGGGCTCTTGGAAATTTGACCCCGACGACCACGGCCACGCGATTTTGACCTATTCCGAGGATAGCAAGTGACCTTCATGCTCGGCTGCGGTCACGCGTTTGTGCTGCGCGTCGAATATCCGGGCAACGCCGCGAAGAATGGAGGCGCCTCCATCGTCATCGCTTCCGGCAAGACGAACATGACGCTAAAAGGCGATTTCGAAGAGCCGAGCGATGAGTTCGCGACGACGTTCACTCAAGCCGACCTCGGCTACCGCCGGCAGGATCCCGCACTCTACGGCAAGACTTGGGAAAAACTCAGGGATCGCCTGCTCGATCTTCTGGATTCCGGCAAGTCGCTCACGATTTCCGCCGGAGGAAACAGCTATGGCCTGCCGCCGATCGCGGCCCCGGGCTGGCGCAAGGCGCTCGGCGAATGCGGCTAGTGCGGTTCAGAAATCTGTTCCCCCAGCGAAGGCCGACCGTCGCTCTCGGTCTTCAGCCTTCCCTGCACTCTTTCCTGTACTCCGCGCAGTTTGTCGGCCCACACGCCAAACATCAGAAGCAGCGCGATGAGCGCCACGGTGCCGGTCATCAGTTCGATCGTGCGCAAGAGAAAAGCGGTCTGAACCATCCACGACGGTTGCGGATCGTCGGCAAATGCGATCGGCACCACATCGGGAACGAATGTCCGCTCTAAGCCCAGTGCGACGGCAAACACCACCGCGAATAACCAAAATACCTTCCACCCGGGATTCATCGCAATCTCCTTGCTTTGTGGCCTTTGCTGTCATGCTAACGCAGGCAAGGTTTACGATTGATGTTGATCAATCCCCCGTACAATTGCTGGTGCCATTCGCCATCTGCTAAGAAAATGATTAAGGTTATCATCAGGAGCAAAGCCAGTGGCGAACGATACAGTCGGCCGGCGCGGACCGCCAGGACCACAGGGTCATCCGGGACGGCCCGGATCGGAAGGACCGCGCGGCAAGCCGGGACCACAAGGTAAAGCAGGACCACAGGGCCCACGCGGCGAAGCGGGCCCGCAGGGAAAGCCGGGCGCGCCAGGCGAAAAGGGACCGCGCGGCGAAGCGGGTCTGCCCGGCCAGTTGCCGTCGATCGACCAGGTGATGCCCTGGCTGCACCTGCTGTTCGACGCCTACGAAGACTATAAGCGCCAGCGCGAACGCGAGGCCCTTGAGGCCGCCGAACGCGAGGCCAGCGCCCATGCGGCGCTCGCCGAGCCGGAGGAGGAAATGCTCGAAGAAGACGATGACGACGAGCGCCGCAAGAAGAAAGACAAGAAGCACAAGAAGAAAGACAAGAAGTGAGGAATCAGGGCTGCGGCGCTTGCTTCCTGACCCTTCCAAAACGCCGTGCGAGATAGAGCGCGATGATCAGCCCGCCGATCAGCGCCACCACGCATAATGGCCACGGCGGCGGCAGTTGCGGCAGGAAGATATAAAGCAGCGCGCCGCCGATCGCGAGATTGCAGAAACCCCAGAGCACGTTGACGACCGCGGAGGACTCGCCTGCGCCACGCGGCGAAGCGAACGGCGTCTGGAAGCGATTGCCGCACATCCCCTGCACGATATGCGGGATCGCGTTCGTTAAAAACGCGCCGGCGAAGAACCAGCCGACATAGACGTACCAGATCATGATCGGTCCTTTAGCCGTTACCCGAACCGCAGCCGCGAGCGCTCTTTCGCCTTCTCGGCCTCCACTTCACGGTCGCGCGCCGGGGCATGCGTATGCAGCGAGGCGAGCAGCCGATGCGCGGCGGCGGTGACCTCCTCGACCGCGCGGTCGAAGGCGGCCTCGTTGGCCTGCGACGGCTTGTTGAAGCCGGACAGCTTGCGCACGAATTGCAGCGCGGATGCATGGATTTCGGCGTCCGTCGCCGGCGGCTCAAAGTTGAACAGCGTCTTGATGTTTCGGCACATTTCGATCTCCCTGTCGACGGGACTTGGGCAAACCAAGCTTAAACCTTCATATGGGTCTGGCTAGCTGCCGGTTATGTCATAGAATAGATCGTGCATTCGCTTTCCGCAAAACCGGCCCAGCCGGCGAAAGGCAGTTCCCCAATGAGTCACGTCACCTACAAGATCGTCGAGCATGATGGCGGCTGGGCCTATACCGTCGACGGCGTGTTCTCGGAAAGCTTCCCCAGCCACGCCAAGGCTTTGGCGGCTGCGCGGCGCGCCGCCACCGAGCAGCGCGTGCCGGGACGGACCGAAGCAATCGAGTACGAAACCGCCGACGGCAAATGGCATACCGAGACGGCTGCCGGCAGCGACCGTCCCGAGACCGACGTCGAGGACAAGCAATAACAAGAGACAAGTCGTAAAGAGACTCGTCGTAAAAAGACAACCCATCAAACGGGGATGACGCCATGAGAGGTCTGCGATCGTTGCTATCGGCTATCTTTGCCATGACGGCATTCGCAGCCGCGGCCGCGGACTACCCCGCGCCCAAGCAAGGCGACTTCATCGCCCACGATTTCAAATTCCACAGCGGCGAGGTGATGCCGGAGCTAAAACTGCATTACACGACACTCGGCGAGCCGACCGGCCAGCCGGTGCTGGTGCTGCACGGCTCCGGCGGTTCGGCGGCGGGCATGCTGACGGGCGCCTTTGCCGGCGAGTTGTTCGGCGCGGGCCAGCCGCTCGACGCCGCGAAATATTACATCATCATTCCCGACGGCATCGGCCACGGCAAATCGGCCAAGCCATCGGACGGGATGAAGACCGCTTTTCCGAAATACGACTACGACGACATGGTCGAAGCGCAGTATCGGCTCGTCAAGGAAGGCCTCGGCATCAAGCACCTGCGGCTCGTGATTGGCAATTCCATGGGCGGCATGCACGCCTGGGTCTGGGCGGAAAAATATCCGGACATGATGGACCTCGTTGTCCCGATGGCATCGCAGCCGACGGCGATGGCGGCGCGCAACTGGATCTTGCGGCGGATGATGATCGAGACCATCCGCAACGATCCCGACTACAATAACGGCAACTATACGAGCCAGCCGCGCATGATGAAATACGCGGTCGCGGCTTACGGCTTCGCCACCTCCGGCGGCACACTTGCCTATCAAGGCCACGCGCCGACGGCGGCGAAGGCGGACCACATGATCGACGAGCGGCTGGCGGCAGGCGTCACGACCGACGCCAATGACCTCATCTACCAGTGGGAGGCCTCGCACGATTACGATGCCTCAATGGGATTGTCGCGGATCGAGGCCACGCTGCTGGCGATCAACTCCGCCGACGACGAACGTAATCCGCCGGAAACCGGCGTCACGCTGGATGCGATCAAACAGATAAAGCGTGGCAGCCTCTATCTGATCCCGGCCTCGACCGAGACGCGCGGCCACGGCACGACAGCAAGCGCAAAGTTCTACAAGTCAGAACTTGAGCAATTGCTGAAATCAGTACCACCGCGCGCGATGTGACACTCTGCGGAGAGATTGCTTTTCGCGGCGCATCAATTTCGCTGCGGTGCCATCGCATATTATTTGAGCGTGCATCTATCGAGCGTCTCGGGCCTAATCGCGTTCAAGTTTGATTCCCCAAAGCCGGGTGGAGGATCGAATGCGAAGGCATGCAGGGTTCGCTTGGCTCGCCGTGTATGGCGCCTTGGCCGGCACCGCGCTCGCCTTAGACAATGGTCAATATGAAAATGTCCCTCCCGATATCAGAGCCTGGTTCAAAGGCGTGATGGCGCCTAACGGCGTGCCCTGCTGCGATATCTCCGACGGCCACCAAACCGAATATGATTTCCGCGCCGGCGCCTATTGGGTGCCGATCGAGGGCCAGTGGATGGAAGTGCCGGCACATGCGATCATCCGCGACCGCGGCAATCCGGTAGGTCAGGCCGTGGTATGGTATGTCCATCACCGCGGCAGCATCATCATCAGTTGCTTCGTGCCGGCCGACGCCGTCTGAGACCTGAAATCACCCAGAAATCACCATGCCATACGACCGCCTGAACGTCATTCGCGCCGCGATGCGATGGGTGATGGCCATATTCTACGCCGCCGCCGGCATCGCGCATCTTGTTGCGCCGGATAAATTGCTCGCAATCACGCCGTCTTGGGTGCCGTTCGCGCCGCAAATCATCCTTGTAACCGGCCTGTGCGAACTGGCCGGCGCTGTTGCGCTGGTAACAACAGCGCTGCGGCGCTGGGCGGGATTTGCGCTCGCGGCCTATGCCCTTTGCGTGTGGCCCGCCAATTTCAAGCACGCCATCGACGGCATCGACCTGCCGCATATTGCCAACAGCTGGTTCTATCACGGCCCACGGCTTGCCTTTCAGCCGGTATTGATTTGGTGGGCGCTGTTTTTCGCCGAAATCATCGACTGGCCCTGGTGTCCCGGTTCCGACAAGGGAACGTCAGTGTCGCCACGGCGGGATTTGGGGTAGCTGCTCGCTTGCGGCGGTGATAATTTGGTCGCACGGCATTTCCCTTGGGAGAGCGATGGTGAGCGAGCTTTGCCCCGGCGACCTCAAGACGATCTACCCGGAGCCGACCGCGCGGGTGATCGCGAAGGCGCGGCCGGAGATCGACATCCACGCGCAGAAATTCATCGAGATGTCGCCGTTCTGCGTGCTGGCGACGTCAGGCGCCGACGGCAGCGTCGATGCCTCGCCGCGCGGCGGCGGTCCAGGCTTTGTCCACATCGACGGTCCGAACCGGCTCTTGATGCCCGATCGGCCCGGCAACAACCGGATCGACAGCTTCAAGAACATCGTCGAGGGCACGGGCTGCGTGCATCTGGTCTTCTTTGTGCCGGGGCTGGACGAGACGCTGCGCGTCGGCGGCAAGGGCGCGGTGACGGTGGACCCGGCCTTGCTCGAGGCGATGAAAGAGTTCGGCAAGCTGCCGCGCGCCGTGCTGCGCATCGACGTGGACGAAGCCTATTTCCATTGCGGCAAGGCGTTGATGCGCTCGAAACTGTGGTCAAAGGACGTGCAGGTCCAGCGCGCGACGTTTCCCTCGATCAGCGAGGTGATCCACGACCAGACCCAACTCGGCGAGCCGGAGCCGCAGGCTGTGGTCGAGGCACGCTACAAGACGCAGTTGTAGCGCTTCGTCGTCCCGGCAAGCAGTTGTTTTTGTCGTCATTGCGAGGGCAAAGCGACGAAGCAATCCAGAATCTATCGTACCGACTGGATTGCTTCGCTTCGCTCGCAATGACGAAAATCAGTGCCCCTCGCTCTCGAGCCCGCCGATATGCTTCTGGGTGTAGAGCTCAAGCCCGACTCGTCCGATCAGATCGAGCTGGGTTTCGAGGAAGTCGATGTGGTGTTCCTCGTCCTTCATCAGCTTCTCGAACAGGTCGCGTGAGACGTAGTCCTTGACGCTGTGGCAGTAGGTTGCGGCTTCCTGATAGAGGTTGCGGGCGCTGTGCTCTGCCGCCAGGTCGCACTCGATGATTTCCTTCACGTTCTGGCCGATCCGCAAGGGATCGAGCACCTGCATGTTGGGAAAGCCGTCGAGAAACAGGATGCGGTCGGTGAACTTGTCGGCGTGCTCCATCTCCTCGATGGATTCCTTGCGCCAGACCTTGGCCATCTCCAGCAGGCCCCAGTTGGCAAGGAGCCGGTAGTGCAGCCAGTACTGGTTGATGGCGGTGAGTTCGTGGCGCAAACCCTTGTTGAGATAGTCGATGACCTTTGGGTCGCCCTGCATGGTGCACTCCGGTTAAAAGACCGCGGATGAGTCTCACGCGGTAATTTAGAACATTTCTAAATGAGATTTCGAGCAGGGGCAACTCTTTTGCCTGAACGGCAAAAGAGACAAAAAGTAAAAATCATTCAATGTGATACGGGACGATCAGCCCGCCGCGATGGCGAAATCGGCAGGCGCGTGGGAGTCCGTTTGGCCATGGTTGTCGCTGTGGCTGTGGTTGTGCGGACAGCCGGCGCAACAAGCCTTGGCGCAAGCGCCCAATGCCTCATCGATGATGGTCTTGATGGTGCGCGCACAACGGCCGCACTCGGCACTGCATCCGAGACAGCCGTAGATCTGCTTGGCATTGCGGGGAAGGTGTTGCGAGCTCTCGACGGCACTGCGGACATCGTGGTCGCTAAGCACGTTACAGGAACAGACAATCATTTAAGCGGCGAGCCCATCGGTGCATCGGTGATGCGGAAGCTTTCAAATATTGAACAGCGGCGTGAGATGCAAAAGGAAAAGCGGTGTTTTGAAGCAATTCCAAACTGATAGCGGCTCAGACTGGAATGAATCTAAAGAGGCTCGTGCGGTTAATCAGACAACACGACGTCCCAGACCCTCTCATCCCTGCTTCCGCGGCGCCCCCCGAACGGCGGCAAAACTCGATTACGCGTTGCACAATTGTTTCCAAAGTTGCTGCTTTACGCCGGGAATAAGACCGCTCCGTTCATTGATCATTCAAGTGAAGTGTGGAACTTTTGGTAGACGGCGCGCTTGGATAGCGCAGTCTCGCACTCAATCAGAAAGGTGATGCCATGAGGAAAACACTGGTGGCGCTGGCCACTGTCGCGACAGTGGCCTTTGGAGCCTCGGCGCCGGCTCATGCCCAACGCTTCCTGGGCGCAGCGATCGCTGGCGGTATCGTTGGCGGCGCTATCGTCGGCAGCGCCGTTGCGAACCCCTATTACTATGGCCCGGGCCCCTACTATGGACCCGGTCCCTATTACGGCCCGCGCCCCTATTACGGCGGGCCCGCCTATGTCGCCGCCGATCCTGGCGCCTGCTACTGGCAGCGTCAGCGCTTCTGGGACGGCTATGCGTGGCGGATCCGCCGCGTGCAGGTCTGCGGCTAAAGCTCATTAGCTCGTTCATCTTCATTAAATCAGGCGAGATGTCCCCTCATCTCGCCTGATTTCCATACTTCGCGGGGAGATTGGCCCGAAAAAACCGTTTTTTAGGCGAATCTGCCCGACTACGTTTACTTTGGGTTGACCGTTGTGCGCTTCTGTAGGCGACAGGGTAAATTCAGAGATCAGCGTGCGAATCGAACCTAACCCCCACGGCGCTGAAAAGCGCCGCATCACCTGGAGAGTCGAAGACATGAACAAGACACTTGCTGCGCTCCTTGCTGTCGCAATGGTTGCCGGCGCGCTCACCACGACCCCGGCCAGCGCGCAACGCGCGCTCGGCGCCGCGATTGCCGGCGGCATCGTCGGCGGCGCGATCGTTGGCGGCGCGGTTGCCGCGAGCCAGGCTCCTCCGCCCCCGGTTTACGTGGAAGGCCCGCCCTGCCACTGGGAACGTCAGCGTTTCTGGGATGGATACGAGTGGCGCTTCCGCCGCATTCAGGTCTGCCCGTAAGACCTGATCGGCACGCTTCAGTTTCGAAAAGCCCGGCCTGAAAAGGCCGGGCTTTTTTTGACCCCTCATCCTGAGGAGCGGCGGAAGCCGCGTTCTCGAAGGATGAGGCCACCAGCCGGGCCTCATGGTTCGAGACGCGCGTTCCACGCTCCTCACCATGAGGATCGATCGCAAAACTTTTAGCGCGCCGCCTCGACCGAGCGCAGCACGGCCTCGCTCGGCCAGCAATCCACCTTCAACCCGGCCTGCTTCTGGTAGGCGCCCAGCGCCGAGCGCGTCTTCATGCCGGCCTTGCCGTCGATCTTGTCGGCGTAAAGCCCGATGCGGGTGAGATGACGTTGCATCGCTTCGACATCCCTGGTGCGCAGCTGCGTCGATGCCGACCATGGCGTTGCGAAGGGAAGCGGGCTCACCATGCGGTCGGCGAGATGACCGACGAACAGCACATAGAGATCGGAGAAATTATATTCCTTGATCACGAAGTAGTTCTTCGTCGTCAGGAATGACGGGCCGTAAATGCCTTCCGGCTGCAACAGCGAGGCCTCCTCCGCCTGCTCGGCGGCGCTCAATTTTTGCCCGCGCACCGGCACGAAGCCGTCGCGCAGCCATTCGCGAAGCGGCTTCGTCACTTCCGGCACGCCGGTCGTGCAATCGACATTGGCGGGCGGGGTCACCTCATAGGCCCAGCGCACGCCTGTCTTCCATCCCTTGTTGACGAGCTGCTCGGCGGCGGACGCCAGCGCATCCGGTACCGAATGCCAGATGTCCTTGCGGCCGTCGCCGTCGAAATCGATCGCGTGCTGGTAAAACTCGGAGGGAAGGAATTGCGTCAGCCCGGTCGCACCGGCCCAGGAGGTGCGCAGATCCTTGCGCGTTACCTCGCCGTCATTGATCAGCTTCAGTGCCAGGATGAACTCGTTCTGGTATTTATCCTTGCGCCGGCCGACATAGGCTTGCGTCGCCAGCGCGCGCACACCGTCGTTAGGCAGCGTATAGCGGCCGTAGTCGGTTTCGCGGCCCCAGATCGCGAGCAGGATTGGCGCAGGTACGCCGAAGCGCTGCTCGATGCCATCAAGAGAAGTCCGATATTTCGCCATCAGCTTTTGGCCTTCGGCGGCAAGCCGTTCGATGGAGGCTTCCTTGATGTAATCGGCCGGCACTTGCACGAATTCAGCTTGCGACGGCGCGCCGATGGCGGGCCGTCCCGGCAGGATCAAATCAGGCAGCTTGTAGTCGGGCTCGAGGCTCGCAGTCTCGCGATCGAACGTCGCGCGCGACACGCCCTGCGCCTGCGCCTCCGGCCAGAGCGAAGCGATGAACTGCGTGAAGGCGGGATCGGGCGCGGCGTGAACGGGAATAGGCAGGAGAATGAACAGGAGGCCAAGAACAGCTGCAATACGAACAAGCAACCGAATGACTCAGGCGTCGGCTAGGTCGAGACGGCGCTCGATACGCTCTATCCGGACATCCATCCGATCAAGCCGGTTGGACATGTTGGCGTACTGGTTCTCGAGATTGCCGACGCGCTGCTTGATCTCTCGGATATCATCGCGCACGTCATCGATCGCGCCGCGAATGTGGCGCAAATGCTCAAGGATGATGTTATCCGGTTCGGCCATCATGTAAGCCTATCATGCTTGCCCCGGATTGTGAACAATCCGATGCCACCTCACCGCGTCAGCTTCTTGTACTTCACCCGGTGCGGAATGACGGAGTCCTGGCCGAGGCGGCGCATCTTGTCCTTTTCATAATCCTGGAAGTTGCCTTCGAACCACTCGACATGGCTGTCGCCTTCGAAGGCGAGCATATGGGTGGCGATGCGGTCGAGGAACCAGCGATCATGGCTGATGATCACGGCGCAACCGGCAAAGTCCTCCAGCGCCTCTTCGAGCGCGCGCAAGGTATCGACGTCGAGATCGTTGGTCGGTTCGTCGAGCAGCAGCACATTGGCGCCGGACTTGAGCATCTTGGCCAGATGCACGCGGTTGCGCTCGCCGCCCGACAGCGCGCCGACCTTCTTCTGCTGGTCGGCGCCCTTGAAATTGAACGAGGAGCAATAGCCGCGCGAATTGACCTCGCGCTTGCCGAGCAGGATCAGTTCGTTGCCGCCGGAAATTTCCTCCCACACCGTCTTCTTGGCCTCGAGATCGTCGCGCGACTGATCGACATAGCCGAGATGCACGCTCTCACCGACCGTGATCGTGCCGCCGTCCGGCTTTTCCTGCTCCGTGATCATCCGGAACAGCGTGGTCTTGCCGGCGCCGTTGGCGCCGATCACGCCGACAATGCCGCCCGGCGGCAGCTTGAAGGAGAGATTGTCGATCAGGACGCGGTCGCCATAGGCCTTGGTGAGCCCTTCGAAATCGATCACGTTCTGGCCGAGCCGCTCGGCCACCGGAATCGTGATCTGCGCGGTCTGCGTCTGCTTCTCGCTTGCCTGCTTCAACAGATCTTCATAGCGCTGGTAGCGCGCCTTGGACTTGGCCTGGCGCGCCTTGGGCGAAGCCGCGATCCATTCCTGTTCGCGCGCCAGCGTGCGCTGATGCGCGGCGTCTTCGCGGCCTTCCTGTTCGAGCCGTTTCTGCTTCTGCTGCAGCCACGACGAATAGTTTCCCTCATAGGGAATGCCCTTGCCGCGATCGAGTTCGAGAATCCAGCTGGTGACGTTGTCTAGGAAATAGCGGTCGTGGGTCACGATCAGGATCGCGCCGGGATAGTTGCGCAAATGGCCTTCGAGCCAGGACACCGATTCCGCATCGAGATGGTTGGTCGGTTCGTCCAGCAGCAATAGCTCCGGCTGGTCGAGCAACAGCTTGCACAGCGCGACGCGGCGACGCTCGCCGCCGGAGAGTTTGGTCACATCGGCATCGTCGGGCGGACAACGCAGCGCGTCCATCGCCTGATCGACCTTGCTGTCGAGATCCCAGAGGCCGGCGGCCTCGATCTCGTCCTGCAGCTTGGTCATTTCGTCGGCGGTCTCGTCTGAATAATTGACCGCAAGTTCGTTGTAGCGGTCGAGGATCGCCTTTTGCTTGGCAACCCCGAGCATGACGTTCTCGCGGACGGTCTTGCTGGCATCGAGCTGCGGTTCCTGCTCGAGGTAGCCGACCCGCGCGCCCTCGGCGACCCAAGCCTCGCCGTTATATTCCTTGTCGAGCCCGGCCATGATCTTGAGCAGGGTCGACTTACCGGAACCGTTGACGCCGAGCACGCCGATCTTGGCGTCGGGATAGAACGACAGGTGGACGTTATCGAGCACCTTCCGGGTGGGGTAGCTCTTGGTCAAACCCTGCATGAAGTAGACGAATTGGCGCGCCATCGAGGCCCCTGAAATACAGATTTTTAAGGATGTTTGGCTTGGCCGTCATGTAGCGGCGTGGCTCCCAAAGGGCAACTGCCGGCGCCCCGCAGGGGGCGGTTTTCCCTTTGTTCACCACGTACGAATACGGGATCGACACCATGTCCGCGCCAGATCGCGACAATTGAAACCTTCTTTTAATAACTTGCGCCCGAAACTGCCTCCAGCACCCCAAAAAGTGCTCCGCGCGTCAGAAGGCGCCGGAAAAAAGACAGGATTCGTCATGGCGATCACCGATTCGGCATCCCTTCCCTCCCCGGCCAATCGCCGCGACGGACGCACCAATCCCCTTGCAAATCCCTTCGCCGGAATCCGGACCTATTTCAGCGAGTTCTTTGCCAGGGCATTCGACCCCTACCGGCCGGAACTGCACTATATGCGCGGACCGGGCCCGGCCTGCCGCGCCAAGCAGGCAGCGGCCCGTCGGAACTGACCTTCCCTCCCGGCTACCCAAGCCGGCGTCTGTCACGGCGCATGTTTTTCCACCCGCGATTTTGATAACAGCGGCGCTTGCCTGAAAAAGCGTAGCGCGTAACCATGCGCCCCTCCTTAAAAGGCGGCGTGGATCAAGCGCCGTCCATAATCGACAGAAATGGACCTCCCCATGACGCGGCTGCGCTGTGCAATTCTCGACGACTATCTCAATCTCTCGCTCAAGGTCGCGGACTGGTCCAAGGTCGAGGATCGTGTCGATATCACCGTCTTCAACCAGCCCTTTGCCTCACCGGACACCGCCGTCAGCGCGCTGAAGGATTTCGAGATCATCCTGGCGATGCGCGAGCGCACGCCGTTTCCGCGCGCGATGTTCGAGCGGCTCCCCAAGCTGAAGCTTTTGATTACCTCCGGCATGCGCAACGCCGCGATCGATATGGCGGCTGCCAAGGACAAAGGGGTGGCCGTCTGCGGTACAAACTGGCCGCGCGATCCCACCGCGGCGCTCACCATGGGCATGATCCTGGAACTGACCCGCAATATCGGCCGCGAAAGCGCCCGCATGCATGCCGGCGAATATCTGCAGAAGCATGTCGGCATCGAAATTGACGGCAAGACGCTGGGCGTGGTCGGGCTCGGCAAACTGGGCGCCAAGGTTTCGACGATTGCGAAAACGTTCGGGATGAACGTGATCGCCTGGAGCCCGAACCTGACGGCGGAACGCTGCAAGGAAGTCGGCGTGACCTACGCCACCAAGGAAGAGCTGTTCTCGACCGCCGACATCATCACCATCCATATGGTGCTGAGCGACCGCTCGCGCGGCCTCGTCGGCGCGGCCGAACTCGGTCGCATGAAGCCTTCGAGTTTCCTCGTCAACAGCGCGCGTGGGCCGATCGTCGACGAGATGGCGCTATTGGAAACGCTGAAGGCGCGCAAGATCGCGGGCGCGGCGGTGGACGTGTTCTCGGTCGAGCCGCTACCGGTCGACCATCCCTTCCGCAAGCTCGACAATCTCGTGCTGACGCCGCATCTCGGTTACGTGACGCAGGAGACCTTCATCGCCCACTACACCCAGATGGTCGAAGGCATCGACGGCTGGTTCAAGGGTGAGCCGGTGCGAAGGCTGGCTTGAACCTATCGGCCCGAACAAAAAAGCGCGCCGTTGGCGCGCTTTTCGCAATCTCTGTTGGTTGATTTAGCGGACCGTCACCGGTGGCGGCAGCGGCGGGACCGCCGGCTGTACGCCGGGCGGCGCCATGGCCGGTCCGGGAATCGGCGCTGCCGAAGCTGTCGTGGTGGATCCCGGCGGCGGGCTGCCGGGCCACACGACCACACGAGTACCGACCTTGACGCGATCGAACAGGTCCGAGACGTCCTCGTTCAGCATGCCGATGCAGCCCGAGGAGACGAACTTGCCGATCGTCGACGGCTGGTTGGTGCCGTGGATGCGATAGACGGTATTGCCGAGATACATCGCGCGGGCGCCGAGGGGATTGCCGGGACCGCCGGCCATGAAGCGCGGCAGATAAGGCTGGCGATCGATCATCTCCGGCGGTGGATGCCAATCCGGCCATTCCGCCTTGCGTGAAATCTTCTGCACGCCGTTCCAGGTGAAGCCGTCGCGGCCGACACGGACGCCATAGCGGACCGCGCGGTTATTGCCGAGCACGTAATAGAGGTAGGTGTTCGGCGTATCGACGATCAGCGTTCCCGCCGGCTCCTTGGTGACGAAGTTGACTTCCTGCCGGCGCAGGTTAGGCGGCAGGTTGACGGGCGCGGCGTCCGGCTGTTCGTCCGCCGGCAACAGCATGACCGACCGGTCCGGCCCTTGCGGGGCGACGCCTTGCGGCACACTGCCGGTGACGTTGGCGGATCCGACGGCGCCGGGCGGTCGAGCCCCGCGGCTGTCGTCGTTGAGGTACGCCTCGCCCTGTCCGTTGGGCTGCGGCGCACCGGCAGGCCGGTCCGCATAGATCACTGGCGGCGGATCGGTGCGGCCATAGCGCGGATCATCGGGCGACATCACGGGACCGGAATAGGCGCCTGGCAGCGGCATCGGACGGCCGTAGCGCGGATCATCCGGTGACATCACGGGACCGCGGTCGGAATAGGTCGGCGGCGGGCCGGCAGGGCGGCCATACCGCGGATCGTCCGGCGACATCACGGGCCCGCGGTCGGGATAGGCCGGCCGGCCATAGCGCGGATCATCCGGCGAAAGGATCGGGCCCTGGTCTGAATAGACCGGACGACGGCCGTAGCGGGGGTCGTTCGGCGACGTCCCCGGACCTGGCGGCGGCAATGCGGTCGAACCGGGCCCGTTCGGCCCCTCGTCGTCATCCAGCACGTCGAATTCCATCGGACGCGGCGCGCCGCGATAGTCACCCGGATAGGGTGGATAGGGCTGCGGCGAAGGCGAATAAACGCTCCCCGGAGGCGGATAGCCCTGCGCCGACGCAAGCGAGGTTCCCGCAGCCACTGCCACCAGGACGGCGGACGCCGCGGCACAAATCGTCAGAATTCGCTTGGTCATCATTGCTGTTGAATTGCCCCAAGAATAGCCGCAGGTCCTGTATAGCCAAAAGGCGCCACCGGATCGTTAACGGGAGATGACGGAAGATCGCGGCGCATTCAAGACAGAATAGCCGTCCCGGCGCCGGATTTGACCATTTTGTGAGCGGCCAAATACCTCATTTTTCGTCGGTTTTAGCCGCCCGGCGGGAACCGCTCCTCACAGCAAGACGGCCGATTGGCCGCCTTTCCTCTTGAAGAGCTGCGGCAACAAGGTGACAGACGCTTTCAGATTTCAAATCGCGGCGAGATTTCACAAGCGTCGCAAAGCGGTTGCGCTATCCTTCAACGAGCTTGATTCGTCGCTTTCATTTTCAGCGCGCGGCAAATCACCTCCACCAGTGGTCACCGCGTTCCCGTTCGCCAGCTTTCGCAAGAATTCCGCGCGCCCATGCTCCCCGGCTTTCGTTTCCTGTTCGCAGCGACCATGTTGTCGATGTCGCTCCTCGTTTTTGGGCTGGGCGCAGCGGCGTTGCTGCGTGCGGCCCATGAATCGTTCGCCAGCAATTCATCCTGGCGCGGCGCGCCGGAAGTCACCTTCACCCAGCGCAATGACGCGATGCCGCCCGTGCTCGCCACCTTGAGCGTCGAACCTGTGGCGGAGAAGCCGGCGGAGGCGGCGAAGGTCGTTGCAGCCCCCGTCGAGCCGGTGCCGTCGCCCACGGAATCCGCAAACCCCGATCAGGCCGCGGCATTAAGCCCGGCGGAAGCTCCGGCGGCAGAGACGGCGAAGTCTGATGTCGCACCGGTGGATATGGAGCTTGCGCAAAACCCGCCTCCACCCGAGGTGACGCCGGCCGCACCGGCCATCGCAGCCGCACCGGCCGTCGCAGAGGCAGCGACCACCGGCGAGACAAAGACGGCGACAGCTTCGGATGCTCCGTCAGATAACAGCGCGCCAGCCATGACCCAGCCTGAGCCGGTCGTCCCGCAACCAACTCCAACAACGGCAGCTCCTGCAACGACTGCCGAGCCGAGCGTCGCGGCCACGAAAATCGCAACCCTTGGCGGCCCGCCGGTCGACATAGCGGTCAAGGATAAGACGGCGAGGCCAGGGCGCGCGAGCGATGATCCGAACGCCATCCAGAAACGCGTCCATGCGCGGCGCATCGCGCATCGCCGCATGCTCTCGGCGCGCGCACGGCTCGCGGCGCAACAGCTTCAGCAACAGCAGGCCAATCCTTTTGGGCCACCTGCCGTGCCAGCGACCCCCGCGCGGCAGCGGCAACCGCAATAAGATCAGGACACTGGTCCCGTCGCAATCGGCGGCCCATCGGCCTTGCCCCATTCCGACCACGAGCCGTCATACAGCGCGGTATCCTCGATGCCGAGCCGATAGAGCGCGAGCGTCAGCACACCGGCCGAGACGCCCGACCCGCAGCTGGTCACGATCGGCTTTGTTGTATCGACGCCGGCGCCTGCAAAGGCTTTCCGCAATTCCTCAAGCGGTTTCATGATGCCGGTCGACGCATCGAACAGGTTGTTGTAGGGCAGGTTGAGCGCGCCCGGAATGTGGCCGGCGCGAATGCCCGGCCGCGGTTCGGGAGCGCGTCCCTCGAAGCGCTCAGCAGCGCGCGCATCGATCACCTGCTCGGCGCGGCTTGCGACATTGGCGATCATCGCTTCGATCGAGCGGACGCGCTTTGCGTCATAGCTGGCGTTGAAGGTGGCCGGCTTGGCCGCCACCTCGCCCGACTCAACGGCGTGGCCTTCCGCGCGCCACTTCTTCAGGCCGCCATTGAGAATGCGGACATCGCGGTGGCCGTAAGAGAGAAACATCCACCACACCCGCGGTGCGGCGACCCAGCCGCCGGCATCATAAATCACGACCGTATCGCTATTTGAAACGCCGAGCGCACCGACATCGCGGCCGAATTGTCCGGCGCTCGGAAACATATGCGGCAACGGATTGGTGTGGTCGGACACCGCATCGACGTCGAAATACACCGCCCCCGGAATATGCGCCGCGAGATAGTCGTCCTTTGGCAGCGGCAGCATGCCGGGGAGTTTGAACGTGGCATCGAGCAGTTTCAGGTTGGCGTCGTTGATGTGTGACGCCAGCCATTCGGTGGAGACGAGGGGGTCGTTGGTGGTCATGGATTCGTTGTCCTTTCGTCATTCCGGGATGGGCCGTCGCGACAAAATAGCGAAGCTATTTTGCGCGGAAGGCGCAGACCCGGAATCCAGAAGTTATGCCGCGAGATTCCGGGTTCGAGCTTCGCTCGCCCCGGAATGACGGGGGAGAGTTACCCCTTCTTCTTCGGTTCCCATTTTTCGGTCGGCCCGCCGGCGTCGCGCCAGGCGGCAAAGCCGCCGGCCATATGCGCCACCGGCTTCAAGCCCATGTCCTGCGCGGTCTTGGCCGCCAGCGCCGAGCGCAGGCCGCCCGCGCAGTGGAAGATGAATTTCTTGTCCTGCTGAAAGATCGGCTTGGCATAGGGACTGGCCGGATCGATCCAGAATTCGAGCATGCCGCGGGTACAGGAGAAGGCGCCGGGAATCTTGCCGTCGCGCTCAAGCTCGCGCGGATCGCGGATATCGACGATGACGACGTCATCGCTCTCGGCGGCCTTGATCGCTTCAAGCGCGCTCAAGGTTTCGATCTCGGCATTGGCCTCGTCGACCAGGGCCTTGATCCCGCGATGGATGGTCTGGGGCATGTCTCTTCCGCTTGGTTTCTCTTGGCCGTCATTCCGGGGCGATGCGACAGCATCGAACCCGGAATCTCGAGGTTCCGGGTTCGCTGCGCGCCCCGGAACGACGTTGTTTCTACCGCACCAATTCCTTCATCGCGTTTTCCAGGCCCTCGATCGTGATCGGGTACATGCGGTTCGAAAACAGCCGGCGAATGATGGTGGTCGATTCCGAATAATCCCAATGCTTCTGCGCGACCGGATTGAGCCACACCGCGTGCGGATAGGTGCGCGTGATCCGCTCAAGCCAGACCGAGCCCGCTTCCTCGTTGACATGCTCGACCGAGCCGCCCGGCACCATGACCTCGTAAGGCGACATCGAGGCGTCGCCGACGAACACGACCTTGTAGTCGTGCGGGTATTTGTGCAGCACGTCCCAGGTCGGCGTGCGGTCGGTGAAGCGGCGGCGGTTTTGCTTCCACACGCCTTCATAGAGGCAGTTGTGGAAGTAGAAATATTCCATGTGCTTGAATTCGCTTTTCGCGGCCGAGAACAATTCCTCGACCTGCTCGATATGGGAATCCATCGAGCCGCCGATGTCGAAGAACACCAGAACCTTGACCGCGTTGCGCCGCTCGGGCCGCATATGCACGTCGAGATAGCCGTGGTTGGCGGTTTCCCTGATCGTGGTGTCGAGATCGAGTTCATCCGGAGCGCCGGTGCGGGCGAATTTGCGCAAACGCCGCAGCGCAATCTTGATGTTGCGGATGCCGAGCTCGACATTGCCGTCGAGGTCTTTGAACTCGCGGCGGTCCCACACCTTCACGGCGCGGAAGTTGCGATTCTTCTCCTGCCCAATGCGCACGCCTTCGGGGTTATAGCCGTGCGCGCCGTACGGCGAGGTGCCCGCCGTGCCGATCCATTTGTTGCCGCCCTGGTGACGGCCTTTTTGCTCTTCCAGGCGCTTGCGAAGCGTCTCCATGAGCTTGTCCCAGCCCATCACCTCGATCTGCTTCTTCTCTTCTTCGGTGAGGTATTTTTCGGCGAGCTTCTTCAGCCATTCTTCGGGAATGTCGGCCTTCTTCATCGCATCGAGCAGGCTTTCCAGCCCCTTGAACACGGTGCCGAACACGCGGTCGAACTTGTCGAGATTGCGCTCGTCCTTCACCAGCGCGGTGCGTGCGAGGTAATAGAAATTCTCGACCGATTGCTCCGCGAGGTCGGCGTCGAGCGCCTCCATCAGCGTCAGATATTCGCGCAAGGTCACGGGCACCTGGGCCTCGCGCAGCGATGTGAAGAATTGCAGGAACATGGCCTCCAGATTGCCCGGTAACACGCATCCGTCAAGGGCAGTTGGTGCTGATCAGGGTGGCGTAATGGGTTAGCAACGGCCTAGACCTGCGGGCTTTTTCAATTAGATTAGCGGAAACGACCGCCTTCACGGCGGTCTTTTCCTGTTCGAGGCTCGTTTCAAGATAAGGCACGTCATTTCATGAAATTTACCGGTACCAAGGACTATGTCGCGACCGACGACCTCAAGGTCGCGGTGAATGCCTCGATCGTGCTCGAGCGGCCGCTCCTGATCAAGGGCGAGCCAGGGACCGGCAAGACCGTGCTGGCCGAGGAAGTCGCCAAGGCGCTGAAAGCCCCGCTCCTGACCTGGCACATCAAGTCCACCACCAAGGCGCAACAAGGGCTTTATGAATACGACGCGGTGTCGCGCCTGCGCGACAGCCAGCTCGGCGATGAGCGCGTGTCCGACATCAAGAACTACATCAAGCGCGGCAAATTGTGGGAAGCGTTCACCTCCGAACAGCGCCCGGTGCTTCTGATCGACGAGATCGACAAGGCCGATATCGAATTCCCCAATGATCTCCTGCTCGAACTCGATCGGATGGAGTTCTTCGTTTACGAGACCGGCGAGAACATAAGAGCGAAGCAGCGCCCGATCATCATGATCACCTCCAACAACGAGAAGGAATTGCCGGACGCGTTCCTGCGGCGTTGTTTCTTCCACTACATCAAGTTTCCCGATGCCGACACCATGGGCCGGATCGTCGACGTGCATTTCCCCGACGTCAAGAAGCGCCTGGTCGAAGAGGCGCTGCGGATTTTCTTCGAGGTGCGCGAGGTGCCGGGCCTGAAGAAGAAGCCCTCGACGTCGGAATTGCTCGACTGGCTGAAGCTGCTCTTGAACGAAGACATCACGCCGGAAATGCTCAGGGAGCGCGATCCGCGCAAGCTGATCCCGCCGCTGCACGGCGCGCTGCTCAAGAACGAGCAGGACGTGCACCTGTTCGAGCGTCTGGCATTCCTGAGCCGAAGGGAAGTGTGAGACTCTTGTAGGATGGGTTGAGCGATAGCGAAACCCATCAGCTTTCCGCAATGCATTACGACGCGATGGGTATCGCTCCGCTCCACCCATCCTACAGACTGCTCATGCCGCTGCACGGCGCGTTGCTCAAGAACGAACAGGATGTGCACCTGTTCGAGCGTCTGGCATTCCTGAGCCGAAGGGAAGTGTGAGACTCTTGTAGGATGGGTTGAGCGATAGCGAAACCCATCAGCTTTCCGCAATGCATTACGACGTAATGGGTATCGCTCCGCTCCACCCATCCTACGAACTGCTCATGCCGCTGCACGGCGCGTTGCTCAAGAACGAACACGATGTGCACCTGTTCGAGCGTCTGGCATTCCTGAGCCGAAGGGAAGTGTGAGACTCTTGTAGGATGGGTTGAGCGATAGCGAAACCCATCAGCTTTCCGCAATGCATTACGACGCGATGGGTATCGCTCCGCTCCACCCATCCTACGAACTGACTCATGCCGCGCTGCGCCCGGGACACGAGGTACGTGCGCTCGCGATCCCGCGGCACATTTTGCGCCCGAGTGGTGCATATATCTTCGCTCCTCGAAACCAGAGGGCGCAGGGAATGCCGGGCGCCCGTTGCGCCCGCGGCCTTACGTGCAAATAAAGAAAGCACGTAAGCAAAGTCACCACGGTCACACCGGTGTCACCCGGCATTCCCCGCGCAATGGCTTTAACGGTTTCCTTCGTGGTCTCCCTGGTGATCGGGCTTTCTTGCCACCATC